>NZ_JBHGZU010000001.1:0-647053 GCF_042610415.1 Pseudomonas sp. MD330_10
CTCGGACGATTCGGCTGAAATCACCGAAGTATCCGATCAGAAATAAAAATGCCAGTCAGCTTAACTGACTGGCATTAGGCCTTCGCGCCCCGTTTTTTTTACATCGCAAAAAGCTGATTTCATGACAGTTTTGTTTCAATCCCCACTTTAGCTATGCGATGCTGGCGCCGAGCCCATTCGCCAACTACAGCTTAAGTACAAGACGTAGAACGGCACGCGGCAATTCTCATTGGCTCCTTCTGGAGCCCACCCACACGGGGGGCCGAGCATGCTGACCTTGCTCAATCTGCTTTCCGCCGTGACCCTGCTGATCTGGGGCACGCACATCGTCCGAACCGGCATCCTGCGGGTCTACGGTTCCAACTTGCGCCACGTCATCGGTCAGAACATGGCCAAGCGCTGGCTGGCGTTTATCGCCGGCATTCTGGTGACCGCCATGGTGCAGAGCAGTAACGCCACGGCGATGTTGGTGACATCATTCGTCGGCCAGGGCCTGATGGGGCTGATGCCGGCCATGGCCACCATGCTCGGCGCCGACGTCGGCACAGCCTTGATGGCGCGGGTACTCACCTTTGATCTGTCCTGGCTGTCGCCGCTGTTGATTTTTCTGGGGGTGATTTTCTTCCTGTCGCGCAAACAGACGCGGGCAGGGCAGTTGGGCCGAGTGGGCATCGGCCTGGGGCTGATCATCCTGGCGCTGCAATTGATCGTCGAAGCGGCGGGACCGATTACCCATGCCCAGGGGGTCAAAGTCGTGTTTGCGTCGCTGACCGGCGACATCCTGCTCGACGCCTTGGTCGGCGCCTTGTTCGCCATGATTTCCTACTCCAGTCTCGCCGCGGTGCTGCTGACCGCCACCCTGGCCGGCGCCGGCGTGATCGGCCTGCATGTGGCAATCGGCCTGGTGATCGGCGCCAATATCGGCAGCGGCATACTGGCATTTCTCAGTACCAGCATGCAGAACGCGGCCGGTCGCCAGGTCGCCCTAGGGAGCCTGCTGTACAAACTGATCGGTCTGCTGCTGATCATCCCGGTGCTCGACCCGCTCGTACGCTGGATGGATAACCTGGACTACAGCGCCCAGGGCATGGTCATCACCTTTCATCTGCTCTACAACGTCAGCCGCTGCCTGATCCTGCTGCCCACCATCGGCCCGATGGCACGCTTGTGCACGTGGCTGCTGCCAGAGCGAGAAGAGGTCAATGGCAAAGCCAAACCACGGCATCTGGATCCTACCGCCCTCACCACTCCCAGCTTGGCGCTAGCCAACGCCGCGCGAGAAACCCTGCGCCTGGGTGACCTGATCGACAATATGCTCACCGCCATGCAGGAAGTACTGCGCGGCAAACAGACGGCCATCACCCAGGAAATGCGCAGCCTCAGCGATGACGTTGAAGCGCTCTACAGCGCCATCAAGCTCTACCTGGCGCAAATGCCCCGCGAAGACCTCAGCGAACAAGACAGCCGCCGGTGGGCCGAAATCATCGAGCTATCGATCAACCTCAAGCTGGCCGGCGACTTGATCGAACGCATGCTGCGCAAGGTCCAGCAGCAGAAGACCTCCCAGCGCCGGCAGTTCTCGGAGGTGGGCCTGGAAGAACTCACCGACCTGCACAGCCAGTTGATCGCCAATCTGCGCCTGGGGCTTTCGGTGTTTCTCAGCGCCGACCCCCACAGCGCTCGCCAGCTGCTGCGTGAGAAGCGCCGCTTCCGCGCCCAAGAGCGGCGCCTGGCCCATGCCCATGTCAGCCGTCTGCAGCGCAAGATCGTACAAAGCCTGGAGACCAGTTCCCTGCATCTGGAGCTGATTGCCGACATGAAGCGCCTGAACTCGTTGTTTTGCAGCAGTGCGTATGTGGTGTTGGAAACGTCCGACACCGGCGCACTCTCGGCCGAAGATATTGCCGACATCACGCATTCACCCTGAACGTACGATGGCCCGTGAAGTCAGTTACAACTGACCTCACTCGCCAGGAAGCCAGTTATGCGTCGCCTGTTATTCGCCTGCCTGCTGATGGGCGCCGCTCACGCCTTTGCCTTTGACCGCCTGCAAGTCGAGGGCTACACCTTGCCCAACGGCCTGCAACTGCTGCTCAAACCGGGTACCGAGCGCGGGCATGTGGCGATTCGCTTGGTGGTGGGTGTGGGCCTGGATGACTTCCGGTGCGAGGACAAAGAGCTGCCACATCTGTTTGAACACCTGCTGTTCAGCGGGATCGATGGCGGCGGCGAAGGCGATCTGGAAGAACGCATGCAAGCCCTGGGCGGCGAATGGAATGCCTACACCAGCAACGCCGACACCACCTTCGTGATCGAAGCGCCCGCCTATAACCAGCGCAAAGTGCTGGACCTGCTGCTGGCGATCCTCACTCGCACCGAGTTGACCGACGCCCACATCAATGCAGCTAAACAGGTGGTGGAACGTGAGGACGGCG
Organism: Pseudomonas sp. MD330_10; assembly: GCF_042610415.1. NCBI lineage: Bacteria > Pseudomonadati > Pseudomonadota > Gammaproteobacteria > Pseudomonadales > Pseudomonadaceae > Pseudomonas > Pseudomonas sp. MD330_10. Next base: position 2,436 of record NZ_JBHGZU010000001.1, read on the forward strand.
GCCACTACTCACGCCTGCAACGCCTGCTTGACCGCCAGGACCTGGGCCACACCGCCAGCAATCAACTGGCCGTTGAACTGGGCCTTAAATGTGCCGAACGCGCCGAGGTCAATCACCTGACCCGCGACCAATTGCAAAAACTGCGCAAGGACTGGTACGCCCCCAACAACATGACGCTGATCGTCGTCGGCGATCTCGACAAACTGCTGCCGGCCTATCTGGAACGCACCTACGGCCAATTGACGCCGGTCGAGCCCAGCGAACATTTACCGCTGCCGCAGATCCAACAGGCCGCCGCCGCCCATCGCGAGCTGATCCACGGATGGCTCGGCAACAGCGCCAAACTGCACTGGCTGCTGCCGGAACCGGTGCTGGACGACCAGCACGATGAAACCTACGACCTGCTCAAGGACTACTTGGACTGGGCGCTGTACCGCCAACTGCGCCTCAAGCATGGCCTGTCCTACGGCCCCTGGGCCGAACGCGAAGTGCTCGGCGGTGTCGGTTTTCTGAGCCTGAATGCAGACCTGGAACGGGAAAACCTCAGCGAAGCCGAACAGGTACTGCAAGACCTCAAGACGCAATTGCTCAAAGACGGCCTGGACCCGGCCACCTTTACGCGTCTGCAACAAGCGGCCATTGCCCGACAAGCCTGGGCCGTTCAGGGCAACAGCGCGCTAGCCGACTACTATTGGAGCGCTACCAGCGACTACGACAACGGCCATTTCAGCGACCCAGCCAAACGCATCAAGGCGGTCAAACTGGACGAGGCCAACCAGACGCTGCGCGAGTTGCTCAAGCAACCCGGCTACTGGCGCATCGAAAAACCACTGTTGAGCTACGACAGCCTGAGTGGCCTCGGCGTCGGCCTACTGGGGGTGATCGCGATCCTGTGGGTAAGCGTGCGGCGTTATCGCAAACGGGTTGTGCAATGACGCACCGAACACCCGGCTAAGACGTTATTCTGTCTGGGATTTTTCCTACACACACTGCGAATCGCCGAATGCCAAACCTGACTCACTATATCCAGCGCATCCTTGAACTGATGAAGCGCTACCCAGGGGTGATCGCACTCGGTGGTTTTATCTCGGGGGTGTGCAGCTTCATCCTGGTGGACCGTCAGCAGGGCATGGCCAGTTGGATCGCGGTGATCATGCTGGTGAGCTGGCTATGGCTGATGCTCGAAAACAGCTTCACGCAGCTGTTCACCAAACTCTTCAAACGGGAAATTCCCGAACCTCTGCTGCGCTACGCGACCCAGATGATCCACCAGGAAAGTCTGTTCTTCGTGCTGCCGTTCTTTTTCATCACCACGGCCTGGAACAGCGGCCAATCGATATTCACAGGGCTGCTCGGCGCCGCGGCGCTGGTGTCGATCATCGACCCGCTGTACTACAAGTGGCTGGCGCCCAAGCGTTCGCTGTTCCTGGCCTTGCACACCCTGACCCTGTTCGCCGCGCTGCTCACTGCACTGCCGATCATCCTGCACCTGACCACCGCCGAGAGTTACAAACTCGCCCTCGGCGTGGCCATGGCCTTGTCGATTCCGAGCCTGGCCGTGAGCCTGCCGCTGCGCAGCCTCAAGGGCTGGGCGATGCTGCTGGGGGTCACGGCCGCCATCGGCGCGGCGGGCTGGCTGCTGCGCAGTTGGGTGCCGCCGGCCACGCTGTGGATGACCGAAGTGGCCATCAGCACGCAGTTGCAGGACCGCACCCCGGGCGATGACCTCAAACAAGTCAGCGCCGCGCAACTGCGCAACGGCGGCCTGTATGCCTACACCGCTATCAACGCGCCGCGGGGGCTGGATGAGCGCATCTACCATGTGTGGAAACTCAACGGCAAAGAAGTGGACCGTATCGCCCTGGATATTCACGGCGGACGCAAAGAGGGCTACCGCGCCTGGACCCACAAGCAGAACTTCCCGGCCGACTCCGTAGGGCGCTGGCAGGTGAGGGTGCTCACCGAAGACGGACAAGTGATCGGCGTGCTGCGCTTTAAAGTCACCGACGCAGCACAAACGGACAACCCACAGTAGGCTGCTTCGTGCTATTACGTAGGACTTGTGGATAGCAAACAAGCTCGGAGCTTATGACCACCCACACCACGCCTGGCGCCGCCCATCTCGATACGTCCACCGCCCCTCCGTTACTCAGGATTACGGGGGACTGGACGCTTGCCCACTACGCCAGCCTGAAAAAGCTGTCGGACAAGCTCGACGGCCAATACGACGCCGGCGCGCGCATCGATCTCAATGGCCTCGGCGCCCTGGACACTGCTGGCGCGTCCCTGCTGGTGGAACTGCTCGGGCCGACCCGCATCGAGCAATCCGCCGAGCAGACCGATTGCAGCCTGTCCACCGCCGACCGCGCACTGCTTAAAACCGTGTATCGCTCCCTCAACGACTTCTGCGTGCCGGACAAGGCCCCCGAAGAAGCTACCGGTATTCAGGTGCTGGCGCGTATCGGTGCAGCGGTGGACAAGGTGTGGCAGGACAGCAAGAAACTGCTGGGCTTTATCGGCCTGATCCTCGAAACCTTCGCCCGCAGCCTGTTCCGGCCCAAGCGCTGGCGCATTACGCCCATGGTTGCCCACCTCGAACAGGTCGGCCTGGATGCCGCCCCCATCGTGGCCTTGTTGACCTTCCTGGTCGGCGCCGTAGTGGCCTTTCTCGGTGCCACCGTGCTCAAAAGCTTTGGCGCGACGATTTTTACCGTGGACCTGGTGGCGTTCTCTTTCCTACGGGAATTCGGCGTGCTGCTGACGGCGATCCTGATCGCCGGCCGCACGGCCAGTGCGTTTACCGCACAAATCGGCTCGATGAAGGCCAACGAAGAAATCGACGCTATCCGCACCCTGGGGCTAGACCCGATGGAGCTGCTGGTGCTGCCCCGCGTGCTGGCGCTGCTGGTGGCGCTGCCGATGCTGACGTTTCTGGCGATGCTCTCGGGGATTGTCGGCGGTGGCGTGGTATGCGCCGTGGCCTTGGATATTTCACCGGCGATGTTCCTTTCGCTGTTGCAATCGGACATTGGGGTTCAACATTTCCTGGTGGGCATGGTGAAAGCCCCGATATTCGCTTTCCTGATCGCGGCGATTGGCTGCCTGGAGGGCTTCAAGGTCAGCGGCAGTGCTGAGTCGGTCGGTGCCCACACCACCTCCAGCGTGGTGCAATCGATTTTCGTGGTGATCTTGCTGGATGCGGTCGCGGCTCTGTTCTTCATGGAGATGAGCTGGTGAGCCGTCTACACCGGGCACCCGCCGAGGCGGTGATTGAGGTGCGCGGCCTGTGCAATCGCTTTGGCAGTCAGCGCGTGCACGAGAACCTCGATCTGGACTTGTATAAAGGTGAAATCCTCGCGGTGGTGGGCGGTTCCGGCAGCGGTAAGTCGGTGCTGCTGCGCAGTATCGTCGGCCTGCGCCGGCCAAACGAGGGTGAAGTGCGGGTGTTCGGCAAGAACCTGCCGAGCCTGCCGGAACAGGAGCGTTCCCTGGTGGAACGGCGCTTCGGCGTGCTGTTCCAAAAGGGCGCGCTGTTTTCCTCGCTGACGGTGACCGAGAACGTCGCCCTGCCACTGATCGAACATGCGGGCCTGAGCCGCGCCGATGCCGAGCATTTGGCTGCGGTGAAACTAGCGCTGGCCGGGCTGCCGCTGTCGGCGGCCGACAAGTACCCGGCCTCGTTGTCCGGCGGCATGATCAAACGCGCAGCTCTGGCCCGAGCCTTGGCGCTAGACCCAGACATCCTGTTCCTTGATGAACCCACCGCGGGCCTCGACCCGATCGGCGCGGCGCAATTCGATCAACTGATCCTGACCCTGCGCGACGCGCTGGGCTTGAGCGTGTTCCTGGTGACCCACGACCTGGACACGCTGTACACCATCACCGACCGCGTGGCGGTACTGGCGCAGAAAAAAGTGCTGGTGGCCGATGCTATCGATGTCGTCTCGGAAACGGACGATGCGTGGATTCACGAATATTTCCACGGCCCCCGTGGCCGCGCGGCATTGGATGCCGCTCAATCGCTCAACGAGGTATGACATGGAAACCCGAGCCCATCATGTGATGATCGGACTGTTCAGCGTGATCGTGGTGGTCGGCGCCATGCTGTTTGGCTTGTGGCTGGCCAAGTCCAGCGTCGACAGCGCGTTCCAGGATTACGAAGTGGTCTTCAATGAAGCGGTCAGCGGTCTGTCCCAAGGCAGTGCGGTGCAATACAGCGGGATCAAGGTGGGCGATGTGATCAGCCTGCGCCTGGACCCAAAAGACCCGCGTCGCGTCCTCGCCCGTATTCGCCTGGCCGGGCAGACGCCGATCAAGGAAGACACCCAGGCCAAACTCGCGCTGACCGGCATCACCGGTACCTCGATCATCCAGCTCAGTGGCGGCACGCCGCAAAGCCCCGAACTCAAAGGCAAAAATGGCAACCTGCCGGAAATCATCGCCTCACCTTCGCCCATCGCGCGCTTGCTTAACAACAGCAATGATCTGATGACCAGCATCAACGTGCTGCTGCACAACGCCAACAGCATGTTCTCCGCGGAAAACGTCGAGCACTTGAGCAATACCCTTGCACATCTGGAACAAACGACCGGTGCCATCGCTGACCAGCGTGGCGATATCAAGGTTGTGATGCAGCAGCTGATGCAAGTGAGCAAACAGGCAAGCGCCGCGCTGGAGCAGACCACCGCGCTGATGCGCAATGCCAATGGCCTGTTGAACGAGCAGGGCAAGCAAGCCTTCGGCAGCGCCGAACAGGCCATGAAGTCCCTTGAGCAAAGCACCGCCACCATCAATACCTTGCTGACCAACAACAAGGATTCGGTCAACAGCGGCATGCAAGGGCTCAACGAACTGGCGCCGGCCGTGCGCGAACTGCGCGAAACCCTCGGCTCGCTGCGTGCCATCTCCCGCCGCCTGGAGGCCAACCCCAGCGGTTATCTGCTGGGCAGCGACAAGAACAAGGAGTTCACGCCATGAAGCGTGCTTATCAACTGATCGTCCCTGTGGCCTTGGCGCTGATCAGCGCGTGCTCGATCCTGCCCAAAGCCGACCCGTCCGACGTGTACCGCCTGGCTTCGGCCCAAGCCACCAGCCAAGGCACGCCGGTGAGTTGGTCGCTACGCGTGACCAAGCCGCAAACCAGCGAATTTCTCGACAGCCCGCGCATTGCCGTGGTGCCCAATGGCGACTTGATCAGCAGCTACGCGAACTCGCGCTGGAGCGATCCGGCGCCGGTGCTGTTGCGTAATCGCCTGCTCGACGGCTTACAGCGCGATGGCCGGGTCACGCTGCTCAGCACCGATGACACCAACCTGCAGGCCGACTACGAGCTGGGCGGGCAGTTGCAGGCGTTTCAGAGCGAATACCGGGGCAATGCGGTGGAGGTGGTGATTCGCCTGGACGCACGCCTGGTACGTGGGAGCGATCAACGGATTCTGGCCAGTCGACGCTTTGAAGCGCGCCAGCCGGTGAGCAATACCCAGGTGCCAGGGGTGGTCGCTGCGTTTGGCCAGGCAGGGGATCAGTTGAACAAGCAGGTGGTGGATTGGGTGGTGGCTCAGGGCAACCGGGGCGTGAAGCGCTGAGGGCGTCATCGGGGGCAAGCCCCCTCCCACATTTGAATGTATTCACAGGTCAATGGGTGGGAGGGGCTTGCCCCCGATAGCTATCTAAGTCTCAGCCAAAGAACCAGTAGCACACCGAGATAGCCGCCACGACGCCGGCAAACTCCGCCAGCAACGCACAACCCACCGCATGCCGCGCGCGCTGGATACCGACCGAACCAAAGTACACCGCCAACACATAGAAGGTGGTTTCGGTACTGCCCTGAATCGTCGCGGCCACCAGCGCCGGGAAGCTGTCCACGCCTTGGGTCTGCATGGTCTCGATCAGCATTGCCCGCGCGGCACTGCCGGAGAACGGCTTGACCATCGCAGTCGGCAAGGCATCGACAAAGCGCGTGTCCATGCCAGTCCACGCCACCACATGGCGAATCCCTTCCAGGCCGAAATCCAGCGCGCCGGAGGCACGTAATACGCCCACCGCACACAGCATCGCCACCAGGTACGGCAGCAGGTTCTTGGCGACATCGAAGCCTTCTTTGGCACCTTCGACAAATGCTTCGTACACCTTCACCTTGCGCAACGCACCGATCAGCAGGAACAGCATGATCAGGCCGAACAGGGTCAGGTTGCCGAGAATCGATGACAACCCGGCCAGTGCCGTGGCGGACAGGGTCGCCAGCAACGCCATGAAGCCGCCCAACATCAGCGCGCCAGGAATCAAATAAGCCAACACCACCGGGTCCCACAGCCGCAGGCGCTGCATGACGGCAACCGAGAGCAGGCCCACCAGGGTCGACGCACTGGTCGCCAGCAGAATCGGCAGGAACACCAGCGTCGGGTCGGCGGCGCCTTGTTGGGCGCGGTACATGAAGATGGTCACTGGCAACAGCGTCAGCGACGAGGCATTGAGCACCAGGAACAGAATCTGCGCATTGCTCGCGGTGGTCGGCAGCGGGTTGAGTTCTTGTAACGCCTTCATGGCTTTGAGGCCGATGGGGGTCGCGGCGTTGTCCAGTCCCAGGCCGTTGGCGGCGAAGTTAAGGGTGATCAGACCGATAGCGGGGTGACCCGCCGGCACTTCCGGCATCAGGCGACGAAACAGCGGGCCGAGGGCCTTGGCCAGCCAATCGACGATGCCGGCCTTTTCGGCGATGCGCAGAAAGCCCAGCCATAACGTCAGGGTGCCGAACAGCAACACCATCACTTCAACCGACAGTTTGGCCATGGCGAAAATGCTTTCCACCATCGCCGCGAAGATCCCAGCGTTACCGCCGACCAGCCATTGCGCCAGTGCTGACACCATTGCCACGACAAAGAAGCCAAGCCACAGGCCATTGAGCATCAGTTGAATCCCCTCGAATGATGGGGCGAATGATAGCGGGGCCGGCAGAAACGACAAACCCCGGATTTACCCGGGGTTTGCGTTGTTCAGCTCAGGGGGTTCAACCGCGGCTGACCTCGCCGACCGGCAATGCTTCCTTGCTGCGCCAGTGCGGCAGGGAATTCCAGTAGCGCTCGCCCTTGGCGTCGTCGTACATGCCTTCCCAACGGGCGATAACCAGCACAGCCAGGGCGTTACCGATCACGTTAAGGGCGGTACGCGCCATGTCCATCACACGGTCGACACCGGCAATAAACGCCAGGCCCTCAAGCGGAATGCCAACGCTGCCCAGGGTGGCCAGCAGCACCACGAAGGACACGCCCGGTACACCGGCGATGCCTTTGGAGGTGACCATCAGGGTCAGTACCAGCATCAGTTGCTGACCGATTGACAGGTCAATGCCGTACAGCTGGGCGATAAAGATCGCGGCGATGCTCTGGTACAGGGTCGAACCGTCGAGGTTGAACGAGTAGCCGGTCGGCACCACGAAGCTGCAGATCGCCTTCGGCGCGCCGTAGGCTTCCATCTTTTCGATCACACGCGGCAGCACGGTTTCGGAACTGGCGGTGGAGTAGGCCAGCACCAGTTCATCCTTGAAGATGCGCATCAGCTTGATCACCGAGAAACCGAACAGGCGCGCGATCAGGCCGAGAATCACAAAAGCGAAGAACAGAATGGCGACATAAACCAGGATCACCAACTTGGCCAGCGGCAGCAGGGAGGCGAAGCCGAAGTTGGCCACAGTCACCGCGATCAGCGCGAATACACCGATGGGGGCGTATTTCATGATCATGTGGGTCACTTTGAACATGCTCTCGGATACACCCTGGAACATGGTCACCAGCGGCTCGCGCAGCTCAGGCTTGAGGCTCGACAGGCCCAGGCCGAACAGCACGGAGAAGAAGATGATCGGCAGCATTTCGCCACGGGCGACGGCGGCGAAGATGTTGGACGGGATCAGGTTGAGGATGGTCTGGATAAACGCATGCTCGTGCTGCACCTCGGCGGCGGTCGCTTGGTATTTGGAGATGTCCACGGTACCCAGGGTACTCATGTCGATCCCGGCGCCGGGGTGGAACAGGTTTGCCAGCAACAAGCCGACCACGATGGCAATGGTGGTGACCACTTCGAAGTAGAGGATGGTTTTGACGCCGATGCGACCGAGCTTTTTCGCGTCACCGACACCGGCAATACCGACGATCAGCGAGGAAATCACAATCGGGATCACGATCATCTTGATCAGGCGAATAAAGATATCGCCCGCCGGCTGCAGCACATTGCTGATCCACCAGGCCTTTTCAGCACTGAAATGGTTGAGCACTGCTCCGATTGCGATCCCCAGTACCAAACCGATGAGGATCTGCCAGGCGAGGCTTAGCTTTGCCTTCTTCATGTCATTACCCTTACTTCAAGTGAACTTAAGGCAAATGCGCCAGCTGCAACGCTCGAAAGCGAAAAAGTGTGAGCATCCGCCTCCATGAAAGGTCGCCGCCGCGTGGCCGAAATGACTTACTGGCAGGCGAAAAAAGGCGCAACTATTCCCATGCAAGGGGGCGACGTCTAATGCCGTAAACGCCTACCCTATGCCGAATCGGCATGGCTTTTTTAGATAATAACTGTCCGAACGGTCAGTTCAAATGCGACATTTTGCCCGACGAATATGCCGTGAAACGGCCAATTCAGGCTCACGCAGGGTTGCAGGCGTTGATCGAAGAATCAGCACAAATGCTTGAGGATTCAGCGCAGTAGTGTCTGAAATGTCCTATAGACCCCTGCAAACTTTCTCGATAGATGGTCGCCGCGACACACTCAGTAATGGTTGAGGGCAGGCAAAAATAAAATGGTGGGCTATGGGCGGCATAACAGGTATAAGCCCGCCGCAAGTTCAACAAGTCGACGACTTGTGAACCTGCGTCGCAGCTTTTCGCCTGACCCGGCCCTTGCGCAGGTACTCCCTGTACCCGTAGGTCACGCCGATCCCAATCGATCAGAGCAACCCGGCCCCCTGGTCATGCACGCCCCGCGGCGGGGCGTGCAGAAGAAAGAAGCGAAGAGCTTCTTTCTATGGACGCTGGTCCCGTTATCAGCAAGCGCTTTAAACGAAACCTAGTACCAATTCGGGTCTTTCTTGAGCTGTTCCATCAGCAACTTCTGCATGCCTTCGTCCGGTTTACCAATAAAGCGGTAGTCGGCGTGCCGCGTAGGCGACTTGTCAGCCGGGAGGCCGGCCGGCACTTCCACCAACATGGCGTAGGCATCTTCCTTGTCAAAGCTGAAAGCGACGATCAGACGCTTGTTCAGGCATGTGTCCGCGGTCTCGCAGAGCGGCCCTACCAAGTACTTGTCGCCATCCTCTTCGACAGCATTCATTTGCTCGGCCGTACCGGTCAGGTTCATCACCCATTCCGGCAGGCGCTCTTCTTTCTTCACCACGCCTTGCCAGGTCTCACGGTATTGCGGGTCCGCGCTGAGCAATTCGTTGGCCCGCGACTGGCCGTCATTGGCGGCCATCGCCAGACCGCTACCGCCCAGCAATAGGGCGGCAGCAATGGCTTTGAGAGACAAAGTGGTCATATTCAGCCTCGGCCGCGACGACCAAAGAAGAACGAAGCAATGAACATCACCAGGAAGACGACAAACAGGATCTTGGCGATACCGGTTGCGGTGCCTGCAATACCACCGAAGCCCAGGACTGCAGCAACAATGGCGATGATCAGAAATGTGATTGCCCAACTCAACATGGTGATTCTCCTTACGCTTCTATTAGAGGGTACAGCGGTCATGCCGTACGGACGCCCAGTGCGGACGACCGCTTTTCTTGCCTAGAACACCCAACGTTCCTGAGCTGGCAGCTGATCCAGCGTTGAATTCTGGTCAGCTACTCGCAATTGCTTGACGCTCACATCGCCAACAGCGCTGGCGGCGGGACGGCTCTGCATCGAACTGAAATGGGTCTGGGTCATGGCCGGACGCTCAAACACTTGGGCTTGCTGCTGACTCTCCTGCCAATGTTGAATCTGCTGGCCTGCAATCAACGTGACCATCAAGGCCAAGCTGGCAAACAAACCTTGCTGCACATGCAGTGGCGATACACGCAATTGGCTGAGGGTTTGGCGAGTCATGCTGCTGTACTCCCGCATTCTGATTATTCGTTCATGACGCTCTTGGGAGAGGTATTGCAGAGCGCATGCCAGGTTTTTAACAAAATAAAACCCAATAAAATCAGTAAGTTATAGATAGTCGCTCGATGATAGGGGCAGCATCCTGCACGATGGGCCTCTAGGGGCCGTGCGAAATGCACGATGGCCAGCGGTCGGGTCAAGGGATACATCGCGACATGGGCGCTGCCCAACTGAGCGAATGACATGAAATGGCCACTCGCTGTGGCCTTTGTGAGAAGAAGCGCAGATACCTGCACGACGATTCGTTTTGTCGGTCAGAATAAACCATGCAACTTGCCCGATTATTCCGGGACTAAACACCATCATTTATCAGTTAGGGAGCGCGGGACAGATGGAATCAGCCAAGGAACTTCAAGGCCGCATTCTTTTAGTAGATGACGAGTCCGCGATCCTCCGCACCTTCCGTTATTGCCTGGAAGATGAAGGCTATACCGTCGCCACCGCCAACAGCGCCGCCCAAGCCGACGCGCTGATGCAACGCCAGGTGTTCGACCTGTGCTTCCTGGACCTGCGTCTAGGCGAAGACAATGGCCTGGACGTGCTGGCCCAGATGCGTATTCAGGCGCCGTGGATGCGTGTAGTGATCGTCACCGCGCATTCGGCCGTGGACACCGCCGTGGACGCGATCCAGGCCGGCGCCGCCGACTATCTGGTAAAACCGTGCAGCCCGGACCAACTGCGCCTGGCCACCGCCAAGCAGCTGGAAGTGCGCCAACTTTCTGCACGTCTGGAAGCCCTGGAAGGCGCGGTGCGCCAGCCCAAGGACGGACTCGACTCCCATAGCCCGTCGATGATGGTGGTGCTAGAAACCGCGCGCCAAGTGGCCGGTACAGATGCCAACATCCTTATCCTGGGCGAGTCCGGCACCGGTAAAGGTGAACTGGCGCGGGCCATCCACGGTTGGAGCAAGCGGTCGAAAAAATCCTGCGTGACCATCAACTGCCCGTCGCTAACCGCCGAACTGATGGAAAGCGAACTGTTCGGCCACAGCCGCGGCGCCTTTACCGGCGCCAGCGAAAGCACCTTGGGCCGGGTCAACCAGGCTGACGGCGGCACGCTGTTCCTCGACGAGATCGGCGACTTTCCCCTCACGTTGCAACCAAAATTGCTGCGCTTTATTCAGGATAAGGAATACGAACGCGTGGGCGACCCGGTTACCCGGCGCGCCGACGTACGTATCCTCGCCGCCACTAACCTGAACCTGGAAGACATGGTGCGCGACGGCCGCTTCCGGGAAGACTTGCTGTACCGCCTGAATGTCATCACCCTGCACCTGCCACCGCTGCGCGAGCGCAGCGAGGACATCCTGACCCTGGCCGACCGCTTCCTGGCGCGCTTCGTCAAGGAGTATGCCCGTCCGGCGCGCGGTTTCAGCGATCAGGCGCGGGAAGCCCTGCTCAACTACCGTTGGCCGGGTAATATCCGTGAACTGCGTAACGTGGTGGAGCGCGCAAGCATTATCTGCCCGCAGGAAAAGGTTGAAATCAGCCACCTGGGGATGGCCGAGCAACCGACCAACAACGCCCCGCGCATCGGTGCGGCGCTAAGCCTGGACGAACTGGAAAAAGCCCACATCGGTGCTGTACTGGCCACCAGCGACACGCTAGATCAGGCGGCGCGCACCCTCGGCATTGACGCGTCGACGCTGTACCGCAAACGAAAACAGTACAACCTGTGAGCTGTACCTTATGAAGTTAGCGATGAAGCTGCGGACTCGGCTGTTCTTGAGTATCTCAGCGCTGATCACCGTCGCCCTGCTTGGATTGATCCTGGGCCTGGTCAGCGTCATGCAGATGGCCAAGACCCAAGAGTCGCTGATCCGCAGCAATTTCGTCACCTTGGAGCTTGGCCTGAAATTGCGCCAGAGCCTGGGCGACCAGTTGATCCTGATGCTCGACGAGCGGCCCAATTCGAAAGCGCTGGACGCGTCCAAACAACAGTATTTCGCACTACTGGACGAGGGTATCGCCCACGAGCAGCAAGACAGCAGAAGCAGCGGGTTCAGTCAGGCCCGCATCGACTACCTGAATTTCCTCAAGGCATTCGACGAGTCCCAACCTGCATCGCTGGTAAGCGGCAATAACGACAAACTCACCCAGACATTCAACGTGCTGCGCAATGGCTTGATCGCCGAGCACAAACGCGCGTTGGAAGCCATCAACACCAGTGAACGCAAATCCCGCGACCGCGCGCTGTTGATCGCCGGTCTCATGGGTTTGGTGGGCTTGGCGGTGCTGATCATCGGCTTCGTGACCGCCCACGGTATCGCCAGGCGCTTTGGCGGGCCGATCGAAGCGCTGGCCAAGGCCGCGGACAAGATCGGCCAGGGCGATTTCGAGGTCACGCTGCCGATCTCGTCAGCCGCGGAAATGAACCTACTGACTCGGCGCTTCGGCATCATGGCCGAGGCGCTGCGTCAGCATCAGGCCACCAATGTGGACGAACTACTGGCCGGCCAGCAGCGGCTACAGGCGGTACTCGACAGCATCGACGACGGCTTGCTGATGATTGATCGCCAAGGGCGTCTGGAGCACCTGAACCCGGTTGCCCAACGCCAATTGGGCTGGGATGAAGAACGCCTCGGCCAAGGCCTGGGCGAAGCGCTGGGCCGCCCGGAGCTGGATGAACAACTGCACTTGGTGCTGCGTGGCGGCAATCTGGAGCGCGCGCCGGAAGACCTTGAGGTGGAAGTCGACGGCGAACTGCGCCTGCTGACCTACAGCCTGACCCCAGTCAGCCACACCCAAGGGCATATTCTCGGCGCGGTGATGGTGATGCACGACGTGACCGAGCAACGCGCCTTCGAACGCGTGCGCAGTGAATTCGTGCTGCGTGCCTCCCATGAACTGCGCACGCCGGTAACCGGCATGCACATGGCGTTCGGGCTGTTCCGCGAACGCGCGAAATTCCCCACGGAGTCCCGGGAAGCGGACCTGCTGGACACCGTTAACGAAGAAATGCAGCGCCTGATGCAGCTGATCAATGACTTGCTCAACTTCTCGCGCTACCAGAATGGCCTGCAGAAACTCACCCTCGGCCCCTGTGAGATTCCCGACCTGCTGGAGCAAGCCCGCGGGCGCTTTATAGAACAGGCCAATGCGCAGCAAATCGAGCTGCTGATCGAAGCCCAGCCCGACCTGCCACGCTTATATGCAGACCAGGCGCAATTGGAACGGGTACTCGACAACCTGCTGGCCAACGCACTGCGCCATACCGCCGATGGCGGGCAAATTCGCCTGCAAGCGCGTCGCCATGGCGAGCGGGTGATTATCAGCGTCGAAGACAACGGCGAAGGGATTGCCTATGGGCAGCAAGGGCGCATCTTCGAGCCCTTTGTGCAGGTGGGCCGCAAGAAAGGCGGCGCCGGTCTGGGGCTGGCGTTGTGCAAAGAGATCGTGCAGTTGCACGGCGGCCGCATGGGGGTGTATTCGCGGCCGGGGCAGGGCACCCAGTTTTACATGGCGCTGCCGCTCTGACGGTCAGCGCCGGTTGAGGGCGCGCAGAATGGCGGCACTTTCGGCATCCGGCGTGCCATCGAACCGCGACGGCCTGAAGTGCATCTGGAACGCTGCGAGCACATGACGCGTGGCGACATCCAGCTCACCGGTTTGAGGCGTCTGGTAGCCCAATCGGGCCAACTCCTCCTGGAACCAAGTGATGCTCGGTAGCTCTGCGGTGTATTGCACCTGAAAACGCGCGACAGCCTGTGCATCCGGCCAAACCCCCAACCCTTCATCGGCCAAACGCTTCCAGGGGAACAAGGGCCCCGGGTCCAACTTGCGTAACGGCGCGATATCGCTGTGGCCGATGATGTTCTTCGGGTCGATGCCGTTGCGCTTGCTGATGTCTTTAAGCAACACGACCAACGACTTCACCTGCGCCTCGGAATACGGGTACCACAGACGGCCTGTCGGGGTGTCCGTGAAACCCGGGTTCACAATCTCGATACCGATGGAGCTTGAATTGAGCCATGTGCGGCCCATCCATTCACTCTCACCTGCGTGCCAGGCGCGCTGGCTTTCATCCACCAATTTATAAATGGTGGCCGAGGCGTCATCGCCAATCAGGTAATGGCTACTGACCTGGCCGTGGGTCAACAAGGCCAGGGAGCGTTCCAGGTTGGCCGAGGTGTAATGAACGATCACAAACTGCACGCGATTGTCGTAGTTGACCGAGGGATGACTGGTGTTGATGCGGGGGCCGCTGGCGCAGCCGGCAAGCAGGAGAAACGCAAGGGCGAGACAAATGGATTTCATGGCGGATGACAGTACGCTGAAGACGACAATGCAACAGTGTAACGTACCGACTGAAACAGAGCGGCCTAATTACAAACAGGCAACATCTTTTACGCCGCCTGCACTTGATTACGCCCCGCCGCCTTGGCTCGATACAACGCTTCATCGGCGCGCTTGAGCGCCAGTTCGCTGCGCTCACCCGAGCGCAATTGCGCCACGCCCATCGACACCGTGATCGTCACCGGTTCGCCTTTGAAGTGAAACGGACACGCTTGAATTGCCTCGCGCAGCCCTTCACCCACCGCCAAGGCCTCGGCGAGGGTCGAATCGGGCATCAGCAAGACAAACTCTTCACCGCCAAAACGCGCGATGAAATCGGTGGGCCGCAGGCGCTTGCTGAGCACATTGGCGATGATCTTCAGCACCTTATCGCCGGCCAGGTGGCCGTAACCATCGTTGATGCGTTTGAAGTGGTCCAGGTCCAGCATGGCCAGCGACAGGCTGTTGCCGCGCTGGTGCCAGGTATTGATTTCGTAGTCCAGGCGCTCGCTCCAGGCCGCACGATTGGGCAGGCCGGTCAATGGATCGATCAGGGCCTTCTGGCGCTGCACTTCAAGGTGTTCACGGTAGCCCTGGGCTTCCTGCTCCATGTTGGCGACGCGTTCGGCCAGGCCTTTGAGGCGCTCGGCAACCTCCTGCTCGCGCAGATCGCGTTGTTGCCGATGCTCGTCCATGGTGCCGAGCAAGCCCTCAAGATGGCTCTCCAGCACCTGTTTGAGGCTGTCCAGGTCGGCGGCGTCCTGTACGCTGGTTTGCAGCCCATCGACCTGCTCGCGGATCTGCGTATCCAGTTCACGCGCGGCAGAGCTACTGTCGGCATGCCCGTCACTGGCCACCTTCAGATGCCCCTGGAAGGCTTCGAGGCGCTCATTGAGTTGCTTGAGATAAGCCTCGAATTCTAGATGGCCACTGTCGGTGATCGCCAACATCAGTACCGCCAGATCATCCAGGATCGGTAGCAGTTCATACCAGTTCAAACCGTGGGCCAGACGCTCGCGCATCGCTTCAGCCTGAGGGCGATGACGCTCGGGCAGGTCCAGCTCTTCGAGCAAGCCGATAAGCGTGTCTTCGATGTGCTTGGCCACGGAGCTGTAGGACGGCTCGGGCGAGTCCGGCAAAGCGTATTGGCCGTCCGATTGCATCGCGTCGGGGTCAAGCGCCTCCACGTCCAACACAGGCGGCAGCGACAGACTGCCAATTACCGTCTGCTCCGGTGCCTCTATGACGTCGGGCTGCGGTGCGTCGATAAAGGCGGCGAGGGCGCTTTCGTTGGCCGGCTCTTGCGCCTGCGGTTCGAGCTCAGGCGCCTTGGGTTCCGTGCGGGCCAGCGCAGCTTTGACCGGCTCGGCCACTGCGTCGGCTTGAGGCGGAGATTCGTAGACGAAGGTCTCGACGGCAATTTGGGCTGGCTGGATCGGTGTGGCGGGTTGAGGCGCCGCGGCTTCGGGTTGTGGCGCGAAGGCACGCAAAGCCTGGGTCAGCTCTTCGGATTGCTCGGGCTGCGGGGTTTCCGATGCGGATTTAGTCGCAACCGGTGCAGCTGAGGGGCCGGGAGCCGGCTCACTGGCAGGTGCTTCTACGTGGGTGTCCTTGGTTCCGAACAAACGCTGTAAAAGCCCTGGTCCGGGACGTGGAGTTTCACCATCCGGGTCCAGGTTAGTCAGCGCCTGCCCTTGCAAGTCGCTCAGCTCGCTGAGCAATAGCGGAATTTCCCGGGCCTGGCCGACACGGCCATCCAACTGTTTAGCGAAGGTCTTCAATGGTCGCGCCACCTCGCGGGGCAGCGGCAGTTTCTGCAACTGCGTGACCAGGGACGTCAGCGCGGTGCTCATCTGTTCAACCCGGGTTTCGCGGCGCTGCTCCGAATCCAACACGGCTTTTTCCAGACGCGGCAGCAGCGCGGCGAGGGCGGCGTCCATGTCGTCGGTGCGGACAACGTCGCGCATCTCCTTCATGCACTGGTCGACCGCGCGGTCGGTGCCTTCAGCCGCCAAGGTGCTGCGCACGAGGCCACGGCGCAGCAGGTCGAGGCGCGCAGCCCAGCGGCGTTCGAGTTTGTCTTGTTGCTCGATGCTTAACAGGTATTTTTCTTTCCAGCGCTGGGCGTCGTCGCTCATGCAAGGGGTCCGCGAGGGCCGGGGCTCAACGCGGGCAATGCATCAGCCGTGAGCGAACCCGGCAGACGAATCTCTACCGCGACCGGCAGGTGATCGGAAATGGGCTGCGCCAGCACCTGCACACTTTCCAGCGTGAGGGTGGGGCTGAGCAGGATATGGTCGAGACAACGTTGCGGACGCCAGCTGGGAAACGTCGCTTCGACTTGCGGCGCCAGCAACCCGAGGTCGCGCAACGGCGAGTTTTGCAGCAGGTCATTGGCATGGGTGTTCATATCACCCATCAGCACCTGATGCTTGTAGTTGCCGATCATTTCGCGCACGTAAGCCAACTGCAGGTTGCGCGTACGCCCCCCGAGCGCCAGGTGCATCATAACCACCACCAACGCTTCCGGCCCTTCGCCGAAACGCACGAGGATCGCGCCACGCCCCTTGGGGCCTGGCAGCGGGTGGTCTTCGATAGCGGTGGGTTTCAAGCGACTCAGCACGCCATTGCTGTGCTGCGCCAGGCGCCCGAGGTTGCGATTGAGCTGCTGGTACCAGTAGGGAAACGCTCCGAGCCTGGCCAGGTGTTCCACCTGATTGATGTAACCGGAACGGATGCTACCCCCATCGGCCTCCTGCAGCGCGACCAGGTCGAAATCGCTCAACAGGTCGCCGATCTTCTGCAGATTCACGGCCCGCCCGTTGTGGGGCAGCAAATGCTGCCAGCCGCGGGTGAGGTAATGCCGATACTTTTCGGTACTGATGCCAACCTGAATATTGAAACTGAGCAGGCGTAGACGGCTGTCCACGAGCTGGCCAGTGGATTCCAGGTGATCTTCGTTGACCCGCGGATCATGCAGGCCAACGACACGTTCGGTACCCCAGCGGCGCATGAAAGGCCCCTTACTTGGCTGCGCGCTCTTTGGCGATCAGTTGGTCAGCAACGTTGAGGGTCTGTTCAGGCCCACCAGTGGAACCCAGGTCGAAACGGTATTTGCCGTTGACGATCATGGTCGGAACGCCTTGCACGCCGTATTTCTGCGCCAGCTCCTTGGCCTGTTTGATCTGGCCCTGGATAGCGAAGGAGTTGAAGGTGGCCAAGAACTTATCCTTATCGACACCTTGGGTGGCAACAAAGTCAGCCATGTCTTCAGGCTTGGTCAGGCGCTTGCCTTCTTTCTGAATCGCGTTGAACACTGCGTTGTGGACCTTGTGCTCGACACCCATGGCTTCGAGGGTCAGGAACAGTTGGCCGTGGGCATCCCAAGGGCCGCCGAACATGGCCGGGATGCGTTTGAAATTCACGTCTTTAGGCAGTTTCTCAACCCACGGGTTGATGGTCGGTTCAAAAGCGTAGCAATGCGGGCAGCCGTACCAGAACAGCTCAACCACTTCGATCTTGCCCGGCACCGAGACGGGCACTGGGTTGGCCAATTCGACGTAGGTCTTACCGGCTTCAAGCGGCACATCGGCAGCTTGAGCGGTCATGCCGAAAAGGCTGGCAGTGACGAGAGCGGCGCTGAGGATCAGATTACGCATGCTTTACTCCTGGACAAATAAAGTCGCCTCACGCGACCTTAGTTGTGACCGGTCGACGCAGGCATGAGTTCGTTAGTGTAACGGCAGCGGCCACAAAAAAGGGCGGCCAGGGCCACCCTTTTTATGCTTGCATCGCGGGATTAATCGAGCGTTAACGTCGCCGCGCCGATCAGTGCAGGCCCTGGATATAGCTGGACACTGCCGCGATGTCTTCGTCGCTCAGCTTGCGGGCGATGGTGCGCATGGTCATCGCATCGCCATCGTTGGCACGACCGGCTTCTTCCTTGCGGAAATCGGTCAGTTGCTTAGCGATGTATTGAGCGTGCTGGCCGCCCAGATGTGGGAAACCGGCGGCGGCATTACCCGCGCCATTGGGCGAGTGGCAACCGGTGCAAGCCGGCAGGCCTTTATCCAGGTCACCACCACGGAACAGCTTCTGGCCACGCGCTACCAGTTTCGGATCGGCAGCTCCCACACTGCCTTTCTGGCTGGCGAAATACGCCGCGATGTCCGCCAGATCCTGATCGTTGAGGTTGGTCAGCAAGCCGGTCATTTCCAGCACCGTGCGCTTGCCTGACTTGATGTCCTGCATCTGCTTGGTCAGGTAACGCTCACCCTGGCCGGCCAGTTTGGGGAAGTTCGGCGCCGGGCTGTTGCCATCCGGTCCGTGGCAAGCACCACACACGGCGGCTTTCGCCTGGCCCGCAGTAGCGTCGCCTGCAGCATGGGCAACACCGGTGATGCCCAGGGTCAACAGCAGACTCACGATCAGTTTGTTCATCAGCTAATCCAACTACGGCTAAGGGTTTAAGAGTTATCTACCGGGTTTACTCACCATCCATTCAATGACGGCCTGGTAATCCTCAGTACTGCAGTCCATGCACAAACCACGCGGCGGCATTGCCTTGAAACCCTGGCTCACGTGCTGTACCAGCGTGTCCATACCTTGCGCCAATCTCGGCGCCCAGGCTGCCTGATCACCCCGCTTCGGGGCGTTCGGCAACTGGCCAGCATGGCAAGCCACGCAAACTCGGTTGTACAGCGCTTCCGGTTCCTGTGTAGCCTGAGCGCCGTAAAGCGGAATCAGGACACCGACAGCGAGCAACCATCTGGTCATACATCGACCTTTTCAGGGTTTGAGAGCGTTTTGCGTTCTAATGCGCAATGAAGGTCTATCGCTCCCGTGAACTTCATCCTTCGCTGGGACAAAGCACACACAAAATCTGCGGCATTATATACTGGCGCCACTGAAACGGAAACGACACCGCTTGCCGCACCCTTTTTCGGCACCGCCCACATCGGAAATCTCATGCAACTCAAGAATCCCATCCTCGGCCTGTGCCAACAGTCCACGTTTATGCTCAGCGCCGCCAAAGTTGACCAATGCCCCGATGACGAAGGCTTTGAAGTCGCCTTCGCCGGCCGCTCCAATGCCGGTAAATCCAGCGCCCTGAACACGCTCACCCACGCCAGCCTGGCGCGCACCTCGAAAACTCCGGGCCGCACGCAACTGCTCAATTTCTTCAAGCTAGACGATGATCGGCGTCTGGTCGACCTGCCAGGCTACGGTTATGCGAAAGTACCGATCCCGTTGAAGCTGCACTGGCAGCGTCACCTGGAGGCTTATCTGGGTGGCCGGGAGAGTTTGAAGGGTTTGATCCTGATGATGGATATCCGCCACCCAATGACCGACTTCGACCTGCTGATGCTCGATTGGGCGGTCGCCAGCGGCATGCCGATGCACATCCTGTTGACCAAAGCCGACAAGCTGACCTACGGCGCGGCCAAGAATACGTTGCTCAAAGTGCAGTCGGAAATCCGCAAGGGTTGGGGCGATACGATCACCATCCAATTGTTCTCCGCGCCTAAGCGCATGGGCTTGGAAGAGGCTTACACCGTTCTAGCGGGCTGGATGGAATTGGCGGACAAGGGCGCGGAAATCGCCGAGTAACTTTTCTGCGGGCAAAAAAAACCCCGGACTTCTTATGGGGAGGGGAAGTTCGGGGTTCAAGTTCCGGACCGCTAGGGCGGGGTCCAGATATCTGCCAACACTTAACACAACATAGGAGCATTGAAGGGCTTCACCACCCATTCAGTAACTCTGAGTGGCAGTTCACAGGTTAAGTTCCGAATTGCCCGAAAACTATTGGAAATAACTGTCAGGTCTTTCCGACATAAAGCGCAATGCCACCACCCTTAGCGATGGCAAAGCGCCCGTTATCAGTGCGCCTCATCCCAGTTATCACCCACGCCCACTTCCACCAGCAACGGCACATCCAGCTGGGCTGCGGCGCTCATATGCTCGCGGATCTTCTCGCTGACTTGCGCAACCAGGTCTTCACGCACTTCCAGTACGAGTTCGTCGTGCACTTGCAGGATCACCTTGGCGTCCAGGCCCGAGTCGGTAAGCCAGTTATCCACCCGCACCATGGCTTTCTTGATGATGTCCGCCGCCGTGCCTTGCATCGGCGCGTTGATCGCGGTGCGTTCCGCCGCGGCGCGCTCTTGGGGTTTATTGGAGTTGATATCCGGCAGGTACAGCCGGCGCCCGAAGAAGGTTTCGACATAACCTTGATCGGCCGCCTGGGCCCGAGTGCGCTCCATATACTCGCGCACTCCCGGGTAGCGGGCGAAGTAGACGTCGATATAAGCCTTGGCCGTCTTGGTATCGACACCAATGTCCTTACCCAGCTTTTGCGCGCCCATGCCGTAGATCAGACCAAAGTTAATCGCCTTGGCGCTGCGACGCTGATCGGACGTGACCGCCCCCAGCTCGACCTTGAACACTTCGGCCGCCGTGGCCGTGTGCACATCCAGGTTATGACGGAAGGCATTCATCAGCCCTTCATCTTTGGACAAGTGCGCCATGATGCGCAGCTCGATCTGCGAATAGTCCGCCGCCAGCAGCTTGTAGCCCTTGGGTGCGACAAACGCCTGGCGAATCCGTCGCCCCTCGGCGGTACGCACCGGAATGTTCTGCAGGTTCGGGTCACTGGACGACAGTCGACCGGTCGCCGCCACTGCCTGGTGATAAGACGTGTGGATACGCCCGGTGCGCGGGTTGATCTGCTCCGGCAGGCGGTCGGTGTATGTGCTTTTGAGCTTGCTCATGCTGCGGTACTGCATCAGCACTTTGGGCAACGGGTAGTCATCTTCGGCCAGCTTGGCCAGCACTTCTTCAGCGGTGGAGGCCTGGCCTTTGCCGGTTTTCTTCAGTACCGGAAGCCCGAGCTTTTCGTAAAGAATCGCCCCTAGTTGTTTGGGCGAGCCCAGGTTGAACGCCTCACCGGCGATCTCGAATGCTTGTCGCTCCAGCTCCACCATCTTGTTGCCCAGTTCGATGCTCTGAACGCCCAGCAGCTGCGCATCCACCAAGGCACCCTGACGCTCGATACGTGCCAACACCGGCACCAACGGCATTTCGATGTCCGTCAGCACACTGGCCAAGCTCGGGATGGCGGCCAGTCGCGCATGCAGCGCCTGATGCAGACGCAGCGTCACATCGGCATCTTCAGCCGCATAAGGCCCGGCCTGCTCCAGTGGAATCTGGTCGAAGGTGAGTTGCTTGGCGCCTTTGCCGGCGATGTCTTGGAAGCTGACTGTGTCGTAGTCCAGGTATTTCTTCGCCAGGCTGTCCATGTCATGCCGGGTCGCGGTGGAATTGAGCACGTAGGATTCGAGCATGGTGTCGAATGCAATGCCGCGCACCGTGATGCCGTGCGCGGGGTCGCCGCCGATGGCACAGTTGGCCAGGATGTTCATGTCGAACTTGGCGTGCTGGCCGACTTTGAGCTTGTTCGGATCTTCCAGCAGCGGTTTCAGGGCGAGCAATACGCTGTCGCGATCCAGTTGCTGCGGTACGCCGATGTAGGAATGGGCTAGGGGGACGTAGGCCGCTTCGTGGGGCTGCACAGCAAAGGACACGCCGACCAATTGCGCCTGATGAGCGTCGATCCCGGTGGTTTCCGTGTCGAACGCGATCAACGTTGCAGCGTCGAGCTTCTTCAGCCAGACGTCGAACGTGGCCTGATCCAAGATGGTGGTGTAGACCGCTTCAACAGGGGCCACTACCACTGCCTCCGCTACCGCTGCGACGGGGGCCGCTTCGGTCGACGCCCTCAGCTCGACGCGTTTGGTATCACGCTGCACTTCGTCGTACCAGCTCTTGAACTCCAGCAGGGTGTACAGCTCCAGCAGTTTTTCACGGTCCGGTTCGATCAGATGCAGGTCATCCAAGCCCACGTCCAGCGGCACATCGATCTTGATCGTCGCCAATTGGTAGGAAAGAAACGCCATTTCCTTGTGTTCTTCCAACTTGGCCGGCAGGTTCTTGGCCCCACGGATCGGCAGCGTCGGCACGATATCCAACTGCTCATAAAGCTCTTTGAGGCCACCATTGACGCCCACCAGCAGGCCGGACGCAGTCTTGGGGCCGATGCCCGGTACGCCGGGGATGTTGTCGGACGAATCGCCCATCAACGCCAGATAGTCGATGATCTGCTCGGGAGCGACGCCAAATTTCTCCTTTACGCCCTCCACGTCCAAGGCGCTACCGGTCATGGTGTTGACCAAGGTAATGTGCCCGTCGACCAACTGCGCCATGTCTTTATCACCGGTGGAGATCACTACCGGACGGTCAGCGGCCGCACTGCTGCGCGCCAGGGTGCCGATCACGTCGTCGGCCTCGACGCCTTCGACGCACAGCAACGGGAAGCCCAAGGCGATCACGCTCTGGTGCAGCGGCTCGATCTGCAGGCGCATGTCATCAGGCATGCTGGGGCGGTTGGCCTTGTATTCGGCGTACATGTCATCGCGAAAAGTCCCACCCTTAGCGTCGAACACCACCGCGAACGGGCTGTCCGGGTACTGCTTGCGCAGGCTTTTGAGCATGTTCAAGACGCCTTTGACCGCACCGGTCGGCAGGCCTTTGGAGGTGGTCAGCGGTGGCAGCGCGTGGAAGGCGCGGTACAGGTAGGACGAACCGTCCACCAGGACGAGGGGGGCTTGGCTCATGAGCAGGATCAACCTTTTCGGCGGGTCAGGCGCTAGAATAGCCGGACCAATGAAAACAAAGGGACAAGGTTATCATGCGTACATTCAATCGCCTGCTGTTGACCGGCTTGATCGCACTCGCTCCGATGGCTGCCATGGCGGCAGACGATGCGCCTTCGGGCGACCCGCAAGTTACCATTCGCACGGAAGGCGATAAGACTATTCAGGAATATCGTCAGAATGGCTTCCTGTACGCAATTAAGGTGATCCCTAAGAAGGGCCCGCCCTATTTCCTGGTGCGCGCAGACGGAACCGATGCGAACTTCATCCGCTCCGACCAGCCGGATATGCTGATCCCGTCATGGAAGATCTTCGAATGGAAATGACTTCTTAACTTCAATTGGCGCCGCCCACCGCGGCGCCCGTACTGGCAGTTTTAACCATGTCTGTGTTTACCCCCCTGGCTCGGCCCGAGCTGGAAACCTTTCTTGCCCCTTATGGGCTCGGCCGCCTGCTTGACTTCCAGGGGATTGCCGCTGGTAGCGAAAACACCAACTTCTTTATCAGCCTGGAGCAGGGCGAGTTTGTCCTGACCCTGGTTGAGCGCGGCCCGGTGCAGGAAATGCCGTTCTTCATCGAGCTGCTGGATGTACTCCACGACGCCAACCTGCCCGTGCCATACGCCCTGCGTACAACCGATGGCGTGGCCCTGCGCGAACTGGCCGGCAAACCGGCGCTGTTGCAGCCGCGCCTGGCCGGCAAGCACATCAAAGATGCCAATGCCCAGCACTGCGCCCAGGTCGGCGAATTGCTCGGTCACCTGCATCTGGCGACTCAGGGCGACAAGGTGCTGGAGCGTAAGACCGATCGCGGGTTGGACTGGATGCTCAGTGAGGGCAACCAGCTGATTTCACATCTTAACGGTGCCCAGCAGCGCCTGTTGCAAGGCGCGCTGGATGAAATCGCCGCCCATAAGGCTCAGATCCTGGCCTTGCCTCGGGCCAACGTGCACGCGGACCTGTTCCGCGACAACGCGATGTTCGAAGGCACACATCTGACCGGTCTGATCGACTTCTACAACGCCTGCTCGGGCCCGATGCTGTACGACGTGGCGATTGCCCTGAACGACTGGTGTTCGGACGCCGACGGTGTGATCGACGCACCCCGCGCTCGCGCACTGTTGGGCGCCTACGCGAGCCTGCGGCCATTTACCGCCAAGGAAGCCGAGCTGTGGCCGACCCTGCTGCGGGTAGCGTGTGTACGCTTCTGGCTCTCGCGCTTGATCGCGGCAGAGTCGTTTGCCGGGCAGGATGTTCTCATTCACGATCCCGCCGAGTTCGAACATCGCCTGGCGCAGCGTCAGCAGGTCACGGTCAACCTGCCATTCGCGCTCTAAGCGCCGATCCGGTCAACAATGCGGGAAGGGGCAAACCCTTCCCACATTTGAACTGCACTAAGACTTACAACGACTCCAGGCACCCAGCCAGGTCATTGCCTAACTTTTCCAGCACCTGCTCATAACCTTGCGCGGTCGCCGGGGTGTAACCGCCCAAAGCATCCAATTCCGCCAGTTTTACCGGCAACCCTGCCACCAGGGTTTCAGCTAAACGCGGACGCAGCGGCGGTTCGCTGAACACACAGGTTTTGCCCACTTCCTGCAACCGCGTACGCATTGCCGCGACGTGCTGAGCCCCCGGCTGTACCTCAGCGGCAACACTGAACACGCCGGCATGCTTGAGGCCGTAGGCAGCTTCGAAGTAATCGAAGGCTTCGTGAAAGACGAAGTAGGGCTTGTCGCCGATGCCGGCCAGACGTGTCTTCAAGCGCGCGTCCAACGCATCCAGGCGTGCGGCGAAAGCCTTGGCGTTGCTCTGATAACGCGCGGCATTGGCAGGGTCGGCGCTGGCGAGATCGGAGGCCATGCGCGCGGCAATCACGCGGGCGTTCACTGTCGATAGCCACAAGTGGGCATCCACGCTGCCTGGACGGTGATCGTGATCATGTTCGTCTTCATCGGCGTGGGAATGGCTATCTTCGGCGAAACGGCGCAATTGCATGCCAGGCAGGTCCTGCACGGCCACAGTTGTGGCTGTACGATTTTTGAGCACGCGAGGCAGGAAGGTTTCCATGTCCGGCCCGATCCAATACAGCAGGTCGACCGACTGCACACGCCGTACGTCGGAGGGGCGCAAGGCGAAGTTATGCGGCGACGCGCCCGGCGGCAACAGCACTTCCGGAACCGCCACGCCGTCCTGCACCGCCGCGGCGATCAGCTGCAACGGCTTGATGCTGGTGAGCACCTTGACGTCGGCCTGAGCGGCACCGGCAATGAATAAACTGGTGACAAATACGACAAAAACGGGAAAAAGTCGGGACACGATGACCACTCAATGGCGTAGGAACGGGTAACATAATAACGTCTCTATCAAATATCTGTCGCCGCTCATGCCTATAACACCGCTTGCCAGCCGTCCCCACGACCACTCTCACTGCGTGCACAGCGCGCTGTCGGAGGCCGATGCGCTGTGCGCACGCCAAGGCCTGCGCCTGACCGCGCTGCGGCGGCGCGTGCTGGAATTGGTCTGGCAGAGCCACAAACCACTGGGCGCCTACGACATTCTCGGCGTGCTCAGCGAGCAGGACGGCCGCCGCGCCGCGCCGCCTACGGTTTATCGCGCGCTGGATTTCCTGCTGGAAAACGGCCTGGTCCACCGTATCGCCTCCCTCAACGCGTTTGTCGGGTGCAACCACCCGGAGCATGCGCACCAGGGCCAGTTCCTGATCTGCCGGGTGTGCCATGCGGCCATCGAGCTTGAACAAAAAAGCATCAGCGATGCGATTATCCACAGCGCCGCCGACGTTGGCTTCCAAGTCGAAGGGCAAACCGTCGAAGTGGTCGGTTTGTGCTCGGGTTGCCAGGGGGCTTGATGAGCAACGCGTTAATCCGTCTGGAGCAGGTCGGCGTCAAGTTCGCCGGGCAAAACGTGCTGGATAACATCGCGCTCAGCGTGGAGCCGGGGCAGATCGTCACACTGATCGGCCCTAACGGTGCCGGCAAGACCACGCTGGTGCGCGCCGTGCTCGGCCTGCTCAAGCCCGACAGCGGCAGTGTGTGGCGCAAGCCCAAGCTACGCGTGGGCTATATGCCGCAGAAACTGCATGTGGACCCAACTCTGCCGCTGTCCGTATTGCGCTTCCTGCGTCTGGTGCCCGGCGTGGACCGCGCCCGCGCCCAAGCCGCACTTAAGGAAGTCGGCGCCGAACAGGTGATCGACAGCCCGGTACAAAGTATTTCCGGCGGCGAAATGCAACGCGTGCTGCTGGCCCGCGCGCTGCTGCGCGAACCGGAGCTGCTGGTGCTGGACGAGCCCGTGCAGGGCGTCGACGTCGCCGGCCAGGCCGAACTGTATAGCCTGATCACCCGCCTGCGCGACCGCCACGGCTGTGGCGTGCTGATGGTGTCTCACGATCTGCATCTGGTGATGAGCACCACCGACCAAGTGGTATGCCTCAACCGCCATGTGTGCTGCTCGGGCCACCCGGAACAAGTCAGCGGCGACCCGGCATTTGTCGAGTTGTTCGGCAAAAACGCGCAAAGCCTGGCGATTTACCATCACCATCATGACCACGCCCATGACCTACATGGCGCAGTGGTCGACGACCCGAGCGTCCCCCATACCCACGTTCACGGAGATAGCTGCAAGCATGGCTGATTTTCTGCTCTACGCCCTGCTGGCAGGCTTGGCTCTGGCACTGGTCGCGGGCCCTCTGGGCTCGTTCGTGGTCTGGCGGCGCATGGCCTATTTCGGCGACACCTTGTCACACGCCGCGCTGCTGGGCGTAGCCATGGGCTTCCTGTTGGATGTGAGCCCAACCATCGCCGTGACCGCCGGCTGCCTGCTGCTGGCCGTGCTGTTGGTGACGCTGCAACAGCGCCAGCCGCTGGCTTCCGACACCTTGCTGGGGATCCTGGCACCGAGCACCTTGTCCCTGGGCCTGGTGGTGCTGAGCTTTATGCATGAAGTGCGCATCGACCTGATGGCTTACCTGTTCGGCGATCTGCTGGCAATCAGCCCCACCGACCTGGCCTGGATCCTCGGCGGCAGCGCGATGGTGCTGGTGTTGCTGGTGACGCTGTGGCGCCCGCTGCTGGCGATCACTGTGCATGAGGAACTGGCCAGGGTCGAAGGCTTGCCGGTGCCCGCCCTGCGCATGGCCTTGATGTTATTGATCGCGGTGGTGATTGCTGTCGCGATGAAGATTGTCGGCGTATTGTTGATCACATCGTTGCTGATCATCCCCGCCGCGGCCGCTCAGCGTCACGCCCGCTCACCGGAGCAAATGGCGATTGGCGCCAGCCTGCTGGGGATGCTTGCGGTGTGTGGGGGCCTGGCGTTGTCGTGGTTCAAGGACACGCCGGCCGGACCGTCGATCGTGGTCACCGCCGCCGCCCTGTTTCTGCTGAGTTTTGTCCTGCCCCGTCGAGGGGTGTAGACTTGCTCGCTTTTTGCGCAAATAGAGAGTCGCAGGAATGAAGCCGTTCACCGCACGTTATCTGCTCCTTGCCGCATTTTCCCTGCTGCTGGGTGCCTGTCAAAGCACACCGCCCGCTGCCCCGGAGGCCACGGACCCGCGTGCTGCGGCCATCGCGCAGCTGGAGCAAAACCTGGCCAGCAGTGAGTTGGCCACCGCCGAAGACCAACTCGCCACCCTGCAGGCACAGACGCCCAATGATCCGGCGCTGGAAACCTACCAGCGCCAACTGGCCGAAGCCTATCTACAACGCAGCCAAATCGTGCTGCAAAAAGGCGACGTCAACGCGGCCGCCACCGCCTTGAGCCGCGCCCGGGCATTGATGCCAAAAGCACCGGCGCTGACCGGCGGCGTCAACAGCGCTATCACTCACGCCCGTAAAGCCGAGTTGGATCAAGCCGAAGAGGCCCTTAAAGCCGCCGAAGCCAAGCCCGCCGCGAAGGTCATCGACCCGGCAGCACCGAGCACCACCGTGGCGCTGAACCTCACCAACATCGAAGACATGCGCCATCAGCTCGACGCCATCGCCACCGACGTGGTGAATTACCAGTGCGACGTGAGCATCCAGGTGCCGCGCACAGAAGATTACCCGTGGCTGGCCAGCCTGCTGACCAAACGGGTGAAGCGCATTGATTCGGGATATGACCTGAAGATTCACCGGCAGATTCTGAAGAAGATACCGGCGCAGATCGTGCTGATTCCGCGCAAGGCGCAGTGAAGTAAAAGCATCGGGGGCAAGCCCCCTCCCACACATTGAACTGTGAATACATTCAAATGTGGGAGGGGGCTTGCCCCCGATAGCTATCTAACTAGCAACTCCTGCCTTAAGCCGGAATCGCCTTGGCCTTCGGCTCACGCTCCCAGACCCGGTGCTGTGCAATCGCGGCGAAGAACGCCTTGAATGCTTTGGCATCCGAGCCGACGATCAGCCCCGCATCCGCCTCTAGCTTCAGCTGATCCAGCAGCGGCTTCACATCCGCCCCTACGGCAATCGCCTTCAGGTGCTTGTAGGCTTCCAGTACGTAGTGCAACGCCACACCGTCGCCGCTCAGGGCTTTCACCGAGTCTTTGCCGCCAGGGATAAACACCGCATCGAACGCAATGGACGGCATGCCTTCCATCGACGCATCCACCGCCAGGGTTTTGCCATCGGCCGTCTTCACCGGCGCCGAAGTCGGCCCCAGCAATTTGGCGTGAGCCCCTTCGGCCTCCAGGGCCTTTTTCAATGCATCAATCGCGGCACCATCCACGCCGTTGGCGGCCAAAATCGCCACTTTGCGCGTCTTGATATCCCCCGACAGCAGGTTCACTTGGCTCAACGCTGGCGACGTTTTCACCGATGTTTCGCGTGGCGGCACGGTGCCCTTGGTCGGTGCCGGCAGACCCAGGTTCTGCGCCACACGCTTGGCCAGTTCCAAATCGATATTGGCGAGGATCTCGTTCACTTGGCGCGCACGAATATGCTCGCGCTCGACCTTGCCCAGCTCAAAGCTGTAAGCGGCAATAATGTGCTCTTTCTCATGGTGGCTCATGCTGTTGAAAAACAGCGTGGCCTGGGAGAAGTGATCGCCAAACGACTCACTGCGCTCACGTACCTTGTTGGCGTCGACGCGCTCGTAATAGGTTTCGAAGCCACCGTCGGTCGGGCCCGGCGGGGTTTCTTTCGGCCAGCCGCCATCGATGGAGTTCGGCTCGTAAGAGGCACGTCCCTTATCAATCACGCTGCGGTGCTGCGCGTCGCGCTGGCCGTTATGGAACGGCGCGACTGGTCGATTGATCGGGATTTCATGGAAGTTCGGACCACCCAGGCGGCTGATCTGCGTGTCCGTGTAGGAAAACAGACGGCCTTGCAGCAGCGGGTCGTTAGTGAAATCGATACCCGGCACGATATGACCCGGGCAGAACGCCACCTGCTCGACTTCGGCAAAGAAGTTGTCTGGGTTGCGGTTAAGCACCATCTTGCCCAGCGGCGTGATGGGCACCAACTCTTCGGGGATGATCTTGGTCGGGTCGAGCAGGTCGAAGTCAAACTTATGCTCGTCCTCTTCGGCGACGATCTGTACGCCCAGCTCCCACTCTGGGTAGTCACCGCTCTCGATGGATTCCCACAGGTCGCGGCGGTGGTAGTCGGTGTCTTTACCGGCAAGCTTCTGCGCTTCGTCCCACACCAGGGAGCAGGTGCCGACCTTCGGACGCCAGTGGAATTTGACGAAGCTGGACTTGCCCTCAGTGTTGATCAGGCGAAAGGTATGCACGCCAAAACCCTGCATGGCGCGCAGGCTTTTCGGAATGGCGCGGTCGGACATTGCCCACACCACCATGTGGGCCGATTCCGGCACCAGGGAAACGAAATCCCAGAAAGTGTCGTGCGCCGAGCCGCCGGTCGGAATTTCGTTATGGGGCTCAGGTTTTACCGCATGCACGAAGTCAGGAAACTTGATCGCGTCCTGAATGAAAAACACTGGCATGTTGTTGCCCACCAAGTCGAAGTTGCCTTCCTCGGTGAAAAACTTCACGGCAAAGCCGCGCACATCGCGCACGGTGTCACCGGAACCACGCGGGCCCTGTACGGTGGAGAACCGCGCAAATACCGGGGTTTTATGCTCGGGGGTCCGTAGGAATCCGGCCTTGGTCAGTGCCGAATGGTCTTCGTAGGTCTGGAAATAGCCATGGGCGCCGGTACCGCGAGCATGCACGATGCGCTCCGGGATGCGCTCATGGTCAAAGTGCGTGATTTTTTCACGCATGATGAAGTCTTCGAGCAGCGACGGGCCGCGGGAGCCGACCTTCAAGCTGTTCTGGTTGTCAGAAATCTTCACGCCCTGGTTGGTACGCAAAGCCTGGCCGGTGGCATCGGAGCGAAAGGCTTCCAGGGCCTGCAGCTTGGCGTTGGTATTGCCGCGGTCCAGGGTATCGGTCCCCGCGAGTTCGCTCTTGGACGGGGTAGCTGGCTTCTTGGTGCTCATCAGTCAAAACTCCTTATTCAAAGTGGCCAGAGCGTTCCCCGGCTCGTTTGAGCAAAACCCCAGGCACGGCACCTGGGAAATTGAGTTGCTTAAGTAGGGACTGACAGGGTTTTGCGCCGTTCCTTTTTTGTGACCTTTGATCGCGTTATTGCCAAATCGCTGGTTGGATACGAAATAAATGCTAAGAAACGCTATACGGACAGGCTAAAATGCGCGCCCGGCTAACCGCTGATCCCTTTTCATGCGCCCCACAAGGTTCGCTACGTGATCGAGTTTCAAAACGTCCATAAAACCTACCGTGTCGACGGTAGGGATATCCCCGCGCTGCATCCCACCAGCCTGCGAGTCGAGAACGGCCAGGTGTTCGGCCTGATCGGCCATTCGGGTGCAGGTAAAAGCACGCTGTTGCGCTTGATCAACCGCCTGGAAGAACCCAGCGGCGGTCAGATCACGGTCGATGGCGAAGAAGTCACCGCCCTGGACGCCAACGGCCTGCGTCGTTTCCGTCAGCAGGTCGGCATGATCTTCCAGCACTTCAACCTGCTGGCTTCCAAGACCGTCGCCGACAACGTGGCGCTGCCACTGACCCTGGCCGGCGAAATGTCGCGCAAGGCAATCGACCAACGGGTGGCAGAACTGCTCGCTCGCGTGGGCCTGTCCGACCACGCCAAGAAGTACCCCGCGCAACTCTCCGGCGGCCAAAAGCAACGCGTCGGCATCGCCCGCGCCCTGGCAACCAAGCCGAAGATCCTGCTGTGCGACGAAGCCACCAGCGCCCTCGACCCGCAGACCACCGCGTCGGTCCTGCAATTGCTGGCCGAAATCAATCGCGAGTTGAAACTGACCATCGTGCTGATCACCCATGAAATGGATGTGATCCGTCGCGTATGCGACCAAGTCGCCGTGATGGACGCCGGTGTGATCGTCGAGCAGGGGTCGGTGGCGGATGTGTTCCTGCACCCTAAGCACCCGACCACCAAGCGTTTTGTGCAGGAAGCCGACCAAATCGACGAAAGCGAACAGCGCGATGACTTCGCTCACGTGCCTGGCCGTATCGTGCGCCTGACATTCCAGGGCGAAGCGACTTACGCGCCATTGTTGGGTACCGTCGCGCGCGAGACGGGAGTGGACTACAGCATCCTTGCCGGTCGTATCGATCGCATCAAAGACATTCCCTACGGGCAACTGACTCTGGCCATCACCGGCGGTGATATGGAAGCAGCTTTCGCCCGCTTCACCGCAGCCGACGTGCATATGGAGGTCCTGCGTTAATGGACGTGTTACTGCATTACTTCGATAAGGTGGATTGGGCCGACATTTGGGTCGCCACCGGTGACACCATGCTGATGCTCAGCACTTCACTGCTGTTCACCGTGCTGGTCGGCCTGCCGCTCGGCATCCTGCTCTTCTTGTTCAGCCCACGTCAGTTGCTGGAGCAGAAAGCCACCTACGGCGTTCTGGCGTTTATCGTCAACGCTATACGCTCACTGCCGTTTATCATTCTGCTGATTGTGATGATTCCTACAACGATCTTTATCACCGGCACATCCCTGGGAGTGGCCGGCGCTATTCCGCCGTTGGTGGTAGGCGCCTCGACGTTCTTCGCGCGGCTGGTGGAAACGGCTCTGCGCGAAGTGGATCGCGGCATCATCGAAGCTACGCAAGCCATGGGTGCCACTACTCGGCAGATCATCGTCAAGGCACTTTTGCCCGAGGCGAAGCCTGGCATCATTGCCGCAATCACCGTGACCGCCATTGCACTGGTGGGCTATACCGCCATGGCCGGCGTGGTCGGTGCCGGCGGGTTGGGCGACCTGGCGATCCGCTATGGATACCAGCGTTTCCAGGACGACGTCATGGTCGTCACCGTCATCATGTTGATTGTGCTGGTGCAGATTCTGCAAACCATCGGCGACAAGCTGGTGACACACTATTCTCGAAAATAACGGCCATTGCCGGCCAACTGCCGGCAGATGCCCGAACAAGGAGCTTGCTGGATGAAAAAACTACTGGTTGCTTTCGCCGCCGTTGCCGCGTTTTCCGCTCACGCGGCCGAGACCCTCACCGTCGCGGCCTCGCCGGTGCCCCACGCGGAAATCCTCGAATTCGTGAAGCCGGCCCTGGCTAAAGAAGGCGTGGACCTCGAGGTCAAGGTGTTCACCGATTACGTGCAGCCCAACGTACAAGTGGCCGAGAAGCGCCTGGACGCCAACTTCTTCCAGCACCAACCGTACCTCGATGAGTTCAACAAGACCAAGGGCACTCACTTGGTAAGCGTGGGCGGGGTACACCTGGAGCCCCTGGGTGCTTACTCCAGCAAGTACAAAAAAATGGACGAGCTGCCAAGCGGCGCCAACGTCGTGATCCCTAACGACGCCACCAACGGCGGCCGCGCCCTGCTGCTTCTGGCCAACAACGGCCTGATCACCCTGAAGGACCCAACCAACATCCTGTCGACCATCAAAGACATTACCGCCAACCCGAAAAACCTGAAGTTCCGCGAACTGGAAGCCGCCACCCTGCCACGCGTATTGACCCAGGTCGACCTGGCGCTGATCAACACCAACTACGCCCTGGAAGCCAAGCTGGACCCTGCCAAGGACGCCCTGTTGATCGAAGGCAGCGACTCGCCGTATGTGAACATCCTAGTCACCCGCGAAGACAACAAGGACGCGGACGCCGTGAAGAAACTGATCGCCGCGCTGCATACCCCTGAGGTGAAGCAATTCATCGAAGAAAAATACAAAGGTGCGATCAAGCCGGCTTTCTGATCCTGAAGAAACAAACTGATCCCCAGTCCACTGGCGATCGACAATTTGGGAGGGGGCTTGCTCCCGATAGCAGTGCTTCAGTCGGCATCTACATCGACTGACACCTGCTATCGGGGGCAAGCCCCCTCCCACATTAGGTTTGTGCAAGACTCGAATGTGCTAATCGACGACCAACCGTGGTTCAGTGCCTCTGACATCGGCCACCCGATGGGCTTGCATCTCAATTCAGCTTTACGGCGTGAACTCGATCCCAATCAACAGCAGACGCTGGCCCCGACCCCTCAGGCAACACAAAGCAAATGTGGGAGGGGGCTTGCCCCCGATGGCAATGCTTCAGTCGACATCTACATCGACTGACACTCTGCTATCGGCCAAGCAAGCCCCCCCCCCACATTTTTTGTGTCGGCTACTACTGACGCTGTAACAACCCTGGTAATTGCGCCACCAGCTTCTGGTTGTTCAACGGCGCGCGGATAAAACCACGTTGCGTTCCGTCCGGGCCGATCAGCGCGAGGTTACCGCTGTGATCGACGGTGTAGTTCGGCTTGCTGGTATCGGCCGGGATGAACGGGATACTCACGGCGTTCGAGACCTTCTGCACCTCAGCCACATTTGCGCCGGTCAAACCCTGGAATTGCGGATCGAAATAGCCCAGGTACTGCTTGAGCTGGGTCGGAGTGTCGCGGTTGGGGTCGACACTCACCAGGATCACCTGAAGCTTATCCACAACGTCCTTGGGCAGTTCGCTCTTGATCTGGCGCAGTTGAGCAAGGGTGGTAGGGCAAATGTCCGGGCAGAAGGTGTAGCCGAAGAACAGCAAGCTCCACTTACCCTTCAATTCATTGATCACCACCGGCTGGCCGTCCTGATTGGTCATGGTCACCGGCGGCAGCGCGCGGCTTTGCGGCAGCAGGATGATGCCGGCGTCGATCAGCGCGGTGGGGTCGCCCTGGCCTTTGCCGTTGAGCACTTTGTTAACGGTCAGGCCCATGATCAACGCGACGATGGCCACCAGGATAAAGACGGTTTTTTGAGTTCGAGTCATAGGTTCAACAGTAAGTAGTGGTCTACGAGCAGCGCGATAAACAGTAGGAACAGGTACCAGATAGAGTACTTGAAGGTGTTGATCGCCGCGTGCGGCCGACCGCCACGGTACAACACCCAGGCCCATTGCAGAAAGCGCGCACCCAAGACCAGCGCGCAACCCAGGTAGAGCGGGCCGCTCATGTGGATCACGTAGGGCATCAGGCTCACTGCCAGTAGGGCGAAGGTATAAAGCAGAATATGCACCTTGGTGTAATGCTCGCCGTGGGTTACCGGCAGCATCGGAATATCGGCCTTGGCGTACTCCTCTTTGCGGTGAATGGCCAAAGCCCAGAAGTGTGGCGGGGTCCAGGCGAAGATAATCAGCACCAGCAGCAGCGGTTCGGCGCTGACATGCCCAGTGACGGCAACCCAGCCCAGTAGTGGTGGCGCCGCTCCGGCCAAACCGCCGATAACGATATTCTGCGGCGTAGCGCGCTTGAGAAACCCGGTATAGATCACCGCATACCCCAACAACGATGCCAAGGTCAGCCATGCCGCCAGCGGATTGGTGAACGCCAGCAGCAGCGTCAGCCCAGCCACTGACAACACCAACGCAAAGGCCAGGGCGGCCACAGGCTGCACGCGCCCCTGGGCCAACGGGCGCTTATGGGTGCGAGCCATCACAGCGTCGATCCGCCGGTCCACCACGTGGTTGATCGCCGCCGCGCCGCCTGCACACAGAGCGATCCCCAGATTGCCGAAAATCAGCACCGTCCACGGCACGCCAGCGCGGGTCGCGAGAAACATACCGACCAGGGAAGTGATCAACATCAGCACCACCACTTTCGGCTTGGTCAGCTCCAGATAGTCGCGCCAGAGCGCCTGGTCGTGCCGCGCGCCGGTCAAGGTCGCCATGGCATTTCTCCTTTAAGGGTGGTCAGGCCCGATATCTGTTTGCGCGGGATAAAGCGCCAGCCGAACGGCCGCTGACTGCGCACCCGTACCAGGCTGGTACGCGCGTGGTAATTGACCAGCACCAGCGTCAGCAACAACCCGGCGCCACCGGCGTTATGGGCCACGGCCACCGGCAGCGGCAGATGGAAATACACATTGCTCAAGCCCAGGCCGATTTGCGCGGCCAAGGCAATCAGCAACAGGCCCGCCAGTCGCGTCATGCCCACCGCGCGCAGTTGCCAGGCCAAACCGAGCAGGGCCAAGGTGACGATGACCGCGCCCAAGCGGTGGGTCAGGTGAATCGCCGTACGCGCCTCGCTGTCGAGCTGCCCGCCCAGGTAGTTCGGGCCGATATGTTGGGTCAGGTGAAAACCGTTGGCAAAGTCCGCCGCCGGCCACCATTGACCGTGGCAGGTGGGCAGGTCGATACAGGCCACGGCCGCATAGTTGGAACTTACCCAGCCGCCCAGCGCGATCTGGCCGATCACCAGCACCAGCCCGGCCGTGGCCCAATACTGCAGGCGCTTCGGCACGATCAACGCCGGTAACACTCCCGACAAACGCAGGGTCAGCAAAAACAGCAGGCTCAGGGTGGCAAAGCCGCCCAGCAAGTGCCCGGTGACCACTTGCGGCCACAGCTTCAATGTCACCGTCCACATACCAAACGCCGCCTGGGCGAATACCACGGCGAGCAGAAACAGCGGCAACTTCACCGGCTGACCGGGATCGCGCCGATGGCTCCAGCACCGCGCCGCCAACACGCCGATCAGCAGCCCCAAGGTGCCGGCGAAGTAGCGATGGATCATCTCGCTCCAGCCTTTGTCGGCCTCCACCGGCGTGTTGGGAAAATGCAATTCGGCATGGGCCAGTTGGGCTTCACTGTTGGGCACCCCAATAAAACCGTAGCAACCGGGCCAATCCGGGCAGCCGAGACCGGCGTGGGTCAGGCGGGTATAGGCACCCAGCAGCACGACGATCAGCGCCAGCAGGGTGGCAAACAACGCGAGGCGAAATCCAGGTTTGGCCATGACGATGCCCTTATCCGATGTTGGACAGTTTCAACAGATGACGCAGGTCGTTGAGCAGATCCTTGCCCTTGACCGTGGCGTCATAGCGCAGCACCAGGTTGCCGTGGGGATCGACGATCCAAAGCTGCGCGTCACCCGGCGCGGCGGCGTTTTTGCCGAAGGTCGACAGGTCCAGCGCGTAGCGTTGCAACTGGGGGTATTCGGCCTTGAGCTTGGCGTCATAGTCAGTGCTCAAAGGTTGCGCGCTGGCCAGGGCATGACTGGCGCGCGAAGCATCGCGGCCCAGGCCAATCTGCAGTTGCCGCGCCAGGTACACCAGTTGCTGGCAGTCGGCGGCGCAGGCCGTGGGTGCCGTAACCAGCAGTTGCCAGCGCTGCTCGTCGGCCTGCACGCCGATGTCGGCGCGGGTCTGACCATCACCAATCAGCTCGCCGTGATAGCTGCGACTATCGGGCACCCAGAACTGCAGCTTGTACATGAGTGTGGCCAACACCATCGGGCCGATGACCATCAGCAGAATCAGGATCAACTGCCAGCGGCCTTTGCGACGGTCGGGCAGCTCAGACATGTTGGGTGGATTCATGGCCGCTCTCATGGGGCTTCTCCTTTTTTGTGTGGTGCCATCCGAGATAGAGATAAAGCGCCAGCAACGCCAAGACCATGGCGAACCACTGCACGGCATACGCCAGATGTTTTTCCGGGCCCATGGCCACGACCGGCCAGCGGGTTTCGTACGTGCCCGGGCCGGGTTCGGCGCGCAACTCGTAGGCATACCCGCTGCGACCCAGCTCGGCCCACAACGCGGAGGGGTGCAGCGCGGTGAGCAAGCTCGGCCAATTGGACGCCACCGGGTCGGCCTGCAATTGGAAGGTTTCGCCCGGCGCCACGTACACCCAGGCGTCGAGATTCACCGGTTGTTCAGGGGTGGTGAAGGCCGGCGGGGTGCGCCGGTCCGGCCAGGGCAGCCAGCCGCGATTGAGCAACAGCCACAGACCGCTGGCCTGGTCATGGAAGGGTTGCAGCAGCTCGACACCAGCCTTGCCATCGCGCATGCGGTTGTCGAGCAGTACGCTGTGCTCGGCATCGAACTGCCCGCGCAGGTGAACCCGACGAAACGCAGGGTTTGCGAGCGCCGCGAGCTGGTCACCATGGATCGGTTCGGCCGCACGGCGCTCGGCATAGCTGTCCACCAGCACCTGCTTTTCCTGGCCGCGAGACAGCTGCCAGCATCCCAGCCCCACCATCAGCGGCAGCAGCACAAGCACTACCACCGTCGGCGCAATACCGGGACGAAAGCGCTGCCAGGCACTGGCTATACTGGATCTCATCGCCCCTCCCCTCGAAAGCCCAGGAGCCGCACCATGCTCAAAGCAGCTATTGCCCTGATGCTGATCGCGACCGTCGTGAGCCTGTTCAGTGGCTTGTTCTTTCTGGTCAAGGACGAGGGCCACTCCAACCGCCTCGTCACTGCCCTGACCGTGCGCGTAGTGCTGGCCGTGATCACCCTCGGCTTGATTACCTGGGGATTTTTCAGCGGCCAGTTGGTGTCGCACGCGCCGTGGTGAAACGCCCTACAGCACGTAAACGAAGAAAAACAGGCCGATCCACACCACATCCACAAAGTGCCAATACCAACTGGCCGCTTCGAAGCCGAACTGGTGCTCGGCATTGAAATGCCCGCGCAGGATGCGCATCAGCATCACAAACAGAATGATCGTGCCGATGGTCACGTGGGCGCCGTGAAAACCGGTGAGCATAAAGAAGGTCGCGCCGTACACGCCCGAGCCCAAGGTCAGACCCAGCTCTTTATAGGCGTGGATGTATTCCTCGGCCTGGAACCCCAGGAACGCCAAGCCCAGCAGCACGGTGATCGCCAGCCAGAGTTTCAGAGCACCGCGATGGCCTTTACGCAGGGCATGGTGGGCAATGGTGATGGTCACGCTGGAACTGACCAGCAGGATCGTATTGACCAACGGCAAGCCCCACGGGCTGATAGTGCCCTCCGGCGCTGGATAGAGTTTCGGGTCCGGGTTGTTGAGCAACGGCCAGGCAAACTCGAAGTTCGGCCACAGCATGTGCGCAATGCCCTTAGGGCCTTCGCCCGCCAACGCCGGACCGGACACATGCCGCACATAGAACAGCGCACCGAAGAACGCGATAAAGAACATCACTTCGGAAAAGATGAACCAACTCATGCCCCAGCGGAACGAGCGGTCCATCTGCGAACTGTACAAACCGGCGCGACTTTCCTTGATCACCGCGCCGAACCAGCCGAACAGCATGTAGGCCAACAGCAGGCCACCGACGAAAAAGATCCACGGCCCGTGGGATTCCGGGCGCGCGGCCTTGAGATCGTTAAACCACAGGCCCAGGCCGTACACGGTGATCAACAGGCCGAACGTGGCAATTATTGGCCATTTGCTTTGCGCTGGTACGTAGTACGTATCATGAGTCGACATGTATTCGCTCTCCTGATTGAGCGGGCAAACAGTAGCTAGCCGCCGCTATGGGCAGCCACGGGCGGTTGGCGCGCAGTGATATCGAACAGCGTGTACGCCAGGGTCAAATGCTTTACATCCTTGGGCATGTCGCGATCGACAATGAAACGCACGGGCATTTCGATGCGCTCGCCAGGCTGTAGCACTTGCTGGGTGAAGCAAAAACACTCGGTTTTGTGGAAATACACCGCCGCTTCGGCCGGGGAAATGCTCGGAATGGCCTGGGCGGTCATTGGCTTATTGCTGGGGTTATAGGCCACGAACAGCATCTCGTTTACCGCCCCAGGGTTAACCACCAGTTCATCGGCCTTGGAGCGAAACTCCCAGACCATGTCGATGGCATTGGTGGCCAGAAACTGCACGCGCACCTG
Organism: Pseudomonas sp. MD330_10; assembly: GCF_042610415.1. Taxonomy (NCBI): domain Bacteria; kingdom Pseudomonadati; phylum Pseudomonadota; class Gammaproteobacteria; order Pseudomonadales; family Pseudomonadaceae; genus Pseudomonas; species Pseudomonas sp. MD330_10. The sequence goes on from NZ_JBHGZU010000001.1 coordinate 41,635, forward strand.
GCGCGACGGGTCCACTACCTGCGAGCCCTCGTACTGCCCAGCGGTCTTGCCGTTGATGCCAAATGCCTTGCACATCACGTCGTAGATGGGCACCAGGGCGAACCCGAAGGCGAACATCGCCACCACCAGGATCAACAGCCGCGTGACCAGCCGCCTGACGGGCACGGAGTCAGCCATGACGCCCACCTGCTGCGTCGCAAACCAGGGTGATGTCGGCTGACATACCGTCATCGGGAGCAAGCCCCCTCCCACAGGGGATCGGCGTATTCATTTGACCTCCGGCGGCGTGGTGAAGGTGTGGTACGGCGCCGGCGATGGAATGCTCCATTCCAGGCCTTCGGCGCCATCCCACGGCTTGGCCGGCGCGGGCGGGCCGCCACGGATGCACTTGATCACGATAAACAGGAAGAAGATCTGCGTAGCGCCGAACATAAAGGCGCCAATCGAAGACACCATGTTGAAGTCAGCGAACTGCAGGTTGTAGTCCGGCACCCGCCGCGGCATGCCCGCCAGGCCCACGAAGTGCATCGGGAAGAACGCCATGTTCATGCCCACGAAAGACAGCCAGAAGTGCAGCTTGCCCAGGGTTTCGTCGTACATATGGCCGGTCCATTTCGGCAGCCAGTAGTACGCCGAGGCGAAGATGCCGAAGATCGCGCCGGGCACCAGTACGTAATGGAAGTGCGCCACCACGAAGTAGGTGTCGTGGTACTGGAAGTCCGCCGGCGCAATCGCCAGCATCAGGCCAGAGAAGCCGCCGATGGTGAACAGAATCACAAAGGCCACGGCAAACAGCATCGGCGTCTCGAAGGTCAGCGAGCCTTGCCACATGGTGCTGACCCAGTTGAACACCTTCACCCCCGTGGGCACGGCGATCAGCAACGTGGCGTACATAAAGAACAACTCGCCCACCAGCGGAATGCCCACCACGAACATGTGGTGCGCCCACACGATAAACGACAGAAACGCGATGCTCGCCGTGGCGTAGACCATCGAGGTGTAACCGAACAATGGCTTGCGCGAGAAGGTCGGGATGATCGAGCTGACGGCGCCGAAGGCCGGCAGGATCATGATGTACACCTCAGGGTGGCCGAAGAACCAAAACACATGCTGGAACAGCACCGGATCACCGCCACCGGCGGCACTGAAGAAGCTGGTACCGAAGTGGATATCCATCAGCATCATGGTCACGCAGCCGGCCAGCACCGGCATGACCGCGATCAGCAGGAACGCGGTGATCAACCAGGTCCACACGAACAGCGGCATCTTCATCAATGTCATGCCGGGCGCACGCAGGTTGAGGATGGTGGCGACCACGTTGATCGCACCCATGATCGAACTGATGCCCATCAGGTGAATGGCGAAGATGAAGAACGTCACGCTTTCCGGCGCATAGGTCGTGGAGAGCGGCGCGTAGAAGGTCCAGCCGAAATTCGGCCCACCGCCTGGCGTGAACAAAGTCGACACCAACAACAGGAACGCCGCCGGCAACAGCCAGAAACTGAAGTTATTCATGCGCGGCAGGGCCATGTCGGGGGCACCGATCATTAGCGGGATCATCCAGTTGGCCAGGCCGACAAATGCCGGCATCACCGCGCCGAACACCATGATCAGGCCGTGCATGGTGGTCATCTGGTTGAAGAACGCGGGTTCCACAATTTGCAAACCCGGTTGGAATAACTCGGCGCGAATCACCATGGCGAAGGAGCCGCCCAACAAGAACATGGTGAAGGCAAACCACAGATACATCGTGCCGATGTCTTTGTGGTTGGTGGTCAGCACCCAGCGCATCAAACCTTTGGCGGGGCCGTGGGCATGGTCACTGGCGTGGCCATGGTCATCGATCACAGCGCTCATGGCCGTTCTCCTGCAAACGAAGGGGCGGGGCGGTTCAGGGCATTTGCAATGAAAGGAGTCATTTGCTTTCCGCCTGCTTGATGGCCAACACGTCTTTAGGCGTGACCATGTCGCCTTTGTTGTTGCCCCAGGCGTTGCGCTCGTAAGTCACTACGGCGGCGATATCCACTTCCGAGAGCTGCTTGCCGAACGCGGCCATCGCGGTTCCCGGCTTACCGTGATACACGATGCTCAGGTGATCGGCCGCAGGCCCCGTAGCGATCTTCGAGCCCTTGAGCGCCGGGAACATCGGCGGCAGGCCCTGGCCCTCGGCCTGGTGGCAGGCCACACAGGTGGTGTGATAGACCTTGTCGCCACGAGCCACCAGCTCGTCGAGGGTCCACTCTTTGGATGTCAGCTCCTTAAGCTTGGCGGCTTCGGCCTTGCGCTCGCCCAGCCAGGTGTCGTAGTCGGCCTTGGACTTGACCTCCACCACGATGGGCATGAAACCGTGGTCCTTGCCGCACAGCTCGGCGCATTGGCCACGGTAGAGGCCGGGCTTCTCGACACGGGTCCAGGCTTCGTTGACGAACCCCGGAATGGCATCGCGCTTGACCGCGAAGGCCGGCACCCACCAGGAATGGATCACGTCGGCGGCCGTCACCAGAAAGCGCACCTTGGCGCCCACCGGCAGCACCAGCGGCTGGTCGACTTCCAGCAGATAATGCTCGCCCTTGGTAGCCTGGTTACGGATCTGTTCGGCGGGTGTGGCCAGGTTGCTGAAGAACTCCACATCCTGGCCCAGGTATTTGTAGTGCCACTTCCACTGATAGCCGGTGACCTGGATATCGATATCCGATTCACTGCTGTCGTAGATATTGATCAGGGTCTTGGTGGCCGGGATGGCCATCGCGATCAGGATCAGCAGGGGCACGACAGTCCAGAGGATTTCCACGGTGGTGCTCTCGTGGAACTTGGCGGCGACCTGCCCGGTGGAGCGGCGGTGGACCATCATCGACCAGAACATGGCGCCGAACACGACGATGCCGATCACCACACAGATCCAGAAAATGGTCATATGCAGGTCGAACACAGCGTGACTGACTTCTGTCGCCCCTGGCGCCATATTCGTGGTCCAAGCGGCGTGCGCCTGGCCGAATACCGACCACAACAGGAGGCCCATCCAAACGTGTGGATGTCGCATCATTGCGGGTTCCCCTTATCGTTCTTGTTATCCCGCCGGTTTGCACCTGCGTCGAAGGGAGCGGCTTCCATACTGCTTACAACCGCTTAGCCTTGCCTGCTTATGCAGTCTGGCGTCATCAGCTAATCGCGTACAAATCCGAGTATAGACAGGGTCTGCAACCCCGCAATGTGTAGGGGCAAATGAGCCGAAAAGGCTGGGTGGAAACCCAATGGAAGCGGGGGGCGGAATCGATTTTCCGACGAACGATGGCTATCCGATATAACGCCTGCGTATAACCGTGAAATAATTATGACAAATGCATCTGAGGCTCTCGTATAAACGAGCTACCTTATGCTCTTTCTTCTTATGCCTGCACTACTGGAGCGTTCATGAACACCGCCGCATTGCGCGAGCAGATTTCCCGTGCCCATCAACACGAGACCGAAACGGGCCAGCTGGGTTGCCAGCTGGAAAAACAATTGCCGCACCTGCATTCGGCCATTTCCCTGGCTGACGGTGATCACGTCGCCATCATGACCCGCTTTGTCACTGCCTACATCGACCTCGTGCCGGACCTGCTGGATGCGGCCAACGAGGTGGCGCGCGAGGCCGGTATCGAAAGTCAGATCAAACCCGTCCTGAAGATCGCCGAGCATTTTTTCCTGCAACCGCCCGCTTTGCTGCAAGGCCACGAAGGGCTCGACGGTCTGCTGGATGAAGCGTACCTGGCCCATCGTCTGGTGGAAGAGGTCAACGACTTGTATATCAAGCACTTTGGCCAGCCATTGATTCCGGTGGATATCACCGTCGCCAACGTGATCGCCCATCAGTTGATCGGCGAGGCATTCGCCAACCAGCTGGATGAAGCCGTACACCACGCCGTGGATGAAATGCTCAACGAGGACAGCTTTGCGCTGGAGTCTGTGGAGACCTATCGCGAGCAGCTCAAAAGCCCGGAAACGGAAGCCGCGTGGAAGCGCTGGCCGTGCCTGTCGCGCCAGTTGGGTGTTGAGCTGGAGCTGGATCAGCCGGCTTGAATTTTCAATCTAATGCGGGAGGGTGGTAACCCTCTCCCGCATTTGATCCGGCTCCGTCAGCCGATAGAGGGTGCCGAGCCGATCCCCGTCGTCGTCCTGATTCGGCCTTCGAGCCTGCGCTTCAACCCCCGCGCCTCAATCACCAACTTCGACCCTTTGGCCGCATTTGCCCGGCCCCATTCTTCCAGCAACTCCAGGCAGGAATGGTCGATGTAGCTCAGGTTGTTAAGCGGCACATGCACCGTGGTGCCGGTAGGCACAGTCGACAGCACCTGAGTCAGCGCCGGTACTTTGAGAAACGTCGCCGCGCCAATCAACCGCAGTTCCATCTCACCGTCCTGAGGCAGATCGATCAGGCTGACTTTCAAGCGCGACGCTTTGAACGCCAGCTTGACCAGGGTCAGCCCGAAGCCCACCAGCACACCCGTCAGCAAGTCAGTGAAGATGATTGCCAGCGCTGTGGCGGCATAGGTGAACATCGGCATCCGTCCGTAGCGCCCCAGCGCCTTGAACGCCTTGACGTCCACCAGCTTGATCCCGGTGTACACCAGCACACCCGCCAGGCTTGCGACCGGAATGCTTTGCAGCACACTCGACAGCAGCAGCACAAAACCCAACAGCCACACGCCGTGGAACATCGCTGACAGCCGCGTGGTAGCGCCTGCTTGGACGTTGGCCGAACTGCGCACAATCACACCGGTCATCGGCAGGGCGCCCACCAGACCACACAGCATGTTGCCTACACCTTGGGCAGATAATTCCTTATCAAAATCGGAACGTTGACCACTGTGCATGCGATCCACAGCCGCCGCGGAGAGCAGGGTTTCGGCGCTGGCAATGAAAGCAACGGCGAACGCGGCGATCAGCAGTTGGGGGTCAGCCAGGTTGAGCAGGTCGCTGGGGCGCAGCCAGTCGATGGCATCGGCGAGGTTCTCCGGCACCTCCACCCGCTTGACCTGCAGCGCCAGCACCAGGCTGGTGACCGTCGCCAGGCCAACACCGAGCAAGGCTCCCGGCACGAATCGTAGTGACTGCGGGCGCAGTTTGTCCCACAGGTACATCACCAGCATGGTGGACAAACCAAGCAGTCCCGCTTGCCAGCCGAGGCCACCGCCAAGGGTGGGGATCGCCTCGGCCAGCGCGGCCGGGAAGCCCGCCAGGTTATCCAGCCCTGAAGGCTTGGGCGCGGCGTCGAGCATCACATGGACCTGCGACAGCACAATCAGCACGCCAATCCCCGCCAGCATGCCGTAGACCACCGCCGGTGCGGTCACACGAAACCAGCAGCCCAGGCGCAATCGTCCGGCCACCAGTTGCAGGAAACCCGCCAGCAGCAGGATAGGCCCGAGCATCAGCATGCCGTGCTGGCGCACCAACTCGAACACCAGCACTGCCAAACCCGCCGCCGGACCGCTGACTTGCAACGGCGACCCCGCCAGCCAGCCCACCACCAGGCCACCGATGATGCCGGTGATCAGGCCCTTGGCCGGCGGCATGCCGGACGCAATGGCGATGCCCATGCACAGGGGCAGGGCGACCAGAAACACAACCACCGAAGCGAGCAGCTCCCGTGGCAGTACAGCTTTCAATTGAGCAGCACGCATGATGGCTCTCCCGAGGCATTCGCCGGGCGCGGTAAAGCCTGGCTGCGTCCATGGCAGCCACCGCTTTACCCGGCAGGGAAGTGTTTTAGAAGCGCGCTTTAGGCGTCGCGCAAGGGATAGGTCCGGAACCGCTCAACGGTCGGAACGCTGATTGCTCCGCGTCGTACGCGCGAATTTCACTGGTCTCGATGTTGTAAATCCAGCCGTGGATAAACAATTGACCGTTGGCCATGCGCGAAGCCACCGAAGGGTGGGTGCGCAAATGCTGCAACTGGGCGATGACGTTTTCTTCGGTCAGCACCTTCATGCTCTCGCCTTCATTGGCGCAGTCGCAGTTGTCATGAACCATGGCCTTGGCGACCTCGGCGTGCCGCAGCCAGGCCCTGACCGTGGGCATTTTCTCCAAGCTGTCGGGGTTGAGCACCGCGCGCATGGCGCCGCAATCGGAATGCCCGCAGACGATGATGTGCTGTACACCCAGGGCAAGCACCGCGTACTCGATCGCAGTGGAAACACCGCCGTTCATCTGCCCGTAAGGGGGCACCACATTACCGACGTTACGGGTAACGAACAGGTCGCCGGGCGAGCTTTGGGTGATTAATTCAGGGACGATGCGCGAGTCTGCGCAGGTGATGAACATCGCTCTTGGGCTCTGGGCCGTGGCGAGTTTCTTGAAGAGTTCTTCCTGCTGAGGGAAGACGTCGTGATGGAAATGCAAAAAACCGTCAACGATATGTTGCAACGCTGCATCGGCGGATTCTGCCACCTGAGGGGCTGATGCCGACGCAGCCAACGGCTGTTTATCCTTGTCACTCATGATTCATCCTCTTAATTAATGCAGGGGAGTTTTCAGGTCAGTTCGACGCCTGGCTAGTGGAATAGTTGTAAACCACCACGGACTCCAGAGCCGACTCATCAGTCACTCGCTGAACAAGGTAACCATCGAAACTTAACTCAAACTGAATGAACCGCTCTAGAACGCGGGTTTCAGTGATGTCAAAACGCGACTATTCCTACAGGAATGGTGCATTCTTCCCAGCCAGTCTACAACAATGCCAATTGTCGGCCAGGTGGACAGAACGCCTCGCAATCCAGATTGAAGCCTTCCCGACGATCCAGCCCCAAACGCTTGATCGCTTTGCTGAAGCGCTGGGCCAGTAGATCGGCAAACGGCCCTTCGCCGCGCATGCGCACGCCGAAACGGCTGTCATACACCTCTCCGCCGCGCACCTGGCGCACCAGGCTCATCACATGGGCCGCGCGCTGCGGATAATGCGCCGCCAGCCATTCTTCGAACAGCGGCGCCACCTCCAACGGCAAGCGCAGCATCATGTAGGCCGCGCTCTGGGCACCGGCGGCATGGGCTTCGCTCAGCAGGCTTTCCAGCTCGCTGTCGTTGATCATCGGGATCATCGGCGAACACAGCACGCCCACCTGGACCCCCGCCTCACGCATCACCCGAATCGCTCGCAGACGCGCCTTGGGCGCCGCCGTGCGTGGCTCCAGGATGCGCTTGAGCTCATCGTCCAGGCTGGTGAGGCTGATCATCACCGCCACCAGACGCTGGCGCGCCAACTCGGTGAGCAAGTCCAGATCGCGCAGGATCAGCGAGCCCTTGGTGATGATAGTCACCGGGTGCCGGTATCGCAGCAGCACTTCCAAGATTTGTCGGGTGATGCGGTGCTCGCGCTCGATGGGTTGGTAGGGATCGGTGTTGGAACCGAGGTTGATCGGCGCACACACATAGCCCGGTTTCGACAGCTGCTGCTCCAGCACCTGGGCGGCATTGTGCTTGGCGATCAGACGGGTTTCGAAATCCAGCCCCGGGGACATGTCCCAATAGGCATGGCTGGGCCGCGCGTAGCAGTAAATACAGCCATGCTCGCAGCCACGATAAGGGTTGATCGAGCGGTCGAACGGCAGGTCTGGTGAGTTGTTGCGCGTGATGATGGTCTTGGCCGTCTCGATACGCACTTCGGTGCCCTGGGTCGGCGGTACTTCCTGATGCCAACCGTCATCCTCGACCACGCTGACCGTGGGCGCAAAGCGGTTGTGCAGGTTGGTGGCCGTGCCCCGGCCCCGGGGTGGCAGCGCAGTCGACATAAGAACGCCTCGATACTGTTTTTATATACAGTACCGAGGCGCAGGGTGTCTGACCAGTGCCGTTTGGCGGTCAATGCAAGATCAGTGCTTTTTCGTCACTTGCCCCAGATCATCGCCGGAGGTGGTGCGCATGTCGTCTTTGCGCAGGTCCGCCACGTCGCTGGCCTTGACTGGCCCACCTTGGTTGCCCCAACTGCCCCGGATAAAGCTCACCACATCCGCCACTTCCTGGTCCGACAGACGCCAGGCGAACGCCGGCATGGTGAAGGTGGACGGTGCCGCGTGGGTGGCCGGTAATGTGCCGCCGTTCAACACGATGTTGATCAGCGACGTCGCATCCGCCGTCTGCAACACCGGGTTGCCCGCCAGCGCCGGGAACACCCGTGTATAACCATGCCCGTCGGTACGGTGGCAGGCCGCGCAGTTGTCGATATACACCGACGCACCCCGCTGGCTGTCGTCGCCTTTCCACAGGGCTTGCGCCACCTGCTTGTCGTACTGGTGCGGCTGATCCTTGGGATCCACCGCCGGTAGACTCTTGAGGTACCGGGCGATAGCGGTCAGGTCGTCTTGCGACAGGTATTGCATGCTGTGCACGACCACATCGCTCATGCCGCCAAACACCGCGCTGCGGTCACTGCGACCGGTCTTGAGGAATTGCACCAGTTGCTCTTCGCTCCAGCTGCCGAGCCCGTCCTTGTGGTCGCCGCGCAGGCTTTTGGCGATCCAACCTTCCAACGGCGCACTGCCGGACAGAAACGCGCTGCCGTCCTGAGCACTCAGGGCTTTTTCCTGCATGGTCAGGGCGCGCGGCGTATGGCATGCGCCACAGTGGCCAAGGCCCTCCACCAGATAGGCGCCGCGACTGATCACCGGGTCGGAGCCCGCTACGGCCTTATAATCCTCAACGGCCGGCGCAAACATCCAGCGCCACGCCGTCAACGGCCAGCGCATGCTCAAGGGCCAGGGAATATCGCTGTCCTTGTTCGCTTGGGCGACCGGTTCGACGCCTTTCATGAAATACGCGTACAACGCCTGCATATCGCTTTCGCTGACACGAGCGTAAGACGGGTAGGGCATGGCTGGGTAAAGCGTACTACCGCTTTTGGCGACGCCATGGCGCACGGCCTTGTCGAAGTCCTCGAAGCTGTAATCACCCAGGCCGGTCTTGTCCGGGGTGATGTTGGTGGAATAGATCACACCAATGGGGGTTTCCATCGGCAGGCCACCGGCAAAGGGTTTGCCGCCCTTGGCGGTGTGGCAGGCCACGCAGTCACCGGCGCGGGCCAGGTACTCGCCTTGCTTGATCAGGTCGGTTTCAGCGGCGCTGATCGAGCAACTGCTGAGCAGCGCCAAGGTCGCGATAACAAATGCTTTCATGGTCATCGCTCCTTATGCCTGAACCAGCGGGCCGGGGTTTTTCAGGTACTGCTCGCGGATCGCTCGGGCCGACCAGTAGGTCAGCGCCGCCACCAGGCCGGTAGGGTTGTAACCCAAGCCTTGTGGGAAAGCGGATGCGCCCGGGACAAACACGTTGTGCACATCCCAGGACTGCAGGTAGCGGTTGACCGCGCTGGTTTTCGGGTCGGTGCCCATGATCGCGCCACCGTTGAGGTGGGTGGTCTGGTAGGACGCGGTATTGAAGTGCTCACCGACCTTCTTGCCCAGCAGAGCGATCGCCTTGGGGTTCATGGCCTGCGCCACCTTGCCCATTTTCTCGACCATGAAGCGGTTCATTTTGATGTCGTTTTCCTGCCAGTCGAATGTCATCCGCAGCAGTGGCAGGCCGTAGGCATCGCGGTATACCGGGTCCAGATCCAGGTAGTTGCCCCGGTAGGATTGATGAGCGCCGTGGGCGTCCATTGACACCTGATGGGTGTAGTAATCGGCGGTGGCGCGCTTCCACGCACTGCCCCAGGCGGGGGTGCCCGGCGGGTTGGACGTACCTGCGATCGGCCGGCTGCCGGCCTGGTTGACCCACATCGGCGAACCGCCCACAAAGCCGTGGGGGCCGTGGTCGAAGTTGTCGGCGTTGAAGTCATCAATGGCCACGCCGTTGCCGCCGGCACCGATGAAATTGTTGGTGTGGGTGTCCTTGTCAAAGAACGCTTTGATGGTGGCCATGTTCTGGTAAGCGAAGTTCTTGCCGACCACGCCTTCGCCGCTGATCGGGTCGTAGGGCTTGCCGATACCCGATAACAGCATCAAACGCACGTTATGGAACTGGAACGCACCGAGGATTACCAGGTCCGCCGGCTGCTCGCACTCGCGGCCCTGGCCGTCGATGTAGGTCACGCCGGTGGCCTTGCGCTTGGTGCTGTCGAGGTTGACCTTGAGTACGTGAGAATTGGGCCGCAGTTCGAAATTCGGCACCTGCCGCAGGGCCGGCAGGATGTTCACGTTCGGCGACGCCTTGGAGTACATGTAGCACACGTAGCCACTGCAGAAACCGCAGAAGTTGCACGGCCCCATTTGCGCACCGTAGGGGTTGGTATAAGGCCCCGAGGTGTTGGCCGACGGCAGGTTGTAGGGCTTGTAACCCACCTCCGTAGCGGCTTTCTGAAACAGCTGTGCAGAGACGGTATTTTTCTGCGCTTGCAGGGGGAACGGGTTGGAGCGGTCCGGCGCATAAGGGTTGCCGCCGCGCCCTTCGCCCACCAATTGACCTTTGACGGTCCAGGCCTGGCCGGAGGTGCCGAAGACTTTTTCCGCATAGTCGAAGAACGGCTCCAGCTCTTCATAGCTGACGCCGAAGTCCTGGATGGTCATGTCCTTGGGTATGAAGTGCTTGCCGTAGCGCTCTTCGTAGTGGCTGCGCATGCGCAGCTCAATAGGGTCGACGCGAAAATGCACGCCCGACCAGTGCAAGCCCGCACCGCCCACGCCATTACCGGGCAAGAATGCACCGAGCTGCCGATTGGGCAAGGCTACGTCATTCACACTATGGCGAATGGTTACGGTCTCTTTGGAAATATCCTGGAAGAGCTTTTTACGCACGCTGTAGGTCAGTTCGTCGATGACCTGGGGATAGTTGCCGTCGGGGTAGGTGTCCTGCATCGGGCCGCGCTCCAGCGCAACCACGTTCAGGCCCGCTTCCGTCAGTTCCTTGGCCATGATCGCGCCGGTCCAGCCAAAGCCTACGATCACTGCATCGACTTTCTTCATGATGGTCGCCACGCTTATGCCCTCTCGCCGCGGATGGAAACTGCCGGGAAGGGGTATTGCTCGTTGCGTTCCACCCAATCCATAAAGTCGGCGCGCGCGCCGGGGAAACCGATCAGTGTCCAGCCGACCATGCCTTTATTGCCCCCGTGAATCGGGTCGCAGAAAAACCCTTCTTTGGTGTTCTGCAGTAACAGGTTGAAGAACATCTTCGCCGGCACCGCCTCGAAATGGGCCGACACCTCGCCGCCGCCAGCTTCAAGGCGACGCAGCATATCGTCCTGGGTAGCGCTGTCTTGAGCGGCAAAGGCTTTGCCATTGAATGCCTTCGACCAGGCATCGGTCGCGGCAATGCCCAGGCGATAGATCTCTTTGGGCACCAACTTGCTCTGCCAGCCCATCTCTGGGGCGGCATCGGCGTTGAATGGCCCCTGCATGTACCACAACGCCCCACTGGCATAGGGCGTGTTCATCTGACGGTCGATGTACTCCGGCGCACCCGCTTCAAGGGCACCAGGGCCTTGGGCATCGGCAGGGATCAAGCGCGCGACGGCAGCCTGGATAAACGCCCATTCCTCAGCCGTGAAGTAGCTGGGTTCGTAGGCTTTTTCGCTAACCGCTGGCTTGGCCGCGCTGGCCTGTGCCGGCTCAGGCGCGGCCATCAGCATCGAACCACCCAGGCCGGTACTGGCAACCGTGACCACCGGGATCAAGGTCAAGGATTTGCGTAAAAACTCACGCCGGGGGTTGTCTTGATCTTGATCAGACATGGAGCACCTCATCATGTGGTCACGGATTGAACAGCCGCTTCTGGCGAGCGGCTTGAGCGTCTACAGGGCAATTGGATCCAACTGTTTCAGAGAGATAGAACACAGCTGACATGAATAGTTACGAATGATAGCAGGCTAAGCATCGAGGAAAATCGATTCAGCTGAAAATCACCGGCCACAAAGCCCGCCAAATCACGCTTCTTTGACGACCGACTCACACGGCATTGACCCGACGTCACGCAATCTGAAAGCCATTAGCTCCTTTCGGTTACGTCGACCATGTTGAAACACGGCTTATTTGCGGCTCTCTGCCTCACGCTCGTCAGCCTGTTCGCCACTACCCCCGTGCAGGCCGATGAGATCATCACTTCCGTGCGCTCACCCGAATGGGCGCAACCGATTGATACCCACTACAACTTGCACCAGATGACCCCCACGTTGTACCGCAGTGGCTTACCGGATAGCGGCGCGCTGCCATTGTTGGAAAAGCTGAAGATCGGCACGGTGATCAATTTCCTACCGGAATCCGATGCCACTTGGCTTAAAACAGCCGATATCAAGCAAGTGCAACTGACTTATCGCACCAATCACGTTGATGATTCGGACGTACTGGCGGCGCTACGCGCCATTCAGCAAGCAGAGAGCAACGGCCCAGTGCTGATGCACTGCAAGCATGGTTCGGACCGTACGGGCTTGATGGCAGCGATGTACCGGGTAGTAATTCAAGGGTGGAGCAAAGAAGACGCGCTGAACGAAATGACCCTGGGTGGATTTGGCAACAGTAATGGTTTCAAGGACGGCGTTCGCTACATGATGCGGGCCGATGTCGGCAAATTGCGCACAGCCTTGGCAAACGGAGATTGCAGCACTAGCGCGTTTGCACTGTGTTCGATGAAGGATTGGATCTCCACCTCAAACAAGGAGGGAGCAGATGCAGTAGGGGCGGACGTGATCAAAACAATGCAGCCACGTGAATGACCGCATTGTCTTGAGGCTCTTTGCGAGCCCCCAGCTCCTAAATGATTGCGTGAGGTTTCTTCAGTCTTTTTTCAGCTTTGGGTTCGGAAAGAACTGCACCGCCTGCACCTTCGGATCCGGCACTTTCAGCGCCGAGGTATTGACCCGCGTACCCAGTTCCTTGGGCACCGACAAGCCTTGGTCATTGAGCGTGTCGGTATAGCCGCAGGCCACGCATTCGCGATGGGGCACGTTGTCCTCCGTCCACATTTTCAGCTTGTCCGGCTCGCTGCACGCCGGGCACACAGCCCCGGCGATAAATTGCTTTTTGGTGATTACAGGTCCTTGGCTCATGCTGCTTCCTCGCTCAAGCCGCTGTGACGCAAGAGAGCGTCAATGGAAGGCTCGCGGCCGCGGAAATCGACGAACAGCACCATCGGTGCCTGGGAACCGCCACGCGCCAGGATCGCATCACGGAACGCACGGCCGGTTTCAGCATTGAGCACGCCCTCTTCTTCGAACTTGGAGAAGGCATCCGCCGATAGCACTTCGGCCCATTTGTAGCTGTAGTACCCCGCCGCGTAACCACCGGCGAAGATGTGCGCAAAGCTGTTGGGGAACCGGTTGTAGGCCGGCGGGCGCATGACCGAAACCTCGTCGCGTACTCCTTCAAGCACCTGCGCCACGCTGCGACCATCGCCATGAGTGGCATGCAGTTCGAAGTCGAACAGCGAGAACTCCAGCTGCCGCACCATCATCAGGCCGGATTGGAAGTTCTTCGCCGCAAGCATTTTTTCCAGCAGGTCCTGGGGCAGCGGCTCGCCGGTTTCATAGTGGCCGGAGATCAGCGCCAGACCCTCGGGCTCCCAGCACCAGTTCTCCATGAACTGGCTCGGCAACTCCACCGCATCCCACGCCACACCGTTGATCCCGGAGACACCAGCGTGGTCGACACGGGTCAGCAGGTGGTGCAGGCCGTGACCGAATTCGTGGAACAACGTGGTGACTTCATCGTGGGTCAGCAGAGCAGGCTTGCCGCTGTCGGCCGGGGCGAAGTTGCACACCAGGTTGGCCACCGGGCTTTGCAGCACGCCATCGATGGTGCGACGACGGTCGCGCGCGCCGTCCATCCAGGCGCCGCCGCGCTTGTTGGCGCGGGCGTACAGGTCGAAAAAGAAGCGTCCGACGTGCTGGCCGTTTTCCTTGATTTCGAACAGGCGAACGTCCGGGTGCCAGGTGTCGAAACCCTTTTGCTCGGCGATCTCAATGCCATACAAGCGCTGCACGATGGCGAACAGGCCGCTCAGCACTTTGTCGATCGGGAAGTAGGCGCGCAGGGCTTCCTGGGACACGCTGTAGCGCTGCTCGCGCAGTTTTTCGCCGTAGTAACCGCTGTCCCAGCTCTGCAAATCGGCACAGCCCTGTTCGGCGGCGTAGGCCCTGAGCTGCTCCAGGTCCTGAGCGGCAAACGGCTTACTGCGCTTGGCCAGGTCACGTAGGAAGCTCAGCACTTGGTCGCTGGACTCGGCCATTTTGGTGGCCAGGCTCAGTTCGGAGAACGAGGCGTAGCCCAGCAGGCTGGCCAGTTCCTGACGCAGGTCGAGGATCTGTTCCATCACCGGGCCGTTATCGTTCTGACCGGCATTCGGGCCTTGGTCCGACGCACGGGTGCAGTAGGCTGCGTAGATTTCCTCACGCAGGGCGCGGTCCTGGGCGTAGGTCATCACCGCGTAGTAGCTAGGGAATTCCAGGGTGATCAGCCAACCTTCGAGGCCCACGGCCTGTGCGGCGGCGGCCATCTGCGCCTTGGCCGAGTCAGTCAGGCCGGCGAGGATAGCTTCATCGGTGACGTGCTTGGTCCAGGCCTGGGTGGCGTCGAGCAGTTGGTTGGAAAACTTGCTGCCCAGCTCGGAGAGTTTGCTTTGCACTTCGGCATAACGTTTCTGCTGCTCGGGCGGTAAATCGATACCCGACAGGCGGAAGTCGCGCAGGGAGTGTTCGAGGATGGTTTTTTGCGCCACATCGAAGCCAGCGGCTTCCGGGCTATTGGCCAAGGCTTCGAAGGCCTGGAACAACTCGCGGTTCTGGCCCATTTCGGTGGAATAAGCACTCAGTGCCGGCAGGCACGCCTCGTAGGCTTCACGCAATTCAGCGCTGTTACACACGGCGTTGAGGTGGCTCACCGGGCTCCAGGCCGCGCCCAGGCGATCATTGAGTTCATCCATGGCCAGGACCAAGCCGGCCCATGTCGGATTTTTCCCCTGGCTTTGCAGGATGCCTTCGATGGCAACGCGGCTGTCGGCGAGGATCTGTTCAATGGCCGGCTGAACGTGCTCGGCACGGATCGCCGAGAACGGCGGCAGGTCGTAGGGCTGCAGAAGAGGGTTGTTCGCGCTCACGGTGGGTACCTTGGCTGGAGAAACATGTAAGAACAAAGATGGGGCCATCTTAATTACAATCAATGCCCACCGCAGCTATCAGCAAAAGAGAGAGAAGCTATCGTGACCCTTCGCACCTATCAGAACCACACGCCAACCCTGGGCGTCGGGGCGTTTGTCGATATTTCGGCGGTGGTGATCGGCGATGTCGAAATCGGCCCCGACAGCTCCGTATGGCCGCTGACCGTGATTCGCGGCGACATGCACCGCATCCGTATCGGCGCGCGCACCAGCATCCAAGATGGCTGCGTGCTGCACATCACCCACGCCGGGCCCTTCAACCCCGACGGTTTCCCGCTGCTGATCGGCGACGATGTGACCATCGCCCACAAGGTCATGCTGCATGGTTGCACGGTGGGCAGCCGTATCCTGATCGGCATGGGCAGCATCGTGATGGACGGCGCAGTGGTGGAGGATGACGTGATCATCGGCGCCGGCAGCCTGGTGCCGCCGGGCAAGACGCTGGAAAGCGGTTTTTTGTATGTGGGCAGCCCGGTGAAACAAATCCGTGCGCTGACTGACAAGGAACGCGCCTTTTTCACCTACAGCGCGGCGAACTACGTGAAGCTCAAAGACCTGCACCTGGCGGAAGGATTCGACCGATGACCCTGCATTACTCCACCGTGCTGTTCGATCTGGACGGCACCCTCACCGACCCGCGCGAAGGCATCACCCGCTCGATCCAGTACGCCCTCGCCAAGTTGGGCATTGATGAACCAGACCTGACCCGCCTGGAACACTTCATTGGCCCGCCGTTGCTGCAAGCCTTTATGCAGTTCTATGACTTCGATGAAGCCAAGGCCTGGGACGCGGTGAATTTCTATCGCGAGCGCTTCAAGGTCACCGGGTTGTACGAAAACCGCGTATTCGACGGGGTGATGCCGTTGCTGGAGGCACTCAACAACCAAGGCCGCCAGCTGTACATCGCCACCTCCAAGCCGTGGGAATTTGCCCGGGAAATTGCGCGGCATTTCGACTTTGCCAAGCACTTCAAGGTGATTTACGGCAGCGAGCTGGACGGTACCCGCACAAATAAGGTCGAGCTGATTGCCCACCTGATCAAAGAAGAGGGCCTGGACCCGGCCAACACCCTGATGATCGGCGATCGCAAGCACGACCTGATCGGCGCCCGTAGCAATGGGCTGGATTCGGCGGCGGTGGGGTATGGATTTGGCAGCTTTGAAGAATTGAATGCCGAAGCGCCGACCTGGCATTTCGAGACATTGGCCGCGATGCACGGGGCGTTTTTGCAGCGGCCTTAAAAATCGTCACCGGGGGCAAGCTGTGCAGCGTAAAAAGGTGGGAGGGGGCTTGCCCCCGATGAGGCCCTACAAGCCCACACCCTCCAACTGCCTTAACGCAGCCTTGCGCTGCATCTGCGGCATCTCGCCCATCTTTTCCACCGCGGCGTAGAATTTCAGCCAATCCCCACCTTGCTGGGCAAACAACGCCGCAAACGCCGGCACCCACTGGTCATACAGCCCAAACGGCAGCAGCCGAGCGTTATTCATCGGCTGATTGATCCAGGCGTCATAGCGTTTATCGCCCGCCCACTGGGTGTCGCGCAGTTGTCGATAGTCGTGGCGCAATTGCTCGAACTGCGCCGCCTTGGCCTGCCGCATCACCTCCGGGGCCAAGGGCTGTGCGTAGAGTTTTTCCAGGCATTGGCGGGTGTCGAGGATCAGGCGGATAAATTGCTCGCGCTGCCGCGCCTGGGTATTGCTGATCGGCCCCAGCCCCCTCGCTGCACGCCATTGGCGCGTGCCTTCTTGCTCGACGAAACTGGCAAACGACTCGTTGAACTCCGTGTCGTCTTTTACATAGAAACGCTGGTGAGCCAATTCATGGAAGATCAACGTGGCCAGCCGCTCATCGCCCCAGTTCAACATCGAATTCATGATCGGGTCGTCGAACCACCCCAGGGTGGAATAAGCCTCCACGCCGCCGATCGCCACATCCATGCCTTGCAGCTTCAACATTGCCGCCTCACCCCGTGCGGCGCCCTGGTTGTAATAACCGCGATAGGCCACGCAGCCGGCAATGGGAAAGCAATGGGTCTGAGGCGTCAGAGAAAACTCCTGCGTGGCAAAGACATTCCAGACCACATAGGGACGACCGATGTCCGCGTACAGCCTGTAACTCAGGTTATCGGGCAAGTGCAGATGGTCGCTGGCGAAGGTGCGTGCCTTCTGCGCTTGTGCCAGGTGTTCGCGCAGTACTTGCGGGCGCGTCGGGTCGGCAATGACTTGGGCCACGGGCTCGCGGGCGCGCAATAACTGCCATTGACCGCTCGCCAATTGGCTGTAGTAAGTGACACTGGAGCAACCGCTCAGCAGCACAGTCAACGCCGCAACAACAAAACGCCTGACCATATTCCGACTGCTCCTGGGTAATGTGCGCGCCAGACTAGCGTGCCTGCCGGGAATTTTTCCACGGCCTGAGGTGTTTATACTCAAACCTCATCCTGCATAGAGACTGTGCCATGCGCCCATTGCTGTTTGCCGCCGCTGCCTTACTTCTGAGTGCCTGCACCACAACGCCGGTGCCGTCGGCCGACCCACAACAGGCATGGGTCGATTTCATCACGCCCACTCCGGGGGCGAAGCTGGTGATGGCACAGCGTCTGGACGGCAAGAATCTCGACGACGGGCGCTACTTCCAAATGCCGCCCGGCGCCCATGAACTGATGGTGCGGTTTGATTTTGAGGTGCCGGCGGGTGGCGGCCTAGGTAGCCTCAGCCAGATGATGTACCGAACCTGTTTTATGACGTTGCAGTACGACCACTTCCAGGCCGGCCAGCGCTACCTGCTGGAAGGTCGCTCGCTGGCCTTCACGCCCAACATCCGGCTCTACGACTCGGGCCGTCAGTTGCTGGCAGAGGAGCGCAGTGTGAACTGCCTTTAATCAGTCGTTGTTTTTCTGGTAGATGATGCGTTTGGTGCCGTTTTCGCACGTACCGACGATCATGGCGCTGTCGTGGTTCTTCGCTTCTTCGGCGGTGATGATTTCCAGGGTGTAGGACGGAATCGCCTTGGCCTGGATCTTCACTTCGATCTCTTTCCTGAGTTCTTCACAATTTTTTGGAGCGGCCACGGCCGATGTGGCCAACACACCGCAGATGATCGCCAAGGCAAAACGTTTCATGTTGAAGCTCCCTGAATGCATTGCGCACGAGTGTGCGACTAGGCTGCATAGGGTATAGGACCACAGTTGCGAATCGGGAGTTCTGATTTAACGCAGAACATCGCGGGAGGCGGCTTACGCCCTCCCACGATGGACCTTGTGTCAGTTTACGAGCGTGCCATCCAGGGTGATGGTTGCATTCAACACCTTGGATACCGGGCAACCTTCCTTGGCCTTTTTGCTCAGTTCATCGAACTGGGCCTGGCTGGCGCCTGGGATCTTGGCCTTGAGCGTCAGGTGCACGGCGGTGATCGCAAAGCCACCGTCGACCTGGTCCAAGGTCACGTCTGCCTGGGTGTCGATGCTGTCAGCCTTAAGGCCGGCATCGCCCAGAATCATGGAAAACGCCATGGAGAAACAGCCGGCGTGGGCGGCGCCGATCAGTTCTTCCGGGTTGGTGCCTTTGCCGCCTTCAAAACGGGCCTTGAAACCATAAGGCGCTTCACGCAGTACGCCGGTTTCGGTGGAAATGGAGCCCACACCTGTCTTCAGATCACCTTCCCAATGCGCGGATGCCTTTTTAACGATACTCATAGCTTTCTCCTCGAACGGTGGTTTTGCTTCAGTAAGGTTCTGAGGATAGAAGCTCTGGCAAAGTTCAGTCGTAGGAAAAACCCAGCAATTAAGTAGGATTTTTTACACGCACTATTGAATCTCGGGTATATGCCCTCATTGCATAGAACATGCACATGAAGCGGCAGGTTTTGGTTCGTCTTAAGAAGCCTGCGCCCCTACTGGAGAAGCAGGCTTATGAAATCGCTGTCCGACATTAAGTTTTCCGCCCTCGACCTGGTGCCCGTGCGGGCCAATGGCAGCCCGGCGCAGTCCCTGCGCAATTCCCTGGACCTGGCTCAGCACCTGGAAAAATTCGGCTACAACCGCTTCTGGGTGGCTGAACACCACAACATGGATGGCATCGCCAGCTCAGCCACTTCAGTATTGCTCGGCTATCTGGCCGGCGGCACCTCGACGATTCGCGTCGGCTCCGGCGGCGTGATGCTGCCCAACCACGCGCCGCTGGTGATCGCCGAGCAGTTTGGCACCCTCGAAAGCCTGTACCCCGGGCGCATTGACCTGGGCCTGGGCCGCGCGCCTGGCTCCGACCAGATGACCGCCCGCGCCCTGCGCCGTGAGCGCTCGGGCAGCGCCGATGACTTCCCCGAAGACGTGGCCGAACTGATGGCCTACCTGGGGCCGCGCACGCCAGATCAAAGGGTCATCGCCGTACCCGGCACCGGCACCAACGTACCGGTGTGGCTGCTGGGTTCGAGCCTGTTCAGTGCGCAACTGGCCGGCGAGCGCGGTTTGCCTTACGCCTTCGCCTCCCATTTCGCACCGCGCCTTATGCACGAAGCGATTCGCGTGTACCGCAACCACTTCAAGCCTTCAGCCGTGTTGGATAAACCCTACGTGATGTTGGGCATTCCGCTGGTGGCGGCCGATACCGACGAGCAGGCCGATTACCTGGCGACGTCTGTCTACCAGCGCATCCTCGCCTTGATGCGCGGCCAGAGCCTGGTGCAGCGCCCACCAGTGAAAACCATGGACGGCCTGTGGTTGCCCCATGAAAAGGACGCAGTCGGCAGCTTCCTCGGCCTGGCCATGGTGGGCAGCCCGGCGAAGATCCGCGCCAAACTTGAGGTGCTGATCGAACAGACCGGCGCCGACGAGTTGATCTTCACCTGCGACCTGTACGAACACGCCGACCGGATTCATTCCTACGAGTTGCTGGCGCAGCTGATGAAGGGCTGACCCAACCTCAGGCGAAAAAAAACCGACGCACCCGCGTCGGTTTTTTATGTCTGCAACACGGGGTTAGCCGCGTTTGTAGACGATTTCCTTGGTACCGCCTTCGCAACTACCGACCACTTGGGCGTCGGTCGAAGCGCCTTTGTCGACGATTTCCAGCGAATAGCCCGAAGCACCTTTGGCGTCGATTTTCGCGGCAATTTCGCTTTTGAGCTCTTCACACGGCTTACCCGCGGCCAGTGCGGAGCCTGCAATGCTCAACAAACCTACTGCTAACAGGAGCTTCTTCATCCGTTACTTCCTTGCGCTGATCGAAATGGACATACCGTTGCAATGGCATCGGCACCCGAACGGTGTAGCGCAGGTTATGGCAATCGGCCAGTCAGCAAGTTCAACTCACGGGATCAACTGCTGGCAATCCGGAATCCCACTTTCAATGTCACCTGGTAATGCGCCACCTTGCCGTTTTCGATATGGCCACGGGTTTCGGTGACTTCGAACCACTCCAGATGCTTGAGGCTCTTGTTCGCTTCGGCGATGGCATTGTTGATTGCGTCTTCAATGCTGGTGGTGGACGAACCCACCAATTCGACTTTCTTGTACGTGTGATGATCGCTCATGGTGTTTCTCCTAAGGGTGGTTTATGCAGCCTAGCAGTCAATCTTCGTACTGCTTCTGGCGGCCGTTCCTACCCGAAAGTTCAGATTTACTGCACTTTCTGCAAACCCCGCAGTCGGTATCTACACACGCCACTCAATCACTTCAGGAGAGTCCACATGGCCAACACTTCTTTACGCAAAGCGTCGCTGGAAAGCATGGAAGCCGAGATTTCGAGCCTGCTCAAGTCCCTTGAAAGTCTCAAGGACGATGCGTCCGATGAGTCGCGCAAAACCTTGAAGGCCCTGAAAAGCAATGCCGAGAACGCGCTCAAGCATTCCCGTCACCTGATCACCGACGCCTACGAAGAAAGCAAAGTCAAACTGCGCGAAACCGGCGTGGCGACTCGCGATTACGCACAAGAGCACCCATGGACCACCGCCGGCGTCGCCGTTGGCGCACTGGGCCTGCTGGCGGCTTACCTGCTGTGCAAGCGCGGTGACTAAACCAGTTGGCGCGACAGCTCAGCCTTGAGCCATTGCGCCAACTGCTGAGCGCGCCCATCCGCGGCGCGCTTGGGTAGCCACAACGCCAGGTGCGCCGGGGTTTCGCTGAAACCCCACGGCGCCACCAGGCGACCGGCCCGCAGATCCTCTGCCACCAACGGCTCCGGCGCGATCGCCACGCCCAGCCCGGCCACTGCCGCCTCCAGCAAATAATACAAATGCTCAAAGCCTTGCCCGTGCTTTAACGCCGCCGGTGCGATGCCATATTGCTGCGCCCAGCTGGGCCAAGCCTGGGGTCGTGAAGTGGTGTGCAACAGCGCCTCGCCACACAACGCCGAGGCGGGCGCCTGGCGCAAACGCTCGTAGCCGCTGAAGCGCGGGCTCATTACCGGCCCGATACGTTCACTGGCCAACTCGTACACTTGCATATCCGCCGGCCATGGCGGTTCGGCGAACACCAGCAAGGCATCCAGCCCAGGCCGACGCGGGTCCAGATCGCCATCGCCCGCCGAAAGATGCAGGCGCAGGTCCGGCAGATCGGCATTCAGCCGGCCAAGCCGCGGGATCAACCAGCGCGCGAGCAAACTGCCTGAGCAACCGAGCACAAATGGGGCATCCACGCTGCTCTGAGTAAGTTCGGCACACACATCCCTCAAGCGCTCGAACGCCTCGCCGCTGGCATCCCGCAGCCGTACCCCGGCATCTGTGAGTTTAAGGCCACGACCCTCTTTGACGAACAGGCTGACGCCCAGGTGTTCTTCGAGCACCTTCAACTGGCGACTTACTGCGCCGTGGGTCACATGCAGTTGCTCAGCGGCCTGGCTGACGCTGTTAAGGCGCGCGGTGGCCTCGAATGCACGCAAGGCATTGAGGGGCGGGAGGTCTCGGCTCATCTGTGAGTTTTCCTGACAGGTTGCGGCGATCTTATCGGTTTTCAGCATCGAATGTGAGGGGTAGAGTGGCCCTCATTGCTTCCCACACGAATTCTTTCCTGGAGCGTCCCATGACTCAGTCCCAGACCGATCTACGCAACGGCCCAGACGCCAGCGGCCTGTTTGGCGCGTTCGGCGGCCGCTACGTCGCTGAAACCCTGATGCCGTTGATCCTCGACCTGGCCCGCGAATACGAAGCGGCCAAGATCGATCCGGCATTCAACGAGGAATTGGCTTACTTCCAACGCGACTACGTCGGTCGCCCAAGCCCGCTGTATTTCGCCGAACGCCTGACCGAATACTGCGGCGGCGCCAAGATCTACCTCAAGCGCGAAGAGCTGAACCACACCGGCGCGCATAAGATCAACAACTGCATCGGCCAGATCCTGCTGGCGCGACGCATGGGCAAAAAACGCATCATCGCCGAGACCGGCGCTGGCATGCATGGCGTGGCCACTGCCACCGTGGCTGCGCGTTTCGGCCTGCAATGCGTGATCTACATGGGCACCACCGACATCGAGCGCCAGCAGGCCAACGTGTTCCGCATGAAGCTGCTGGGCGCTGAAGTAATCCCAGTGGTCGCCGGCACCGGCACCCTGAAAGATGCGATGAACGAAGCCCTGCGCGACTGGGTCACCAACGTCGACAGCACCTTCTACCTGATCGGCACCGTGGCCGGCCCGCATCCGTACCCGGCGATGGTGCGCGACTTCCAGGCCGTGATCGGCAAGGAAACCCGCACCCAGCTGCAAGCCCAGGAAGGCCGCCTGCCGGACAGCCTGGTGGCGTGCATCGGCGGTGGTTCCAACGCCATGGGCCTGTTCCACCCATTCCTGGACGACAAGAGCGTGGAAATCATCGGCGTCGAAGCGGCCGGCCACGGCATTGAGACCGGCAAGCACGCCGCCAGCCTCAACGGCGGCGTACCGGGCGTACTGCACGGCAACCGCACCTTCCTGTTGCAGGACGACGACGGCCAGATCATCGACGCCCACTCGATTTCCGCCGGCCTGGACTACCCCGGCATCGGCCCGGAACACGCCTGGTTGCATGATATCGGCCGCGTCCAGTACACCTCGGTGACCGACCACGAAGCCCTCGATGCTTTCCACAAATGCTGCCGTCTGGAAGGGATTATTCCTGCACTTGAGAGCGCCCATGCCCTGGCCGAGGTCTTCAAGCGCGCACCGACGCTGCCGAAGGATCACCTGATGGTGGTCAACCTGTCCGGCCGTGGCGACAAAGACATGCAGACCGTGATGCACCACATGGAACAGTCTCAGCAGGAGAAACACTAAATGAGCCGCCTGCAAACCCGCTTTGCGCAACTCAAGGAACAAAACCGTGCCGCCCTGGTGACCTTCGTCACCGCCGGCGACCCCGGCTATGATGCCTCCCTGGCGATCCTCAAGGGCTTGCCGGCTGCCGGTGCCGACGTGATCGAGCTGGGCATGCCCTTCACCGACCCAATGGCCGACGGCCCGGCCATTCAACTGGCCAACATCCGCGCGCTGGCCGCCAAGCAGAACCTGGCGAAAACCCTGCAGATGGTTCGCGAGTTCCGCAAGGACAACAACGAAACACCGCTGGTGTTGATGGGCTACTTCAACCCGATCCACAAATACGGCGTGCCCGCCTTTATCGACGATGCCAAAGCCGCCGGTGTGGACGGTTTGATCGTGGTCGACATGCCACCCGAGCATAACGGCGAGCTGTGCGACCCGGCCCAGGCCGCAGGCATGGATTTTATCCGCCTGACCACGCCGACCACCGATGACGCGCGCCTGCCGACCGTACTCAACGGCAGTTCCGGGTTTGTGTATTACGTGTCGGTGGCCGGTGTGACTGGCGCCGGCGCCGCCACCTTGGAACACGTCGAAGAAGCCGTCACGCGTCTGCGTCGGCACACCGATCTGCCGATCAGCATCGGTTTCGGTATTCGTACGCCGGAACAGGCCGCCGCAATTGCACGGCTGGCGGACGGTGTGGTGGTGGGCTCGGCGTTGATCGATCACATCGCCAATGCCAGCAGCGACCAGCAGGCTATCGACGGCGTGCTCAGCCACTGCGCAGCATTGTCGGAAGGTGTACGTAACGCTCGTAAGTAAAGGCCTCAGGCTCCCGACTGATCTAGGCTAGGCTGAAGGTGGGCATTGCGCCCCACCTTCAACGCACTTCTTGCCTATTGCTGTCTAACCACCTCTGCAAGCCCCACCGTTCTTGCTCCGTCGGTCGTTAAGTTAGTTGCATCAGAAGTCATCATTGTCTCCCTGGAGTCCATCATGGCATTTGATCTCGTCCCACCTTCAGACCCGCGTCACTCCACCTTGCAAAAAGGCTTCAACCTGCGCTGGCCAAAAGGCAACGTTCAGGGCGAGTCGTCGCCCGACGGCGCCAACCTGATATACCTGTGTCACACCCCCCAGGACATCATCGACGCCGCCGCCCAGGCATTGGCGATGCCCAACGGCCGCATCACCGTGCGCAGCGGCGGCCACTGTTACGAGGGCTTCGTCTCCAACGTGATGCCCAATGCGCCTGGCGAGGCATTATCGATTTTGGATGTAGGCCAGATGAACCAAGTGGCCTACGACCCCAATGGGCAGATTGGCTCAGTGCTGGTGCCCGACTCGACCTACCGCTACAGCGTGCGCCTGGAACCTGGTTGCCAGAATTGGGACACCAGCGTCGCGCTGTACAAGCTGGCGGGCAAAGCCTTGCCGAGCGGTTCCTGTTATTCGGTGGGGCTCGGCGGGCATATCTGCGGCGGCGGTTACGGGTTGCTATCGCGCAAATACGGGCTGGTCTGCGACTGGCTGGACGGTGTGGATATCCTGGTGGCCGATGCCACCGGCATAGGCCTTGAACCGGTGCATGTGTCACGCGACAGCACCGATAGCGACGAGCTGGATTTGTTCGCGGCCTGCTGCGGTGCCGGTGGCGGCCAGTTCGGCATCATCACCAGTTACTACTTCAAGGCGCTGCCGCCGGCACCGAAGGAAGTGCTTTGGCTGCCGTTGGAATGGGATTTGAACGAACTGGACCGCACCAAGCTCGGCGGGCTGCTGGACGCTTATCAGCTCTGGTTTGCAAGCCATCAGGCGGACCCCAGCACCTGGGGCCTGGCCACCAAGCTGGAGATGCGTCACGCCAATACCGGCAACGTCACTCTAGGCATTCATTACGTCGACAAGGATGGCCAACTCGATGACCTCGCGCCCTTCGACGACTTTGTCAGCAGCATGCTCGCTGCGGTCGGCGGGAGTGCACGGGAATCATTGTTGCCGTTTCATGTGGTGCACCAGCCCAGCGGCATGAATAAGGGCCGCCACATCACCTCCCTGCGCACCGCCCATGACGCCGCCAGGCGCCTGGACTGGCTGTACGCCACGCAATCGCTCAACGGCTCTGGCGACAATCAGCGCGGTCGCTATAAATCGGCGTATCAGAAAGGCGCGTTCACGCTACAGGTCAAGGACGCGATCTGGAACACATTGAAATGGCCCGACCAAGCGCAATACCTGACCCAGAGCCTGATACAGATCCAATCGTTCGGCGGGCGCATCAACGAAATGGAGGCTCCGATCCTGGCGCAGACCTCCGCCGCCCAGCGTTCCTCGTACCTCAAATGGCAACCGCAGTGCTATTGGCATTCGGCGGACGATGCAGTGGACCAGGCCCATGCCAACTGGATTCGCGGACTTTTTAAAGCGGCGTTCAGCACCGGCGTGCCGGACGATGCGCAATTCGAGGGCTGCTACATCAACTACCCGGACTTGGATATGACCTACATCGGCGGCGACCCGGCCAATGCCAAGAACCCGTCGTGGTATGGAATTTTCTTCCCCAACCCCCTCATCGAGAGCCGTCTGCGTAGAACCAAGCAACGCTGGGACCCATTGAATGTGTTCCGCAACGAAATGTCGGTGCCACTCCCATAACGACCGGCCTCTTAGGCTACAGCCCCGCTGGCGAGGGCATTGCGCCTTCGCCAGCGGGTGGCTGGTTTACAGCTCGATGCGCTCGACCTTGCCTACCAGCAGCACGTAGGACAACGCCCCCAGCAACGCCAGCAGCGCGATGTAGGTGATCGCTGGCGCAAACGAATCGCCGCTGGCCAGGAAACCGATGACGATTGGCGTGGTAATCGCCGCCAGGTTGCCGATGAAGTTGAACACCCCGCCGGTCAGGCCCAGCAGGCGCGCCGGGGCGAGGGTCGAGACCAGCGACCAGGTGATCGAAGCCAGCCCGTTGCCGAAGAACGCCACGGCCAGGAAGGCGATAACCAGCGGGGTCGATTCGACGAAGTTGGCGCCGATGATCGCCGTGGAGATCAGCAGGCCGCTGATGATCGGCAACTTGCGCGCAAAACCCACGCTCGCGCCGCGACGGATCAGCCAGTCGGAAAACAGCCCGGAACACAGCACCCCAACGAATGCCGCGAGAAACGGCAGCGACGCGAGCATGCCGGACTTGATGAAGTCCATGCCGCGGTACTTCACCAGATACGTCGGGAACCATGTCAGGAAGAACCACAGCGTGGAGTTCAGGCAGAACTGCCCGAGGTAGATCCCCCACAGTTTGCGCTTGCTCAGGACAATACCCAGGTCGACCCAGCTGAATGGCGTCTTGGTCTTGGCCGTTTGAGTGCTGAGGTCCACCAGCCCGCCGCCGTCGCGGATCAGGTCGATTTCGGCCTGGTTGATACCTTTGAAATCACGCGGCTCGCGGTACACCGAGTACCAGATCGCCGCCCACAGAATGCCGACGCCACCGGTCACCACAAACACCATGTGCCAGCCATAGCGATGCTGCAGCCAGGCCAGGACCGGCGTCAGGAATGCCAGCCCGACAAATTGCCCGGAGGTGTAAAAGCCAATGGCGGTGGCGCGTTCACGCTCGGGAAACCAACTGGTGACCACGCGGCTGTTGATCGGATAGGCCGGCGCTTCCAACGCACCGACTGCCATGCGCAACACGAACAGCGCAATGAAGCTGGCGGCAAACCCCAGCATCACGGTAGCGATGGACCACAGCAGCAGGGCAGCGGTGTAGAGAATGCGCGGCGGCACCCGGTCCACCAGCCAGCCGCCGGGGATTTGCATGGCCGCATAGGTCCAGCCGAAGGCCGAGAAAATCAGGCCGACGTGCACCGGGTCGATACCCAAGTCACTGGTCAGGGCCGGGGCTGCAATCGAGAGGTTGCTGCGGTCCAGGTAGTTGATCACCACGGTGATAAACAGCAGCACCATGATGAAGAAACGCTTTCGGCTAGGCGTAACTAAAGGAGCCTGCCCGGTCAAGGATTCAGGTTGCATGGGGGGAGTCTCTTCTTATGTTTATTGAGGACAAGTCTTACTGAAGAAACCGGATTGAATGTGGAGGGGAGGTTGCCGCCGATAGCTGAGTGTCAGTCGACATCGTCAGTGGCAGGGCCATCGCAATCGGGGGCAAGCCCCCTCCCACATTTTTTAACCGGCGCTCTTCATTGGGTGATCACCACTCGGCGAAGCTGCCGTCGGCGTGGCGCCAGATCGGGTTGCGCCAGCGGTGGCCGATGGCCGCGCGCTCGATCACGTATTCCTCGTTGATCTCGATGCCCAGGCCCGGGCCGTTAGGGATCTTGACGAAGCCCTGCTCATAGTCGAACACGCCGGGGTCACGCACGTAGTCGAGCAAGTCGTTGCTCTCGTTGTAGTGGATCCCCAGGCTTTGCTCCTGGATAAACGCGTTGTAGCAGGCCGCATCCAGTTGCAGGCACGCCGCCAGCGCAATCGGGCCCAGCGGGCAGTGCAGGGCCAGCGCTACGTCATAGGCTTCGGCCATGTTGGCGATCTTGCGGGTTTCGGTGATGCCGCCGGCGTGGGAGGCGTCCGGCTGGATGATGTCGACATAACCTTCGCTGAGCACGCGCTTGAAATCCCAACGCGAGAACAGGCGCTCGCCCAGGGCGATCGGGGTGCTGGTCAACGGCGCCAGCTCCTTGAGCGCTTCGTAGTTTTCGCTGAGTACGGGCTCTTCGATAAACATCAGCTTGTACGGGTCCAGCTCTTTCATCAGCACCTTGGCCATCGGCTTGTGCACGCGGCCGTGGAAGTCGACGCCGATGCCGACGTTGGGGCCGACCGCATCACGCACAGCGGCGACGTTGGCCAGGGCCAGGTCGACTTTTTCGAAGCTGTCGAGGAATTGCAGCTCTTCGGTGCCGTTCATTTTCACCGCAGTGAAACCACGCGCCACGGCGTCTTTGGCCGCGCGGGCAGTATCAGCGGGGCGGTCGCCGCCGATCCATGAATACACGCGGATTTTGTCGCGCACCTGGCCGCCCAGCAGATCGCTGACGGAAACGCCGAGGGCCTTGCCTTTGATGTCCCACAGCGCCTGGTCGATACCGGCGAGGGCGCTCATGTGCACCGCGCCGCCACGGTAGAAACCGCCGCGGTAGAGCACGGTCCAGATGTCTTCGATGTTGCGTGGGTCTTTACCGATCAGGTAGTCGGACAGTTCTTCAACGGCAGCAGCCACGGTGTGGGCGCGGCCTTCGACCACAGGCTCACCCCAGCCGGTCACGCCCTGGTCGGTTTCGACCTTCAGGAAGCACCAGCGCGGCGGGACGATAAAGGTCGTCAGTTTGGTGATTTTCATCTGTTATCTCTCTTGTAGATGCAGCGCCAGGGGCGCGGAACTTGAATTCAGCTCAGGGCTTTCCAGGCGGCGACATAAGCCTGGGCGCGGCTCGCTACCTGATCCACTGTCATACCCGGTTTGAACAACCCGGAACCCAGCCCGAACCCCTTGGCGCCGGCGTCGGTGAACACCTGCATGTTGTCCGGGGTAATGCCGCCCACCGGCAGCAACAACGTGCCCGCCGGCAATACCGCCAACCACGCCTTGATCACCGCCGGGCCCATTTGCTCGGCCGGGAACAGCTTCAACACGTCGGCGCCTTCGGCCAGTGCGGCAAAGGCCTCGGTGGGCGTGGCCACACCCGGCGACAGGTACAGGCCCGCCGCTTTGGCAGCGCGCAATACCTTGGCGTCACTGTGGGGCATGACGATCACTTGACCACCGGCGGCTTTCACCTGCTCGACCTGCTCGGGCGTCAACACCGTGCCGGCACCGATCAGGCAATCGGCGGGCAAGCTGTCACGCAGGATGCGGATGCTGGTGTAAGGGTCCGGTGAATTAAGGGGTACTTCGATCACGCGAAAGCCGGCCTGGTACAGCACCTGGCCGACCGCCTGGGCTTCCTCCGGGCGCAGGCCACGCAGGATGGCGATCAAACCGTTTTGAGCGAGTGCTTGCTTGAGCATGTCAGGCCTCCGTTGCAGGTTGAGTGAGCCCGGCCGCCAGCGCCAATTGCCACAGGCCGCGCTCGGTGGCTTCTTCGGCCAGGCTGACATGGGCAAAGCCGCAGAGGGCGAGGGCGCGTTGGTAGCGCGCGCATAAAGGGCCGGCGCCGACCAGGATGATCGGGGTGTGCCGGGCGCGCTCAGGCAGACCGGCCAGCTCATGACCGATCATCAGACCGGACAGGTAGTCCGCTTGCTGATCGGGCGCGAGTTCGGCGGTCAAGCCCAGGGTGCGAGCGCTGAACAGCGTCGACAGCACGCCGCGCTGGCCATCCTGAGAGCGCGCCACTTGCACGCCGCGATCAAAGGCTTCGGCCTGGAAATGCTCGCAAGGCTGTTGCGTACGCCCCAGGATGCTGTGCTTGCTGAGGATCGCGAACACTTCACCGGTCATAAAGGTGTCGAAATGGGTGATGCAGCCACCGACCACCTCGACCCACTTGGAGTGGCTGCCCGGCAGGCCGATCAAGACTTCACCGCCGGCAGGCCGGTTGTGCAGCACGCCGAGCACCTGGGTTTCTTCGCCGCGCATTACGTTGGGCAAGCGGCCTTGCTCGATCACGCCGGGCACGATATGTACCGCCACGCCACGCAGGCTGCGTACGCTGTGCAAGGCTTTGCCGAGACTGGCGACGTCCACCGGCGTATTGCGGTATGCCGCTTCGCTCCAGCCCTGAGCGCTGCCCACCATGCCGCAGGCGATCACCGGCAGGTGTGGCTCGGCGTCGAGCCAATCCCCACACGCCGCGTCGAACGCCAACTCAAAACCATCGCTGCAGCGCACGCCGGCAATGTCGCGGGGTTCGCTGGGCAGATGCATGATGCCCGACGCCAGCGAGCGTTGTTCCAGCACCACGCCTGCGGGGCCGAGTTTGTAAGCACGAAGGGAGCTGGTCCCCCAGTCGAGCGCGATCAATTGCGCCTGCATCGCTTCACCTGAAATGTGTGGGTGCTGAAATAAGCAGATGGGCGACTATAAACCTATGCCGTGAAATATCTCAATATATAAATGGCTATCCCACATAGTGGGAGATAGACAAGCAAAGTCCTACGTGTCATCGGGAATGTGCGGACTTGCGTCTTGCAAGAAGCGGTTAAAAAACCGACAGATCCAGCTCGCGCATTGCACCCATCCAGATCGCGTAGTCGGTGTGGTCCTTCAACTCATCGCCGGTATCGGGGTGCAGGAACACCACCAGTCCGTTTCGATGCAGCGCCAGCCACGGCAGCATGACGCCGATGTACTCAGCGTCGAAGGCCAGTTGGCAGCTCCAGTCTGGGTGCGGGCCTACGGGGCGCTCATGCACACGGCCCATGCGTATCGGGAAGAGCTTGGCCGCGTCCTCGCACAAGGCGCGCGCTTGTTCGAGCGTGCTGGCATCAAAGTAGATATGAGCGTGATAACCCTTGATACGGTGCATGACCGGCTCCGATGGGGATGTGCGCCAGATGCTAGACCGCAATCGAGGGCAGGGCCAGTCCGGTCAGCGATTGCGCGCTGCTGGCTTGTTCGGCCACCAGCCAATCGACGAAGCGCTCCACCAGTTGCCCACGCCGTTTGCGCTGCGGTTGCACCACGTAATAGCCGAAGCGCGAGATCACCGTGTCGCTGAATGGCCGGCACAGCCAGTTCTGTTCCAGCAGGTTATCCACCAGATGACGCCAGCCAATGGCCACGCCTTGGCCGGCGATCGCCGCCTGGATCAGCAAGGTGTAATTGTCGAAGCGTAATTGGCCGGGGGGCGGTGCGGCGCTGAGGCCCAATTCGCGGAACACGCCGCTCCAATCGAACCACTGGCTGTTGTTTTCCTGGCGCAGGTGCAGCAGGGGGCAGTCGGGCAAGTCCTGCACGGTCAAGGCTTTGTCTTGGCCCTTGAGCCACTGCGGGCTGCACACCGGGAAAACCTCCTCGTTGAACAACCACAGACTGTCGCCCTGCTTGAACCGGCCATCGCCGAACAACACCGCCACGTCGATATCGCTGCGCAAGGTGGCGTGGTTGCGTTCGCTGGTCACCAGGCTTACATCCACCTGCGGGTTGGCCTGGTGGAATCGATGCAGGCGCGGCATCAGCCAGTAAGCGGCGAAAGCAAAGTCGGTGGCCACTTGCAGCACTTCGTGCTGGCTGTGCTGGGTGATCGTACTCAGGCCTTGGTTGATAGCCTGCAGGCCGCCTTGGACGTGTTCGAACAGCAGAGCGCCAGCGTCGGTCAGTTCAATGCCACGGTAGATGCGGTCGAACAGGCGAATCGCCAATTGTTCTTCCAGGCGCTTGATCTGCTGGCTGATGGCCGGCTGGGTGGTGCCCAGCTCCATGGCGGCGGCGGTAAAACTACGGTGGCGCGCGGCGGCTTCAAATGCGCGCAGCAGGTCCAGTGACAGATCTCCCAGGGCTTCATACATAAGCTGTGCTTATCCTAGACATTGCTTTTCATGGGCTTTACCCCATTTTTCATGGGCTGCATGCTCACTGGCATAAACATCGCCTATGGAATGCCGATAACCCATGAAGCGCAAGAACATTCTTTTCATCATGGCCGATCAAATGGCCGCGCCGCTGCTGCCGTTCTACGGCGCCTCGCCAATCAAGTTGCCCAACCTCAGCCGTCTCGCCGCCCAGGGTGTAGTGTTCGACGCCGCTTATTGCAACAGCCCGCTGTGTGCGCCCTCGCGTTTCACCTTGGTCAGCGGCCAGTTGCCAAGCAAGATCGGCGCCTACGACAACGCAGCGGATTTCCCCGCCGATGTACCGACCTATGCCCACTACCTACGCCGCCTCGGTTATCGCACTGCGCTGTCGGGCAAGATGCACTTCTGCGGCCCCGACCAATTGCACGGCTACGAAGAACGCCTGACCAGCGACATCTACCCCGCCGACTATGGCTGGGCGGTGAACTGGGACGAGCCGGACGTGCGCCCCAGCTGGTATCACAACATGTCCTCGGTGCTGCAAGCCGGCCCGTGCGTGCGTACCAACCAGTTGGATTTTGACGAAGAAGTAGTGTTCAAAGCCCAGCAATACCTGTTCGACCATATCCGCGAAGACGGTGACCAACCGTTCTGCCTCACCGTGTCGATGACCCATCCCCACGACCCGTACACCATTCCCAAGGCGTTCTGGGATTTGTACGACGACAGCGATATCCCCTTGCCCGCCACACCGGCCCAAGGCGACCTCGATCCCCATTCCCAACGCTTGCTCAAGGTCTATGACCTGTGGGACAAGCCGCTGCCTGTGGATAAGATCCGCGACGCCCGCCGCGCCTACTTCGGTGCGTGCAGTTACATCGACAGCAATGTCGGCAAACTTCTGCAAACCCTGGAAGACACCGGCTTGGCCGACGACACCCTGATCGTGTTCTCCGGCGACCACGGCGACATGCTCGGCGAGCGCGGCCTCTGGTACAAAATGCACTGGTTCGAGATGGCCGCCCGCGTGCCGCTGCTGGTATACGCGCCGGGGCAATTCGCGGCGGGCCGGGTGAGCGCTGCGGTGTCCACCGCCGACCTGCTGCCGACCCTGGTGGAACTGGCCGGTGGCGAACTGGACCAACGCCTGCCGCTGGACGGCCGCTCGCTGGTTCCGCATCTGCAAGGGCAGGGCGGCCATGACGAGGTATTCGGCGAGTACATGGCCGAAGGCACCATCAGCCCACTGGTGATGATCCGCCGGGGCGCCTATAAATTCATCTACAGCGAGGACGACCCATGCCTGCTGTTCGATGTACACAACGACCCGCACGAGCGGGAAAACCTCAGCCAGTCACCGGAACACCGGCCACTGTTCGAGGCGTTTTTGCAGGAAGCGCGGGCTAAATGGGACATCCCGGCGATCCACCAGCAGGTGCTCGCCAGCCAACGCCGTCGTCGCCTGGTGTTCGAGGCGCTGACCCACGGCAAGCTGAAGAGCTGGGATCACCAGCCACTGGTCGACGCCAGTCAGCAGTACATGCGCAACCATATCGACCTCGACGACCTGGAGCGCAAGGCACGTTATCCACAACCCTGCCAACACTAATAAAACTGAGGGAAGGCCATGCAAAAGTTAACGGTAGTACTGAGCATCCTGGCGCTGACCAGCGCCAACGTGTACGCAGACACCAGTTGCGAGACGGTGAAGATGGCCGACCCAGGCTGGAGCGACATCGCCGCGACCAATGCCATCACCGGTTTTCTGCTGACGGGCATGGGCTACAAACCCAAGGTCGATACCCTGGCCGTGCCGATCACATTCGGCGGGCTCAAGGACGGCCAAGTGGATGTGTTCATGGGCAACTGGATGCCGGCACAGCAAGGCTTCTACGACAAATTCGTGGCCAATGGCGACGTGGTGCAACTGGCGAAAAATCTCGACGGCACCGAGTTCACCCTCGCCGTGCCGGACTACGTATGGGATGCCGGTGTGCACAACTTTGCTGACCTGAACAAATTTGCCGACAAGTTCGACAAGAAGATCTACGGCATCGGCTCCGGCGCACCGGCCAATATCTCGCTGCAAGAGATCATCAAGAAGAACGACTTCGACCTGGGCCAGTGGAAGCTGATCGAATCCAGCGAACAGGCGATGTTGGCCGAAGTGTCGCGAGCGGTGAAAAAACAGCGTTTCGTCACCTTCCTGGGCTGGACCCCGCACCCGATGAACGTGCAATTGAAAATGCACTACCTCAAGGGCGGCGAGAAGTACTTCGGTGACACCGGCAGCGTCTACACCCTGACACGCAAAGGTTATGCACAGGCCTGCCCGAACGTAGGAAAACTGCTGACCAACTTGAGTTTTACCCAAGAGATGGAGAACAGCATTATGGCCGAGGTCGCCAACAACAAAGTCAGCAATGCCGACGCGGCGAAGGCATGGATCAAGGCGAACCCAGCGGTGCTGGACAAGTGGCTCGACGGCGTAAAAACCCTGGACGGTCAAGAGGCATTGCCGGCGGTAAAAGCCAAACTCTAAAGGCTGACATTGTGGGAGGGCCCCCTCCCACAAACTTCGGTGTGTACTGATACCCTGATTCAAACCTTTTCAACCGAGTTATAAATGCCCCGGCTCAACCGCCACACTCTCTTGCCTTTCCTCAGTTGGCTGCCGCGCCAGACCCGCGCCAGCGTGGGCCGCGATGCAATAGTCGGCCTCAGCGGCGCGGTGTTGGCGTTGCCGCAGTCGATTGCCTACGCGCTGATCGCCGGCCTCCCACCGGAATACGGGCTGTACGCCGCGATCATCCCGGTGCTGATCGCCTGCCTGTGGGGTTCGTCGTGGCACTTGATCTGCGGCCCGACCGCCGCGATTTCCATCGTGCTCTACGCCAGTGTCAGCCCTCTGGCCGTGCCCGGATCGCAGGACTACATCACCTTGATCCTGTTGCTCACCTGTATAGCCGGCGTTTTCCAGTGGTTGCTGGGCATGCTGTGCTTCGGCGCGCTGGTCAATTTCGTCTCCCATTCGGTGGTGCTGGGGTTCACCCTGGGCGCCGCGGTGGTGATCGCGCTGGGGCAACTGCCCAATTTGCTGGGGCTGGATTTGCCCAGCCAGGCCACGGCGATTAACAGCCTGCTGGCGCTGATCGAGCACCGCGGCGAATGGGACCACGCCTCGCTCGCTCTGGGCCTCGGCACATTGCTGGCGGGGGCGCTGCTCAAATACTGGAAACCGCGCTGGCCGACGCTGTTGATCGCCCTGGCCCTCAGTAGCCTGGTGGCCTGGCTGTGGCCGGCGATGTTCGTGCAGGTGGCGCGGGTCAGTTCATTCGTGGGCAAATTGCCGCCGTTCAGCCCGTTGCCGATGGACCTGGACACGATTCTGCGCCTGCTCCCCAGCGCCGTGGCCGTGGGCATGCTGGGGCTGGTGACCAGCCTGTCGATTGCGCGCTCGCTGTCGGCCCGCTCGCAACAGCTGCTCGATGCGAATCAGGAAATTCGCGCGCAGGGACTCTCCAACATCATCGGCGGATTTTTCTCCGGATACCTGTCAGCCGGGTCCTTTACCCGTTCCGGGCTCAGTTATGAAGCCGGCGCCTGCTCACCGCTGGCTGGGGTGTTTTCCGCGTTATGGGTGGCACTGTTCGCGCTGTTTGGCGCGGCATTGATCTCACAAATCCCGATCCCGAGCATGGCCGCCAGCATCCTCCTGATCAGTTGGGGCCTGGTGGATCACCGCGGTATTCGCGCATTGTTCCGGGTCAGCCGCGCCGAATTTGCGGTGATGGGCCTGACCTGCGTGGCCACCTTGCTGCTGGAGCTGCAAACGGCGATTTATGCAGGCGTGCTGGCCTCGTTGTTTTTCTATCTCAAGCGCACCTCGCAGCCCCGCGTCCACCATTGGCGCGACGGTGACGAGGATGTGCTGCGCGTCGGCGGCTCGATCTTTTTCGGCGCCAGCCACTACCTGCAAGCGCGCTTGCAACGCTTACAGGGCGAACGCGTGGTCATCGAGGCGCAGCAGATCAACTTTATCGACTATTCCGGGGTGGAGATGCTGCACCAGGAAGCGCGGCGTTTACGCAGGTTGGGGCGCAGCCTGACGTTGCGTCGGGCCAGACCGCAGGTGGTCGAGGAACTGAAGAAGCTGGAAGGGGCCGACCACTGCCCCATCCATTTCGAAGACTAACCAGAGGGGCGTCAGGCCAACTGCCGACGCAACTCAGCCAGCACCGGAGCCGATGCCGGGCGCACGTCACGCCACAGGAAGAACGCTTCGGCCGCCTGTTCCACCAGCATGCCCAAGCCATCCATCGAGACGGCGGCGCCGTGCTGCGTGGCCCAGCGGCAGAAGGGGGTAGGGTCCTTGGCGTACATCATGTCGTAGCAAAAAGTCCTACCCGGTTCGATCAGGCTGCTGGCAATCGGCGGTACATCGCCTGACAAACTGGCGGAGGTGGCGTTGATAATGACGTCCACTGGCTCACGCAGCCAATCAAAACCACTGGCCGACACTGGGCCCAGGTCATCGAACAACTCGGCGAGCAATTCGGCTTTTTCCACTGTGCGGTTGGCGATGATCAGCGAAGCCGGGTGTTCGGCCAACAACGGTTCCAGCGCCCCACGCACCGCGCCGCCGGCGCCCAGCAGCAGGATGCGTTTACCGTTGAGGCTCAACCCGGCATTGACCGTCAGGTCACGCACCAGCCCGGCGCCGTCGGTGTTATCGCCCAGCAGGGTGCCATTGGCGAGTTTGCTCAAGGTGTTCACCGCACCGGCGCGCTTGGCGCGTTCGGTGAGGGTGTCGGCCAGGCGATAAGCGTCTTCCTTGAACGGCACGGTGACATTGGCGCCACGGCCCTGTTGAAAAAACTCACGGGCACAGCCGGTAAAGTCCTCCAGCGGTGCAAGCAACGTGCTGTAGTCCAACTGTTCGCCAGTCTGCTCGGCGAACATCCGGTGAATCAGCGGCGATTTGCTGTGGCCGATGGGGTTGCCGAAGACGACGTAGCGATCCATCAGTTCGCCGCCTTGGGGGCCGCGATGCCGAGCCAGTCGCGGTCCTGCAGGAAGTAATCGGTCAGACGCGCTTCTTCGCTGCCGGCCTCGGCTTTCCAGTCATAGCTCCAGCGCACCTGCGGCGGCAGCGACATCAGGATCGACTCGGTACGGCCACCCGATTGCAGGCCAAACAAGGTGCCGCGGTCGTAGACCAGGTTGAACTCGACGTAGCGGCCACGACGGAACTCCTGGAACTCGCGTTGTTGCTCGGTATAAGCCATGGCCTTGCGGCGCTGCACGATCGGTAGGTAGGCGTCGATATAGGCGTCGCCGATGGCGCGAATAAAGGCGAAACAGGTGTCGAAGCCCCACTCGTTCAAGTCATCGAAGAACAGGCCGCCGATGCCACGCGGTTCGTTGCGGTGCTTGATGTGGAAGTAGGTGTCGCACCAGGCTTTGTAACGCGCGTAGACGTCGGGGCCGAACGGCGCACACGCCTGCTCGGCCACACGGTGCCAGTGGATGCAGTCTTCTTCGTTGGCGTAGTAAGGGGTGAGGTCGAAGCCGCCGCCAAACCACCACACCGCTTCTTCGCCTTCTTTTTCGGCGATGAAAAAACGCACGTTGGCGTGGGACGTCGGCACATAGGGGTTGTGCGGGTGAATCACCAGTGACACGCCCAGCGCTTCAAACCCGCGACCGGCCAACTCTGGGCGATGGGCGCTGGCGGACGGTGGGAGGCCGCTGCCGAACACGTGGGAAAAGTTAACGCCGCCTTTTTCGATCACCGTCCCGTTCGCGATCACACGGGTGCGACCGCCGCCGCCGGCAGGCCGGGTCCAGGCGTCTTCGATAAAGCGAGTGTCCGTCTCGAAGGTTTCCAGGGCGCTGCAAATGCGGTCTTGCAGGTCAAGCAGGTAGGCCTTTACAGCCTCGGTGCGGGTAGTCATGGCATCACCTTGAATCGGGCAAAGCTACGCGAGGCCATCAGGCGTCGGCGGCAAATGGGCGCACAGGATACCACCGCGCTTAATGAGCACTGCACTTAGGTGCGCCGCAGTTGACGAAGATCAAGCATAGGAGTCCGATAGGGGCCTTCGTGAAAACGACCCAAGGAGAAGTGCAGATGGCCAAGCGTATCCAGTTCAGTGCCCATGGCGGCCCCGAAGTACTTGAATATGTGGACTACACGCCGGCGGAACCGGGCCCACAGCAGGTTCGCGTACGTAATGAGGCGATAGGCCTGAACTTCATCGACACCTATTTCCGCAGCGGCCTCTACGCACCGCCATCCCTGCCATCGGGGCTGGGCGCGGAAGGGGCCGGCGTGGTGGATGCAGTGGGCAGCGAGGTCACGCAATTCAAGGTCGGCGATCGCGTCGCCTACGGCAGCGGCCCGTTGGGCGCCTATAGCCAGTTGCATGTGCTGCCTGCCGCCAACTTGGTGCACTTGCCCGACGACATCAGCTTCGAACAAGCCGCCGGGGCCATGCTCAAGGGTCTGACGGTGCAGTACCTGCTGCGCCAGACCTATGAATTGAAGGGTGGTGAAACCATCCTGTTCCATGCCGCCGCCGGTGGCGTGGGCTCGCTGGCCTGCCAATGGGCCAAGGCCCTGGGCGTTAAGTTGATCGGTACGGTAAGTTCGCCGGAGAAAGCCGCATTGGCCAAATCCCTCGGCGCGTGGGAAACCATCGACTACAGCAAGGAAGATGTCGCACAGCGAGTGCTGGAATTGACCGACGGCAAAAAAGTCCCGGTGGTGTATGACGGCGTCGGCAAGGACACCTGGCTGACCTCGCTGGACAGCGCCGCACCACGCGGGCTGGTGGTGAGCTTCGGCAACGCATCGGGCGCGGTGGATGGGGTAAACCTGGGGATTCTGGCGGCGAAAGGTTCGCTGTATGTCACCCGGCCAACCCTGGCGACCTACGCCAACAATCCACAAAACTTGCAGGCAATGGCTGACGATCTGTTCTCGATGATCCAAAGCGGCAAGGTACGCATCGATATCAACCAGCGATATGCGCTGGCCGAGGCGGCCAAGGCGCAGACCGAGCTGTCGGGACGGCGTACAACGGGGTCGACCATCCTGTTACCTTGACGGGCTGAGGTGCCTGGGCTGGTTGGCCTGCTTAACAGGCCAACCGAAACCAGCGCCTTCGCCCCAGGGTAGGTGCGAGGATCAAGACGGGCGGACCACCTTGCCCGTCGCCAGGTCGCGAATCAGGCTCGGGTTCTTGCGTCCGCCCAGGGCACCACCCAACACCAGGTCTAGCTGGCCACGGAAGTACTGCTCCACGCGGATCCGCGTTCGTGCCGCCGGGCGGCCCTGGGGGTTGGCGGAGGTGGAAATCAGCGGCCCCACCAGTGCGCACAAGTCCCGTACCAGCGGATGATCGCTTACCCGCAACGCTACCGTGTCGTGCACGCCGGTGACCCATTCCGGCAACAGATTCTGATGCGGCACCAGCCAGGTATTGGGCCCGGGCCAGGTACTGGCCATGCGCTCGATCCAGGCCTGCGGGAAGTCTTCGAACAGAAAATCGAACTGGCGGATATTGTCCGCCACCAGGATCAGGCCTTTGTCCACCGAACGATTCTTGATCGCCAGCAGCCGATCCACCGCCTCTTCGTTCCAAGGGTCGCAGCCCAGGCCCCAGACCGCCTCGGTCGGATAGGCAATCACCGCGCCTGCGCGAACCTCTTGTGCGGCTTTCAGCACACGCCACCTGTTGACCATGGTTTAACTCTCCGGACTAAAGCTGTGCGCAGTTTACCCATCTTCTTTGCAAAACCTAGCAGCACAAAAACCTAGCCACGCGCGAGCCAGCGCCCGCTCTCGCAGATGACCTGGCCTTCCAGCTCCAGCTCGGTGAGCGTCGCCAGCACTTGGGATAATGTGCGCCCGCTGGCAATGGCCAACCCCTCGCTGGTCTGGGGAGCAGCGTGCAGCAGTGCGACCAGCGGATGAGTAACCGGGATCGGCGCCGGCTGTGATAACGCCTGCCAGCCACGCAACCCTTCCAGAATATGCTCGATGGTTTCCACCAGCACCGCACCCTCGCGGATCAACTGATGGCAGCCCTTGGCGCCAGGGTGATGGATAGAGCCAGGGATTGCGTACACCTCACGGCCCTGCTCGGCCGCCAGTTTGGCCGTAATCAGCGAACCGCTGGCCATGCTGGCTTCCACCACCAGTACGCCCAGGGACAGCCCGCTGATGATCCGGTTACGCCGTGGAAAGTTGGCAGCCTGGGGCGCGGCATCCAGCGGAAACTCAGAAACCACCGCGCTGCCTTGAGCAATCATCGCCGCGGCAAGGCGCCGATGACGTTGTGGATAAAAATTTTCCACTCCCGTGCCCAGCACGCCGATTGTCTGACCGCCCACCTCCAGCGCAGCCTGATGCGCCGCGCCGTCGATACCCAACGCCAAGCCACTGGTGATGACAAACCCGGCACCCGCCAGGCTGCGGGAAAACGCA
This sequence comes from Pseudomonas sp. MD330_10, assembly GCF_042610415.1. NCBI lineage: Bacteria > Pseudomonadati > Pseudomonadota > Gammaproteobacteria > Pseudomonadales > Pseudomonadaceae > Pseudomonas > Pseudomonas sp. MD330_10. The sequence continues at coordinate 81,951 of NZ_JBHGZU010000001.1, forward strand.
GCGGCGGTGTCCATACCTGGGCGGGATGCGCGACGACTGCCGACCACCGCCAACTGCGGTTTTTCCAGAATGCCAGGGTCGCCGGCAATGAATAACAACGGCGGTGCATCATCGATCTGAGCCAACAGTGCCGGGTATTCAGGCTGATCCCACATCAACAAATGCTGGGCCGGATGCTCAAGCCACGCCAATGCCGCGCTGGCACCGTCGCGGATGTCCTGGCTTCGCCGTGCCTCGGCGCTGATGGCCGGCAAGCCCAGAGATCGCCAGGCACTGGCAGGGGCGCTGATGGCTTTGGAGGCGCAACCGAACGCCTCAATCAACAAACGAAAACGCTTCGGCCCCAGCTCTGGCAGCCTGTGCAACCGTAGGCGGGCCTCCAGTTCTGATGGGGAAATTTCGTGGCTGTTTATTGGAGTCATCTGATCATCCTTGACCGGAACAAGCTGTGGATAAGTCTGTTGGTAACTTATTTAGCAGGCTACTTATTGGGTTTGACGGGCAGTCTCGAAACGGTCCATCACCGCCAATGATTGTGAAGCGCTGAGCACCAGGCCAAAGCTGAGCTTTTCATAGGTGCGAAACACCAGCAGGGTGCCGGCGGGCTCATCGGGAAGCGTTACCGGGGAGTCATTCAGGGAGTCCCTGATGGTGGCACCGGCTTTGATGACGGTCAGCAACTGGCCTTCGACCAAGCCATCGCGACGACCTTTGTCCAGAGTGACGGCGTCGAGTACCCCAATCTGGGTGACGCCTCGGGGGACATCGATGATGCGCCCTTCGATAAACGCCGCATTCAGCGGCACTTTGAGCCTTGCCAGGTCCACCGCAGGCTCGGCACGCAGCAAGCGATCACCGGGGCGTACCTCTTGGGTCACCCGTTGCAGCGCCAGGGTGCTCAGATCACCAGAGTGGATAAAGCGAGCATTGCCTATATCGTCGGCATTGACGCCCAGCAATTCATGGGTGGCAGGGTCCGTGTAAAGCTTGCCGCGCCGCACCACGGCGTAGGCGGGCTGGGCGGGATCCAAAACGCCACGGGCATGCACACGCTCACCGTTGGCGCCCATGACCCGACCGTTGTCGGCCGCGATAATGTAAGGCGCTGTGTCCAGATCCTCGGGTTTATCCAGAATGCGGTTATGCAGCAGGAAGCGTTGGATGGCCTGTTGCGTCGATGGATCGAGAGGCTGGTCTGGCCGCGGCAAGAACGCCATGGCAAACGGCGCCCACAGCAGCAAGACGAGTAGCGATTTCCTCATGGGGTCAATCTCCTTTATTATGTGCGTTCGCGTGAAATGCCTTGGCCTTCGCGGCTTTCGAGCGTTTCACACCGGCCGTATGGGTCCATCCCACCGCCGATTTGCCTTTACCTCACATGTGCAGCAATTACGCTTATGGCTATTTTGAACATCCTCGAATTTCCCGACTCGCGCCTGCGCACGATCGCCAAACCGGTGGCCGTAGTGGACGACAAGGTTCGTCAGTTGGTCGATGACATGTTTGAAACAATGTATGAAGCCCCGGGCATCGGCCTCGCCGCGACCCAGGTCAACGTGCATCAGCGCGTCGTGGTCATGGACCTGTCGGAAGATCGCAGCGAACCACGGGTGTTCATCAACCCCGAATTCGAACCGCTGACCGACGAGATGGGCGAATACCAGGAAGGCTGCCTGTCGGTGCCGGAGTTCTACGAGAACGTCGAGCGCCCGTTGCGCGTGAAAATTAAGGCTCTGGACCGTGATGGCAAGCCCTATGAACTGATCGCCGACGGCCTGCTTGCGGTATGTATCCAGCACGAGTGCGACCACCTCAACGGCAAACTGTTTGTCGATTACCTGTCCACGCTTAAGCGTGACCGGATCAAGAAGAAGCTGGAAAAAAAGCATCGCCAGCAAGCTTGATGCCCCTCTTCCAAAGGCTTGCTGCGGCAAGCCTTTTTCTTTTGTGACTGTTTTTAACCGAGAACGCCCATGACCGAGCCACTGCGCATTGTTTTTGCCGGTACACCCGAATTTGCCGCCGAACACCTCAAGGCGCTGCTCGCCAGCCCCTATGAGGTGGTCGCGGTGTACACCCAGCCGGATCGCCCGGCCGGGCGTGGGCAAAAACTGATGCCGAGCCCGGTCAAGCAACTGGCGCTGGAACACAACATCCCAGTGCTGCAGCCGCCGACCCTGCGCAACGCCGAGGCCCAGGCCGAATTGGCCGCGTTACAACCGGACCTGCTGGTGGTGGTGGCCTACGGTCTGATCCTGCCTCAGGCCGTCTTGGATATCCCACGCCTGGGCTGCATCAACAGCCACGCCTCGCTATTGCCGCGCTGGCGCGGTGCGGCGCCGATCCAGCGTGCCGTCGAGGCCGGCGACAGCGAAAGCGGCGTGACCGTGATGCGCATGGAAGCAGGCCTGGACACCGGCCCGATGCTGTTGAAAGTCACCACCCCAATCACCGCCGAAGACACCGGCGGCAGCCTGCACGACCGCCTCGCCGAGCTGGGCCCGCCAGCCGTGATCCAGGCCATCGCCGGCCTGGCTGCCGGTACCCTGCAAGGCGAAGTGCAGGACGACAGCCTGGCCACTTACGCACACAAATTGAACAAAGACGAAGCACGCATCGACTGGCGCCGCCCGGCCGTGGAGCTGGAGCGCCTCGTGCGGGCCTTCAACCCCTGGCCGATCTGCCACAGCGCCCTCAATGGCGAAGCCCTGAAAGTGCTGGCCGCTACCTTGGCCGACGGCACCGGCGCGCCCGGTGAGATCATCGGCGCCAGCAAGGACGGCCTGCTGGTGGCCTGCGGCGAACAGGCGCTATGCCTGACTCGTCTGCAATTGCCCGGTGGCAAAGCGCTGAATTTCAGCGATTTGTTCAACAGCCGACGTGAGAAGTTTTCCCTGGGTACCGTCCTCGGGGCAGCCGTCCAATGAACCCTCGTCTGGCCGCCGCCAAGGCACTCGCCGCCGTTCTCAACGGCAAGGCATCGCTCAACAGTTCGCTGCCCACACAGTTGGATAAGGTTGAAGATCGCGATCGCGGTTTCACTCAGGACCTGGCCTTCGGCACAGCCCGCTGGCAACCACGTTTGTCGGCGTTGGCAGCCAAGCTGTTGCAAAAGCCGTTCAAGGCGGCGGATGCGGATGTCGAAGCGCTGCTTTTGGTGGGCCTCTATCAACTGCTCTACACCCGGGTGCCGGCCCACGCCGCCATCGGAGAAACCGTCGGCTGTGCCGACAAACTGAAAAAGCCCTGGGCCAAGGCCCTGCTCAACGCCGTGCTGCGCCGCGCCCAGCGTGAAAGCGAAGCGCTGCTGGCCGAGCTTGAACATGACCCGGTGGTTCGTACCGCCCACCCACGTTGGTTGCAGAAATCCCTGAAAGCTTTTTGGCCGCAGCAGTGGGAAGCGATCTGCGCAGCCAACAATGCGCACCCGCCGATGATCCTGCGAGTCAATCGCCGCCATCATCAGCGCGACGCCTACCTGAAACTGCTCAGCGATGCCGGTCTCAGCGCCACGCCATGCGCCTACAGCGTCGACGGCATCGTGCTCGAAGCCGCCACCGATGTGCGCAGCCTGCCGGGGTTTGCCGAGGGTTGGATCAGCGTGCAGGACGAAGCCGCACAGCTGGCCGCCGACCTGCTTGATCTGGCGCCAGGCCAACGTGTGCTGGATGCCTGCTGCGCGCCGGGCGGTAAGACGTGTCACATTCTGGAAGTGGAAAAAGACCTGGCGCAGGTAGTCGCCGTCGACTTGGAAGCCAAGCGCCTGGTGCGTGTACGGGAAAACCTTGCGCGCCTGGGCCTGAGCGCCGAACTGATTGCCGCCGACGGTCGCGACACCGCCACTTGGTGGGACGGCAAACCTTTCCAGCGCATTCTGCTCGATGCGCCATGCTCTGCCACCGGCGTGATCCGCCGCCACCCGGACATCAAACTCACCCGCCAAGCCGATGACATCGCCGCCCTCGCCGCGCTGCAAGGGGAGTTGCTCGCTGCCCTGTGGCCAACCCTGGAAGTCGGCGGCATTCTGCTCTACGCCACTTGCTCCACTTTACCCACCGAGAACACCGAGGTCATTGAAGCCTTTCTCGCGCGCACCAGCGGGGCGCGGGAGCTGGACCTCGCCACCGCGGCCGGTATCAAACAGCCCCATGGCCGCCAACTGCTTGCGCAGGAAGGCGGGCACGATGGCTTCTACTACGCCAAACTGATCAAGATCGCCGCCGCGCGCGGCTAAAGGCTTTGAGGGAGTGACCGGATGAAAATCATCATCCTAGGCGCAGGGCAGGTCGGTGGCACGTTGGCTGAACATTTGGCCAGCGAAGCCAATGACATCACCGTGGTGGACACCGACGCCGAGCGTCTGCGGAATTTGGGTGACCGCCTGGATATCCGAACCGTACAAGGCCGCGCCTCGTTTCCTACCGTACTGCGCCAAGCCGGTGCCGACGACGCCGACATGCTGGTCGCCGTGACCAATAGCGACGAAACCAACATGGTCGCCTGCCAGGTCGCCCACACGTTGTTTCACACGCCGACCAAGATCGCCCGGGTGCGTGAGGCCGCCTACCTGACCCGCGCAGGGCTGTTCGATAACGATGCGATCCCGGTGGATGTCTTGATCAGCCCGGAGCAGGTGGTTACCCACTACATCAAGCGCCTGATCGAGATCCCCGGCGCCTTGCAGGTGATCGACTTCGCCGAAGGCAAAGCGCAGCTGGTAGCGGTGAAGGCCTATTACGGCGGGCCTTTGGTGGGCCAGCAGTTGCGCCAATTGCGCGAACATATGCCGAACGTCGAAACCCGCGTGGCGGCGATTTTCCGTCGTGATCGGCCGATCCTGCCCCAGGGCGACACGGTGATCGAAGCCGACGACGAAGTGTTTTTCATCGCCGCCAAAGCGAATATTCGCGCAGTCATGAGCGAAATGCGCCGACTGGACGAAACCTACAAGCGCATCGTCATCGCCGGCGGCGGGCAAATCGGTGAGCGTTTGGCAGAGGCCATCGAAAGCCGCTACCAGGTCAAGATCATCGAGATGAGCCCTGCACGCTGCCGGCATTTATCCGACACCTTGGACAGTACGGTCGTACTCCAAGGCAGCGCTTCAGACCGCGACCTGCTGGTGGAAGAGAACATCGCCGACGCCGATATTTTCCTGGCGCTGACCAACGATGACGAGGCAAACATCATGTCCTCCCTGCTGGCCAAGCGCCTGGGGGCAAAAAAGGTGATGACCATCATCAACAATCCGGCCTATGTGGACCTGATCCAGGGTGGCGATATCGACATCGCCATCAGCCCGCAACTGGCGACCATCGGCACTTTGCTCGCCCATGTGCGCCGTGGCGATATCGTCAGCGTGCACTCCCTGCGCCGGGGCGCGGCGGAAGCGATTGAGGCGATTGCCCACGGCGATTCGAAGTCGAGCAAGGTCATCGGCAAGGCCATTCGCGACATTGGCCTGCCGCCGGGCACCACCATTGGCGCGATCATTCGCGATGAAGAGGTGATCATTGCCCACGACGACACGGTGATCGCCACTGGTGACCACGTCATCCTTTTCCTTGTGGATAAGAAACATATCCGTGACGTGGAGAAACTGTTCCACGTGGGGCTGAGCTTTTTCTGATTTAGGAGTACGCCGGCATGCTTGAATCCCTGGAGAAAATGCTCGCCAAGGGTGTGGATAACTCGCTGCTGCGCTTTGGCCTGGGCAAGGGTTATTTGGATTTGAAGGACAACGCCAAGGCAGCGGAGCATTTGCAGCGGTGCGTCGGCTTTGATCCGAAATATTCGGCGGCGTGGAAGTTGTTAGGCAAGGCGCAATTGGGCCTGGGCGATAACACCGCAGCACGACAGGCGTGGGAGAAGGGCGTCGAAGCGGCCCAGGCCCACGGCGACAAGCAGGCCGAGAAAGAGATGATGGTGTTCCTGAAGAAACTCGACCGCTGAACCCGAGCAGATCGAAAATGTAGGAGGGGCGGTGCGACGATTCGACTTGCCCCCTCCCACATTTGGTTTGCCGTTGTTTTTCGGTCAGCAGTAGGTCAGTACCACCGTGCTTCACCCGGCGGACGTTTCTTGAAGCGCTTCATGCTCCACATGTACTGGCTCGGGTAGGCGCCGACGTAACGTTCCACCACCTTGCTCATCGCCGCGCAGGACGTGGCGGTGTCGGTGCTGTACATGTCTTCCGGCGCCGCTTCCAGGATCACTTTGTAGCCCGAACCGTCCGGCAAGCGCAGGGCATGCAGGAACACGCCCACAGCCTTGTGGCCGGCGAGCATGTTGGGCACGAATTTGCTGGTGAGGGCTTGGGTGGCGAAGAACGGTACGAAGATTCCCGCGGACTCCGCCGGTTCCGGGTCGGCGGGAATACCCACTTGGCCACCTTTGCGCACTTCCTTGATCACACTCAGGATGCCTTCCTTGGTGGACGCAGCTACGCGGTTGCCCAGTTGCACCCGTTGTTTGCGCAGTAATTCGTCCACCGCCTTGAGCTTGGGCGGGCGGTAGAAAATGATCGGTTTGCACTGGCTGCAATAGAAGTGGTTCAACACTTCCCAGTTGCCCAGATGACTGGTGATGCCCACCACGCCTTTACCCGACGCCAGAGCCTCGTGCAGGACTTCCAGTCCTTCGACTTCACGCACCAGGTCGATGGAGCGCTGGGCCGGCCAGATCCAGGCGCAGGCGCTTTCGGTCAGGGACTTGCCGATGTCCATCAGACTGCGGCCGACTAGCCGCTCGCGCTCGGCGGGGTCCATGTCCGGAAAGCATTTGGAGAGGTTGATCCGCACCGTGTCGCGAGAGCGGTTGGGGGTTTTCCACATGACCCAGCCAATCGCGGTACCGACGGCCTGGACAGCGCGCCAGGGCAGTAGGGCGAACAACCGGAGAGCGCCTACCAACAAGGCGCCTTTAAACTTTTCCACAGGTCACTCCTGATCGTGTGCGGTGCGCAAAGCGCGCATTCTAACCGGCGTTGACCAACTGCGCGTAACGGTCGCAATCCTGAGTGTGATCCATGACCATGCCCGAGGCCTGCATAAAGGCGTAGCAAATGGTCGGACCGACAAAGGTGAAACCGGCTTTTTTCAAGGCTTTGCTCATCGCCTCGGCCTCTGGCGTGATCGCCGGAACTTCACTGCGATCCTTGAAGTGATTGATCTTGGGCACGCCACCGACGAAAGACCATAGCAAGCCCACCGGGTCTTCCAGCGCCAGCCAGGCAGCCGCATTGCGGCGGGTGGCGTTGAGCTTCAAGCGATTGCGCACGATGCCTGGGTCCTGCATCAACGCTTCGATTTCATCATCGCTCAAGCGCGCCAGGCGCTGGGCGTCGAAGCCGAACAACACCTTTCGATAATGCTCGCGTTTGCGTAAAACGGTGATCCAGGACAGGCCCGCCTGGAACCCTTCGAGCAATAACAACTCGAACAAACCCTGCGCATCGCGCAGCGGCGTTCCCCACTCTTGATCGTGATAAGCCATGTACAGCGGATCTTCAGAACACCAAAAGCAGCGTGGCATAAGGCTCCAGGGGATGGTGGCGCGGCCGAATCGGGTATACTCCCGCTCTTTAAATCGCAGCCCAAGTAACAGGTGAATTTCGTGAGCCAGCCTACGCCAGCCGTGCGTACCTTCCAAGACTTGATCCTCGCCCTCCAGCAATACTGGGCCGAGCAAGGTTGTGTGGTACTTCAGCCCTACGATATGGAAGTAGGCGCCGGCACTTTCCACACCGCAACATTCCTACGGGCCATCGGCCCGGAAACCTGGAACGCCGCTTATGTGCAGCCCAGTCGCCGCCCGACTGACGGCCGCTACGGCGAAAACCCGAACCGTCTGCAGCACTACTACCAGTTCCAGGTGGTATTGAAGCCCAACCCGGACAATTTCCAGGAACTGTACCTGGGCTCGCTCAAGCATGTGGGCCTGGACCCTCTGGTACACGACATCCGTTTCGTCGAAGACAACTGGGAATCGCCGACCCTGGGCGCCTGGGGTCTGGGCTGGGAAGTCTGGCTCAACGGTATGGAAGTGACGCAATTCACGTACTTCCAGCAGGCCGGCGGCATCGAGTGCTACCCGGTGACCGGCGAAATCACCTACGGCCTGGAACGCCTGGCGATGTACCTGCAAGGTGTGGACTCGGTCTACGACCTGGTATGGGCTGACGGCCCGTTCGGCAAAGTCACCTATGGCGACGTGTTCCACCAGAACGAAGTGGAGCAGTCGACCTATAACTTCGAACACGCCAATGTCGACAAGCTGTTCGAACTGTTCGATTTCTATGAAAGCGAAGCCAAGCGCCTGATCGAGTTGGATCAGCCGCTGCCGTTGCCGAGCTATGAAATGGTGTTGAAGGCTTCCCATACCTTCAACCTGCTGGACGCCCGCCGCGCCATCTCGGTGACCGCGCGTCAGCAATACATCCTGCGTGTACGCACCCTGGCGCGTTCCGTCGCCCAAGCCTACCTGCTGGCACGCGCCAAGCTGGGCTTCCCGATGGCAACCCCGGACCTGCGTGATGAAGTGTTGGCTAAGCTGGAGGCTGCACAATGAGTGCTCAAGATTTCCTGGTTGAACTGGGCACCGAAGAGCTGCCACCCAAGGCACTCAATACCCTGGCCGATGCGTTCCTGGCCGGGATCGAAAAAGGCCTGCAGACCGCAGGTTTGAAGTTTGAAGCGAAAAAAGTCTACGCCGCGCCGCGCCGCCTGGCGGTGTTGCTGACCGCGCTGGAAACCCAACAGCCGGACCGCAGCATAAACCTCGACGGCCCGCCGCGCCAGGCCGCGTTCGACGCCGAAGGTAACCCGACCCAGGCCGCCCTTGGCTTTGCCAAAAAATGTGGCGTCGAGCTGAGCGACATCGATCAAAGTGGTCCGAAACTGCGCTTTAGCCAGGTGATTACCGGCAAGCCGACCGCCAGCCTGTTGCCGACCATTGTCGAAGACTCCCTGAACGACCTCCCGATTCCCAAGCGCATGCGCTGGGGCGCGCGCAAGGAAGAGTTCGTGCGTCCGACCCAGTGGCTGGTGATGCTGCTCGGTGACCAAGTCATCGACTGCACCATCCTCGCCCAGAAGGCTGGCCGCGACTCCCGCGGTCACCGTTTCCATCATCCGCAAAGCGTGCGCATCACCTCGCCGGCCAATTACCTCAGTGACCTGCGCGGCGCTTACGTATTGGCCGATGCCAATGAACGTCGTGAACTGATCAGCAAGCGCACCGAAGAGCTGGCCCGCCTGCAGGAAGGCACCGCCATCGTGCCGCCGAACCTGCTCGACGAAGTAACCGCGCTGGTTGAATGGCCGGTGCCGTTGGTGTGCTCGTTCGAAGAGCGCTTCCTCGACGTGCCGCAGGAAGCCCTGATCACCACCATGCAGGACAACCAGAAGTATTTCTGCCTGCTGGACATGGATGGCAAGTTGCTGCCGCGCTTTATCACCGTGGCCAACATCGAGAGCAAGGACCCGCAGCAGATCATCGCCGGTAACGAGAAAGTCGTTCGCCCGCGCCTGACCGACGCCGAGTTCTTCTTCAAGCAAGACAAGAAGCAGAAGCTGGAAGACTTCAACCTGCGCCTGCAGAACGTGGTGTTCCAGGAAAAACTCGGCAGTGTCTATGACAAGGCCGTCCGGGTTTCGAAACTGGCCGCTTACATTGCACCGCGCATTGGCGGTGATGCCGCCTGGGCCGCGCGTGCGGGCTTGCTGTCCAAGTGCGACCTGGCCACCGAGATGGTCGGTGAGTTCCCCGAGATGCAAGGCGTCGCCGGTTACTACTACGCCCTCAACGACGGCGAGCCGAACGACGTGGCTTTGGCGCTGAACGAGCAGTACATGCCGCGCGGTGCCGGCGCCGAGTTGCCGTCCACCCTGACCGGCGCGGCCGTGGCCATCGCCGATAAGCTGGACACCCTGGTCGGCATCTTCGGTATCGGCATGCTGCCGACCGGTAGCAAAGACCCCTATGCCCTGCGCCGTGCGGCCTTGGGCGTGCTGCGCATTCTGATCGACAAGAAGCTCGACCTCGACCTGACCCAGGCCGTGGTGTTCGCGGTCGGCCAGTTCGGCGGCAAGGTCAAGCAGGCCGGCCTGGCTGAACAAGTGCTGGAATTCGTGTTCGACCGTCTGCGTGCGCGTTACGAAGACGAGGGCGTGGACGTGTCGGTGTACCTGTCGGTTCGCGCTCTGCAACCGGGCTCGGCACTGGACTTCGACCAGCGCGTACAAGCCGTGCAGGCGTTCCGCAAGTTGCCGGAAGCCGACGCACTGGCGGCCGTGAACAAGCGTGTGTCGAACCTGCTGAGCAAGGCCGAAGGCCTGGGCAATGCCGACGTCGACCCTGGCCTGTTTGCCGATGCCAAGGAGTTCTCGCTGAACTCGGCCATCGCCAAGGCCGAGAATGCGGTGAAACCGCTGATTGCAGAACGCAATTACGCCGAAGCACTGGCGCGCCTGGCTACCTTGCGTGAGCCGGTGGATGCGTTCTTCGAAGCGGTGATGATCAATGCCGAAGATGCCGGTGTACGGAAAAACCGCTACGCCATGCTCGCGCGTCTGCGCGGCTTGTTCGTCAATATCGCCGATATTTCGACCCTGAGCTGACCATGCTGAAACTGCTGATTCTCGATCGGGACGGGGTGATCAATTACGACTCCGACGCTTACATCAAGTCGGTGGAGGAGTGGATTCCACTGCCCGGCTCGATCGAGGCCATTGCGCAGTTGAGCAAAGCCGGCTGGACGGTGGCCGTCGCCACCAACCAGTCCGGCATTGCCCGTGGCTACTATGACCTCGCAACCCTGGACGCCATGCACGCGCGCTTGCGCACGTTGGTGGCCGAGCAGGGCGGTGAGGTGGGGTTGGTGGTGTACTGCCCCCATGGACCGGACGAGGGCTGCGATTGCCGCAAACCCAAGCCGGGCATGTTGAAAACCATTGCAGAACATTACAACGTGCCATTGGCTGGGATATGGTTCGTCGGAGACAGCCTCGGTGACCTGGAGGCGGCCAAGGCCGTCGACTCTCAGCCAGTTTTGGTAAAGACCGGGAAAGGCGAAAAGACCCAGGCGAAAAACCTGCCGGTAGGCACTTTGATTTTTGACGATCTGGCGGCAGTTGCCGCAGAACTTATCAACAACTAGCCGCCCTCGACTTCCTGACCAAGGATTGTTCGGGAGTGCGCTGTTCAACAGGCGGGCCGTGTCCCGCAACGGTAAATGCCGCCATGTCGATCTTGCAGGCCATCAGAACCTTTTTCTTTTACCTGCTGCTGGGCACCAGTTCGTTTCTCTGGTGCACCCTGAGCTTTTTTATTGCGCCGTTCCTGCCGTTCAAGGCGCGCTATCGCTTTATCAACGTCTACTGGTGCCGCTGCGCTTTGTGGTTGGCCAAGGTATTCCTGAATATCCGTTTCGAGGTCAAGGGCGCGGAAAACGTCCCGCAGCAGCCTTGCGTGATTCTGTCGAACCATCAGAGCACCTGGGAAACGTTCTTTCTCTCGGCATACTTTTCGCCCCTGAGCCAGGTGCTCAAGCGCGAGCTGCTGTATGTTCCGTTCTTCGGTTGGGCCATGGCCATGTTGCGGCCGATCGCGATTGATCGAGACAACCCCAAAGCCGCGCTCAAGCACGTTGCCAAGAAGGGCGATGAGCTACTCAAAGATGGTGTGTGGGTACTGATCTTCCCCGAAGGCACACGAGTACCCTACGGCACTGTGGGCAAGTTCTCCCGTGGCGGGACGGCTTTGGCGGTCAACGCCAATCTGCCGGTATTGCCGATTGCCCATAACGCCGGCAAATTCTGGCCAAAAACTGGCTGGGCCAAACGCGAAGGCACGATCACTGTGGTGATTGGCGAACCGATGTACGCCGAAGGAGAGGGCCCAAGGGCTATTGCAGCGCTGAACGACCGTGCTCAGGCGTGGAATGAAGCGCAGCAACGGGCCATGGGCTCACTGCCTCCGGAGCCGGTGGTGGTGGACACGCCCGTCGTTTGAAGTTCTGTGGATAACCTGTGCACGGATTGTTGGCAAATGGCTCTTTTTTCAACATAACTAGCTGATTTTATTGAATATTCAAAAAAAGAATAAAATCACCAAAACCGTGCATAAGTTTTTCCAGCTATAAAAAACCGGTCCTGATGACCGGTTTTTTTGTGCCTGTGAAAAAGCCGTTACTCATTCATCCAAAAGGGGCAAACGTAGGCTGAAGGCGGTGCCTTTGCCCAGTGTACTTTCGCAGTCGATCCGGCCTCTGTGGCGCTCAACCACCGCTTTAACCATCGTCAGCCCCAACCCCAGCCCTTCGCTGCCCTGTGCAGAATCAAAGCGCCGGTACTGGCTGAACAGCTCCGGCAAATCCTCTGGTGCTATACCTGGGCCCTGGTCGCTGATCCGGCATTCCAACCAGCCCTGCTCACTGGCGTGACTCAACCTGACGGTAGTCCCGGAAGGTGAGTATTTGACGGCATTCTCCAGCACGTTAAACAACGCACGCGTCAGCAGCGATTGGTCGGCTGACACCATGCCTTCGTCAGTCTCATCCAGATCATGAACCAGGTGTATGCCTTTGAGCTGGGCGATCACTGCCACTTGGTCGAAGGCATCCATCACCAACATGGCGAACAAAGTCGGCTGGAATTGATAGCCGTCGGCCTCAGCTTTCGCCAACTGCACAAATGACTCCGTGAGGCTCAGCGCACGTCGAACTTGTTGTTCGACCTGGGCAAACACCGGCGACTCACCGCTGTGCACATCCAGTAACGCGAGGATGGCCGAGTGGGGCGCACGCAGGTCATGGGACAGGAACCGCAGCATGGTTTCTCGATGCTGCTGGGCCTCGCGCTCTTTGCTCAGGTCGGTGAGGCTCAGCAGCCAGCCGAGGGCGATGTCCCCTTCAGCCGGTAGCAACGGGGCAAGCTCCATGCGCAGACTGCGTTGATGGATGTCGCGAAACTCCACCAATTCCAACGCCGACAGGGCGGGGCGCACGCCATTGTGCAGCGGTGGATAGCCCAGATCGGCAAGTTGCTCCAGCAGGTTTTCGGCGACCAGGTCATTACCGAACACCTCACGGGCAATGCGGTTAGCCAACAGAATATTGCCGCGGGGGTCGGTAATCAGCGTGGCCACCGGCAGGCATTCCAACCCATCAGCCATAAAACGGCGGGTGTCCCGCGTGCGGCTGACGGCCTGTTCCAAGGCAAAAATGCGTGCTTGCAACACATCACCACGGCTGGCGGGTGCGCGGCGACGTTCGGGAAGCACCTTGGGCTCGTTATCCAGACGCGCCAGTTCCCAACCGAAATAGGCCAGGATCACACTCAGGCGACGCCAATTCCAGATCAGGTAGCTGAGCAGCAAACCGATCAAACACGCGGCGGGGGACCACCAGTGACCCAACCGCAGTAACCCCAAAGCGATAAGCAACGCCGTGAGCATGCAGCCCACGGTCATCCACAGGGCATAGCGGGGACGATGAAGCAGCAGGCCCAGCAGCACCGCCACAAGACTCGTCGCTAGCAGCGCCGCCAGCCATCCTGGCAGATCCACGATGCTGCGTCCCTGGAGCAAGGCATTGAGAACGTTGGCCTGGATGTCCAACCCGGCCGTGGCGCCGACAGCGGAGGAGAGCGGGCTGAAAAAATAATCGCCCAGGCCTGAGTCCATCGCCCCCACCAAAATCAGGCGGCCATGCAGCATTTCAGGTGGTACCTCACCATGCAATACGCTGACATAAGAGACGCTGGGAAACCGGGTATCAGACGCAATAACGGGGACACGAACCCCATACTCGCGCTGCCAACGTTGCGATATCGACGCCTGCGGGGTGCCCGGCATCGGGTTCGGCTCCCTGCCCATTTCATAAGCCAACCAGGCCAACTGCGGGACGGTGGCACCGGCAGGTCCCTCACGTAGGTACAGACTGCGCACCACGCCATCAGGGTCGGCTTCTACGTTGATATGGCCCAGCCCTTTGGCACATTTAAGCAGGGGCAACATTTGCGCGTCGGCCTGGCTGTAGCGAGAAGAGCCTTCGCGAACCAACGGCAGCACTACATTGCCGGCGTTACATAAGGCGTCAGACAGGCGCTTGTCGCTCGCAGGTTCTTCAGGTTCGCTGAAGATGACATCCAACAGAACTCCTTCCGGTTGTGCAGCGTTGAGGCGGTCAATCAAATCGGCGTGCACGCTGCGTGACCATGGCCACGGCCCCAGTTTCTTGAGGCTCGGTTCGTCGATGGTCACCAGCAATACGCGCGGATCCACCGGTAGAGGAGTGAGGCGGCGAAAAGTGTCATAGAAGGAGTTATTCAGCGCCAACCCCGAACTCACCGACAGGTAGGCCGTCATAGGCAGCAGCAGCAAGCCAATCCACACCCATTCGCGCACCAGGCCATGAAACAACCGCTGGGCGTGGGTCGGTTGGCGTTTTTCAGCCTTGCCCCAAAGCATCATAGGTCACCGTATCTAAGCAGTGGCTGGATAGGCACACACGCCTTGACCCCAGTGAAGCTCATTTTCGACCCGCTGGAGGATGTTTCCTGCTTGAAGTTCATGAAGGCATTGCCCGTGGCGAATTGAGCACGATGGGATTATTTGGCGGTAACTCGGACAGGAGTCTACGACAGCTCATGCGTCGGCTGATCCTTTTCCTTACTATCGGGAGTCGGTATCTTCCCTACCTGAGTAGCGAGGATTTCCATGTTAACCGCTCATGGACTTCAGCCTACCGAGAGATCCAGGGAGCGCCGTTTCTGAGCACAATTCTTCAGATTCAACGGCCGGCATCTGCGCAGTACGTGCCTTGATCAGGCTGACGGCTGCCGTACTCTTCAATGAAAGGACCCACCCATGCGTGTCGCAATACTGGATGACGAACCCGCGGAATTGCGCCGGGTGGAACAGACACTGCGACAAATCCCTGGTACCACTGAACAGCCTTGGACCCTGCATTGTTTCGAGCGGGGTGAAGACCTGCTACGCCAGTTACGTCGAGAAACCTTTGATCTACTGATACTCGACTGGCAGTTGCCAGACATCACCGGTATCGCACTGCTGCGCTGGACACGCGAACACATGGATGCGCCCCCTGCGGTCATCATGCTGACCAGCCGTGACGCTGAAAGCGATATTGTCACGGCGTTGAACAGCGGTGCCGATGACTATGTCAGCAAACCGTTTCGCCCGAATGAATTGAAGGCGCGTGTCAGCGCGGTTCTTCGCCGCCATGGCCTGCAAAAATCCACGACCCATGAACTGCAAAGTTTCAACGACCTGACTTTTGACGATGCTGAACTGACAGTCACCCGCGCAGGAAAACCGATCAACCTCACCGAGCGCGAGTACCGATTGGCCAGCTGCCTGTTCGCCAATCTGGCGCGTCCGCTGTCTCGCGAATACCTTTATGAGCGATTCTGGACGCACGAAGAAATGGTCTCGTCTCGGCCGCTAGATACGCATATCTATCGACTGCGTAATAAGCTGGGACTGACTGCCGATAGGGGATGGCAGCTGTTAACCATTTATGGATATGGCTATCGCTTGGAAAGTGTTCCTACCAGCTCGGCGGGTTAAGTAGGCCGATGTTCCACGTGGAGCATTTGCAAAACTGGTCATCCAACAATAAAAAAGGCCAACGCAGAGCGTTGGCCTTTCTTGTTTTTGGCGCGTTAATCGAACTTAGAAATCCAAGTTAGAAACTGCCAAGGCGTTGCTTTCGATGAAGTCACGACGAGGTTCGACCGCATCACCCATGAGGGTGTTGAAGATCTGATCCGCGCCAATCGCGTCTTCGATGGTCACGCGCAGCATACGACGCTGGCTTGGATCCATGGTGGTTTCCCACAATTGATCGGGGTTCATTTCGCCCAGACCTTTGTATCGCTGAATGGTGTGGCGCTTGGTGCTTTCGGCCATCAGCCAGTCAAGGGCTTCTTTGAATTCCTTAACCTGTTTCTTACGCTCGCCACGCTGGATGTAAGCACCGTCGTCGAGCAGGGTGCTTAGTTGTGCGCCCAGGGTCACCACGGTCTTGTAATCATTGCTGCCGAAGAAGTCGCGGTTGAAAGTAACGTAGTTCGACAGGCCGTGGGAGATCAGCTCGACCTCTGGCAGCCAGACATTACGCTCACGGTCTTCACGCAGGCTGGCCTTGTAGACCAGGCCGGATTTCTCAACGGTGCGCAGACGCACTTCATACTGAGCCAGCCAATCTTGCATTGCTGCGTGGTCGCTCAACTGTTCCAGGCTAACGGCCGGCAAGTAGATGAAGTGCTCGGTCAACTCCTGCGGGTACAGGCGCGACAGGCGCTTGAGGGTCTTCATCACCATTCGGAAGTCGTTAACCAGGCGCTCCAACGCTTCACCGGAAATGCCTGGCGCTTCGTCATTCAAGTGCAGGCTGGCATCTTCCAGGGCCGACTGCGTCATGTATTCTTCCATGGCGTCGTCGTCTTTGATGTATTGCTCTTGCTTGCCTTTTTTCACTTTGTACAACGGTGGCTGAGCGATGTAGATGTAGCCACGCTCGATCAGCTCTGGCAATTGACGGAAGAAGAACGTCAGCAGAAGGGTACGAATGTGCGAACCGTCGACGTCAGCATCGGTCATGATGATGATGTTGTGATAACGCAATTTGTCGATGTTGTACTCTTCGCGGCCAATACCGCAGCCCAACGCCGTGATCAAGGTGCCGACTTCCTGAGAGGAAATCATCTTGTCGAAGCGCGCCTTCTCAACGTTGAGGATCTTACCTTTCAACGGCAGGATGGCTTGGGTACGGCGGTTACGACCCTGCTTGGCGGAACCGCCAGCAGAGTCACCTTCCACCAGGTACAGTTCGGAGAGGGCAGGGTCTTTCTCTTGGCAGTCCGCCAATTTGCCCGGCAGGCCGGCAATATCCAGCGCGCCTTTACGACGGGTCATCTCACGAGCCTTACGCGCCGCTTCACGCGCGCGAGCGGCATCGATCATCTTGCCGACAACCAGCTTGGCTTCGTTCGGGTTCTCCAGCAGGAAGTCGGAGAAGTATTTACCCATCTCCTGTTCCACAGCGGTCTTCACTTCAGAAGACACCAGCTTGTCTTTGGTCTGGGAGCTGAACTTAGGGTCCGGCACTTTCACCGAGATGATCGCCGTCAGACCTTCGCGTGCATCGTCACCCGTAGTGGCGACTTTATGCTTCTTGGCCAAGCCTTCGGCTTCGATGTAGGTATTAAGGTTACGCGTCAGCGCCGAACGGAAACCCACAAGGTGAGTACCCCCGTCGCGCTGCGGAATGTTGTTGGTGAAGCACAACAGGTTCTCGTTGAAGCTGTCGTTCCATTGCAGGGCGATTTCCACGCCGATGCCGTCTTCACGCTGGATGTTGAAGTGGAACACCTGGTTGACCGGCGTCTTGTTGGTGTTCAGGTACTCAACGAACGCACGCAAACCGCCTTCGTACTTGAACAGTTCTTCCTTACCGCTGCGCTCGTCTTTGAGGACGATACCTACACCGGAGTTAAGGAAAGACAGTTCACGGATGCGTTTGGCCAGAATGTCCCAGCTGAAATGAATATTCTTGAAGGTCTCGCTGGAAGCCTTGAAGTGAATTTGGGTGCCCGTGGTTTCGCTGTCTCCCACAATGGCCATAGGCGCTTGAGGCACACCGTGCACATAGGTCTGCTCCCAGATCTTGCCGCTACGACGTACGGTCAGGATCAGCTCTTCAGACAAAGCGTTCACTACCGAAACACCTACGCCGTGCAATCCGCCGGATACTTTATAGGAGTTGTCGTCGAATTTGCCGCCGGCGTGGAGCACGGTCATGATGACCTCTGCCGCAGATACGCCTTCTTCTTTATGCACATCTACCGGGATGCCACGACCGTTGTCGCGCACGGTGATGGACTCATCCGGATGGATGATGATGCTGATGTCGTCGCAGTGACCGGCCAGAGCTTCGTCGATGGAGTTGTCGACCACCTCGAACACCATGTGGTGCAGACCGCTACCGTCATCAGTGTCGCCAATGTACATACCGGGACGTTTGCGTACGGCATCCAAACCTTTCAGCACTTTAATGCTGGTCGAGTCGTACGTGTTTTCTTCGCTCATGCCTTCACTCCCGATGGTCGTGGGTCTGGGTGATACGGCCTTGTTCCACGTGGAACAAAGCGACTGGCGTTTCCGTCTGCCAGCCTTCCCTCAATAATTCGTGGTCTACACAAGTGATAAACACTTGGCAGCGTAAGTCTTCCAACAAGCGGCATAACGAGCGGCGATGTTGCTCGTCAAGTTCGGACGGCAGGTCATCCACCAGATAAATACACTGACCGCGCCGGGCCTGGCTCACCAAGTGGCCCTGGGCGATACGCAAAGCGCACACCACCAACTTTTGCTGACCGCGGGACAAGATGTCCGCGGCATTATGAGCGCCTAATCTAAGACGCAAATCAGCCCGTTGAGGGCCGGCCTGGGTGTGACCAATCTGCTGATCCCGCTGCAAGGACGTGGCGAGAACTGCACTGAGTTCACGCTCTTTGTCCCAACCACGGTAGTAGCTCAGCGTCAGCCCTTCGAGATCCAGTAACTCTCTCAAGGTCTGTTCAAAGACTGGTTTCAAGGCTTTGATGTAGGCACGGCGGTATTCATCTATTTCGTCGCTGGCCAGGCACAGTTCACGGTCCCAGGCCGCTTGCGAAGCGGCGTCAAGTGTACCATGCCGCAGCCACGAGTTCCGCTGCCGCAGGGCCTTCTGCAGGCGCTGCCATGTGGCCATAAATCGCGGTTCCACGTGGAACACTCCCCAATCGAGGAATTGCCTGCGTATTTTTGGCGCACCTTCCAGTAGCCGGAAGCTATCCGGATTGATCAGCTGCAGCGGCAGAATTTCGGCCAACTGAGCCGCGCTACGAGCATTTTGCCCATCTATACGGATCTGAAACTCTCCCCCGCGATCACGGGATATTCCCAAACTGCTGTGCCCACCCTCAGCCAGTTCGACCTGGCCAAACACGGTGCAAGCCAACTGTTCGTATTGAATAACCGGTAAAAGACGAGCACTGCGAAAAGAACGCGCGAGCCCCAACAAATGAATGGCTTCCAGCACACTGGTTTTGCCACTGCCATTGGCGCCGTGGAGGATATTGATGCGGGGGGAGGGGGAGAAGGTCACCGGGTGCAGATTGCGCACCGCGGTGACCGAGACGCGACTGAGGGACATCTAGCTTCTGCTGAGCATGGTTACAGGCGCATCGGCATGACAACGTAAGCCGAGTCGTCGTTATCGGATTCCTGCACCAGCGCGCTGCTGTTGGAGTCCGACAGAATCAGGCGAATCTGTTCGGTGGTCATCACACCCAGCACGTCCAAGAGGTAGCTCACGTTGAAGCCGATTTCCAGCGAGCCGCCGTTGTAGTCGACGCCCACTTCTTCTTCCGCTTCTTCCTGTTCTGGGTTGTTAGCCTGGATCTTCAGCTGACCATTGGCCAATTGCAGACGGATACCACGGTACTTTTCGTTGGACAGAATGGCAGTACGACTGAACGCTTCGCGCAGCGCCTGGCGATCGCCGATCACCAGCTTGTCGCCACCTTTAGGCAATACACGCTCGTAATCCGGGAACTTGCCATCAACCAACTTGGAGGTGAACGTGAATTCGCCCGTAGTGGCGCGGATGTGATGCTGGCCCAAAACGATGCTCACATTGCCGTCCGGCTCAGTGAGCAGGCGTGCCAGCTCAAGAATACCTTTGCGTGGCACGATGACTTGATGACGATCGGGCTGACCGATATCGGCGCGCATCGAGCACATCGCCAAGCGGTGACCGTCGGTAGCGACCGCGCGGATGACGCCTTCGGATACCTCCAGCAACATGCCATTTAGGTAATACCGCACATCCTGCTGGGCCATGGCGAAGCTGGTGCGTTCGATCAAACGGCGCAGTCTGCTCTGTTCCAGGCTGCACGTCAGCGAGCCGGGACCTTCTTCGACGGTCGGGAAATCATTGGCCGGCAGCGTGGACAGGGTGAAACGGCTACGGCCAGCTTTTACCACCAGCTTCTGTTCATCAACCTTGATGTCGATCAGCGCATCGTTCGGCAGGCTTTTGCAGATATCCATCAACTTGCGCGCCGGTACGGTGATCTCGCCCGGTTCAGCAGGCTCTTCCAACTGCACACGGCCCACCAACTCGACTTCCAGGTCGGTACCGGTCAAGGACAATTGCTGGCCTTCGACCACCAGCAATACGTTAGAGAGTACCGGCAAGGTCTGACGGCGCTCGACGACGCCTGCGACCAGTTGCAGGGGTTTCAACAGGGCTTCGCGTTGAATGGTGAAATGCATGGTCTAGTCCCTTGCCTTAATAAGCTGCGCTGGTGTCATCACGTAGTCAGTGTACGCAGCAGGTTCTTGTAGTCCTCGCGAATATCCGCGTCGGATTCCTTAAGTTCGTTGATCTTGCGGCACGCGTGCAAGACCGTGGTGTGGTCGCGACCACCAAATACATCACCGATTTCCGGCAGGCTATGGTTGGTCAATTCCTTGGAAAGGGCCATGGCCACCTGACGCGGACGCGCTACCGAGCGCGAACGACGCTTGGACAGCAGGTCGGAAATCTTGATCTTGTAGTACTCGGCCACAGTGCGCTGGATGTTATCCACACTCACCAGCTTGTCTTGCAGAGCCAGCAGGTCTTTCAGAGATTCGCGAATCAGCTCAATCGTGATATCGCGGCCCATAAAATGCGAGTGGGCAATTACCCGTTTGAGTGCACCTTCCAGCTCCCGCACGTTGGAGCGGATGCGTTGGGCGATAAAGAACGCCGCATCGTGGGGAAGCTCGACCTTGGCCTGGTCGGCCTTTTTCATCAGGATCGCGACGCGGGTTTCAAGCTCGGGCGGCTCTACAGCAACCGTCAAGCCCCAGCCGAAGCGGGACTTCAAGCGTTCTTCCAGACCTTCGATTTCCTTCGGATAACGGTCGCTGGTCAGAATAACCTGCTGGCCGCCTTCGAGCAGAGCGTTGAACGTGTGGAAAAACTCTTCCTGGGAACGTTCCTTGCGGGCGAAGAATTGAATGTCATCGATCAGCAAGGCATCAACAGAGCGATAGAAACGCTTGAATTCGTTGATAGCGTTGAGCTGCAAGGCCTTGACCATATCAGCCACGAAGCGCTCCGAGTGCAGGTATACGACCTTGGCATTCGGATTCTTCTTTAATAGATGGTTACCCACAGCGTGCATCAAGTGGGTCTTACCCAAGCCAACGCCACCATAAAGGAAGAGCGGGTTGTAACCATGCTTGGGGTTGTCGGCGACCTGCCAGGCAGCGGCGCGCGCAAGCTGGTTGGATTTACCTTCGACGAAGTTTTCAAAGGTGAATGTGCGGTTCAGGTAACTGGTGTGCTTGAGCGCACCTTCGACCTGCACAGTGCGCTGCTCGGCACGAACAGGGGCCTGCTGGGAACTGGCTCCTGCCATCGGGTCGAAGCTATCGCGGGACGGCTCTTCATGCTCCGGCGCATTTTTTTGCGTTGAAGATTTGGAGGGCGTCGGCGCAGCGGAAGGCGCCGGGGCAGCCGGTGCGGTCGCCGCCTGAGCTTGAGACGCCGCAGCCGCCAGCGGTGCATTAGGTGCAGCGCGAGGCGCGGAGCTACGTTTGCTGCCTATTAATAAGGAGAGCACTGGTGCGAGACCATTGCCATGTTCGTCGAGCAATTCGAGAACACGGCTCAGGTACTTCTCGTTGACCCAGTCGAGCACAAACCGATTGGGCGCGTAGACACGCAACTCGTCGCCTTCGGCTTCGACCTGTAGCGGACGGATCCAGGTGTTGAATTGCTGGGCAGGCAGCTCATCGCGCAAAAGCTCCACGCACTGCTGCCAAAGTTCCACTGACACGGATATCCCCTAAGTTGAAAGCCGGTGAGGCAAAAACAGCCGCCATTGTAGCGATCAGCTGTCCACTTATCCACATGTAGCTTGCTGACACCCCAGCCAAAATCAATGCCTTAACCTTGAAAAAGCCGACCGATGGTCTGTGCATAAGCTCTGTGGATAAGCGTACCTGAGCTCGTTGCACAAGTAGGTCCGAAAGTCTGTGGGTAACTGACCTGTGGATAACATGCCATTCCACCCACAGCTTATCCGATAGCGCAGCACAGGCAGAACACCGTTTCTCCCCTGTGTTGTCATTCTCTGTACATCAAGTGGAATAAGGGCTTGAGGCAGTTATCCACAGAGGATGGACTGCATAGCTTTTATAAGCTTTACAGAAAGGCTTTAAATAACTTCCTTCTTTATTTCTATATCTAGGTTCGTGCTGATGAGTGTCTGAACGGTGAAAACAGCGACGCTACCGTATTCAGATCTAATTAAAGGAATAGCTGGTTGGAAATTGACCTAGAGGCTTGCTTTCTCTAGAATCGCCGGTCTCTTAAAACGGGGGCCATTCCGGCCCGTTGTGACGAACCAGGTAACAACGCCATGAAACGTACTTTCCAACCCAGCACCATCAAACGCGCCCGTACCCACGGCTTCCGTGCCCGCATGGCTACCAAGAACGGTCGTGCCGTCCTGTCGCGTCGCCGCGCCAAAGGTCGTGCGCGTCTGGCAGTTTGATAATCCGGCACTGGTGGTGAGTCAGGACTTCAGTCGGGAAAAGCGTCTGCTAACTCCCCGGCATTTCAAGGCAGTCTTTGACTCCCCCACCGGCAAGGTTCCGGGGAAAAATCTCCTGCTCCTTGCGCGTAACAACGATCTGGATCACCCCCGTCTCGGGTTGGTGATCGGCAAAAAGAGCGTAAAGCTCTCCGTTGAGCGCAATCGCCTCAAGCGTCTGATGCGCGAATCGTTTCGCCTCCACCAGGACACCCTGGTTGGTTGGGATATTGTTATCGTCGCGCGTAAAGGCTTGGGGGATGTAGAAAACCCCGAATTGATTCAGCATTTCGGCAAGCTCTGGAAACGTTTGGCGCGTACCCACAAGCCAGCACCTCCAGCCAGCCCCGAAACTGTAGGGGTAGACAGCAACGATGCGTAAACTGGCCCTCGTTCCGATCCAGTTTTACCGCTACGCCATTAGTCCTCTGATGGCCAATCACTGTCGTTTCTACCCCAGTTGTTCCTGCTACGCGTTAGAGGCCATAGAAAATCATGGTCTTCTGCGCGGTGGCTGGCTGACCTTTCGTCGTTTAGGTCGCTGTCATCCGTGGAATCCCGGTGGTTATGACCCGGTTCCACCTGTCCCCACCTCCCGTTCTTCTTCGATGGCCGAGTAATCATGGATATTAAACGCACGATCCTGATCGTCGCCCTGGCAATCGTGTCCTACGTTATGGTTCTTAAGTGGAACCAAGACTATGGCCAAGCTGCCCTGCCGACTCAGAATGTTGCCGTCAACACTGCACCTGCGGGACTTCCCGACACGGCAAGTGGCACTAACGCTGCCGCCAGTGATGACATTCCACGCGCAGCAGGCGAAGCCAAAGCGCCCGCCGAAGTTCCAGTTGCAGCAAGCACCGACCTCATCCAGATCAAAACGGATGTGTTGGACCTGGCAGTCGACCCACAAGGTGGTGACGTAGCCAAGCTGACCCTGCCGCTGTATCCACGCCGCCAAGACCATCCGGAAATCCCTTTCCAGCTGTTCGATAACGGTGGCGAGCGTATTTACCAGGCTCAAAGCGGTCTGATCGGTACCAACGGTCCCGATGCAAGCCAAGCCGGTCGTCCGGTTTTCTCTTCGGAGAAGAAAAGTTATCAACTGGCTGACGGTCAGGACCAATTGGTCGTAGACCTGAAGTTCAGCAAGGATGGCGTCAACTACATCAAGCGGTTCACGCTCAAGCGTGGTCTGTACGACATCGTTGTCACCTACCTGATCGACAACCAAAGCGCTCAGCCTTGGAACGGCGCCATGTTCGCGCAACTCAAGCGCGACGCCAGCTCCGATCCTTCGTCCAGTACAGCAACGGGCACCGCGACTTACCTGGGCGCCGCCCTGTGGACAAGTTCGGAACCGTACAAAAAAGTGTCCATGAAAGACATGGACAAGGTGAGCGAAGACAAAACCAAGCCAGCCATCACCTACAACGTGAACGGCGGTTGGGTTGCCTGGTTGCAGCACTATTTCGTGACCGCGTGGATTCCACAGCCAGGCCAGAATAACGTGGTTCTGGCACGCAAGGACTCCAAGGGTAACTACATCATTGGCTACACCGGCCCGTCGTTGACCGTCGCGCCAGGTGCCACTGGCGAAACCAGCGCGACTCTGTATGCCGGCCCGAAAAGCCAGGCTGTGCTCAAAGAGTTGTCCCCAGGCCTGGAATTGACTGTGGACTACGGCATTCTGTGGTTCATTGCCCAACCGATTTTCTGGTTGTTGCAACATATCCACAGCATCGTCGGTAACTGGGGCTGGTCGATCATCTTCCTGACCATGCTGATCAAGGGCATCTTCTTCCCTCTGTCGGCCGCCAGCTACAAGTCGATGGCGCGCATGCGTGCCGTGGCGCCGAAGCTGGCTGCATTGAAAGAGCAACATGGTGATGACCGGCAGAAAATGTCGCAGGCCATGATGGAGCTGTACAAGAAAGAAAAGATCAACCCGCTGGGTGGATGCTTGCCGATTCTCGTACAGATGCCGGTATTCCTATCGCTGTACTGGGTACTCCTGGAAAGCGTGGAAATGCGTCAGGCGCCGTTCATGCTGTGGATAACTGACCTGTCGATCAAAGACCCGTTCTTTATCCTGCCGATCATCATGGGCGCGACCATGTTTATCCAGCAGCGTCTGAACCCAACGCCTCCGGATCCGATGCAGGCCAAGGTGATGAAAATGATGCCGATCATCTTCACCTTCTTCTTCCTGTGGTTCCCGGCGGGTCTGGTGCTGTACTGGGTGGTCAACAACGTGTTGTCGATTACTCAACAGTGGTACATCACACGTAAAATCGAAGCGGCTACCCAAAAAGCCGCGGCGTAATTACTCTGTGGATAACCACTCAAGACGCCCCCTAGTGGGGCGTTTTGCTTTCCGTCACATTTGTTCTGGAACCTGTTGATGAGCGCTCCTCGTGAAACCATCGCTGCTGTCGCTACCGCTCAAGGTCGTGGTGGTGTCGGTATCGTTCGTATTTCCGGGCCGCTTGCTGGCGTAGCCGCCAAGGCCATCAGCGGGCGAGACCTGAAGCCCCGATACGCGCATTACGGCCCGTTCCTGGATGCCGAGAACGAGGTGTTGGACGAAGGACTGGCGCTGTATTTTCCTGGCCCAAATTCATTCACCGGTGAAGACGTTCTGGAACTGCAGGGACACGGCGGCCCGGTTGTGTTGGATATGCTGCTGCAGCGCTGTCTGCAATTGGGTTGCCGTCTGGCTCGGCCAGGGGAATTCAGCGAGCGAGCGTTCTTGAATGACAAGTTGGACCTGGCCCAGGCCGAAGCTATCGCGGATTTGATTGAGGCCAGTTCTGCACAGGCGGCGCGCAATGCGCTGCGCTCGCTTCAAGGCGCATTTTCTTTGCGTGTGCATAACCTCACGGAACAGTTGATCGGTCTGCGTATCTACGTTGAGGCGGCGATTGATTTCCCGGAGGAAGAAATCGATTTTCTTGCCGATGGCCACGTGTTGGCGATGCTGGACAAAGTCCGCGACGAGTTATCCACAGTTCTGCGTGAGGCGGGTCAGGGGGCATTGCTACGTGACGGCATGACGGTGGTGATCGCCGGTCGTCCCAACGCCGGTAAATCCAGCCTGCTCAACGCGTTGGCAGGTCGGGAAGCGGCCATCGTGACTGAGATCGCCGGCACGACCCGAGATATCCTGCGCGAACATATCCACATCGATGGCATGCCGTTGCACGTCGTCGATACGGCTGGTTTGCGTGATACCGATGACCAGGTCGAAAAAATTGGCGTTGAGCGAGCACTCAAGGCCATCGGTGAAGCTGATCGCGTACTTTTGGTCGTGGACGCCACGGCACCGGAGGCTGTGGATCCTTTTGCCCTATGGCCGGAGTTTCTGGAGCAGCGGCCGGATCCGGCCAAGGTCACGTTGATCCGTAACAAAGCCGACTTGACGGGAGAAGCGATCGCTCTGCAAACCAGCGAAGATGGCCATGTCACCCTCAGTCTGAGCGCCAAATCGGCAGGGGAAGGCTTGGAGCTGCTGCGCGATCACCTCAAAGCCTGCATGGGCTACGAACAGACCTCGGAAAGCAGCTTCAGCGCTCGCCGTCGGCACCTTGAAGCGCTGCGTCAGGCCAGCGCGGCCCTGGAGCACGGACGCGCACAATTGACCTTGGCAGGAGCAGGGGAGCTGCTGGCCGAAGACTTGAGACAGGCTCAGCAGCTTTTGGGGGAAATCACCGGCGCCTTCAGCTCCGATGATTTACTTGGGCGGATCTTCTCCAGCTTCTGCATCGGCAAATAACCGGTTATCCACGACCTGGTCACCAGTTGTAAGACACCGTACCGAGCAAGGTACGGCTGTCACCCCAGTAGCAACGCCCCGCATCGTTGCAACCGGACACATATTCCTTGTCGAACAGGTTTTTCGCATTCAGATCCACAGACCAGTGTTTATCAATCTGGTAACCAACCGCGGCATCCACCAATGTGACGCTTCCTGCGTCCAATTTGCCGTACAACGTCGGCGCGGTGTAGGAAAAAGTACTGTCGAAATAGCGAACACCCCCAGCTAGGGAGAGCCCCTTAAGCTGACCGTCGAGGAAGCGATACTTGCTCCACACGGAAGCCTGGTTGCGCGGGACGCCCGTCATCTGATGCCCTTCGACCAAAGACGTGGCCGAATCCTTGGTAATACGCGCATCGGTGCAGGTATAGGCTGCCGTCACATTGAGATTCTGCGTGAGGTTACTGTTGACCTCCACTTCCACACCTTTGGCGCGACTTTCACCTACCTGCCGATAGCTGTTGGTGGTGGCGTCGAGGTAGGTGTCGTCCTGTTTACGTAGGTCATACACCGACAGCGTCATCGCCGTGTCCCAGCCGAGCGGTTCGTATTTAACGCCCACTTCGTATTGGCTGCTGGTGATCGGTTTCAACGGTGAGCCAGCGTTGGAGATCTGCTGTACAGGGACGAACGCGGTGGAATAGCTGACATACGGCGTCAGGCCGTTGTCGAACTGGTACATGACTCCGCCCTGATAGGTGAATTTGCGGTCTTCCGCCTGGGTGTTGCTGGCCTTGTTCACCTTGTCGCGGAATTCGCTGTCCACCCAGTCCTGACGACCGCCGAGTAAGAACAACCAGTGCTCGTATTTGCTCTGTACCTGTGCATAAACCCCTTTCATTTGTTGCTCAAGCAGGGTGTTTTGTACCGCGATGGGGGTTAGTGGATCGCGCAGGTACACGGGGTTATACACATTAATGGTCCCCGCAAACCCTGCGTCCCAATCTTGGTTGAACGAGGTACGGTCGTAGCTGGCGCCCAACAGCACGGTATTTTCCAAATCGCCGAGTCGGAATTTGCCCTCCAGTTGGTTATCCAGGGAGTAAACCATTGATTTGTTATAGCGATCGTAGGCGGTCATGTTCAGTTGCGTGCCAAAGCCGCGATTGTTCAGGGCGCTGGGCCAGGTTTCATGGCGGTTGATGCGCGACTGCATGTAACGGGAGTTCTGCCTGAACTGCCAGTCGTCGTTAAAGCTGTGACTGAATTCGTAGCCAGTGCTCCAGGCTTCACGTTCGAAGGTGTTCCAGTCCGGGTTACCCAGCATCGTGTGTTTGGATAACTTGCCGTTAGGGTTGGTAAGCAGAGTTCCCGCAGCCGGAAGGCCGAGTTCCAGGTTGGTGTGATCCTTCTGGTAATTGGCCAGCAGGGTCAGGGTGTTGTAATCGTCGAAGTTGAGCGTCAAGGACGGCGCAAGATAGAGCCGGTCATCCGGTACATGGTCGGTTTGCGTATCGGATTTTCGCCCCAGCATCACCAGCCTGCCGAGGACGTTGTCATTACCGTTGAGCGGGCCCGAGATATCCACACCCAACTGGCGGCGATTATTGGAGCCATACCCCAGTTGCACCTCACCTTGGGGCGTGGCCGTCGGATGTTTGCTCACCAGATTCACCAGGCCGCCCGGCGCGTTTTCGCCATAGAGCAGGGAGGAGGGACCGCGGAAAACTTCAACGCGCTCTAGGCCGTAAGGCTCGCTGGTGGTGTCGTATCGATTGCCTTGCACGCGTAGGCCATCTCGCAGCAGACCGTAGCCGTAGTCAGTGGCGTTGAAACCGCGGATGAAAAACAGGTCGCCTGCCAGACTGTCGCCGGCGGCAAAGGGTGGCGCGAAGATGCCCGGCACGTACCCCAACACTTCCGTCAGGCTTTGCGCCTTCTGATCCTTGATGCGCTGACCGGTGACAACCGAGACTGAACGCGGTGTTTCCGACAAGGGCGTACTGGTTTTGGTACCGATCCGACTGTTCTGCGCCTTGTAGCCCACATCCCCAGCGATATCCCGGTTGAACCCATCCTGTTGATAAGTACTCACCGTCGTCGGCGCAAGCGTGAGTTGGTCTGCGGGAGCGACCTGCAATACGTAGCTGCCAGGAGCTTGGGCGACCGCCGACAACCCAGTGCTTTGCAGCAGCAAAGCGAACCCCTGATCAATCGAGTAGTCGCCCTCGAGCCCAGGTGTCGTCAGCCGTGCGGTCTGCTCCGGCGAAAAAGACAAGATCACATTCGCGCTGGCCGCAAATTGGCTTAATGCCCTGTCCAGCGGACCGGCCGCAACGGCGTAATGCTGCACCATACTGGCGGCCAAGACGCCGGTGGCAAACAGGGTACTGGCTGCGGTGGCAGTGGCAATCAGCAGACCATAGGTCATGCCATGGCAGGAAAGTCGCTGGCGTAGCTGGATGGGGAGGCGCATTGGCGGATAAACCCTGAAGGTATTGTCGTAATTACCTTTAGGGCCGCGCCAAGTGAAAAAAAGGTAACCCTCCTGGTGAATTATTTTTGATCAACCGATTGGCGTTATCGAAACCCAATAGCGGGTGAAATATTTCACCTGGATAGGCAAGGTGGCTTGCAGGTTGGTCAGTACTGCATCGGTGGCGTCCAGACGGAACGTCCCGGATACGCGCAGACGGGCAGAGATGGCATCGCATTGCAGGACACCGGACCGATAGCGTGACAACTCGTCGATTACATCGCCAAGCCGCGCATCCAGCACGATTAATTGGCCGTCGACCCAGGCGGCCTGAGTTGCGGTGAAGGGATGGATCGGGCCGACATTAAGCCGATCAAAGTCGGCGCTCTGCCCCGCCTTAAGGAGTTGACCAGAGGAGGGATTGTCTACGGGTGACACCTGTACGCGATCCTCCAACACTCCAACGCGAGTGGAATCGGCCAACTGACGTACGGTAAAGCGGGTGCCCAATGCCTGAACCCGACCTTGGCGAGTTTCAACATAGAAGGGTAGCTGCGCCGCCAACCTGCCGGTGTGGATAAGTACCTCACCCTCGCGCAGACGAATGAGCCGCTGCCGTTCGTCGAATATCACATCGATTGCTGAGCGAGTGTTGAGTTCGATTCGGGTGCCGTCGGCCAACTGGATACGTTGATGTTTGCCAATCGGCGTGCGGTAGTCGGCCAACAACGTTCCCACGCCACTGTGTTGCTGAAGATTCCAACCGAGATAACCCCCACCGCCAAGCACCAGCATCCATTTAAGTACTTGCCGGCGTTGTTGAGTCGTCGACAGCGCACGCCGAGTGACGTCCTGAGGTAACCCGCCCAGACTACGTTGCAGTTGTTCGAGCTGGTTCCAAGCGGCCAGATGGGAAGGGTCGCGGCTCAACCATTGCTGCCAGGCATGGTGTTCGGCGGGTGTGGGAGCTTGAGACTGAAATTGCACATACCAAGTGGCGGCGGCTTCAAAGGTGTCGCGATCGGGGGCGGCCATCAGGAACTGGCCATGATCAATGAACACTCGGTAAACGCTCGGATCATGTGTTTTTTCACCGTTGTGAGCGAAACCTGCAGTTGATCGGCGATCTGTTGATAAGTCAGCCCATCGATCTGGGACAGCATGAAGATTGTTCGTGCACGCCCGCCAAGCGCGTGCAGGGCTTTATCCACAGCGACTAATGTCTCGATTATGAGCGCTTTGTCCTCCTCACTAACGACGGTGATCTCAGGACGATCAGCCAGGGCCTCCTTATAGGCCTGTTCGACGGCACTTCGGCGATAACGATCAATCACCAGGCCCCTGGCGATGGTTGCCAGATAATCACGCGGTTCCAGAATCTGGGAGGCGTGTCGTCCACCCAAGATGCGCACGAACGTATCGTGGGCCACATCGGCCGCATCACAGGCGTTATTTAGTTTGCCTTTGAGCCATCCGCGCAGCCACGTGTGGTGTTGCTCGTAGATGTGCTGGACGGCTGCCGTGTGAGAAGGAAGAGGCATAGGGCGCGTAGGTAGGTTAATGATAATCGCTATTATTAACTGCGCTGTGGTTTTCCCACAATAGGTCTCCCAATGAGGTCATCGGCTCCAATCGGAAGATAGGTGTGGCTACGCCATGGGCGAAATCCAGGGTGAATGGCGAGAATCTTTGGATTAAGCCCTGTGGGTAAGCGGCACTGTACCCAGTTGATAACAGGGCTTAAAAACCAAGGATAAACTCGTCTGTGGATAACCAGCACTTTAATCCACAGGCTTAACGCAGTTATCCAACGGGCTTATCGGCACATGACCACAGACTTTTGAACCTCTGTACACATCGAATATAAAGGCTTGTAGCAATCTATCCACAGAAAGCTTGCTCAGTAGAAATAAACATAAAAACAAAGATTTAATAAATTTCTCTCTTTTAATTTCTATTGTCTGTGATTCATCCACAGCTGGTTAAATTTTGTGCAAAGGGTTCTTTAGGAAGGGCTAAGTCCCTATACTTGCCGCCAAAGCTCCAAAACCCTTTCAACAAACAATTCCTGATTACCTACATAAGCAGGCACGAGGTGCGTGGTGGATTTCCCTTCCCGTTTTGAAGTGATCGTCATCGGCGGCGGTCATGCCGGTACCGAGGCAGCACTGGCCTCAGCGCGCATGGGTGTTAAAACCCTGCTGTTGACGCACAACGTGGAAACCCTCGGTGCGATGAGTTGCAACCCTGCCATCGGTGGCATTGGTAAAAGCCATCTGGTCAAAGAAATCGACGCCCTCGGCGGCGCGATGGCCATGGCCACCGACAAGGGCGGTATTCAATTTCGCGTGCTCAATAGCCGCAAAGGCCCTGCTGTGCGAGCGACTCGGGCACAAGCCGACCGCATCCTGTACAAGGCGGCGGTGCGCGAAACCTTGGAAAACCAGCCGAACCTGTGGATATTTCAACAGGCAGCCGATGACCTGATCGTTGAGCAAGACCAGGTGCGCGGTGTCGTCACCCAAATGGGCCTGCGTTTCTTTGCTGAATCCGTGGTGTTGACCACAGGTACGTTCCTGGGCGGACTTATCCACATCGGTATGCAGAATTATTCCGGCGGTCGCGCCGGCGACCCGCCGTCGATTGCCCTGGCAAAACGCCTACGTGAATTGCCGCTACGTGTCGGTCGTTTGAAAACCGGGACGCCGCCGCGTATCGATGGGCGTTCTGTGGACTTTTCGGTGATGACCGAACAAGCGGGCGATACGCCGATTCCAGTGATGTCGTTCATGGGCTCCAAAGAGCAACACCCTAAACAGGTCAGTTGCTGGATCACCCACACCAACGCCCGTACCCACGAAATCATCGCGGCGAACCTCGACCGCTCGCCGATGTATTCCGGGGTCATCGAAGGCGTCGGCCCGCGCTATTGCCCATCGATCGAAGACAAGATCCACCGCTTTGCCGACAAGGAAAGCCATCAGGTCTTCATCGAGCCCGAAGGCCTGACGACCCACGAGTTGTATCCGAATGGCATTTCCACTTCGCTGCCCTTCGATGTGCAAATCCAGATCGTGCAATCGATTCGCGGCATGGAAAACGCACACATCGTGCGCCCGGGTTACGCCATCGAATATGACTACTTCGACCCCCGCGATCTGAAATACAGCCTGGAGACCAAAGTGATCGGCGGTTTGTTCTTCGCCGGGCAAATCAACGGCACCACCGGTTACGAAGAAGCCGGGGCCCAGGGTTTACTGGCCGGGACCAACGCAGCATTGCGTGCCCAGGGCAAAGACAGCTGGTGCCCGCGTCGCGATGAGGCATACATCGGTGTATTGGTCGATGACCTGATTACCCTGGGCACCCAGGAACCGTACCGGATGTTTACCTCGCGGGCGGAATACCGTTTGATCCTGCGTGAAGACAATGCCGATCTGCGCCTGACCGAAAAAGGCCGCGAACTGGGCCTGGTCGACGATGTGCGTTGGGCTGCTTTCTGCAAAAAACGCGAGAGCATCGCGCTGGAAGAGCAACGCCTGAAAAGTACTTGGGTTCGCCCGGGCACCGAGCAGGGTGACGCGATTGCCGAAAAGTTCGGCACGCCACTGACCCACGAGTACAACCTTCTGAACCTGCTGTCCCGTCCGGAAATCGACTACGCTGGCTTGGTCGAAGTGACGGGGCAGGGCGCAGAAGACCCACAGGTCGCCGAACAGGTTGAAATCAAAACCAAGTACGCCGGTTACATTGACCGCCAGCAGGATGAAATTGCCCGCTTGCGCGCCAGTGAAGACACCAAGCTACCTGTGGATATCGACTACACCAGCATTTCCGGGCTCTCGAAGGAGATCCAAAGCAAGCTGGGGATAACTCGTCCTGAAACCCTGGGCCAGGCTTCGCGGATCCCTGGCGTTACCCCGGCAGCGATCTCGCTGTTGATGATTCATTTGAAAAAACGCGGCGCGGGCCGTCAGTTGGAGCAAAGCGCTTGAGTTCGTTGGTCACCTCGCAACACGCCGAAGAGTTATCCACAGGTGCGCGCCAGTTGGGCGTCGACCTTACCCCGGCCCAGCATGACTTGCTGCTGGGCTATCTGGCCCTGCTGATCAAGTGGAACAAGGCTTACAACCTGACGGCCGTGCGCGATCCCGACGAGATGGTGTCGCGTCATTTGCTCGACAGCTTGAGCGTGATGCCCTTTATCGAAAATGGTCGCTGGCTGGACGTGGGCAGTGGCGGAGGCATGCCGGGCATTCCTCTGGCCATTCTGTTTCCTGAGTCTCAAGTTACTTGCCTGGACAGTAACGGCAAGAAGACGCGCTTCCTGACTCAGGTCAAACTCGAACTCAAATTGGATAACCTGCAGGTTATCCACAGCCGCGTCGAAGCCTTTAAGC
Organism: Pseudomonas sp. MD330_10; assembly: GCF_042610415.1. Taxonomy (NCBI): domain Bacteria; kingdom Pseudomonadati; phylum Pseudomonadota; class Gammaproteobacteria; order Pseudomonadales; family Pseudomonadaceae; genus Pseudomonas; species Pseudomonas sp. MD330_10. The sequence goes on from NZ_JBHGZU010000001.1 coordinate 115,245, forward strand.
CTGAACAGCCCTTCAACGGAATTGTTTCCCGGGCGTTCAGTAGCATGGAAAACTTCAGCAACTGGACCCGCCACCTGGGCGACCAAGACACCCGTTGGCTGGCAATGAAGGGCGTCCATCCAAGCGATGAGCTGTTAGCATTGCCGACGGACTTCCACCTTGATAGCGAACACGCCTTGGCCGTACCCGGTTGCCAAGGCCAACGCCATCTGCTGATACTGCGCCGCACGGCATGATTGGGAACACAAGCAAGAATGGCTAAGGTATTCGCGATAGCGAACCAAAAAGGTGGCGTGGGCAAAACCACCACCTGCATCAACCTCGCAGCATCCCTGGTGGCCACCAAGCGCCGGGTGCTGTTGATCGATCTTGATCCACAGGGCAACGCCACCATGGGTAGCGGTGTGGATAAACACGGCCTGGAAAACTCAGTCTATGACTTGCTGATCGGCGAGTGCGACCTGGCTCAGGCCATGCACTATTCCGAACACGGCGGTTATCAGCTACTGCCGGCCAACCGCGATCTGACTGCGGCCGAAGTGGTGCTGCTGGAAATGCAGATGAAAGAAAGCCGTCTGCGCAGCGCCTTGGCACCGATCCGCGAGAATTACGATTACATTTTGATCGACTGCCCACCCTCATTGTCGATGCTCACGCTCAACGCGCTGGTCGCTGCCGATGGGGTGATCATCCCCATGCAGTGCGAGTACTACGCGCTCGAAGGCTTGAGTGATCTTGTGGATAACATCAAGCGGATTGCCGAGTTGCTCAACCCGAACCTACAGATCGAAGGTCTTTTGCGGACTATGTTCGATCCGCGCCTGAGCCTGATGAACGATGTGTCGGCGCAGCTCAAGGAACACTTCGGCGACCAGCTCTACGATACGGTGATCCCGCGCAACATCCGTTTGGCCGAAGCCCCGAGCTACGGCATGCCTGCCCTGGCTTACGACAAATCGTCCCGTGGCGCCATTGCCTACCTGGCACTGGCCGGCGAGATGGTCCGTCGCCAACGCCGCAACTCACGCACCGCTGCCGCCCAGCCAACTTAAGGAATCCCCATGGCCGTCAAGAAACGAGGTCTCGGACGTGGACTGGATGCACTGTTGAGTGGTCCGACCGTTACATCCCTTGAAGAACAAGCGGTGCAGGCTGACGAGCGCGAGTTGCAGCACCTGCCCCTGGACCTGATCCAGCGCGGTAAATACCAGCCGCGCCGGGACATGGATCCTCAGGCGCTGGAAGAACTGGCCAATTCGGTCAAGGCCCAGGGTGTGATGCAACCGATCGTGGTTCGCCCGATCGGCGGGGGCCGATTTGAGATCATCGCCGGCGAGCGCCGCTGGCGCGCCAGCCAGCAGGCCGGCAAAGAGACGATCCCGGCGATGGTCCGCGATGTGCCGGACGAAACCGCGATCGCCATGGCCTTGATCGAGAACATCCAGCGTGAAGACCTCAACCCCATCGAAGAAGCGATTGCGTTGCAGCGTTTGCAGCAGGAATTCCAGCTGACCCAGCAACAGGTGGCCGAGGCGGTAGGTAAATCCCGCGTAACTGTGTCCAACCTGCTACGTCTGATCGCGCTGCCGGAAGTCATCAAGACCATGTTGTCCCACGGTGACCTGGAAATGGGCCATGCCCGTGCATTGCTCGGTTTGCCGGAAAATCAACAGGTTGAAGGGGCGCGACACGTTGTCGCACGAGGGCTCACTGTTCGTCAGACCGAGGCATTGGTTCGGCAGTGGCTCAGTGGTAAACCTGCACCGGTCGAAACGGCCAAACCTGATCCGGATATCGCTCGTCTCGAGCAGCGCCTGGCCGAGCGCCTGGGCTCTGCGGTGCAAATTCGCCATGGCAAGAAGGGCAAAGGCCAATTGGTCATCGGATATAACTCCCTCGATGAGCTTCAGGGCGTCCTTGCCCACATCCGCTGAAACATTTGCTTATGTAGCGCGTGATCGGAAATCACTACCCGACAGTTGAATAGGGGCTGAACCGCCCCTATACTCTGCGCGCATTTTGTCGGCACAAATTATGCCAAGTTATTGATTTCCGGCAGCCGACCATTGAGGAGCAAGAGTGATGGAAACCCGCACGCCAAACACGTTGCCGTTCCATCGCTTGGCCGTTTTCCCGGTTTTATTGGCTCAATTTGTCATCCTGCTGATCGCCGCATTGGCGCTTTGGTATTGGCATGGAGTCGTAGCCGGATATTCAGGACTCTGCGGAGGCCTGATAGCCTTGCTGCCCAATATGTATTTTGCTCACAGGGCCTTTCGGTTTTCCGGCGCCCGAGCAGCCCAGGCCATCGTCCGGTCTTTTTATGCCGGCGAGGCGGGGAAACTGATTTTGACGGCAGTGCTGTTTGCACTGACCTTTGCAGGTGTGAAGCCATTGGCGCCGCTGGCTGTATTCGGTGTCTTCGTGTTGACCCAACTGGTCAGCTGGTTCGCTCCCCTGCTAATGAAAACAAGACTTTCGAAACCTTAGGGCGTTTGAGGCAACCATGGCAGAAACAACCGCTTCGGGCTATATCCAGCACCACTTGCAGAACCTGACCTTCGGTCAGCTTCCCAACGGCGGCTGGGGCTTCGCCCACACCGCAGCAGAAGCCAAAGAAATGGGCTTTTGGGCTTTCCACCTGGATACTCTGGGCTGGTCGGTCGCACTGGGTCTGATCTTCGTCCTGATTTTCCGCATGGCGGCGAAAAAGGCGACTTCCGGTCAGCCGGGTGCCCTGCAGAACTTCGTTGAGGTATTGGTCGAATTCGTCGATGGCAGCGTGAAAGACAGCTTCCATGGCCGTAGCCCGGTGATCGCACCGCTGGCACTGACCATCTTCGTCTGGGTGTTCCTGATGAACGCCGTCGACCTGATTCCGGTCGACTGGATTCCTCAATTGGCGATCCTGATCTCCGGCGATCACCACATTCCATTCCGTGCCGTTTCCACCACGGACCCTAACGCCACCCTGGGCATGGCCCTGTCGGTGTTCGCGTTGATCATTTTCTACAGCATCAAAGTCAAGGGCATCGGCGGCTTCATCGGCGAGCTGACCCTGCACCCGTTCGGCAGCAAGAACATTTTCGTTCAGGCCCTGCTGATTCCGGTGAACTTCCTGCTGGAGTTCGTCACCCTGGTCGCCAAGCCGATTTCCCTGGCACTGCGACTGTTCGGCAACATGTATGCCGGCGAACTGGTGTTCATTCTGATTGCTGTGATGTTCGGCAGCGGTCTGCTCTGGCTTAGCGGCCTGGGCGTTGTTCTGCAGTGGGCGTGGGCTGTATTCCACATCCTGATCATTACCCTGCAGGCCTTCATCTTCATGATGCTGACCATCGTCTACCTGTCGATGGCGCACGAAGAGAACCATTAAGGCAGGTCTCGACCAGTCTGATGTCCTTCCCGGTGAAACGGGAAGGTGGCCCACCAGGGCTAATGAAACGATTTGTTTTACCGCTTTAAAATCTAAAAAACCTAAACCATACGACGTAAAAGTCGGGAGGAAAGATGGAAACTGTAGTTGGTCTAACCGCTATCGCTGTTGCACTGTTGATCGGCCTGGGCGCTCTGGGTACTGCCATTGGTTTCGGCCTGCTGGGCGGCAAGTTCCTGGAAGGCGCAGCGCGTCAGCCAGAAATGGTCCCAATGCTGCAAGTTAAAATGTTCATCGTCGCCGGCCTGCTCGACGCCGTGACCATGATCGGCGTTGGTATCGCACTGTTCTTCACCTTCGCGAACCCCTTCGTTGGTCAACTCGCTGGCTAATCACTCGATTTCGAGTGATTGGGGTGATGGACAACGAATGAGCGAGGTGTTGGCGTGAACATTAATGCAACCCTGATTGGCCAATCCGTTGCGTTCTTCATTTTTGTAGTGTTTTGCATGAAGTTCGTGTGGCCTCCGGTCATCGCGGCTTTGCACGAACGTCAGAAGAAGATCGCGGACGGCTTGGACGCTGCCAGCCGTGCAGCTCGCGACCTGGAGTTGGCCCAAGAGAAAGTGGGTCATCAACTGCGCGAAGCTAAAGCACAGGCAGCTGAGATCATTGAGCAAGCCAAGAAACGCGGTAACCAGATCGTCGAAGAGGCTGTTGAAAAAGCCCGCGTCGAAGCTGACCGTGTGAAGGCTTCGGCTCATGCCGAGATCGAACAGGAACTGAACGGCGTCAAAGACGCGCTGCGTGCCCAACTGGGTGCTCTGGCGGTCGGCGGTGCTGAGAAGATCCTCGGTGCCACAATCGATCAAAACGCGCACGCGGAGCTGGTTAACAAACTGGCTGCTGAAATTTAAGCGAGGGCGATCATGGCAGAACTGACCACGTTGGCCCGACCTTACGCTAAGGCAGCCTTCGAGCACGCCCAGGCCCACCAGCAGCTGGCCTCTTGGTCAGCCATGCTCGGCCTGGCTGCAGCAGTGTCGCAAGACGACACCATGCAGCGCGTGCTCAAGGCCCCGCGCCTGACGAGCGCAGACAAGGCCGCCACTTTTATTGAAGTGTGCGGCGACAAGTTTGATGTGAAGGTGCAGAACTTCATTCACGTCATTGCCGAAAACGACCGTCTCCCGCTGTTGCCGGAGATCGCCGCGCTGTTCGACCTGTACAAGGCTGAAGCAGAGAAATCGGTAGACGTTGAAGTGACCAGTGCTTTCGCATTGAACCAAGAACAGCAAGACAAACTCGCCAAGGTTCTCAGTGCACGACTCAATCGGGAAGTGCGCCTGCAAGCTTCGGAGGACGCATCCCTGATTGGTGGTGTTGTTATCCGTGCCGGCGACCTGGTTATCGATGGCTCGATTCGCGGCAAAATCGCGAAACTTGCCGAAGCATTGAAATCTTGAGTTTGAAGGGGCAGCAGAGCAATGCAGCAACTCAATCCTTCCGAAATAAGTGAAATTATCAAGGGCCGCATCGACAAGCTCGATGTGACCTCCCAAGCCCGTAACGAAGGCACTGTCGTCAGCGTATCTGACGGCATCGTGCGGATTCACGGTCTGGCCGACGTTATGTACGGCGAGATGATCGAGTTTCCGGGCGGCGTCTACGGTATGGCCCTCAACCTGGAGCAAGACTCCGTAGGTGCCGTTGTACTGGGCGCATACACCAGTCTGGCTGAAGGCATGAGCGCCAAGTGCACTGGCCGCATCCTGGAAGTTCCGGTTGGTAAGGAACTGCTGGGTCGCGTAGTCGACGCACTGGGTAACCCTGTTGACGGCAAAGGTCCACTGGGCAACACCGAGACCGACGCGGTCGAGAAAGTTGCTCCAGGCGTGATCTGGCGTAAGTCGGTAGACCAGCCTGTACAGACTGGCTACAAGGCTGTCGATGCCATGATCCCTGTCGGCCGTGGCCAGCGTGAGCTGATCATCGGTGACCGTCAGATCGGTAAAACCGCTCTGGCGATCGACGCGATCATCAACCAGAAGAACAGCGGCATTTTCTGCGTCTACGTAGCCATCGGTCAGAAGCAATCGACCATCGCCAACGTGGTTCGCAAGCTGGAAGAAAACGGCGCCCTGGCCAACACGATCATCGTGGCTGCCAGTGCTTCGGAATCTCCTGCGCTGCAATTCCTGGCACCGTACTCCGGTTGCACCATGGGTGAATTCTTCCGCGACCGCGGTGAAGACGCGCTGATCGTTTATGACGATCTGTCCAAGCAAGCAGTGGCTTACCGCCAGATTTCCCTGCTGCTGCGCCGTCCACCAGGCCGTGAAGCTTACCCAGGCGACGTGTTCTACCTCCACTCCCGTCTGCTGGAGCGCGCATCCCGCGTTTCGGAAGAGTACGTAGAGAAGTTCACCAACGGCGCAGTGACCGGCAAAACCGGTTCCCTGACCGCACTGCCGATCATCGAAACCCAGGCTGGCGACGTTTCCGCGTTCGTTCCGACCAACGTGATTTCCATCACCGACGGTCAGATCTTCCTGGAATCGGCCATGTTCAACTCGGGCATCCGCCCTGCAGTGAACGCCGGTGTTTCGGTATCCCGTGTGGGTGGTGCCGCTCAGACCAAGATCATCAAGAAGCTCTCCGGTGGTATCCGTACCGCTCTGGCTCAGTACCGTGAACTGGCGGCATTCGCCCAGTTCGCTTCTGACCTGGACGAAGCGACCCGTAAGCAACTTGAGCATGGTCAGCGCGTTACCGAGCTGATGAAGCAGAAGCAATACGCCCCAATGTCGATCGCTGACATGGCGTTGTCGCTGTATGCCGCTGAGCGTGGGTTCCTGACCGACGTTGAAATCGCCAAGGTCGGCAGCTTTGAACAAGCGCTGATTGCTTACTTCAACCGCGATCACGCCGATTTGATGGCGAAGATCAACGTGAAGGGTGACTTCAATGACGATATCGACGCTGGCATGAAAGCCGGTATCGAGAAGTTCAAGGCCACCCAAACCTGGTAAGCCGCAGCGGGAGCCGCAAGGCTCCCGCTTGCTAACCTGATAGGTGTTACATGGCAGGCGCAAAAGAGATTCGCAGTAAGATTGCGAGCATCAAAAGCACGCAAAAAATTACCAGCGCCATGGAAAAAGTGGCGGTCAGCAAAATGCGCAAGGCACAAATGCGCATGGCTGCTAGCCGTCCTTATGCGGAGCGTATCCGCCAGGTAATTGGGCATCTGGCCAACGCCAACCCGGAATACCGCCACCCGTTCATGATCGACCGCGAAGTTAAGCGCGTTGGTTATGTCGTAGTGAGCAGTGACCGTGGTTTGTGCGGTGGTTTGAATACCAACCTGTTCAAGGCCCTGGTCAAGGACATGGCGGTAAACCGCGAAAAAGGCGTCGAGATCGATCTGTGTGTTGTTGGTAGCAAGGGTGCGGCCTTTTTCCGTAACTTCGGCGGTAACGTCGTTGCAGCTATCAGCCACCTGGGTGAAGAGCCGTCGATCAATGATTTGATCGGCAGTGTGAAGGTGATGCTGGATGCGTACCTGGAAGGCCGGATTGACCGCCTGTCCGTGGTATCCAACAAATTCATCAACACCATGACCCAGCAGCCGACCGTGGAGCAATTGATTCCACTGGTGGCGACCCCGGATCAGGAACTCAAGCACCACTGGGACTACCTCTACGAACCAGACGCCAAAGAGCTGCTTGACGGCTTGATGGTGCGCTACGTGGAGTCGCAGGTGTACCAGGCGGTGGTCGAGAACAACGCAGCTGAACAAGCGGCGCGGATGATCGCGATGAAAAACGCTACCGATAACGCCGGTGATCTGATCAGCGATTTGCAGCTGATCTACAACAAGGCGCGTCAGGCTGCGATCACCCAAGAGATCTCGGAAATCGTCGGCGGCGCTGCCGCGGTTTAACGGTTCAAATATTCAGAGGATCCAGCTATGAGTAGCGGACGTATCGTTCAAATCATCGGCGCCGTTATCGACGTGGAATTTCCACGCGACAGCGTACCGAGCATCTACAACGCGCTGAAAGTACAAGGCGCGGACACTACCCTGGAAGTTCAGCAGCAGCTGGGCGACGGCGTAGTTCGTACCATTGCGATGGGTTCCACCGAAGGCTTGAAGCGCGGTCTGGACGTTATCGACTCTGGCGCAGCCATCTCCGTACCAGTCGGTAAAGCGACCCTGGGCCGGATCATGGACGTACTGGGCAACCCGATCGACGAAGCTGGCCCGATTGCCACCGACGAACGTTGGGGTATCCACCGCGCCGCGCCGTCGTTCGCAGAACAGGCGGGCGGCAACGACCTGCTGGAAACCGGCATCAAGGTTATCGACCTGGTTTGCCCGTTCGCCAAAGGCGGTAAAGTCGGTCTGTTCGGTGGTGCCGGTGTAGGCAAGACCGTAAACATGATGGAACTGATCCGTAACATCGCCATCGAGCACAGCGGTTATTCCGTGTTCGCCGGTGTGGGTGAGCGTACTCGTGAGGGTAACGACTTCTACCACGAGATGAAGGACTCCAACGTTCTGGACAAAGTGGCACTGGTTTACGGTCAGATGAACGAGCCGCCGGGAAACCGTCTGCGCGTAGCACTGACTGGCCTGACCATGGCCGAGAAGTTCCGTGACGAAGGTAACGACGTTCTGCTGTTCGTCGACAACATCTACCGTTACACCCTGGCCGGTACTGAAGTATCCGCACTGCTGGGCCGTATGCCTTCTGCAGTAGGTTACCAGCCGACCCTGGCTGAAGAGATGGGCGTTCTGCAAGAACGTATCACTTCGACCAAGGAAGGTTCGATCACCTCGATCCAAGCGGTATACGTACCTGCGGATGACTTGACCGACCCGTCCCCAGCGACCACCTTCGCCCACTTGGACGCCACCGTTGTACTGTCCCGTGACATCGCTTCCCTGGGTATCTACCCAGCGGTCGATCCACTGGACTCGACTTCGCGCCAGCTGGACCCGAACGTGATCGGCCAGGAGCACTACGACACCGCTCGCGGCGTTCAGTACGTGCTGCAGCGTTACAAAGAACTGAAGGACATCATTGCGATCCTGGGTATGGACGAGCTGTCGGAAGCCGACAAGCAGTTGGTAAACCGTGCTCGTAAGATCCAGCGCTTCTTGTCGCAGCCGTTCTTCGTGGCTGAAGTCTTCACCGGTGCTTCGGGTAAATACGTTTCCCTGAAAGACACCATTGCTGGCTTCAAAGGCATCCTCAACGGTGACTACGACCACCTGCCAGAACAAGCGTTCTACATGGTCGGCGGCATCGAAGAAGCGATCGAGAAAGCCAAGAAACTGTAATCCAGGCGCCCGGAAACGGGCGCTCATCAGGTTGAGGCAATCAGATGGCTATGACAGTCCATTGCGATATCGTCAGCGCGGAAGGGGAAATCTTCTCCGGTCTGGTAGAAATGGTGATTGCACACGGCGAACTCGGTGACCTGGGTATTGCCATGGGCCACGCGCCATTGATCACCAGCTTGAAGCCAGGTCCGATCACTCTGACCAAGCAAGGCGGGGAAAAGGAGGTGTTTTACATCTCCGGCGGTTTCCTCGAGGTTCAGCCGAACATGGTCAAGGTACTTGCCGACACCGTGCAACGTGCGAGTGACCTGGATGAAGCCTCCGCTCAGGAAGCCGTCAAGGCTGCCGAGAAGGCCCTGAACGAAAAGGGTGCGGACTTCGACTACAGCGCTGCAGCTGTACGTCTGGCCGAGGCTGCAGCTCAGCTGCGCACGCTCCAGCAGATCCGCAAGAAGTAAGCGGCCACGCCGTCATGCTTCACGCGCGATTGATTAAAAAGGGTAGCCTCGGCTACCCTTTTTCTTTTTTTGCAAAACACTTCTTTGGTCTGAAGTCGGACCGCCCAGGATTGGTAGCCATTCATGTCTCTTGAAATCGTCATTCTCGCCGCAGGCCAGGGCACCCGTATGCGTTCGGCCCTGCCTAAGGTGCTGCACCCGGTCGCCGGTCATTCAATGCTGGGTCACGTTATCCACAGCGCCCGGCAACTGCAGCCCCAGCGTATCCACGTCGTTATTGGCCATGGTGCCGATGTGGTGCGCGAACGCCTGGCGGCGGACGATCTCAACTTCGTCCTCCAAGACAAGCAATTGGGCACCGGGCACGCCACTGCGCAGGCGGTACCCTTTATCAGCGCAGATACTGTGTTGATCCTTTATGGCGACGTGCCGCTTATTGAAGTCGACACGTTGCAACGTCTGCTCCAGCACGTAGTTCCAGGCCAAATGGGCCTGCTCACCGTGGAACTGGATGACCCCACCGGTTACGGCCGCATCGTGCGCAACGCCGACGGCAAGGTCGCGGCTATTGTTGAGCACAAAGACGCCACCCAAGCCCAACGCGCCATCACCGAAGGCAACACCGGGATTCTGGCTGTGCCTGCCAAGAACCTCGCGGATTGGATGGGCCGCCTGTCCAACAACAATGCCCAGGGCGAGTACTACCTCACCGACGTCATCGAAATGGCGGTGAGCGATGGTCTGCTGGTGGCCACCGAGCAGCCCCACGACCCGATGGAAGTGCAGGGCGCCAACGACCGCAAGCAACTGGCCGAGCTGGAGCGTCACTACCAACTGCGCGAAGGTCGTCGCCTGATGGCCCAGGGCGTTACCCTGCGTGATCCGGCACGTTTCGACATCCGTGGTGAGGTGACCGTCGGCCGCGACGTGCTGATCGATATCAACGTGATCCTCGAAGGCCGCGTAATTATCGAAGACGACGTAGTGATTGGCCCCAACTGTGTGATCAAGGACAGCACCCTGCGCAAAGGCGTAGTGATCAAGGCCAACAGCCATATCGACGGTGCCGTAATGGGCGAGGGCAGCGATGCCGGCCCGTTTGCGCGGCTGCGCCCTGGCAGCGTGCTGGAAGCCAAGGCCCATGTGGGTAACTTCGTTGAACTGAAAAATGCCCATCTGGGGGAAGGCGCCAAGGCCGGTCACCTGACTTACCTTGGGGACGCGGTCATCGGTGCGCGCACCAATATCGGCGCTGGCACCATCACCTGCAATTACGATGGCGCCAATAAACACCAGACCGTATTGGGCGAAGACGTATTTATCGGCTCCAACAATTCGTTGGTCGCGCCGGTCAAAGTGGGCGATGGCGCGACTACCGCCGCCGGTTCCACCATCAATCAGAATGTGGATAACTTGCAGCTGGGCGTCGCCCGCGCTCGCCAGCGCAACATCGACGGCTGGAAGCGGCCGGTCAAGATCAAGAAGACCTGAGTTATCCACAGTTACATAAGCAGCTAGCTTCAAAGGGGGAGGGGGCTTGCCCCCGATGGCGGTGCGTCAGTGGCAGATGAGCTGACTGACCCAGCGCTATCGGGGGCAAGCCCCCTCCCACATTTTCATATGTGTCGTTTAAAAAATCTGTTCCCGACGCTTGACGATACCATCCCAATAGGTTTTGATTGCCTTCGTTATCTTTCGAAACGAAACTTATCACTACCATGTCGAAACGTAATACCCCCCAACGGCGCCACAACATCCTCACCTTGCTCAACGAGCAAGGCGAAGTCAGTGTGGATGAATTGGCCAAGCGTTTCGAAACCTCGGAAGTTACCATTCGCAAGGATCTGGCCGCGTTGGAAAGCAATGGCCTGTTACTGCGGCGCTACGGTGGCGCAATCACCATGCCTCAGGAATTGGTCGGTGATCCTGCCCAACCCATTTCCGCGTACAAACGCGCCATCGCCCGTGCTGCGGTCAAGCGCTTGCGCGAGCATGCGCGAATCATCATCGACAGCGGCAGCACCACAGCGGCCATGATCCCCGAGCTGGGCCACCAGCCTGGCCTGGTGGTGATGACCAACTCCCTGCATGTGGCCAGCGCTCTGAGCGAATTGGAACACGAGCCAGTGCTGTTGATGACCGGCGGTACCTGGGACCCGCATTCGGACTCGTTTCAAGGCCAGGTCGCCGAGCAGGTGTTGCGTTCCTACGACTTTGATCAACTGTTCATCGGCGCCGACGGCATCGATTTACAGCGCGGTACCACCACCTTCAACGAATTGCTGGGCCTGAGCCGCGTAATGGCCGAGGTCGCCCGTGAAGTGGTGGTGATGGTCGAGTCCGACAAGATCGGCCGCAAAATTCCCAACCTGGAACTGCCCTGGAGCAGCGTCCATACCCTTATTACCGATGATCGCCTGCCGCTTGAGGCCCGCGACCAGATCCAAGCCCGCGGCATTACGCTGATATGCGCGGCAATCATCTAGGAGAAATACCATGTGTGGCATTGTTGGCGCAGTCGCTGAACGTAACGTAACGCCCATCCTGATCGAAGGCCTCAAGCGCCTGGAATACCGCGGCTATGACAGCGCCGGTGTGGCGGTTTTTACCAACGCCGGCAAGCTTGAGCGCACGCGTCGCCCGGGCAAGGTCAGCGAATTGGAGCAGGCCCTGGCCGGCGAGCCGCTGGTCGGCCGCCTGGGCATCGCCCATACCCGCTGGGCTACCCACGGTGCACCGTGCGAGCGCAATGCCCACCCGCATTTTTCCGGTGATTTGGCGGTGGTGCACAACGGCATCATCGAAAACCACGAAGTGTTGCGCGAGCAACTCAAGGGTCTGGGTTATGTGTTCACCTCGGACACCGACACCGAAGTGATCGCCCACCTGCTCAACCATAAGCTCAAAGATCTCGGCGACCTGACCACCGCCCTCAAGGCCACCGTCAAGGAACTGCACGGCGCTTACGGCCTGGCGGTGATCAGCGCCAGCCAGCCCGACCGCGTCGTGGCCGCCCGCAGTGGCAGCCCGTTGGTGATTGGCCTGGGCCTGGGTGAAAACTTTCTGGCTTCCGACCAACTGGCCCTGCGTCAGGTGACTGACCGCTTCATGTATCTGGAAGAAGGCGATATTGCCGACATCCGTCGCGAAAGCGTGGCGATCTGGGACGTCAACGGCAACTCTGTCGAGCGCGAGGCGGTGCAATACCGTGATGGCGCCGAAGCCGCCGACAAGGGCGAGTTTCGCCACTTCATGCTCAAGGAAATCCATGAGCAACCATCCGTGGTGCAACGCACCCTGGAAGGTCGCTTGAGCCAGAACCAGGTCTTGGTTAACGCCTTCGGTCCACAGGCCGCCGAGCTGTTCGCCAAGGTCCGCAACGTGCAGATCGTTGCCTGCGGCACCAGCTACCACGCTGGCATGGTCGCGCGTTACTGGTTGGAGGAACTGGCCGGCATCCCGTGCCAGGTCGAAGTGGCCAGCGAGTTCCGCTACCGCAAGGTGGTGGTACAGCCCGATACGTTGTTCGTGACCATCTCCCAGTCCGGCGAAACCGCCGACACCCTGGCCGCCCTGCGCAACGCCAAGGAGCTGGGCTTCCTGGCCAGCCTCGCGATCTGCAACGTCAGTATCAGTTCCCTGGTTCGTGAGTCGGACCTGACCTTACTCACCCAGGCCGGTCGCGAAATCGGCGTGGCCTCCACCAAGGCATTCACCACCCAACTGGTCGGCCTGTTGCTGCTGACCCTGTCCCTGGGCCAAGTGCGTGGCACTCTCGCCGCTGGCGTGGAAGCCACCCTGGTCGAAGAACTGCGTCGCCTACCAACCCGTTTGGGCGAAGCCCTGGCCATGGACAGCACCGTGGAGAAAGTCGCCGAACTGTTCGCCGACAAGAACCACACCCTGTTCCTCGGCCGTGGCGCGCAGTACCCAGTAGCAATGGAAGGCTCGCTCAAACTCAAGGAAATCTCGTACATCCACGCCGAAGCCTACCCAGCCGGCGAACTCAAACACGGCCCGCTGGCCCTGGTGGATGACGACATGCCAGTGGTCACCGTGGCGCCGAACAATGAACTGTTGGAAAAGCTCAAGTCCAACCTGCAGGAAGTACGTGCCCGAGGCGGCCAACTGATCGTGTTCGCCGACGAAAAGGCCGGCATGAGCAATGGCGAAGGCACCCACGTCATCAACATGCCGCACATCCACGACACCCTGTCGCCGATCCTTTACACCATCCCGCTGCAACTTCTGTCGTACTACGTGGCTGTGCTCAAGGGTACTGACGTCGACCAGCCGCGTAACTTGGCGAAGTCGGTAACGGTGGAGTAATACCGCACGCGCCTGGGGCCCATTCTGGTTTTGAACAATAAGGATTGACACAAAACAATAAAGTTTGACACTTAAGAACATAGATTGACACAAGGCTCAAACCCCCGTATCTACGGGGGTTTTCCTGTCCAGGCTTTTCCTTTGGTCTGGATTCATCGCTTCAACTTTTACCGGGTGTAGTCTGGAAAATGTTTTGAATACGGCCGCTTTGGCAGTCGTGTCCTTCTACGACTTTTTCTCGACGCGAGGTGAAGCGGTCCGCATCGACTGAGGAGGCGTGGGTTGCGAGGTCGTAAATTTGCATCACAGCAGGACATTGAACGGCACATTGCAAATGGATTTGGCGAAGGCGCCGGGGCAAGCTACGTGCCTTGGCTGCGGGTACAAGATGTCCCGTCGATTGGTCGTTCGCACAAGATCCAAGGTGTGAGGATCGAGAGGATTCATCACCTCCTGTCAGATCTCGAGCGTTCTTACTTTCTTGTGTGTGAATTTTCTGAAGACGTCGTGGATATCCGGGAGCAATACCCGTTACTACCCACAGAGCGTGCGCAGGCGATAGCGTCGGCGATCGATGTACGTTATCCAAGATACCCTAGAACAACACTGCCTTATGTGATGACAACAGATTTCCTGTTAACTGTTAAGGACCCGAGCGGAAACTTCAAATCGGTAGCGAGGACGGTGAAGTATCGTTCCGATTTAGTTGGCAGCGGCAGTAAAAGAACGCTTGAAAAACTTGAGATTGAAAAGCGCTTTTGGGAAAGCCAAGGTGTTGATTGGAAAATCGTCACAGACGAATTTGTGACACGGGATTTGATCAAAAATCTTGGACTTATCAGAAAATACTCGAAGCTCTCTCGTGATTTAATGAAAGCCCCGTTGCATTCGAATTTTATCGAGTGCCTAGCAAACTCCCGGGAATATTCGTGGACCTTGGCCACCTGTCTAAGAAAAATAGCGTCCCTTCTTTCCATTTCCTACATAGACGCTCAAGCAATTTTCTTCCATCTGGTTTGGAACAAAATACTGAAAATAGATTTGGTTAACACTCCTCTCCACCTTACTGGTCTAGTCCCTGACTTCGAAGTTTCCCCGAGCCCTGTCCAAGTATCGTTGAAGGAGAAAATGTCATGACTGTTCTCGTTAATGACGTCTTCGAGCCTGTAACCGATCTGTCGGTCATCGCTACGATAGCCAGGCTCCTTTACCACGATGAAACGCAAGACTTAGCAGTTGTGATAGATCTAGCTGACCCACCCCGACAGCCGTACGCGGTTGGTCTGGAGGAGCTGCGTCGCTCGATAGCGTCTGGTCACACCAAACCAGCAGCCATTACCACGCCAGAGTTTATGCTTGTGCTTGAGGAACAGTTGGATGAGAGAGCCAAGCAAGGCCGGGACGAAAAGTGGGCCGTCATCGCCCCTCTGCTAGATCCTGAATACCCAGGACAAATATTTGTACGAGGTGAGTTAGGCCGACTTGTTAGCAAACGGGCGTCAGAGCTCGGAATCCAGCGGAAAACCATCTATCGGCTTCTTTACCGCTATTGGTCTTATGGTCAAGTTCGCAACTCATTGCTTAACAATTATACGGCAGTAGGTATTGCCGATAGAAAATATGATCCGAGCAGGCCACCAGGGCGAAAGCCTAAATTTCAAGGCGTTCTTACTTCGCCTTCCAAGATGCTCAGTGCCGTTGATAAACGATGCATCCGTGTTGGATATGCTCTTTATGTAAGAGATAAGAAATCTTCTATTTCGAGCGCATATGACGAAATGTTGAGACGATTCTACTCTGTTCGAGACATCTCCAAAAACAGTGAAGAAGAGCTTCGTTTGTTGCCTAGTTCAGAACTCCCCAGCTTGAGGCAGTTCCAATATTGGGGACAGATTTTTTTCGACGAGATTGCAACCGAGCGTGGCCGTAAAGGGTTGAGAAGGTGGTTAAAGGATTGCCGTCCGCTTTCAGGTACCGTTCGCGATTGGCTGCGTGGACCCTGTCATCAGTTCGAAATCGACGCAACGATTGCCGATATTTATTTGGTCAACAGCTACTCTAGACGGATGCTCATTGGTCGGCCCGTCGTTTATATCGTAGTGGATAGTTTCTCCGGAATGATTGCTGGTCTCTATGTAGGATTGGAGGGCCCTAGTTGGAATGGGGCGAGACAAGCGCTGTTCAACGCGTTTACCTCCAAAGTCGAGTTCTGCGCTCAGAACGGCGTTGAAATCAATGCAGATGATTGGAATTGTCACCACCTGCCCCACCAGATTTACGCCGACCGGGGAGAGATGCTGTCACTCGCAGCAGAGGGGTTATCCTCAGGATTGGGAATTGAGATGGGCACTGCTCCACCTTATCGGCCTGATTGGAAGCCTATGGTAGAAAGTCGGTTTGGCATTTTGAATGATTTGACGGGTATCAGATGGCTACCTGGCGGGGTGGCTGCGCGGGACAAAGAGCGCGGCGAGCGAGATTACCGGCTCGATGCCACGCTGAATCTCAAAGAGTTCACCCAAATCCTCATTAATTGCGTGCTCCACTATAACCGGCACCATCGACAGCCTGACCGACTGACTCAAGCGATGATGAATGACGGCGTTGAACCTACGCCCAACGGGATATGGAATTGGGCCTGCGACAACGACCTGATGGAATCCAACAAACGTCCCGACGAGCTGGTTTATCTCCACCTTTTACCCCGTGAGCGCGCGACCGTTCAAAAGGGCGGAGTGATGTTTCGCGGCATGCACTACGTGTGTGATATGGCCATAGAGAAAGATTGGTTTGCCAAGGCTCGCAAAGGGGGCGTTTGGTCAATAGAGTGTTGGTTCGATCCGAACTCTGCGGCACACATTTGGATTCAGGGAGAGGCCAAGCAGTTTATCCGTTGTGATCTTCGACGATCGGATGCCGGTTACGCGAATTACCGCTCGGACGAGATTTTTGATCTGCTCGAAGCCTATCGCCAAAAACCGCCTACTCGCCGGCGAGCCGAGCTGGAAAGCCGTGTGCAGCTTAGCGATCAGGTCCACCAGATCATCAGTCATGCACTCGCAGAACGAAAACTGGAACCTGCTCCGCCCACCAAGGCAGAGGCCACTGGAAACATCCGCGAGAACCGCGCAGAAGAACGTCTCCGTGAGCGTGAAAATGCGGTTGTTCCTGAAGGCGTCAGGGCGGAGCCAGCTTCACTTCAATCTGAATTGACACCGAAAGCGCATGATTCATATGCCGGCGAGCGCACTGCGCAGGTTATCGATTTGCTCAAAAGAATTCGGCCAGGACAGGCAAAATGAAAGGTGCACAGACGTTTGCCAATTACGTCAGACAGGACATTAGTGAGTATGCGGGTAACCCGCTTATCGAAGCTTTGCCTCCGATATTGTCAGAGGCGGCGGCTGTTGAGCTGATCTCGAATTTTCCTCAGCCGGTGGATCCGAAAGAGCTGACTCTCGAAGGAGCCACTCGAATTCACTGTATCGACCGGCTAAGAACCGTGGTACAGCCGTTCTTGCTACATCTGGAATTGGAGGCCCTGTTCTCACTGCTCATTCGTCGAGGGTATGTTGGGCGTAACCCGATGTCGCCCGCTACCGTCCGGCATTTGCATTCTTTATCTGGGGCTCAGCGTTACCACGATGCGTTCAAGTCCACTGCAGAAACGTTTACCGTCGTTGGCCTGAGCGGCATTGGCAAGTCAACGGCACTCCACGCCATTTTGAGCCTTTATCCACAGACAATCCGTCATGAGCGCTATGAGGGAAAGCAGTTTGTTCATACCCAAATCACATGGCTGAAGCTTGACTGCCCTCGGGATGGATCGCTGGCTGGATTTTGTCAGCAGTTTTTTTATGCGGTGGGTGACGCTCTAGGAGACAAGGACTACCACAAGCGCTACAGGCATCGAAACATCAATGATGCGCTGCAACAGATGGAGCAGGTGGCCAGCACATTTTTCATCGGCGCCTTATTGATCGACGAGCTGCAAAACCTCCACCTGGCGAAAACCGGTGGTAAGGAGAGCATGCTGAATTTTTTTCTGCATTTGGTAAACAACATTGGTATCCCGGTCGTTTTCAGTGGCACGAATTCGACGATTAGCTTGTTCTCTGAAGCCATGCGGACTGCCCGCCGAGTCTGTGGTGCCGGTACGCTCGAATTCAAACGCTTCGAAAAGGATGATGAGGAGTGGCGGTTGTTGGTCGAAAATCTTTGGAGCTATCAGTGGTGCAAACAGACTGCTGAGCTGACCGACGAGATTTTTGACATGCTGTATGAGCACACTCAAGGCGTCACAGATTTCCTGGTCAAGCTGCTGGTATTGAGTCAGCGTTATGCGGTCCAGAGTGGCTCGGAGTGTTTGACTGCTGAGATCCTGGTGAAGGTAAGCAACTCAAAAATGCAGATTCTAAAGCCAGCCCTTTCAGCTCTGCGTAGCCGAGATCCGAAGCGGATGCGGCAGTTCGACGATTTGCTGCCGATTGAGGATCAGCTGAGCGAAATGATGGTCTTCGATGGTTTGGCACGAGAGGATCGCCTTGCCTTGCTTCGAAGCGTTGTATCCCGTGAGAAGCCGGCAGACCCATCTCCAAGCATCCTTGCGAAAGACCACCCATCGCCGATTGCTACTGCTGTGGAAAGCTCAGAGGCTAAAGCGCTTAGCGAACATGACGCTCCCCTCGACGCTCTGCGCGCTGCGGGCTGGCTCAACGAGGACCTGTTTGAGTTCTCACCGATGTATCACAAAGCGTGAGTCAGAGGGTGGTGAAGTGCACCTTAAACTCCATTTCTTCCCCGCCGCGTTTCCCGACGAGACGCTGCACAGCGTGATTTCTCGCTACACCCGTCTTTGTGGTGTTCGTAATTGCCAAGCAGCATTTGCCGGACTGAAATCGGCGGCAGCATTTTCACAAAATGTGGCATTCCCGAGCCATCTAGGGGATTTTGTCGACGCGCTACCCAGCGGTACCGAGCTATCGGTAGCCGAGGTCCTCATGCGCCACACATTATTACCCTACTATGCGCCGTTTTTGAGGATGAGCCAGGTTGAACACGCTCGGACGCTGATGACCGCTGATGGGAAAGGCTTGATGTTAAAGCTGGGCGTCAACGCGAGCCGTATTGGATTCGCCTCCCGAGTGCGGTTATGCCCAGAATGTATCGCCCAAGATCAGGCTCAACGGGGAGTCGCTTACTGGCACAGGGTCCACATGCTTCCAGGCGTGCTGGTATGTCCGCATCACGGCACGTCACTCAGGATCCTTGATCCTCGCTGGTCCAGCCGCAGCTCTCGACAACTCAATCTGCCCAATGATGGGAATGTGCAAGCACACACAGTACTCCTCGACACCCCGTTGCGGTGCATGCCGCCGCTTCACGAAATAGCTTTGCGCTCACTTCAGGTCCTTGAGTCTGAAGTCACTGCTTTGTCGGCGGAGGCGGTGCGCTGCACGCTTTTACACAGGGCAACGCAGCTCAACCTTGCTTCTGATAACCATCGCTTGCACCTGCACATGCTGGCGGAGCACATGACCGATTTTTTTGCCGCACTCCCGCAAGAATGGGAATTTTCTATACTCGGGGAAGTTCGTGCAGGTACACCCGCCTCATGGGTCACCAAGCTGCTTCGTACGCCTATAACCTCCCACCATCCGCTCAAATACATTTTATTGGCTGGTGCTCTGGGCATTGACATGGTGAGCTTGCTGCATGGCCAATGCCCTGTGAAACAGGCGGTGGCATGTGGCCCGGAAGCTCACATTAGACTTCCCACGCGTCCTTCTGCGGTGATGCCTGGTCAAGGCCTGGACTGTTCGTCAGCCGCTGTGTGGAGACATGCTCTTGAAGGAGCTGATGCCAAAAAGATCGCTGCGGTTCTAAGCGTTTCATTGGCGTATGTCTATCGTCACATCCGAAATGTACCTGGCGGGCAAGATGATTGGAGGGAGGCACGATTTCACATTGAGCTATGCGCAAGACGCGCGGCTTTCGAGGCTGATTATCGATTTTACAAAGCACATGCATGCAGGGGGTATGCGTGGCTGTATCGCCACGATAGGCAGTGGCTTTCGGAGTCTACTGCAAACCCAAGCCCACATCGTACCCCTCGTCTAAATAGCACCGAAATGTTCGCTGCCCTCGATGCGAGACTGGCCGGCGAAGTCCGTCAGTGTGCTGACGCGCTTTATGCTCTTGCGGGTAAGCCTGTCCGCATTTCGCGTACGAGGATTGGTCGTGAGCTTCATGTCCTATCCCGCTTCGAAAAACAGCTCTGCAAGCTTCCTCTCTGTGCAGCGATGCTCGACAAAGTATGTGAACCAATCGAAGGCTTTCACGATAGGCGTCTGCGATGGGCTAGATGCCAATTGCTCTCGGAGGGCAAGCCTGTATCACGTTCTTCGCTCTACCGGGTCGCGAGCATTCGACCCATGCTGTAATCCAGCTGGACATTCCCCCTCCATCTAAAAAAGTTCTAAATCAATTCACCATAAACCCATTATTTTGCTGTTAATGAAAAAATTCACCTCCAGAAAAGGTCCGGCATACCATCACGATCAGCATGTAAACGTACTAACCCGCGATCAACCGAAATAGTTTTGCAACCGGCATGGGCTGACCTACGCGGGTTTATCGATACGTGTTTTGTATTCGAGGAATACGGGCGCGGCAGGATTTAGATGAATTCACTACGATTCAAAGTTGAGCGGCTGTGTCATTTTCAAATCCAGACCGGATACAGAATTTTAGGGGTTGCATATATACTGCCCCCGGATGCACATTCTCTTCGAGCCCTACCTTTAATCGGTAAATGATGTCTGATCTATTATTTTTCCCCGTTTCGATGCCGGATGAAATGCTTTACTCTCGTGTCACCCGATATCACTATCTGTCAGGTAACAGAACCGCGACGGAAACCTATCGCGATTTGTTCGCATCGAAACCCTTTTGCATCGGTGGCATCGTACCCAAGCAGATCGAGAGGCTCGCGCACAGGCTGCCGGGGCAATCGGAGAGCAATCTCGCAGAGTTGATCAGTAGCAATACTACTTTTCCTGCTTACCGGCCGTTTCTTGGCGTTAAGCAGGGGCCGGAGAACGACGTAGGGCCACTGGGTTATGACGGGGTGGTACGGGTGCCCCGCAGAGAAGAGTCCACCCATGGCAAGGCTAAGCTTTGTCCTACCTGCGTTCAGGAAGATCTGATTGAGCGGGGTTCTGCCTACTGGCATCGATCTCACCAGATACCCGGTGTTGCCGTCTGTTGGCGTCATGGCGACGCATTGATCCATGCCTGCCCCGAGTGCTCTCGCCCGTTCTACCGTAAATTGAAGCTGCTTCCCAATCTGACTGAGCCATGTGCATGCGGCTGGAGCCCGTTAAACAGCGCAGCAATACACAAGGGGTCAAAGATGGAACAGAAAGTCGCTCTGTTCGCACACGATATCCTGCAACGCAATATCCCTCCGATAGGCAGTACGGTATTGAGTTCGTGCTACGTCCGCCAATGCAAGAAGCGCGGATTCATTTTCGGAAAAAATGCGGGTATTGCAAAACTGTTCGACAGCATCCAAAGCGCTTACGGCGACGAGCTTTTGGCGCAAATTGATCCGGCCTATAACACCGGGAAGCATGAGCAATGGATCCGGCTCAAATCAGACAAAGGTCAGCTAAATATGCCGCTCGCGCGGCATTTGATCATTGCTCTTCACTTGTTTTCCAGTGCAGATGGCTTTGAAGAGGCTCTGAAAAATGAGTCTATCCTGCTGAGTGCCGCTGTTTCTCCGCGAGCGCCCAAAGTCGAAGAATCGCGTCTAAGCCAAAAAACTAGATATCGCCAAAAAATCGAGTTGCTTTTAGCGCTACGTACCGATGCCGATATCGAGTACCTCTGGAAGAAGGCGTACAAACCTACGCAATGGATTCTAGAAAATGATAACGCATGGTTAATGGCAAAACTCCATGCACCTAAAAAAGCTACAGTTAAGGTCGAAAAGTCCATCGACTCAAGAGACGACGCCTATGCAGCCCTTATCGAAGCGGGCGTAGATGAGCTGTATAAAGTTACGAAAGATCCGAAGAGAGTGAACATTCGGAATTTACAATCGCTGCTCCCAGGTTCGTTACCTCATGAGCTGGATCTACGCAAGCAGAGGTTCCCTCTTACTTATCAACAGATCAAGATTCATCAGGAGTCAGTATGGCATTTCCGTCTAAGAACTTTAGTGTGGACTGTCTCTGAACTCATCAGGATGAAGCTCCCCGTGAATTACTCGACGGTAAGATTGACCTCAGCGGTATCAAGCAAGGTTTTCCTGGCTTTTTGCAGTTTCTTCGAGTGGGATCTGGAAAGCCTGGCAAGAACCGGGGTCGACGCGGAGGTCCTGCTCAGGTCTACCGGCGTATCGAGGAATTGGGAGGGACCACCGGTTCAAATAAGCTTTTGAGGGCATCTTTGTTCCGTCACCGTCTGCCAACCTTGGGTGTTAACAAAAATCCTATCTGGCTTGAAAGCGTAAATGCGGGGTAGCGTCCACCTTTCACATTAGTAACCTTCGCGGCAGCTTTCTGAAAGCTTTCACTTGTTACTCTTTAACTCAGTAAATTGAGCTTTAGGAGAAAATCATGAAAGCAATGACAGCAGTGAAAGCGTTTTGCGCCGCTTCGATTTTGACCTTATCTTCATTAGCCATGGCTGAAGGAGGCGGTGACCGCGTGTATGGTCGAATGATGCAAGAGAACCAACAAGCAATGGAGCAATATGCCTCAAGGAACGGCAAGACTCCTCCTGAAGTTGTTCATTATGAATATGGTATGAACCTCGATATCCAGAAGGTCGTCAGTGTCACGCAAGCCAATAAAACCTGTGGGGTTGCTCCTTCACGCATGACCTATGAAGACTCTACGGGCAAGCTTAACACCGTGGAATATAAGGTCATGGCCGACAACTGCCCCCATGGAAGCTAGACAATGAAAATTATTTAAGAACTGCATAATTTTCCTTTGTCCGAAACTAGCTTACTGCTCGCTGACGTAGAAGTAATTTTCAGGAAAGCCTGAAGTTATCCACTTTATGAAATCATGTCCGTCAGTCGAGGGGTTTCTAACGTGCAGTAAACAATTGCTCGACCACCTGATACATCCCGCCTCCTTGTTTTTCCTTTGGTTTGGGAGGTGGCTTAGGCGCCCTAGTGGCGCCTTTTTTACGTTCGAAATGAGCTATGTCCTCTGCACGGCCATGACCTTCACCATGCAGGAGCGAGATTAGAAGATCAGTTTTCGGGGTATTCAGCGACGACGTGGTCTGTGCCTGCCTTTGACAAGCCGATTACCTTATACGCGTCATGTTTCCCGTCCACTTCCATTCCTGGGGAGCCGGCCGGCATGCCTGGAACGGCAATCCCGAGCAGGTCATCACGTTTGCTCATCGCAATGATTTGCTCGGCGGGCACGTGACCTTCAACAAACTTTCCGTTGATGGTTGCTGTGTGACAGGACGAGAGCTCAGGAGAAATTCCGAAACCGCGCTTGATCGCGCTCATGTTGGTTTCCACGTGATCAACGACGGTAAAGCCGCTGGCTTCAAGGTGCTGGACCCATTTCTTGCAGCACCCGCAATTAGCGTCGCGATGTACATCGATCGTCAATGGCTCTGCTGCGTGACTGGCTGAACTGATGAACAGAGCCACGAAAGCAGCGAGACGAAGTGCCCGTCTGCGACGAAGAGAATTATTTCGCATGGGTATGTTCCTTCCCATCAGTATGTGTATGTGATTTGGGCTGTACGGTTGGAGTCGGGGCCGCGTCATCTGAAGCTTCCCTACCCTTATGATCGGCGTGGTCAGCAGGCTCCTTTGCAGATGGCGCTGCGGAGGGGCCATGGGCATGTGCCGTGTTTTTCTCGTCATCATGAGCGCGGACTTCCGCCCTTTGGTCGGCAGCACCTGCGCCACTTTGCCCCTGGATCGTTCCATGCTGACCCTCATGGTTGTGCATCACGCTTTCGCCACCACCGTGTTGATGGCCACTGCTACTCGTGATCAGAGCTTTGTATTGCTCTGCATCCAGTGACGGAAGCTGCTGGAGAAATGCAACCATCCCCCATACGTAGGGATCGGCCATGCTTTTGCCCCACGCGGGCATGCCGGTGGATTTGATTCCGTGTTTGATGATCCAAAAAGCTGCAGCTGGGTGCCCGTCGACGCCCAGTTTCGAAAGATTCGGAGGTGCAGGGTAAAGGCTGTTACTCAGTTCGGTGCCTGCAAGCCCCGGAGCCAAATGGCAACCGACACACATCGAGTTGTAGTTGCCAGCACCTTCACGGATGAGAGCTTCTTGGCTCAGGTCGGGGACCTGAATGTCGCGCGAGCGCACGTGTATCGAGCGATCCCGAGCAATAGAAAGTAGCGCGTAGACGGGGGCAGAGTGGGGATCATCCGCCCCGACATTGATCACGCCGAAATACACCACGCCGGCAGCCGCTGCTACGGTGGCCAGACCAGCAGCTATTAGTGCCTTCAGTGTAATCTTCATGCCCGGTTCTCAGAACCACATCCGTATACCGGCGACAAAGCGTGCCTCGCTGGCATCTTCACCTTCCTCACGTGCAAAGTCTGCCGTATTGCCATAGGAACGGCTCCAACTCACCCCGATATAAGGGGCAAATTGGCGGACAATCTCATAACGCAATCGGAGCCCCACTTCGGTGTTGGCTAATCCGGACCCGATGCCGCGCTGAGGGTCATTCTTCCCATAAAAATTGACCTCGGCCGTCGGCTGCAAGATCAATCGATTCGTCAGCAGAATGTCGTAATCGCCTTCCAGTCGAGCAGCCGATTGACCGTTCTCACCGATGTAGGCAGTTGCTTCGGCCTCGAAGTTGTAGAGGGCCATGCCCTGAATGCCGAGTGCGGCCCAGGTTTGAGGGGACCCTGGTTTGAAATCCTGTCGTACACCGGTGACGACGTCCCACCACGGTCCGATGGAGTGCCCCCAGAGCGCGGATAATTCAGCGCTTTCCGTCACGCCATTGGTACGTTCGCCTTCCGAGCGCAACCACAGTCGATCAATGTCACCGCCGATCCATCCTTTCGCATCCCAGGCCAACGCACTACCGTTGTCAGCATCCTGGTATTCAAACTTATCCAGCAGCATGAAAGAGTTGATTGTTTTGTCGTGGACACCATGACCAGCGACATCTGGGAAGGCGGCTGCACGGTCAGCATCGGTAAGAACGGGGATAGGGGTTCGACTGGTTGTCGTCGTCCCTTCATCCATACTTTCCATGCCGGTCATTTGACCGTCGTCCATTTTCATCTTGCTGTGCTCCATAGCCCCCATGTTGCTATGGTCCATCGCTCCCATGGAGCCATGGTTCATCTTGGAGTGATCCATCTCTTCAGCGGCGTGAGCCACGGCAAAGAAGACAGGACTCGTAGAAACTGCCAATACCATCAACGTTGGGCGTAAAAAATTCCTGGTCATGATCTCAATCCGCCTTCTTGTTTTCTTGGTCATGATCCATCGACTCATGGCGCATCTTGGTATGAGGCATCGTCGCGTGATTCGGCGTTGCCTCGTTTGACGTGGTCGCAGTCTTGTTCGGCGCATCCGCAGAAGTAGCAGGTGAAGGATCACCACGTTCTTCGACTGCCAATGCTACGCAGGAGAATCCACCCATCAGGCCAAAGGCAAAGAGGCAGCCGACCAGCGATTTACGATTTAGGTGTGTGCTCACAGATCGTCTCCTTTACTCATCAACCCGTACTTCACGGAACATGCCCATTTCCATATGGAAAAGCAGGTGGCAGTGATAGGCCCAGCGACCTAAAGCATCGGCGGTGACTCGATAGCTGCGCTTGGTACCCGGTGGCATGTCGATTGTGTGCTTACGTACCATGAACTTGCCGTTTTCATCTTCAAGGTCGCTCCACATTCCATGAAGGTGGATGGGGTGCGTCATCATGGTGTCGTTTACCAAGGTGATGCGAAGACGCTCCCCGTACTTGAGGCGAAGGGGCTCAGCATCAGAAAATTTGATGCCGTTGAAGGACCAGGAAAACTTTTCCATGTGACCGGTCAGATGCAGCTCAATGGTGCGATTGGGCTCTCGGCCATCAGGGTCCTGGAAAGTGCTCTTCAGATCTGAGTAAGTGAGCACGCGTCGACCGTTGTTCCGCAAACCGATACCTGGATCGTTCAGTTTTGGCGTTGGGTTCATGGCCTGCATGTCAACCAACGGGTTGTTGGTTTCGGACGCTGGGTGAGATTGCATCTCGCCTCCCATGCCCCCCATGCCTCCCATCTGGCTGTGATCCATGCCGGCCATGTTGGGCATGTCACCTTTGTCCATCCCCGCCATCTTGCTGTGGTCCATGCCGGCCATGTTGGACATGTCACCTTTGTCCATACCTGCCATCTTGCTATGGTCCATGCCGGCCATATTAGTCATGTCACCACTGTCCATGCCGGTCATCCCGGTCATGCCACCTTCGTCCATTCCCTGCATCTTGCTGTGATCCATGCCAGCCATACCTGACATGTCACCCGGTTTCATATCGCCGCCGCCCATGCCAGCCATGCTGCCATGGTCCATGCCAGCCATACCGCCCATGCCCATGTCATCCATGGTCAACAGCGGACGCGGATCGATCGCCGGTACCGGTGCTTTCAGTCCTTCACGAACTGCCAAGGTCCCCCGCGCATAGCCGGTTCTATCCATGGACTGGGCGAAGATTGTGTAAGCCTCCTCGGTGGCAGGCTCAACAATCACATCATAGGTTTCTGCCACGGCGATGCGGAATTCATCGACACTGACTGGTTGGACATATTGGCCGTCGGCCGCCACCACGGTCATTTTCAAACCAGGAATGCGAACATCGAAATAGCTCATCGCTGAGCCATTGATAAAGCGCAGGCGCAGCTTCTCGCCAGGCTTAAAAATACCGGTCCAGTTGCCGTTCGGCGCTTGGCCATTCATGAGGTAGGTGTAGGTATCCCCGCTGACGTCTGCCAGATCAGTGGGGTTCATTTTCATTTCGGCCCACATTTTCCGGTCGGCGACGGCAGCAGACCAACCTTGCTTGCTGACGTCGTCGATGAAGTCGCCCACGGTACGTTTGTGGTGGTTGTAGTAGTCCGATTGTTTCTTGAGTTTGGCCATGACGCGACCAGGATCCTCATCGGTCCAGTCAGTCAGCATCACCACATAGTCGCGATTGTATTGAAACGGCTCAGGCTCTTTCGAATCGATGACTATTGGCCCGTAAACACCGGCCTGCTCTTGCAACCCAGAATGGCTGTGGTACCAGTACGTGCCGTTTTGATGCACCTTGAACTTGTACTCGTACATGCCGTCGGGCGCGATGCCATGGAAGCTCAAACCCGGTACACCGTCCATGTTGGCAGGCAAAATGATGCCGTGCCAGTGAATGGAGGTATCTTGCTCCAGACGGTTTTTCACGCGCAGAGTGACCGTCTCGCCTTCGCGCCAACGCAGCAAAGGCCCCGGCAACGAGCCATTGATGGTCATGGCTGTGCGCGGCGAGCCAGTGATGTTTACCGGCGTTTCACCAATAAACAGATCAAATTCGTTGCCGGTGAGGACGCTCGGCAGGCCGGGACTGGTCACTGCCCATACAGGAGTGCGCCACAGACCAAGGCCACCAAGGATGCCGCCGGCGGCCAGGCCTTTAACGAATGTCCGTCTAGAGGTTTTGGAATGCATGCCGTTTATTTCCAATCAGTCAAAAGGGAGCCGTTCAAATCAACCCGTGAGTTGGCAAGATGAGCTTCGCGTACCGAAAAAAAGACGAATTTTTCATTGCAAGCGAGCTCAGAAATTGCCACATCTAAACCACCTTCGTGATTACATTTCTGTCAGCTTGGCCGCGTGCCTGATCGTTCAGCAGTTTTTATGGTCCATCGCTTTGGCTTTGCTTTCAGCGACAGGCGGTTGAGCGCTCTGCGTTTGAGCTACCTGGTACGATTCCATCGAATTCGTCCTGGCCACTTCCATACGTGCGAAAGTCCGGTCACCACCGCCTTCAGCCATGGCCAGAGTGGAAACAGTCAGCGCTGCGACGACGAACAAGGTTTTGATGGTGTTCATATGGGCTACCTCAGATGTGTGAAAATATCCCCTCTGAATCACATCATGGATTGGACTCTTTGGGGGTGAGCAAAAGACTCAGTTGGACTATAAGAGACACCCCCTGTCAGGAAGCTTAGGCCAATATTACAGTTGTGTCAGTTTGGAATATTTTTCTTGAAGTACACGCTATTTAATACGTATGGTCTCCATCTTTTCGCATTGCGCGACTTTTATTGAATATAAGATTGAAGTGTAATCATTGCTTTGGGTTCCATTAATTCTCACGGAGGCGATGTTCTAGGTCTCTGCATTAAAATTAATAGGAGACTTGAATGCTCTGCTGCAACAGCTGGGTGTTCAATGATCAAAGAAGATAGTAATGCCACCGAGGGTGATTGATTGTGAGTATTAATTTTGAGAAAGCATTAGGCTCCGCAGAAAGAGCGTTAGTTTATCGTGGCCAAAGAGCTGAGATCTTAAGTAACAATATCGCGAACGCTGACACTCCGAACTTCAAAGCCCAAGACTTGGATTTTTCTACTGTGCTCGCCAGCCAAACCAAAGAACCTGCTACCACTGCGTTTTCTTTGAAAACAACAAACGCAAAGCATTTTCTTAAGAAAGAATCGGCGGTGGCTATATACGGGCGCGACTTGCTTTACAGCACGCCGGCTCAGCCTGCCTTGGACCAAAATACTGTCGATCAGCAGGTCGAGGTCGCGAAATACACGGAAAACGCGATACGTTTCGATGCCGCTTTTACTCGGCTAAATGGAGCATTCAAGGGTTTGCTCAAAGCTCTGCGCGGTGACTAGCAGCATAGGCGCATGCGAGCCAACTTTGGCCGATACAGCGGCTCAGGTACTTTCGGATTCAAAGGTATTCACCATCAGACGACGCTCTACTCAGGAGCAGGCGTCTCCATTCAATGGCTGATCTTGGAAGGAAAACCAACAGCCTCCACAGCTTTACGGAGCTGTTCAGCGTTTTCGCTACTTTCAACACTCACCTTACCGGTTGATCGATCGACGGAGACCGTAGCGTTGTCGTCCAGTGCCTGGATCGCTCTGGTGATTTTGCCGACGCAGCTGCCGCAACCAATGCCTGATACATCTAAGACGACCATGTGAATTACCCTCGTGCTGAGCGGTGTCTTTTCCCCGCAGCGACAGCATCGACGTTGACACCATGGCAAGGTCAACGATTATCTAATCAAAGCCGTGAGCGCAGATTTCGAGAAGTTTTACGGGACTTGACCACTCGGCTGCTAATTAGCTCGCTACCATTTGAACGGTTTCCAGGAGTGCGCCCTATTGTTCTCGTCGGTAAAGGTCGGCTAACGGCAACATTGCGGCTCTCTCGCTTGATCCAACGATTTTGTATGCCTCTCGTTTCGTCAACGGCTTTGATCTGTCCTCCCGCGAACCTTGCATAGGTATAGGGGGAGGCCTATCATGCGACCCTATATAGGTAGGGGGGGTATAGCGTGGGTCATATCGCATCACACAAAGACGATCTTCTTAAACGTGTAAAACGTATTGCCGGGCAAATTCAAGCTGTTGAACGAGCATTGGAATCGGACTTCGACTGCGCCAAGACACTACATCTTGTTGCGGCCACTCGGGGTGCCATCAACGGGCTGATGGAGGAGATCATCGAGGATCACGCACGAGCACATGTC
Organism: Pseudomonas sp. MD330_10; assembly: GCF_042610415.1. Lineage (NCBI taxonomy): Bacteria > Pseudomonadati > Pseudomonadota > Gammaproteobacteria > Pseudomonadales > Pseudomonadaceae > Pseudomonas > Pseudomonas sp. MD330_10. The sequence goes on from NZ_JBHGZU010000001.1 coordinate 144,533, forward strand.
GCGAACCCCGCGCTCAGCGAAGAAGAGCGTAACAAGGGCGTCGAAGAGCTTCTTGAAGCTATCCGCCGGTACTCCAAGTGAATGCATCCAGGTAAACACGTATGAGCAGGACCGACATCGATTACACACACGACCACGTGTTTCTAGGCTCAGCGCACGATGAGAATGCCAAGCGTACGCTTTGGGTTGTAGCACTCACGGTGGTAATGATGATCGGGGAGATCACCGCCGGCTATATCACGGGTTCGATGGCGTTACTGGCCGATGGCTTCCACATGGCAACCCATGCCGGCGCATTGGGCATCGCGGCGGCCGCTTACGGATACGCAAAACGCCACGCTACCAGCCAGCGCTACAGTTTCGGTACAGGAAAGGTTGGAGACTTGGGCGGGTTCGCCTCGGCGCTGATTCTTGGCATGATTTCGTTGGGCATTGGCGTTGAATCGTTCATGCGTTTGTTGCAGCCAACACCGGTTCAGTTTGGCACCGCGACCCTCATCGCCGTTGTCGGTTTGCTCGTCAACATTGTCAGTGCCCTGCTGCTGGGTCATGGGCATGGGCATGGGCATGGACATGGACATGGGCACGACCACGATCACCCTCATGCCCACAACGGAAACGACAACAACTTGAGGTCCGCCTATGTCCACGTCGTTGCAGACGCGCTGACGTCGATTCTGGCCATCGCTGCCTTGCTTGCCGGTCGATATCTGGGTTGGGTGTGGCTCGACCCGGTCATGGGTATCGTCGGCGCTATCGTTATCGCGCGTTGGGCCTGGACCTTGATGGGGGTAACTGCGGGCGTGTTGCTCGATCAGACCGACGCGCACGTTGCCGAGGAAATCCGCGAACTCGTTGAGAAACCTGGTGGCGCTACCATTACAGACTTGCACGTTTGGAGGGTGGGACCTCAAGCGTGCGCGGCGATCGTCAGCGTTCTAGGTGAAGCCACTGTGAACGCCGAGAGCATTCGTGAGCGTCTCAAAACAGTTCACGAAGTCAGCCACCTGACCGTCGAGTTCCGGCAGACATGACTCAGCGCCTGTCCAGCACAACCTCTATAGGACACACCGATGCCGCCCGGTAAACGTGAACTGGCTCGGATCGAGCGCCAGTTGATCGTCACGCTCACCGACGCGTGCGAAACAGCAAAGGACGAGATAAAGGGGTTTATTTGGCTCACTCACACCGCTGACCTAAGTGCGTTGGCTGAAACCCTGAAGGTCATCTGGGTGTTCGAAACCCTGGCTGACAGGAAGCGGGCCGAGATTGACGCGAAGGCCCGCATCTTTGAGTTGACGGCGATCGCCTTGAAAGAGGCCAATCTTGACCTGCCTGTTTCAGACCGCAATGTCCGCTTTGACTCGGAGCAAGAGTGCCAACGCACGCACATAGGCGACTGGAAACGTCGCGTGGCTCAACTACATAAAGCTAAGGGGGACTGACCATGGCAAAAGAAATCGAGAATCCTTGTATCTCGGTTTGCCAACTCAGTGGTGATCTGTGTGTGAGCTGCGGGCGGAATAAGGAAGACATCAGAAAGTGGAAGCGCATGAAGCGGCCCGAAAAAATGGCCGCTGTGCAAAGGGCGAATGCGCGCTTAAAGGGATTGAAGAAAGCACATGGATCGCCATTCCCCCCGAGTTAAAACCGCTGCAATTTTGAAGGTCAGTCAACTCGGGTATTCCTCAGCCTCAATGCATTGAAAACTACCGACGCGGAACTGACGCTCATGGCTATGGCAGCGATCATTGGCGACAGGAGGTGCCCCGTCAATGGATAGAGCAAACCAGCGGCAAGAGGTATACCCATTGAGTTGTAGAGAAAAGCAAAGCCCAAATTCTGGCGCATGTTTTTAACTGTGGCGACCGAAAGAGCTCGTGCTCGTAAGATCCCCATCAGGTCACCTTTGACCAGCGTGAGTTGCGCGCTATTCATCGCCACGTCAGTCCCCGTTCCCATGGCTATCCCCACATCTGCTCGCGCCAGGGCCGGAGCATCGTTGATACCGTCACCTGCCATGGCCACTTTTCGCCCGTGTTGCTGTAGGTCTGCCACCAGACGTTCCTTGTCTTGGGGTTTGACTTCACCGTGGACCTCTTCAATCCCCATCTCCCTGGCGACAGCCCGAGCGGTAGTAAGCCCGTCCCCAGTAGCCATGATGATTTTCACGTTGTGAGCCTTAAGCTTGGTGACGGCCTCTTTTGAGGTTGGCTTGATCGGATCTGATACGGCCAACAAACCTGCCAATGCGCCGTCGACGGCGAGGTAGATAATACTGATGCCGTCAAGTCGCAACACCTCAGCGCGCTCTTGTAGGGAGTTGGTGCTCACGCCTGCGGCTTCCATCAACGCTGTGTTCCCCAGCTGGAGCTTCTTGCCATCGACAACGCCACTGACGCCGATACCCGAATCCGACTCAAAGGATTCGGGCTTGGTGAGCTTTATGTTCTCGGCTCGGGCGTGATCGACGATCGCATGTGCTAAAGGATGCTCGCTGCCCTGATCAAGGCTGGCAGCCAGGTGAAGGACGTCGTCGGGATTGAAGGTGGGAGTGGCCTCCACGCTGTGAAACACGGGCCGTCCCTCTGTCAGGGTGCCTGTCTTGTCGACAATCAGCGTGTCGATTCTGCAAAGGCTTTCAATTGCACTGGCATCTCTGAACAAAACACCCATGCTGGCTGCTTTACCTGTCGACACCATGATCGACATAGGCGTAGCAAGTCCCAACGCACAGGGACAAGCGATGATCAGCACGGCGACAGCGTTGATTAGACCAAACACCCAACTGGGCTCAGGGCCGAAAAGCCCCCAACCGATAAATGTCATTATCGCAATCGCGATAACACCCATCACGAAGTAGCCGGCAATCGAGTCGGCCATTCGTTGCATCGGCGCCTTGGAACGCTGAGCTCTCGCGACCATCTGTACGATCTGGGACAGCATGGTTTCGGCACCGACCTTCTGGGCCTCCATCACCAGGCTCCCATGCGTATTCAGCGTGGCGCCGATCAGGCTATCTCCAGCTTTCTTCATTACCGGGACTGGCTCGCCAGTGAGCATCGACTCATCCACCGCACTTTCACCCTCAAGTACCGAACCATCAACTGGCACCTTTTCACCCGGTCTGACCCGTAAGTGGTCTCCCAGGTGCACATGTGTGAGAGGAATGTCTTCCTCCTGGCCATCGGCATTGATCCGGCGTGCAGTTTTGGGCGAAAGGCCGAGAAGAGACTTAATGGCGGCGGAAGTTTGTGATCGGGCTTTGAGCTCAAGGATCTGGCCAAGCAACGTGAGCGAGATGATGACCGCTGCCGCTTCGAAGTAAACGCCGATACGTCCATCTTGCATGAAATTGGAGGGAAAACTTTGGGGGAAGAGCGTTGCTATGACGCTGTACAGATAAGCTGCGGCGGTGCCCAACCCAATCAGAGTCCACATGTTGGGACTGCGATTTTTAACCGAGGCCAGTCCCCTTACAAAAAAAGGCCATCCTGCCCATAAGGTCACGGGTGTCGCCAGAGCGAACTCGATCCAGTTTTGAGCCGAACCATGAAGAAGTTGTAACGAGTGACCCGCCATCGCGAGCACGGTTACGACCACGGTTAAGGGCAGCGACCACCAGAAGCGGCGATTGAAATCCCGGAGTTCAGGATTTTCTTCTTCATCAAGCGCCGGCATGACAGGCTCTAGTGCCATGCCACATTTAGGACAGTTACCGGGGCCGGTCTGCCGTATTTCAGGATGCATCGGGCACGTAAATTCAGTGCCCGTTTGTACCGCAGACTCCGGCGTTGTGCTGCCTGACTCGTTGCGCACCACGTGGCCACTGTAGCGCTCAGGGTCCGCTCGAAACTTCTCCTGACATTTCAGGCTACAGAACCGATACGTCTGTCCCTGGTAAGTCTCAGCAAATTTACTCGACGAAGTGACTGCCATTCCACACACCGGGTCATGTAGATCAGCATCATCCCGGGAAGCAGCATGGGTGTGATTATGGTCGTGATGGCCAGAGGTGGTAGGCATGTCTATTCCCCTTGTAAGGTGCTACTAGAAATGAGCATATTCAGTACAACGCTGATTTGCGGCTCCACAGTGGTGCGGTGATGTTTCCGCACGGACCCCGGCTGAGAAGCGTTGCTATGTTACTTGCGACTTAGCGTAGCCAACTCTTGCGTCGGGCCGGCAGAAACAGCCGACTCCGGTTTATTTCAGATCAAATTCGCCGACCATTCCCGATTGGTAATGCCCCGGCACGTTGCAGGCAAACTGAAGCCCTGCACTGTCGTTGAAGGTCCAGATCAGCTCTTGGGTTGAGCCAGGCTCAATCAGGACACTGTTAGGGTCGTCATGCTCCATTGCGACCATCTTCATTCCGCCCATGCCGTGGCTCATGCCGCTCATCTTCCCGGTACCGGTAGGGCTTAATGTTCCGTTCTTGAACATGCTTGCCATTTCTTTCTGGTGTGCTGCATGAGCAGCGGCTTTGCCGATGTTGAACTCATGCAGCAGCGAACCCTCGTTGCGAAGGACAAAGCGGATTGTTTCACCAGGTTTTACGTCAATGCTTTTAGGCTTGAAAAAAATGTCGCCCATCTCGACCTCTACAGTGCGGGTAACGTCAGAGGCCACACCAGGCTGGCCTATGTCGTCTTGTCCATGCCCAGCATTAGCCATAGCCGTAGCAGCGAAAAAAAGGGTCATTGCTGCGATGAACGGGGTAGCGAGCGTAGTTTTCATGGTGACCTCAGGAATACGTGGGAACATTGGCTATGCTAATGATGCTCAGCTGCCAGCTAACTGACTTGGGCATTACTTCTTTGTCAGTTTTCTAAATAGATACGGCGTCCAATTGACGCCGCAACAAGATGCTGACAAGTACTTATCCTGGGGGCGTTTATTGATGGTTTTCTGAAAGCATCAATTTGTGCTCGCGCTGCATCTGGCGCAAAACGTCGTCAACAATTTTGTCGTGCTTCTCCATCCAGGCTAGATGCTGTTGGGGTGACATTGAGGCATCTGGGTGATCGTTGTGGAGCTGGCTCATGATGTCGCCAAGCATCTTCATGTGTTCTGCCATGTGGACGTGACGCTCTCCTTCAGGGGCTTGTTCAGCTTTCATCAACGTGGCCTCGGCCTTGTCGCGCAAACCTTCCATACGCTCAATCACACGATCTCCGCCGCTTTCAGCCCACACAGAAGCCGAGACCAGTATCGAGCTTACAAAAAACAGCATTTTCAGGTGGTTCATCGGGGTAGCTCCTCATGAGGGAATCCGACTTCCATACGATTCATCGCTCAGAGGTCGGTCGAGCACCAATGAAGTGCTCATGTCTGAACCCTAGCCAGCACTCGCTGACATCTACCTGAAGCCAAGATTACTTTTCTGTCAGTTGCTGGTTGGCTGCCAGTTTTCGTTGCAGACTCCGCTTAACCTTTATCTGAGAACGACCTCATGAGACTTCTTGTCGCTGAAGACGAACCAAAAATAGGTATCTATTTGCAGCAAGGGCTCAACGAGGCCGGGTTCAATGTCGACCGTTTCACGAATGGAAAAGAGGCGCTTCAGCACGCTTTGAGCGAAGCCTATGATCTGCTGATTCTCGACGTCATGATGCCGGGTTTGGATGGCTGGGAAGTCCTGCAGAAGGTGCGCGCTTCCGGGAAAGACGTCCCGGTGCTTTTTCTCACCGCCAGAGACCGCGTTGAAGACCGAGTGAAGGGACTTGAACTCGGTGCGGATGACTATCTGATCAAACCCTTCGCGTTTTCTGAATTGCTTGCTCGAGTCAGAACGCTGCTGCGTCGCGGTAGCAGCGCACCTTCGCAAACCTTTATGAAACTGGCTGACCTTGAAGTGGACCTGCTCAAGCGTCGAGCCATCCGAGGAGGCAAACGCATAGACCTTACGGCCAAAGAGTTCGCGTTGCTTGAGCTTCTGCTGCGTCGTCGAGGGGAGGTGCTGCCAAAGTCTCTTATCGCCTCCCAGGTTTGGGATATGAACTTCGACAGCGATACCAACGTTATCGAGGTTGCAGTGAGACGGCTCAGGGCCAAGATAGACGACGATTTTGAGGTCAAGTTGATTCATACCTCAAGGGGAATGGGTTACATGCTCGATGCACCAGATTCGGAGTCGTGATGAACCGGATGTCCCTGACGACTCGTATGAGTCTGATGTTTATGCTCGCGGTAACGGCCGTGCTCACGGTCGCCGGACTCAGTTTCAATAACCTCAGCCGGCATCATTTCAAGATGCTGGATCAGCAGGCATTGTACGAAAAACTCCACTCGACCCAGCGGATCTTGTCCGGGCTGAGCAACATCGATCAATTCAGCGAGGCTAAACCGGAGTTAGAAGCGCTGCTGGGCGCACACCGTGATTTGACTGCGCTTATCATCGATGGCGACGGCAAGGTGCTGTTTGCGGATCCCGGCCCGGTCGACGTTCCGAAGGCGTTTCGAACAACCACAAACACAACCGTCTGGGAATGGCGGGAGCAAGAGCAGATGTTCCGTGGTGTGACTGCGCAATCCGTAGTGACGGGACAAGAAAGGCCATTAACTGTCATGTTGATTTTTGACGTTACGCAGCATATGTCCTTTTTCGAGACGCTCGAACGATGGTTTTGGATAGGGTTGGTGATCAGCGCATTGGTCAGTGCTGCACTCGGCTGGATGGTAGCTAGCAGTGGCATGCGGCCTATCCGCCAGGTCACACGGGTTGCTGCCTCCATGTCAGCAAAATCACTCAAGGAGCGTATTCCCCTGGCACCCGTTCCGAAAGAGCTTCAACAGATGGTGTTGTCGTTCAACGCCATGTTATCCAGGCTCGACGATGCATTTGTCCGGTTATCCAACTTTTCGGCAGACATTGCCCACGAACTACGGACCCCCGTGAGCAACTTGATGACCCACACTGAAGTGGTGCTTTCGAGAAAAAGAAACATCGAGGACTACGAAGACAATTTGTACTCCAATCTTGATGACTTGAAGCGCATGAGCCGGATGATTGATGACATGCTTTTTCTGGCGAAATCTGACAATGGTCTAATTACGCACGAGAGCAAGCCAATAGACCTGGTGGCTGTAGTGGAAAAATTGCTTGAGTACTACCGCCTGTTGGCTGATGAACGAGGGATCGAGCTCAAGGTTTCAGGACGGGGGAGCGTGCGAGGTGATGTTCTTATGCTCCACCGAGCGATTTCCAATCTGCTCTCAAATGCGCTGCGCTACACCTATGAAGGGACGTCAATCAGTGTCGATATTCAGCACAAGGATGCGTCGGTAACGGTTGTCGTGGAAAACCATGGTGAGCCCATTGCCCCCGAACACCTTGAAAAGCTGTTTGATCGTTTTTATCGCGTGGACCCAGCGCGGCGAGAAGGAAGTCCAAGCAACGCAGGGCTAGGTCTGTCGATTACCCGATCAATTGTCGAAGCGCACGATGGCAAGATCTGGTGTACGTCAGGCGACGGGAAAACGGCTTTTCATCTTGAGTTTCCGGCCGTCGATTCGACGGTTAGCTGAGCGACAAAACATTTGGGACCAACGGCGTCTTGGCGTTGTGCGTTTAGCTACGCCTCTGCGGATTTTTCAGAGTGATTGAGCTCCCCGGTCCTGCGGTACGCCGTCTCTTTTCAGGCCTTGCTACGCTCAACGATTAGATGCCAAACATCGGATCAAGCTGACTGAAATGTAATCGAACAGTTTGTGATCGTGTGGCATCGTGTTCTCGCACTGTGACGTTAGGGCTAGCGAGTTTCTCCTGTTCAACCTGGCGAAGAGGACGGGGGCTCCGAGTTAATCAACAGTGGTTTTTAAAGAAATTAAAAACTAGTTCCTCCCAAAAAACCTCGAATCAACAGCGCTTGCTGTGAGGAGTCTTGCATGTCATTCCTTAAAACTACGTCCGTGGCCGTTGCAATCACTGCTGGTTTGCTTCTGAGTGCAGTGGCCCAGGCACATCCAAAACTTCTTTCTTCCACTCCGGCAGAAGGCTCGGATGCGGCGGCTCCGTCGAAAATCGAACTGCATTTTTCTGAGAATCTCACCACTCAGTTTTCCGGTGCAAAGCTGATCATGACCGACATGCCTGGCATGCCTAACTCCCCCATGGGTGTAAAGGCCGCTGTCGCTGCTGGTGGTGATCCGAAAACGATGGTGATTACGCCGGCTGCACCGCTGACCACCGGTACCTACAAAGTTGAATGGCGTGCAGTGTCTTCGGACACCCACCCGATCACCGGCAACTTTTCATTCAAAGTGAAATGATCCATGAGCGACTCATTAAATATCGTGGTTCGCTTTGCTCTCTATTTTGACCTGATGTTGTTATTTGGACTGGCCATATTCGGCTTGTACAGTCTCAGGGGAAAGGAAAGGGTATCGGGCACGGTCTTGAACTTTGAGTCGCTTCTTTACGGTACTTCTATTGCAGGTGTAGCTCTGTCCCTTGCTGCGATGTTGTTGCTTGCAAAAGCAATGAGCGGTGTATCGGAGCTTATGGAGCTACATCACCACATTTTTGAAATGGTCATCATGGGCACCGATGTTGGGTTGACCTGGATGGTTCGGATAGCCGCCTTGGTGGGGGCAATTCTGGGCGTCGCGTTGAATAAACGATATCCGACACCCAGCCTCTGGATCGTCACCGCCTGTGGAGCAATCGCGTTGGCCACGCTAGCCTGGACAGGGCATGGTGCCATGGACGAAGGCAGCCGCCGCTACTGGCATTTTCTCAGCGACATTTTCCATTTATTAGCGGCAGGTGGCTGGTTGGGTGCTCTAGCGGCCTTCGCTCTACTGCTGCGGTTGAAATCGCTGAAGGGTGAGGAGGAAGCACGTATTCTTGCCCGCGTGCTGACTGGCTTTGAGTCGGCCGGCGGTGTGATTGTTGCGATCATAAGCGTTACGGGAGTAGTAAATTACCTTTTCATCGTCGGTCCCAACCTTGATGAGGTCATGCTCAGTACCTATGGCCAGTTGCTGTTTTTGAAGATCCTGCTCTTTGCCGGGATGATCGTTTTAGCGACGCTGAACCGCTTTCACTTAAGCCCGCTATTGGAGCGCTCGGTTCGCAATGGTCAATACTCTGTAGCGGTCAATGCCTTGCGCCGCAGCATGAAATTCGAATTCCTGATGGCAATCCTCATCATCTGTCTTGTCGCATGGTTAGGCACGCTAAGTCCTGAAATGGAAATGAGCGCGCAATAGAGGTTTCTGGCAGCTAACCAAGAAGCCTAGAACGTGATTGTTAGCACCATTTCTACTGGCTACACTTCAGCCCATGACACGCTATCTACGGCTTTGCCTGATTTTCCTGATTAGCCTGGCGCTTCCCTTCAGCGGGATGGCGGGTGTTCAGGCGCCGACAGAGCCGTGCCCGATGCAAACCATGGGCATGGCGATGATGGACGGCATGGGCCAAGACTGCTGCCATGACATGAAAAGCCCAACCGAGCACGGTAAACCCTGTAAGCCGGGCCAGGAGTGCAAGACCGGCGGCATGCTGCAAGTCTCCATCATCAAGCCTCCGGTGACCCTGTCGAGCCCCCTCGCAGCGTCCATCTCCATAGATTCCCATCCTGTCCAAACTCCATCAGGGGTATGGCGACCTCCCCGCATTTGATTCCTGTACCACACTGAGCCTCATTCCGCGTCAGGCGGTATGGGATATCTGCGTGCATCTCTCATGAAGCACGCAGTGGATCATCACAGGAATCGTGAACATGAAATCCAAGTGCTATTGCACAGGGCGGCCCCTCGTGGCCATCTTGGCGGCAAGCGTATTGGCCACGCCGAGTTTCGCTGCTGCGTTGACACTCGATGATGCTTTGCAGCTGGCTGAAACCAATGCGCCGTCGCTGACTGCACAAGATGCAAAAATTCGTGCCGCCACTAGTGCAGCCATCCCAGCCGGGGAACTACCCGATCCCAAGTTGCTGGTAGGTATACAGAACTATCCCATTGGGGGGCCGGATCGCTGGAGCATCGATCAGGACTTCATGACCATGCAAATGGTCGGTGTCAGTCAGGAAATGCCGAACAGCGCCAAACGAAAAGCCCGAATCGAGGTTGCTGATGCAGCCATTGACCGCGCTGCCGCTGAGCGTCTGGTCGAACGTCTAAAGGTTCGTCAGGCCACGGCGCTGGCCTGGATCAGCAGCTATTCCGTTGAGCGTAAAGACGCGCTGTTCCAGGACTTCTATAGGGAAAACCGCCTGCTGGCCGATACCGTCCGCGCGCAGATTGCCGGTGGCCGCGCTCAACCTGCTGATGCCGTCACGCCCAAACAGGAGGCGGCACAACTGGAAGAGCAGCAGGACGATCTGATTCGCCAGAGATCGCAAGCCCGAGCAGCTTTGAAGAGCTGGATTGGACCAGCCGCAAACGATAAACCTGTGGGCAGCTTGCCTGAATGGCCTGTAGAAGCCTCTGGGTACTCTCACAACGTTCAACATCACCCAGAATTGGCAGCGTTTGCCCCAATGACCCGCGAAGCGCAGGCCAAGGTGCGCGAGGCCGAAGCGGAAAAGCGGTCTGATTGGAGCTGGGAAGTCGACTATCAGCATCGCGGCCGAGAGTTCGGCGACATGGTCAGCGTGCAGTTTTCATGGGATCTACCACTGTTTCCTGACTCGCGACAAAACCCAAAAATCGCAGCCAAGCATGCGGAACTCAATCAGCTTGAGGCTGAGCGTGAGGTCCTTTCACGCGAGCACACCCAGCAATTGGAGGATGACTTAGCGGACTATGAGCGCCTGAACCGCGCCGTTCATCGAGCCCAGACCAGCCTGCTCCCTTTGGCTAAGGAAAAGGTCGAGCTCACTATGGCCAGCTATCGCGCCGGCAAAGGCGATCTGAACTCCGTCGTGGCCGCTCGGCGCGAGCTTATCGAAGCCCGTCTCAAGCAGATTGATGTTGAAGAGCAGCGTGCTCTCACCAGCGCTCGCCTGTATTTCGCCTATGGGGAGTCCGCTCAATGATCTCTCGAACATGGAAAGGGGTTTTTGTTGTCAGCATCTCAATTGCTTTGGGAGTCGCCGGTGGTTACTGGTTGGCTCAACCGAGGGTGAGCGCAGTACCGGATGCAGCATCGGAGCCGAAGCCGGAGTCCTCAGTCGATCGCAAGGTTCTGTATTGGTACGACCCCATGTACCCACAACAGAAATTCGATAAGCCGGGTAAGTCGCCCTTCATGGACATGGAGATGGTCCCTCAGTACGCGGATAGCAAGGGGGACAGCGCCACTGTTCGCATTGATCCAAGCCTGACCCAGAATCTTGGTGTGCGACTGGCTACGGTCAATCGAGGTGTGTTTGCTTCGAGTCTGGACGTTGTAGGTGTATTGACCTTCAACGAGCGTGACGTCGCCGTCATCCAGGCCCGTACGGCGGGTTTCGTCGAGCGCGTGTATGCCCATGCTCCTGGCGATGTGATCAAAGCCAACGCCGCCTTGGCGGATATTCTTGTCCCGGAGTGGTCTGCGGCTCAGGAGGAGTTTCTCGCACTTAAGCGTAGCGGCGATGCGGGCTTGCTGGCAGCGGCTCGCCAGCGTTTGCGGCTTACCGGGATGCCGGCGGCATCGATTACTCAAGTAGAGCGCAGTGGCAAAGTCCAACCGAACCTGACCCTCACCAGCCCTATCAGTGGGGTGTTGCAAGAACTCGATGTGCGCGAAGGTATGACAGTGGCTGCCGGCCAAACACTGGCACGCGTGAATGGGTTGAGTAACGTCTGGCTGGCTCTGGCGGTCCCGGAGACTGAATTCGGGTCGATACAGCTGGGACAAGTGGCTGAGGCGCGTTTGCCCGCGTTCCCAGGCGTCGTGCTCAACGGCGTGGTAAGCGCGATTCTTCCAGAAACCAATCCCGATAGTCGCACCCTTCGCGTGCGCGTCGAATTGCCTAACCCGCAAGGCCGTCTCAGGCCGGGTATGACCGCACGCGTGAGCCTTAATCGCGCGACGGAGCAAAGTGTGCTGTGGGTGCCGAGCGAGGCGGTCATTCGCACCGGTCTACGTGCCCTGGTGATGCTCGCTGAAGACGCCGGTCGCTATCGTCCCGTGGAGGTGCAACTTGGGCAGGAAAGCGATGGCAAGACGGCGATATTGAAAGGGTTGGAAGAGGGCCAAAAAGTGGTTAGCTCTGGCCAGTTCCTGCTCGACTCAGAGGCCAGTCTTAAAGGCATCGTTGCCAAATCAGAGGAACCTTCACCCACCAGTGCAGCCGCCGCCGGTTTGCATGAAGCGGATGGGCAAATCGTTGAGATCAACGATAAAGAAGTCACTCTCGCTCACGGCCCTTTTAAGACGCTGGGCATGCCTGGCATGACGATGACGTTCCCGCTCGCCAATCCCGCTCTGATGCAGGGTCTTAAAACGGGCGACAAGGTCCGGATAGGTGTGAATCAGACCGACGACGGCTTGCGTGTTGAGCGTCTGGACAAATCAGGGGGCCAGCCATGATTGCAGCCCTGATTCGTTGGTCCGTAACCAACCGATTCCTGGTGCTACTGGCGACGCTGTTTATCACGGCGTGGGGCATTTGGTCGGTGCAGAGCACGCCCATTGATGCGCTACCAGACTTGTCCGATGTGCAGGTGATCATCCGCACCCCGTATCCTGGACAAGCACCCCAGATTGTCGAGAACCAGGTCACCTATCCGTTGGCCACCACCATGCTCTCAGTACCAGGTGCCAAGACGGTGCGTGGTTATTCCTTTTTCGGTGACAGCTTTGTCTATGTGCTGTTCGAAGACGGCACTGACTTGTACTGGGCTCGCTCGCGGGTGTTGGAGTACTTGAGCCAAGTACAAAGCCGCTTGCCGGCCAGCGCCAAGCCAGCGTTGGGGCCAGATGCGACAGGCGTAGGATGGATCTTCCAGTACGCGCTGGTGGATCGCACTGGCGGGCATGATCTGGCGCAGCTACGCGCACTTCAGGACTGGTTCCTCAAGTTTGAACTCAAGACCCTGCCCAATGTGGCGGAAGTGGCCACTGTGGGCGGCATGGTCAAGCAGTACCAAGTGCAGCTTGATCCGCTCAAACTGGCCAGTCTTGGTATTACGCAGGCCGAGGTGACCGAAGCGATCGGCAAGGCCAATCAGGAAACGGGTGGCGCGGTGCTGGAGATGGCAGAGACCGAGTTCATCGTGCGTGCATCCGGCTACCTGAAGACGCTCAATGATTTTCGGGCGATCCCCCTCAAGCTGGGATCGGGCGGTGTGCCGGTGAACTTGGGCGATGTCGCCACGATCCAGTTGGGGCCGGAGATGCGCCGTGGCATCACCGAACTCGACGGCGAAGGCGAGACGGTTGGCGGCGTGGTGATTTTGCGCAGCGGTAAGAATGCTCGCGAGACCATTGCGGCGGTCAAGACCAAACTCGACGAGTTGAAAAGCAGCCTTCCGGCCGGAGTGGAAATTGTCACCACCTACGACCGTGGGAAACTGATTGACCGCGCTGTTGAAAACCTCAGCCACAAGCTCATCGAAGAGTTCATCGTTGTCGCATTGGTTTGCGGGATCTTTCTTTGGCACCTGCGCTCCTCTCTGGTGGCTATTATTTCCCTGCCGGTCGGTGTACTGATGGCCTTTATTGTCATGCGCTACCAAGGGCTCAACGCCAACATCATGTCCCTGGGTGGGATAGCCATCGCCATCGGCGCCATGGTCGATGCTGCTGTGGTGATGATCGAAAACGCACACAAGAAAGTTGAGGCATGGCACGTGGCCAATCCAGGTGAGGAACTGAATGGTGAACGTCATTGGCAGGTAATGACCGAAGCGGCGACTGAAGTTGGACCAGCCCTATTCTTCTGTTTGTTGATCATCACTCTTTCGTTCATTCCGGTGTTCACCCTGCAAGCGCAAGAGGGTCGGCTGTTCGGCCCGCTGGCTTTCACCAAGACCTACGCCATGGCTGCAGCAGCGGGATTGTCAGTGACCTTGGTGCCGGTTTTGATGGGCTACTGGATTCGGGGACGGATTCCTAATGAAAAAAACAACCCGCTGAGCCGCTGGCTCATCCGGATCTACCAGCCGGCTCTGGATGCAGTGCTGCGGCGACCGAGGATCACGCTGCTTGTGGCGGCGTTGGTGTTTTTTAGTGCGCTATGGCCAATGTCGCGCTTGGGGGGCGAGTTTCTTCCGCCTTTGAATGAGGGCGACCTGCTCTATATGCCTTCGGCGCTGCCCGGATTGTCCGCACAGAAAGCGGCGCAACTGCTGCAACAGACCGACCGCCTGATCAAGACCGTGCCAGAGGTCGAACATGTCTTCGGTAAAGCGGGACGTGCCGAAACTGCCACCGACCCGGCGCCGCTGGAGATGTTCGAAACCACCATCCAGTTCAAGCCACAGGAGCAATGGCGACCAGGCATGACTCCGGAAAAACTGGTGGAGGAGCTGGACCGAGTGGTGCGAGTTCCTGGGCTGACGAATATCTGGATACCACCGATTCGCAACCGAATAGACATGCTGGCTACGGGGATCAAAAGTCCTATTGGTGTAAAGATTGCCGGCACCAACCTGACGGAAATCGATTCGGCGACTCAGGCGGTCGAGCGAGTGGCCAAGGGCTTAGCCGGTGTCAGTTCGGCTCTGGCCGAGCGATTAACCGGTGGACGTTACATCGACGTGGATATCGACCGACAAGCCGCCGCCCGATACGGACTGAATATCGCCGATGTGCAGTCGATCGTGGCCGGCGCTATCGGCGGGGAAAATGTCGGTGAAACCATTGAAGGGCTTGCACGCTTCCCAATCAACGTCCGTTACCCTCGGGAGTGGCGGGATTCGCTTAGCGCTTTGGAGCAGTTGCCAATCTACACCCCGCTAGGCAGCCAGATCACCCTTGGCACAGTGGCGAAGATCAAGGTCAACGACGGGCCGCCGATGCTCAAAAGTGAAAACGCACGGCCTTCAGGCTGGGTGTACATCGACGTGCGTGGCCGGGACATTGCATCGGTAGTCGCCGATCTACGTCGGCTCGTCAGCGAGCAGGTCAAGTTGCAGCCCGGCATGAGCCTGAGCTACTCAGGTCAGTTCGAGTTTCTTGAGAGGGCAAATGCACGACTAAAACTGGTGGTCCCCGCCACGCTGCTGATCATCTTCGTCCTGCTTTACCTGACATTTGCACGCTTTGATGAGGCTTTGCTGATTATGGCCACGCTGCCATTCGCTCTCACGGGCGGAGCATGGTTTCTCTATCTGTTGGGATTCAACCTGTCGGTTGCCACCGGGGTCGGCTTTATCGCCCTGGCTGGAGTTTCTGCCGAATTTGGCGTGATCATGCTGCTCTACCTGAAAAATGCCTGGGCCGAGCGTCAAGAGCTCGGTGACAACACAGAACGCGGGTTGATGGCCGCGATTCGTGAAGGCGCTGTGCAGCGCGTTCGCCCCAAGGCCATGACCGTTGCGGTGGTTATCGCTGGTTTGTTACCAATACTTTTAGGAGGTGGTGCCGGCAGCGAGGTGATGAGCCGCATTGCCGCCCCGATGATTGGCGGTATGGTCACGGCGCCGTTGCTGTCGCTGTTCGTCATTCCGGCGGCCTATCACCTCATGCGCCGTCGACGCCTATCCGCTGAGCCTGGCAGGCACTAACGCGGAAAAAATGTGCAAAAGGGGCTGCGCTTGCAGCCTCGTTTGAGTTGCACATCTCGTTGTCATCAGTTCTACGCGCGGTATGTATCGAAATTAGCGAGTTTATGTATTTTGCATAAACTCGCTAATTTCGATACATACGCTGTGGTCAGTGCCATTCCCCACCAGCACTTGCTAGAAAAACGCCCGCTTCCATCACTGCGTTTCGATGAGCCAAAAAAAGCACCCTGCTCAAAGCCGACTTAGCATTCGTCACCCTGATATCTCTCTTGAAATTGAGGCAAATGACCTTAATATGATCTTATCTTGCCGTCATCGTTTTCGATCATGGATGTTTCTCGGGGGGTAGGTCGGAATGGCAGAACAAGAAGACGCAAAGCCTGCGAGTGGGCGCTTTAATACGAATGATGAGACGAAGCGGATCGTATGGACACAGACCGCTGGTCATTGTGAACTGTGCGGCGCAGATCTAACGTTCGACTATCGTGCCGGCAAGCCAATGAAATGGGGCGAAGTGGCGCATATCCTACCCGCCAGTCCCAAGGGGCCTCGGGGACGTGCGGATCATGATGCTGAGGCGCACACAAACGATACTGCCAACCTGATGCTCCTCTGCCCAGGCTGTCATGACAGAATTGATCGTGACGCAGATGGTTACCCTGAAAATAGTTGGAGCCCAAGCTGAAAGAGATTTTGCATAGGGCAATTCTTGAGGGCTTCGACGAAGCTCGGGTGGCGATTCTGTCCCGAGATTATGGGCGCGCTTACTATTGGCTTGAACGTACCCACATCCTCTCACAACGCCGCACTTTGCTACGTGCAAAGTCACACGTCTTGATGCTGTACGTGGGCGTCAAGACACATGATCCTCGGGAGATCCTGGGACAAATAACACGAGTTATCGCTGCACTGCTATTTTCTAAAGTATGAGTGCCTTCGGGGAATGCTGGTCGTGCCCGGGTCAGTTCTTTTCAGGTGATGCCTCTTTCTCAAGAGCTGGAAACTCTTCTGAATGAAGATTGATCCTCATGCGCGGTCTGAGTCGTTGTCGCATCCGCTTACACCCATGGAGAGACATATGAGCGCTGGTCATAGTCACGGTCAAGCACGTGCAGGACATGAGAAAAAACTGTGGATCGCTCTAGCGTTAACGACGAGTTTTATGATTTCAGAGGTCATTGGGGCTTTCATTACCGGCAGCTTGGCGTTGTTATCGGACGCAGCTCATATGCTGACCGATTCCACTGCATTAGCTATTTCATTGGTCGCTATTCAGATCGCCAAGCGCGCTGCGGATAAAAAAAGGACATTCGGATATGCACGATTTGAGATTCTCGCAGCTGCTTTCAACGCGATTCTGTTGTTCATGGTGGCGGTGTACATCCTATACGAGGCCTACCAGCGGTTTAAAACTCCGACAGAAATAGAATCGATAGGCATGCTGATCGTGGCAGTGATTGGGCTAGTTGTGAACCTTGTCTCAATGCGCTTGCTGATGTCTGCCAGTGACGAAAGTCTTAACGTCAAAGGTGCTTATCTGGAGGTTTGGAGTGACATGCTAGGCTCCATAGGCGTGATAGGAGCCGCATTGATCATTCGCTTTACCGGATGGATTTGGGTTGACGCGATCGTTGCCGCAGCTATTGGGTTATGGGTCCTTCCCAGAACTTGGATCTTGCTTAAAGAAAGCATGAATATCCTGTTGCAAGGGGTTCCAGAGGGCATCGATATCGCTGAAGTGGAGCTAAGAATAAGGGCGGTTGAAGGCGTTGAAGATATTCATGATTTGCATATCTGGGCTTTGACCAGCGGCAAGAATGTCATGAGTGCACACCTTGTCGTCCAACGTTTCTCCCGCACCGAGCAGGAAATATTAGCTGAAGTAACGCACCTTATGAGCGAAGCGTTCCATATTAGCCATACGACGCTTCAATTAGAGGATTCGCGATTTCATGAAGGGCTCGAAGAAAGCGAAGGTATGCAGCACTAGTAAGATACGTCGCGAACAGCCCATGTCAATGGTAGGGCACGTAAGGGGAAGCCCCCTACACCACCAGAGTATTTCTAGAGGTATGGGGGGATTTGAGTGCGGATTATGCAAGCTTGATATTGAAACTCACCCCTGAACCCGTCTTGCCTGCTGCCAGGAAGTTTGTCCCTCGAGGTTTGGAAAGTTCAGCCTGAAAACAGTAATGCTACCAGGCATGCTCTGAACCTCCGCTGTTCCCTGATGAAGACTCATGATCGATCTGACAATCGCCAAGCCAAGACCAGTCCCACCTTCCGCACGGGAGCGACTGGTGTCGACTCTATAAAAACGGTCGAACAAGTGCGTCAGATGCTGAGGTTCGATTCCTGCGCCTGGATTGCCTACAAGTAGCGAGACTCGTTCGGCATGGCTTTCGATAACAATTGAAATAGATTGGCCGGCCGGGCAGTGGCGTATAGCGTTCGACAGCAGATTCGATATTGCTCGCTGAATCATCAGCCTGTCGCCAATGGTCTTGCCGTTTCCGGCGACGCTTAGGCTGATGCGCTTTTCTTCCGCCGACAGCGAAAACAGATCGACGACCTTCAATGCTTCATCTTCTAACGTAATTGTCTCGAACGGGACGAGCGCCGCTGGATGACTGACTTGAGCGAGGAAGAGCATATCCGAGACGATCCGGGTGACTCGGCCCAACTCTTCGGTGCAAGACTCCAACACCGCTTTGTACTCTTCTGCAGGTCGCTCCCGAGATAGTGTCACTTGTGCCTTCCCCATCAAATTGGTGATTGGGGAACGTAATTCGTGGGCCAAGTCATCGGAAAACTGCGACAGCTGCTGAATACCACTGTCGAGTCGGTGGAGCATGAAATTGATACCATGGGCCAGTTCACTCAGTTCCTGAGGCATTTTGACCACTGAAAGACGATGACTGAGATCTTGGGCCGAGATCATGGCGGCGACCTTTCGAAATTCTCTGAGGGGAGAGAGCCCTCGTTGCACCACAGCCCAAGCGCTAATTCCAATGAGTATCAGTAAAAGCGGTAGAGCAATGATCGTCGATCGAAGATACGCGCTGAGCAATGCTTCATCGTTCGCACTATCCATGGACAGCAAAACGGCGACATTTTTACCATTCTTCAATCGGATGAGTTTGTATGCGGTGAGGAAGTGTCGACCCTCACTATCGGAATTTGAAGAATATGAGAGATTGTCGATGGCGGCATTAGCAGCTTTCAATTCGATTCGTGGATCCGATAAACCAGTTCCGAATTTTAGTACTGGCGTCCTGAGGTTTGTCAGGTCATAAATGGACAAATTTAGATTGTCGTGCCCCATGACTTGATCCAGCAAGGAGTGCGGTTTCGAGTTCACCTCCGCCATATCCTCGTAAAATGAGAGGCTGTGTTCCACCTGCTCCATTTTCTTTTCCAGACTATGTTTCGCCAATTTATCCAGCTCATGCGTAAGCGCGAAAAAGGCCAATATAGCCAGAAACACCACTAACAAGGCCCCCAAGATACTCACCGTCAAACCTAGTCGCATTGACAGGCTCGCCGGCTTCATTCGCGTGCCTCCAATACATAACCAACCCCGCGAAGGGTGTGGATCAATTTGTTATCAAAGGGATCGTCAATTTTGGCCCTCAATCTACGGATTGAAACCTCTACAACGTTGGTGTCGCAGTCAAAATTCATATCCCACACTAAGGAGATGATTTGGGTTCGTGAGAGTACCTCTCCAGTCTGACGCATCAGTAGATGCAGAAGCGCGAACTCCTTGGTCGTCAAATCTATACGCTGCGCGCCACGAAAGGCACGGTGGCGCCCTTGATCGAGCTCCAGATCGGCTACTTTGAGTACCTGCGGTACAGGAATGTGTTCACTTCGACGCATAAGGGTTCGTACTCGGGCAAGCAGCTCTGGGAACTCAAACGGTTTAACCAGATAGTCATCAGCACCCAGATCGAGCCCGCGAATTTTGTCCGCAAGCCGTCCCCGGGCCGTCAACATCATCACCCTGGTATTGCTGCTTTGGCGCAGATGTTCAAGAACACCCCAGCCATCAAGTTCTGGAAGATTAACGTCGAGTATCACCAAATCATAGACATGTTGACGTGCAAGATGAAGTCCATCTGCTCCGGTTACCGCACGGTCGACTATATAGCCACTTTCTGTCAGCCCTTGATGCAAGTATTCGGCAGTTTTAGGCTCGTCCTCAATTACAAGGATTCGCATGATATTTCGCCCTCTTCAATAGGAAGTCAGTTGGGTCAGAAGTGTTATTGTTTTATTTTCTGAGAAGAATTATATAATTCGAAACCATTTAATTTTTTGCGCTTACCGATATCCGGCATTAGATATTAAATAATGATCTTAAAGCCTGTAGCCGCTACAGGGTCAAGCTTAAACCCCCGGTCTTGAGCCATCACAGCGACTCCTTGCGACAACGTGTCGCACTTTGACCGTTGAATCGAACACTGGGCAAGCGCCACACATGGTTAACCAAAATCGACAAGTGCTGTTCGGCAGATACCAGGTTGGTATTTGTTTCGGCATATTGCTGCCCCCACGTTCGAATCTTTCATTCCTCCTATGCTAGTGCAAAAAAAATAGCTGCATCGTTGGATAACGTATTTGTAATTTTTCAGTCACCTTGCTGATAAGTGCAAAACTTTACATTTACGTATAGAGAATAGGCGTTGAAGGAACTATGAAATTGCGTCCGCATAGAAAGTTAACTGCACCCTTGAACATACAAAAGTCCTTACTAGTTGTAGGCTTGAGTTGTATGTTCTTAATGGCAGACACCAGTTTTGCCGCAGTTTCGTCTTCTCAGACGCTGACCATGGATCAGGCACTGGAATCGGCCTTTGCTAACAATCCCGATTTGGCGGCAGCACAATGGGAAATTGGTATCAGCCAAGGAGATCGAAAACAAGCGGGTTTGATTCCCAACCCCGAGCTTTCTTGGGAAGCTGAAGATACCCGACGGAGCTCGCGCACTACGACGGTAATGATCAACCAACCGATTGAGCTTGGCGGCAAGCGCGGAGCTAGGATAGACGTTGCCAGTCGAGCCCAAGACGCGGCTAGTATTGAATTGGAGCGTAAACGCAATATTCTACGTGCAGAAGTCATCCAGGCCTTTTCTAGCGCCTCGACGGCCCAGCAGAGATTGCTCTTATCGCGTCAATCCCTTGTGCTTGCCGAGCGCGGTGTTCGTGTTGCTCAAGGACGGATTAATAGTGGTAAATCATCCCCCATCGAAGGTACACGAGCAGAGGTACAGTTATCTGAAGTGCGCCTAGAACTGCGGCGTGCTGAGCGCGACGAAGCAAATGCCTATCAGCAGCTTGCGCGCGTAATGGGCGCACCGTTGCCTTCGTTTAAATCCGTCGGTGAGTCAGACCGGCCAATGCCCAACGTTCCGGAACCGTCACTGCTGCTCAACCGCATCGGTGAAACTGCCGAATTACGATTGGCAAAACTACAAATTGATCAGCGTGAAGCTTCTCTTGATCTGGAGAAGTCTCAGCGTGTTCCAGATCTCACCGTAAGTGTGGGCAGTCAATACGATGAACGAGAACGCGAGCGTGTGAACGTTGTGGGGCTGTCGATGCCCATTCCGTTGTTCAATCGTAATCAAGGCAATGTACTGGCAGCAGCCCGCCGAGCCGATCAGGCCCGCGACCTTCGCAATTCAAGCGAGTTACGCCTGCGTACAGAAATTCAGATCGCTCTGGATCAGTGGATGACGGCGAACACCGAAGTTACCTCTTTCAATCAAACCATCCTGCCTGCCGCCCAAAATGCCGTCGACACCGCGACCCGAGGTTTCGAAATGGGCAAGTTCAACTTCCTGGATGTGCTCGATGCACAGCGCACGTTGATCAGCGCACGTAACCAATACATCCAGGCCATTGCAGAGGCAACAGACGCCTGGGTGCGCATTGAGCGAGTTTTCGGTGATGTCACTCAATTAACTCGTTCCCAGTGAATTTCATATAACGCTTTTGTACCGCTGCTCAGCACTGCATTGTCACGCTAATCCGTGACTGCCCGATTGAGCTGCGTAGGGAGTTTCCATGGATAAAAAACAAATCTTTGTGATCGCGCTGACCCTGACGGTGGGCATGGGAATCGGCTCATTCTGGGTTGGTAAAACGTCTGCACCGTCCGCCGAAGCTCAGCCTCATGAGGAGCATGGCCACGATGACGACGGCAACAAGGATGCCGGTGGGTCAACAGCTGTAGGCGAACATGCCGAGGGCGAAGAGGAGGAAGGTCACCTGACACTTAGCGAGGAGCAGATTAGCGCGGCTGGCATCCAGTTGGCCGAAGCAAAGGCACACAGCATCAGCCTGTCATTGCCCTTCCCAGGAGAAGTCCGGTTCGATGACGACCGGACTTCCCATGTCGTGCCCCGAGTGCCTGGCGTCGTCGAGTCGGTACATGTCAATCTTGGCCAGCCGGTGAAAAAAGGCCAGCTACTAGCCGTGATCGCCAGCCAGCAAATTTCTGATCAGCGTAGTGAGCAAGCCGCAGCGCAACGTCGTCTGGAGTTGGCGCGTACCACCTACGAGCGTGAGCGACAGTTATGGCAAGACAAAATCTCTGCCGAACAAGATTTCCTTCAAGCCCGTCAGGCTCTGCAAGAAGCTGAAATCGCCCTCAGCAATGCCCGTCAAAAAATCAGCGTACTCAGTGGCAGCTCGGTAGCCAGCGGCGGCAACCGGTATGAGCTGCGTGCGCCGTTCGATGGCGTCGTGGTTGAGAAACACTTGGGCCTTGGTGAGGTTGTCAGTGAAACCACCAATGCCTTCACTCTCTCGGACTTGTCGCGTGTGTGGGTAACTTTTGGCGTCTCCCCCAAGGATTTGAACAAGGTGCTGGTGGGCAAGTCCGTCACCGTCAATGCCCCAGAGTTAAGTGCCGAAGTCACCGGCACCGTGGCCTACGTAGGAAGTTTGTTGGGCGAGCTGACCCGTACCGCCACGGTCCGCGTGACCCTACCCAATCCGAAAGGCGCCTGGCGTCCCGGACTGTTCGTTACCGTGCTGGTAGATACCGATACCCGGCAGACGAAAGTCGCGGTGCCAGAAGTGGCGATCCAGACGGTCGAGGATAAACCGACAGTTTTCGTTCGAACTGATGACGGATTTAAGGCGCAGCCGGTGGAAATAGGCAGTCGTGCGGCGGGTCTGGTTGAGATCACAGAGGGCCTGGAGCCCGGTGTTCAAGTCGCTGCTGCCGGCAGCTTCATTCTGAAATCAGAGCTGGGTAAAGCCTCGGCTGAACACTCCCACTGATCCGCCATTTCCACGAGAAGGTTCTTATGTTCGAACGCCTGATCCAATTTGCAATCGAGCAACGCATCATCGTGCTGCTCGCGGTTCTTCTCATGGCTGGCCTCGGCATCGCCAGCTATCAGAAACTTCCGATCGACGCAGTACCCGACATTACAAACGTCCAGGTGCAGATCAACACGGGTGCCGCAGGTTTCTCGCCACTGGAGACAGAACAGCGAATCACCTTCCCCATCGAAACCGCCATGGCCGGCTTGCCAGCTCTTGAGCAAACGCGTTCGCTCTCACGCTCAGGTCTGTCGCAAGTCACCGTGATATTCAAGGAAGGCACCGACCTGTTTTTCGCCCGGCAATTGGTCAATGAGCGACTGCAGGTGGCCAAGGAGCAATTACCCGAGGGCGTGGAAGCGGTCATGGGGCCGATCTCTACCGGCCTGGGTGAGATTTTCCTCTGGACAGTCGAGGCAAAAGAAGGCGCCGTTAAAGAGGACGGCAGCCCTTACACCCCGACCGACTTGAGGGTGATCCAGGATTGGATTATCAAACCTCAGTTGCGCAACGTTCCCGGCGTCGCCGAAATCAACACCATTGGTGGTTTCGCCAAAGAATATCAAATTGCTCCCGATCCAAAACGCTTGGCGGCGTACAAGCTGACTCTGACTGATCTTGTGACGGCGCTGGAACGGAATAATGCCAACGTCGGTGCCGGATACATTGAACGCAGTGGTGAACAACTCCTGATTCGTGCTCCCGGGCAGGTGGCAACCACCGACGACATTGCCAACATCGTGATGGCCAACGTCGATGGCACGCCGATCCGCATCAAGAATGTGGCAACAGTTGATATCGGCCGTGAGCTGCGCACGGGGGCCGCTACCGAAAACGGTCGTGAAGTCGTGCTTGGCACTGTGTTCATGTTGATCGGTGAAAATAGCCGAACCGTCTCTCAGGCCGTTGCCGCCAAACTGGAGCAAGTCAATCGGTCACTACCTGAGGGGGTGGTGGCGGTCACGGTATACGACCGTACCAATCTCGTGGACAAGGCGATTGCCACGGTCAAAAAGAACCTGATTGAAGGTGCGATCCTGGTCATCGCAATTCTGTTCCTGTTCTTGGGCAACATTCGCGCCGCATTGATCACTGCCATGGTTATTCCTTTGGCCATGCTGTTCACATTCACCGGTATGTTCACCAACAAAGTCAGCGCCAACCTGATGAGTCTCGGCGCGTTGGACTTCGGCATCATTGTTGACGGAGCGGTGGTGATTGTCGAAAACGCGATCCGGCGCTTGGCTCATGCACAACAGCACCATGGACGTATCCTCACACGTTCCGAACGGATGCATGAAGTGTTTGCAGCGGCAAAGGAAGCGCGCCGCCCATTGATTTTCGGTCAGTTGATCATCATGGTCGTGTATCTCCCGATTTTTGCCCTGACCGGTGTTGAAGGGAAAATGTTCCACCCCATGGCGTTTACAGTCGTAATTGCCCTGCTGGGCGCCATGCTGCTGTCCGTTACCTTTGTTCCTGCGGCGATTGCCATGTTCGTAACTGGCAAGGTCAAGGAACAAGAGAACGTGATCATGCGTGGCGCGCGTCGGATGTATGCACCTGCGCTGGATTGGGTCATGAACCACCGATCAGTAGCCTTTGCCATGGCACTAGGCCTCATTGCAGTGTGCGGGGTTGTCGCCAGTCGAATGGGAAGTGAGTTTGTACCGAGCCTCAGCGAAGGGGATTTTGCCCTGCAAGCACTACGCGTGCCGGGCACCAGTCTGACGCAATCGGTAGAAATGCAGCAGCGTTTGGAAAAGCTAGTGCTGGCAAAAGTGCCTGAAGTCGAGCGAGTTTTTGCTCGTACCGGTACCGCAGAGATTGCCTCCGATCCAATGCCGCCGAATATCTCTGACAGCTATGTGATGCTTAAGCCTAAGGATCAATGGCCTGACCCGAACAAATCCCGGGATGAGTTAGTCGCGGATATTCAAAAGGCTACGGCCGCGATGCCCGGCAGCAACTATGAGCTTTCGCAGCCAATTCAATTGCGTTTCAACGAGCTGATATCAGGCGTGCGCAGTGACGTAGCCGTTAAGGTCTTCGGTGATGACATGGTAGTGCTTAACAGCACAGCTGCGAAAATCGCTGCCTCTATGCAGAAGGTCGAAGGAGCTTCAGAGGTCAAAGTCGAGCAGACCACAGGGCTACCAGTACTTACCATTAACATCGACCGTGACAAGGCCGCGCGTTATGGCCTGAATGTTGGTGATGTACAGGACACCATAGCGGTAGCGGTTGGTGGTCGCCAAGCGGGTACGATGTATGAAGGAGACCGTCGTTTCGATATGGTTGTGCGTTTATCCGATGCCATGCGCAAGGACATTGAAGGGTTGTCTACGTTGCTGATTCCAGTACCGGCGCTGGTCAATGGCAATGCAGAACAGATTGGTTTTATTGCCCTCTCAGAAGTGGCAACTCTCGATCTGGTGCTTGGGCCGAACCAGGTCAGTCGCGAAAATGGTAAGCGTCTGGTAATCGTAAGCGCTAACGTGCGAGGTCGGGATATAGGCTCTTTTGTTCAAGAGGCCAGCAGCGCTATTGATCGAGAGGTACAGGTGCCGGCTGGTTATTGGACTAACTGGGGTGGGCAATTTGAGCAACTCCAGTCGGCTGCGAAACGTCTCCAAATCGTTGTCCCGGTGGCCCTGCTCCTTGTATTTGCCCTGCTTTTCATGATGTTCAACAATCTCAAGGACGGCCTCCTGGTATTCACCGGTATTCCATTCGCGTTGACTGGAGGGGTCATGGCTTTGTGGCTACGTGACATCCCGCTATCGATCTCGGCGGGTGTTGGTTTCATTGCTTTGTCGGGGGTTGCGGTGCTGAACGGTTTGGTGATGATAGCGTTCATTCGCAATCTTCGAGAGCGGGGGTATTCGTTAAATTCTGCTATCAATGAAGGAGCCCTCACGCGGCTTCGTCCGGTATTGATGACAGCTTTGGTGGCTTCCCTCGGCTTTATACCTATGGCTCTGGCCACTGGCACCGGGGCAGAGGTTCAACGACCACTGGCCACCGTTGTGATTGGGGGCATCCTGTCCTCGACTGCATTAACGCTGTTAATACTGCCTGCGCTCTATCAATGGGTGCACCGCCACGATGAAGATGAACCCGCAGAAGGGAGAATAACAACCCAATAGTTCTTTTGGTTTTGAGCCCGCTGCGGTTGTTCATCAGCGGGTTTTTTATACCAGGAACGATTACGAATATGTAATCTGAGCGCCACCGTGATGATAGGTTCGCATTGATACCCTAATAGCGTTATCTATATGAGGTGTCAGAATGAAACTTACTAAAATCTTTGCTGTTGCGGGCGCTTTGGCCCTTTCTTCATTCGCTATGGCGGAAGGCGGTGGAGACAGAACATTCGAGAAGATGATGGCGGCAAAAGATCTGGCAATGGAGAAGTATGTGGCGAAACAAGGAAAAAATGCCTCAGTGGTGTCAAGTGACGAAAAGAATGAGAAGGCTAAGTAAGCGTAGCCATGCAGTTTGGAATCAGCCCGCCCCTAGGCTCCTAGTGGCGGGTTTTTTTTGCCGGTTTGATTACATACTTGTAATTTTAGCGCCACCCGGTCGCAATCATTAGCCTGATATTATCTTGACTGTATTAGTTGAGGTGCTGAATATGAAATCTATCAACATTTTAGCTTTGTTCGGAGTTTTAGCTGTCTCGTCAAGCGTGTTTGCAGAGGGGGGAGGAGATAAGGCTTTCGAAAAAATGATGGCTGCCAACACCAAAGCTATGGAGAAGTACGCAGTCAGCCAAGGAAAAAGCGCGCCGGTACCGAAGCGATATGAATATGGAATGAAGGTGGATGTGGTAAAGGTGATCAGTGTGGTGCGGCCTGCGAAAATCTGCGCAGTAGTGCCGGCCGCAATGACTTATGAAGACTCCGTAGGGCAACTAAACACGATCACTTACACTGTAGCTGGAGACTGCCGTAGGCGAGGCGGTTAATACCTGCGCTGTCATATGACAATTAAACGCGCGACCCGCTTCGTTAGTCAAAGGTGTCGGGCGTTTTTGTTTGTTCGAGTTCTGAAAGGCAAAAAAAGACGCCCCGAAGGGCGTCTCAAAATTCACCTTACCAAAGGAGCAAAGGAGCTTCCAAAGGTGAATGGATATGACAACTGAACAGCATTGAGTTTGGATTTTCACAATCTAGCTACTCATCCATAGAACCCCAGCCAGATGCGCTAGCTAAGATTCTATCAACTCACGATAAGTATAAAAAACATAACCTAACGTGAAGATGATTGAAAAATGACATTTCTGTAACTTTTCGAAGGACGGGACGCTCGCACAGCGAGTCATCCCGTTCGATGTCACATGACAGCTAATGGATACTCAACAATCACACGTACTTCATCAAGGTCAGATTCAAACGCTGTAGCACGAGTGTTTGCTTGGCGCAGGCGGAAAGACATGTCCTTCAAAGATCCGGTCTGAACGACATATTTCACCTCAATATCGCGTTCCCAGCGTTTCTGATCGGTCAGCGGATTTCCCTCTGCATCCCGTCGCATGTAGGTTCCATTAGCGTTGGAGTAATCGGCATCGGTGCCACGGGCGTAACGTGTCATAAACGACAGTCCTGGCACGCCATATGTCGTCATATCCAAGTCGTATCGGACCATCCATGAACGCTCTTTAGGCGAGTTGAAATCGCTGTATTGGATTGAGTTGTCGAGAAAAATGGAATCCGATTGGCGGAGGTAGTCGAAGTCGTCGTTACCATTGTTTCGTTGGTGAGACAATGCGACAGAGTGTGCGCCATACTTCACGCCGACTTTAGCACTCCAAATATTATTGTTGAATTCACCTAGCAATTTTTTGCCTTCGTCGACGGCTTTGTAGTAGTTCAAGCCGCCGAATACGGAGAGTTCATCCGAAAGCGAATAGTTTAATCCCGTGCCGGCATAATATTGATTCCAGGCGTCTTTAAGGCGGCTGGAGTAGAGGCTAACGATCACATTCTTGTTCAGATTGTAGTCACCGCCAAAGTAGCCGACCCACGGTGAATTAACAGGTCCGGCATAAAATGTCGCGAAATTGTCGCGCATATTGCTGGAAGTTGGCTGGCTCATAGCGTGAAGGCGGCCCGCCTGAACAGTCAATCCGTCAAAGCTGGTGTTTGTCGCCGTTACGCCTGTGAAACTTTCTGGTAGAAGTCTGGAGTCACCAGCGGCAACGACTGGGTTAGATGGGAATACGTCGCCGACCTTTACTACCGTGTCAAAGGCGCGAATTTTTGCTGCACCTCCAATTTTAGTATATTCGTCTCTAGCCTGCCCATCACTATTGACCGGTAGTACATCGAACGAACTACGGCCACCATTACGCCCGTCACCTGTGTCGAGTTTCAATCCGATCATGGCGAACGCGTCAACACCGAAACCCACAGTGCCCTGAGTAAACCCGGACTCGAATTTACTAATGATGGCATGTGCCCAGGCCTCGGAGTAACCGTTGCCCGTTGCACTCGATTGGCCGTTGCGATGATCACGATTGAAGTAATAGTTTCGGTTGAGAACAGTAAGGCTGCTGCCTTCCACAAATCCTTCGGCCTTTTCTTCCGCAAATACCGTGGACGGGCCAGAACTGACAACGATCGCCAACGCGGCCATCGAAAATTTCGTGTTGTTATTCATACATCACTCCTTAGGTTCGGCAGAACTAGAAAGCTCTTCGGCTGGAATTATTGTTTACAGAAAGCAGGATGTGCCTCCCGCATCGTCGCCGAGCTGTATCGTTGCAATCTGGAGATAACGTGGACATGATCAGAAAATTACAATTTTGTAATGTAAATCTGCTTTTTTAAAATTGCCTTTATTTGGAGCGCGTGTCAGCTGATGTGCAGATCTTGTTTGCTACCTTAACGTTCATGGGAGCCTTATGATCCGCAGCGCACCGGGTATTCACACGCAATCTGCGCTCAGATCGTATCGGTCCAACGAAACGCCTTTTTTGACGCAACTGCGAAGCTAATGATGTCCGCCGAGCCAATACGTGGGTGGCTGTATTCGCGGTGAGGTGGGAGCCTGTTGGTAATCCAGAATGTATTACGCTTACTTCGTAGGTGGGAGGGACACGAACCATGGCTTGCCAGCGGCTAGCGACGAGTCCTCCCCGAGCGACATGTACGTACTAGATACGAAATCATCTAAGCTTATCCATGGCTGGGAACGGCTCAAATCGTTACTCGACCAATGCCTAAGCTTCATGCTTACAGCCATTGGCTGACATCTCTGAACGGCCGGAAAGAGCGACTGATGCATTTTCAAACGGCGCGCATACCGGCTGCTTCGCTTTTCCTAGCTATGGGGCTCGAGGGTACGAGATCACCTCTTCGGTATATTCTAAGACGGAGCAGACAAGCTTAAGACAGGAATTGTGCGATCACTGAAGAGACGTGTACGCAAATTAGCGAGTTTATCTCTTTCACATAAACTCGCTAATTTCAGTACATACGCTGTGGTCAGCGCTCTTAATAAGTCGCATTTACCATAAAACGGCGCCGCCATTCCCCCTTCCGTTGGGGTCAAATACGACCTTGGTGCTTAAGACGATTCAGCCTCCGCCACTCTCAGATCTTTCTTGTATTTGGGGTGAATGACCTTAAGATGATTTTATCTGGCCATCATCGTTTTTTTCATGGATGTTTCTCGGGGGTAGGTCGAAATGGCAGAGCAAGAAGACGCTAAAGTCGCGAGCGGGCGCTTTAACACGAATGATGAGACGAAGCGGATCGTGTGGATACAGGCCGCTGGTCATTGTGAACTGTGTGGTACAGATCTAACGTTCGACTATCGTGCCGGCAAACCGATGAAATGGGGCGAAGTGGCGCATATCCTACCCGCCAGTCCGA
Organism: Pseudomonas sp. MD330_10; assembly: GCF_042610415.1. Lineage (NCBI taxonomy): Bacteria > Pseudomonadati > Pseudomonadota > Gammaproteobacteria > Pseudomonadales > Pseudomonadaceae > Pseudomonas > Pseudomonas sp. MD330_10. The sequence continues at coordinate 174,366 of NZ_JBHGZU010000001.1, forward strand.
AGGGGCCTCGGGGCCGCGCAGATCATGACGCTGAGGCGCATACCAACGATACCGCTAACCTGATGCTCCTGTGCCCAGGCTGTCATGACAAAATTGATCGTGACGCAGATGGTTACCCTGAAAATGATTTGAGTGGTTTACACCAAGCGTACATGGAACGCATCCGACTCGCCGCAACGACCCCCGATGGTGGCAGAGCCATTCCTCTCATCGTCCAGAGTCAGCATTTCCAGACTGTCACCGATATTCCCGTTCGCGATCTGTTGACTGCGATGTCTGCTGAGGGATTTATCGCCTTCGATCAAGGCATCAAAATCACTTTCCCTGCACCCGGACCGCGAGGTAGGGACGCGACCTATTGGCAGAACATCAAAGACAGTGTCCAGTATGAGCTGGAGCAGCAACTCAAGCGTCGCGGCGGCACCTATGGAGACTCGCCCGCGCTAGCAGTGGTAGGCTTGGCCGACATTCCGGCTTTGATGATGTTGGGCCAGAGTATCGGCGACCGTTCCAAGCGCTTGATCTTCTCCTTTCATCGCGAGCATCTTTTGCGCTGGCCCGATCAGTCCGCTGAGCCGCCCGTTTTTTTGTTTACACCTCCCTCCGACGGCGACGGGCCACTGGCGCTAGTGCTCTCCATTTCTGCGCAAGTTCCAGTTCGAGACGTGATCGACGCTCTGCCCGGTGCACGTATAGCAGAGCTGTCGATCCCAGAGCCAAGCTATGCGATGGTACAAAACCGTCGGGTGATTCATGCCTTTCGTGACGCACTTCAAATACGACTGAGCCAGCTTGAAGCTCTGACTCCTACCCCTATCCACGTCTTCGCCGCTATTCCTGCTGCATTGGCCATCGAGTTTGGCGCGTTGCTCACAACGCAGCACCAACATACGTACCTGATCTTCGATCGGGACAAAGAAAACCAAGATCGGTTTACGCAAACACTGCAATTGGGCTCGGTGGCCCAGGAGGCTAGGTAGATGCTATTGAGCAACGAACAGACCAAGCGCAGCAGTTGGGAATATTTTCTGCTTCGCGCCGCGCGGGAAATCTCGCTGTCGGAAGCGCAGTACGAAAAAATCAATGACCGCTACTCCCAACTGGAAAAAATCCTCTCGGCATCCGACAACCCGCTGCTCGCTGAGGCCCATATCTTCGTTCAAGGCTCGATGCGGCTGAAAACGACCATCAAGCCAATCCCCGGTGCGCCTGCGGATCTGGACACCATTGATGCGGACGCGATTATCTGGCTCCCTCACGCTCAAGGCGCTAGTGCGAAGGAAGTTCTAGAAGTGATTGAGCAGCGTTTTAGGGAGGGCTCCCGCGTTCAAGAAGAAGTTAAGCAATTACGTCGTGGCATCCGGATCGTTTATGCCGACGAAAATCCAGGTTTCCACATTGATGTCACACCTGCCCGCGCGATCAACGGAAATGGCGAAGCAAACGGCGAGGGTAAGCTGGAGGTTCCGGATCGGGTCACAGGGTGGAAAGCAAGCAGCCCTATCCCTTACTCGAATTGGTTACAGGTTGCCTCTGCCCAGGAAATCTCTCTTGAAAGCTTGGTAATTGCCAAAAGCCAGCGGATGCTCGATGCCGCGACACAAGATCCTTTGCCGCATTATCAGGATTACATCGATCAAGATCCCCTGCGTGCGACCATAAAACTGCTCAAGCGGCATCGCGATGAATGGGCCATCAACACAAGGAGCGCTGATACTCGCCCCATATCCGCTGTCATAACCACTTTGGCGACTCACGCATACCTGGATGTCGTGAAGGAATCGCAGTCGAAGCCCTTGGCGCCGCTCGATGCAATTTTGGAAATCGTTCGCAGAATGCCGCAGCACATCGCGCAAAGAGGTAGCGATTGCTTTGTCTGCAACCCTGCCGATAACGGCGAAAACTTTGCAGAGAAGTGGAATCGACCGGGCGAGGGACAAGGTTATCGCCAAGCATTTGCCAAGTGGCATGCGGACGCCAGTGCATCTGTGTCTCTGGGTTTGGAAAGTTTTGAATCCAACGATTCCTTCGCCGAGGCAGTGAAAAAGAATTTCGGTATTGCACCGGCGCTCATTACGGCAGTGAACAATGAGATCCCTGCGAATTGGACCATGCCCGGCCGACCGGATGGCACTACTCGAAACTCTGCTTCGATGGGTTCGCTCTTCGGAGGGGCCAGCGGTGGCGGAACGTCTCAGTCGAGCGTAAAGCCAGTTGGACGCCTTGGCTGATCCTATTACGACGCCATTGCAGCGCGGAATCGTCGCACTGCGAAATGCCCTAGGTCAGGACGCTGCCGATGCATTGCTCCAGCCCGCACCCATGCGGGCTGACGAAGCGGCGTCCTTTCACTTTCCCTTGCCCATCGATTACACGGGGCAGGAGCGGCGACTGCGTATTGGTTTCCCCTCCAACTTTCCCCGTGGGCTTTTGCGGCTGAACGTCGAACCCTCTCCATGGCTGGTTTGGCCGCATGCCACCAAGTCGGGGCTTTGCCTTCATGGCTTTCAGGAGCGCCCCATCATGGGTTCCTCGGAGGTTGTGGTAGAGGACAGCCTTGCTCGCTTGGCACAGATCGTTTCGTTGTCCAAGATGGGATCAAGCCAGGCAACGCGCGATATCGAATTTCAGAATGAGATCACTACCTACTGGTCTTTTCAGCACGGTCAGTCATTCCAGAACCTCTTACTGTTGGATCGACCTCAGGCTGCCTCGCAGTTGTTTGCGCTCAGCGATCCGCGCCGGGCTGTGCCATCCGGTCAGGAAACGGTTTGGTTAGCATCGAACGTAGCTGCACTCAAAGGGCATTACCGACGGGTTGTCGGGCGTTCCGCTGTCATTCGCGCGGCCGAAACTCCCGGTTTTTACGTCAAGCTTCAGACTTATCCGGATATCCGCACCCCGGATCCAGAAGATTTATTGCCGTGGCTAACGCCCCACCTTAAACCCGACGATGCCGAGCAATTGCTGGCATGGTTTGAGCTGAATGGAACGTTGGCGAGTCGATGGATTGTTCTGGAGCTTCCAGGAGGGGCAGATGCTCCAACATATTGCCTAAATGTACGCTCGCTCGGCGTACAGCAGGAGCGGGGGGCAAAGTTTGGCCTGCGTACAGCGCGGCGCCGGCCAGCTATCGCAAATGCACATCCACCGGCGCTCGTCCGAGCAACTACCCTGGACGTGCTTGATCGAGCGTCCATTCTGTCCCGCGATATAAGCGGCACAGCACAGCGCCTCGAAAATGCTCGGGTAGTTTGCGTTGGTGTTGGCTCGCTAGGCAGTGCGGTGGCAATACAATTGGCACGCTCCGGTGTTGGCCACCTTACCCTCATCGATCCTGACACTCTGGTGTCAGCCAATCTGGGTAGGCACGTTCTGGGAGCGGATAGCCTAGGGAGGCTGAAAGCCTCAGCGTTGAGGGACAAGATTCTGTTAGATCTTCCGACTACAGAGTGCACCGCTTATTCGACTTTCGCCGAAGTAGTGATGAGCAGCAAACCAGAAGTGTTCGATAACGCAGATCTTGTGGTGATCACGACAGCAGACTGGCAGTCGGAGGTCACTGTATGGCGAGCCAAATCCAGCGGCGCTTCTTGGGGACTTTTACAAGCCTGGAGCGAACCGTATACCCAGGTAGGCCACGCGCTATTCGCACCAGCCGGTACCTTTGATGGCCGTCATTTATTCACGAACATCGGCGATTTTCTTCATAAGTTTACAGAGTGGCCGGGAGGCGGTGTGGTTCCACTGCCGGCGTGTGGGGAGAGCTTTATTCCAGGCGGATCACTGGGGATGACCAATATTGCCTCTATGGTGTCGCACACGGCTTTACGCGCATTGACCGGCAACATTGCCACTGCATCTTGGGTCAGCAGTATCTACAGGCCTGAAGATGTGCCGAGCCTAGGAGGCCAATACCGTGGGCCCAAACTGCCAGAGGGGGCGCAGCAACTCCTACTCGAGCGCGGATGGCCGGAACCTAAGGATGAAATGGTATGACGGATATCGCTTGGCGCTGGCGATGGGCGGAGGTGGATTCCGAGCTATTGGTGTCGCAAGCTGTCGCGGACATCTTGGATAGTCATCGGCAGGGCCTTTTTGGCGTGGAGCGAGGGGGACAGTTATTCGTCAACCCGGTTAATCCGAAAGGGTTGCTGCTGGCCGTGGCCACGTTGCCTCATCGCGCCGATCGGTCAGGCTGGTCTTGGCTAGAGTTGGATGCGGAGCGGTGCCGTCAGGAGATCCAAGCTGCCAACGAACAAGGGTTACGTCTGGTGGGCTATTGGCATACGCATCCCCAATCTGTTCCGGTGATTTCTCCGGCAGACATAGGAAGTTTCTCCAGATTTGCTGCGCGTTACACGCAGGATCTGCCGCACCCAATAGCCGTTATCGTTGGCAAGTCCGAAAAACCAGAAGGCATCAAGGCTTGGTCGTTCAGGGGCGGCAGATATGTTGAGGCAACCTGGCTTAGATAAGCTTCAAGTCGGTGCCATGGGAGGCACGTCAGCGGTTACCTTTACCCGCCAGCATCAGCGCGAAGAGCTCTGCCTGAAAGCGAGCATCATCCAATGCGTTATGGTTCGGTTCGCTGAGTGGCTTCAGCGCAGCGGTCATCTTGGATGATTTTGTTTCCTGCCAGCTGCAACCTACAGCTCCCATGAAGTAGGCCTTCATGTCGATAGCGGTAAAACCAAAGGGGTTGGTATCCAAGTATTTGTGGAAGTAATAGTTGACGAATGACCAGTCAAACGGTGCATTGAGTCCTACGAAAATGACCTTTTGCCCCGTTTTGCAGGACGATTTCAGCCACTTATCAAATGCCAGCATCGCCTGTTGCGGAGCGAGGCCATCGCGCTCCAGCTTCTCCAAACTCAGCCCCGATACTGCCAGCGCTTCGGGGTCGTGTTTCGGACTGTCAGGTCGTAGTTCAAGATAGATGGACGTTTCAGGTTGGGCTACAAGACACGCTCCAATGGAAAGCAGACTGTATTCGCCTGGTATAGGCCCAGACGTCTCGACATCGACGGAAACATAAAGCTCATCAGGGTGCATGTCATATCCTTTCGTGTAGTTACCTGATCACGCTCAGGCTTAGCCATGTGAAGGTGGAAAGGCAGGTATTGCCGTTGACCCATTTTTGCCCTTTCACTCGCTATCCGGCGTTCGAGCAGCGGCAGTGCCTGTCGGTCAGCGGATCGCCGATTCCTTTGGTCAGCTCTGCGCCCAAGCATAATGATGTGTGTCATTCTGATGGCGGATGAGGGCCGGACGATCATGAGTGAAAACGAGCGTTGGATAGTCAAGTGCCAAAAAACTAAGGACGGCACTGGCGACATCATCATCGATCTGCCTCAAGAGTTGCTTGACCAAATGAGGTTAGGTATTGGGGACGACCTGGAGCTAACGGTAGCGAATGGCACATTAGTGCTAACGCCCGTGCACAACGCAACATCAGTGCGGCCCATGGTTTCTGGCGTCCTGCGTCAGGATGCCTATCATGCATATCGCATGCGTCTGGAGAGGCTTCTTCATATCTCTGTCAATGCCTCGGATCTGGACATTCACGACATGATAGTAGCTGGCTTCTCGGTCAGCCTGATCAAAATGCTTTGTGATGATGGAACCTTAAGCGACGAAGAGCGCGACAGAATCATTCACCCCAAAACCCTAAAAACAAGATTGTCAGCCAATCATCTTTTAACGCTGCCTGAGAGCGATCGCCTTTTCCGGTTTGTACATATAACCGCCATGGCCGAGGTGATCTTCGGTGACAAAGTTAAGGCCAAACAATGGCTATCCAAACCCAAAGCCCGCTTTTTGGGAGAAAGTCCGTCATCGATGGTCGCTACAACCTTTGGCACACATCTAGTCGAAGAAATGCTGATTCAAGTGTCGGAGGGCATGTCATTTTGAGCTTCTCGTTCGAATCGGTTTTTTGATCGGCAGGAGGTAGTCATGAATTTGGCAGATTATATTTCAGTGCTTTCTGATGGTGAGAAAATAGACGGATGCGAACTCACCACCCCAGATGCTGTAGCGCTCGCCCGCCTGCATTTCCCTTCCCGTGCCTATTGTCTTGTTACTGATTGGGCGATATTGGATCTCGCCGTCACAACAAGTCAGCGGAAAGCCATTACGGATAGAGAGCTAATTCCTGCTCTCGTTTACGCTTCGACCGTTATCCAAGACAGTAAAGGCCGCTTCGCATCTGGTGATTGGGTCAAAACGACACTGGGTGTTTCCTACATCCACGACTGCTTGTTTCTAACAAAAAACACCGTTTACGTGCTGATGGGGGCCGGCCGAAGGTTGCGCACAGATTTAGACACCGCACTAAGCCTGTGCTGAAAAACTCTATTCCAAACGGGTAAGTGCCAAGTCGCGCTCACATAGCGTTTCGGCATGAATGAACGCCGACGCTGTTGTGTCAATCTATGTTGTTACCAATCGAGCACCGTATTTGAAATGTGACGCGCCTGTGTCAATCTATGTTGCTGTTGTGTGGATCCCGGATCATCCTACAGCCCCCGGTTTACTTGAGGGGCTGTGTCAAACTATGTTGTTGGTAACCACATTCTGGGTCACCAGGCGCCTATGCAAGGACGCGACGCAGATGACACCAACCTTTTCCCAACTTGGCGAGCGTTTGCACAATCGTCGATTTGCGGTCACCAACAATACCCACGGGCTATCCGGTGCCGGCACGGTGTTTCACTACCTTGTTGAGGGTGACGCTATTTCCAGCACCTACAAGGGCGGTCGAATTCGCCTAGGCATGCAAGTCGGACGCGTAACCGGAGTCGATACCATCGAGCTGCTTTTTCATTGTCTGACACTGGACGGTGAACTGCTGTCCGGTTGGTCGCGGGGCACGGTGGGTGTGGATCAGACCGGGCGTACTATCCTGAGTTTTGTATGGGGTTGGTTGTCGGGGGCTGTGGGAGGAGGGGAGTCCAGCTACGTAGAGGTTGTTGAGAACAAGCGGCATGCCTAAGGCACAAACTCCACCCGCAAGCCCCGACTCGCACTGCGGCCCTGATCGTCACTGACCCGCAACCGATAATCCCCCGACTTTCCCGGTCGCCAATTCAGCGTGGCCTGTGGCGGGCCCTGGCCGATCAACGTTTGGTCAGCAAACCAGTACAGGGTCACCGCGTCGCTGGCCGCGTTCGCGTTCAGCGGGATGCTTTCCTGGGGCTGGGACAGGCGCAGTTGGTAACTCACTTGGGTCAACGGCGAACGAATCTGCGGCGCTTCGCTCTGGTCGCTGATGCGGTTGGGCTGGCAGTTCTTCATCACGTTGGGCGGTGTGCGGCGCGGCAGGCCGGCGGCGCGGTACAGGCGTTGTACGTCGCTGGGCCAGAATTCGAAGACTTCCTCGCGGGTGTATTGCGCCTCGAACGGTGGGCAAGCGGCTTTGCCGGTGCGAGTGTCGATAAGTACCGGGCGGTGCAGGTTGGACACGCGAATCGGTGAGACGCCTGGGATGTACCAGGTCTTGCGGGTTTGCGGGCACCAGCGGTTGGGCAGTTCGCCGGAGGCGGCGCAGACGTCGATGCGTACCAGCCCGGCGGGCGGTTTGTCGGGTTTGATCACCACGTTGGGCAAGGCCAGGGGCAAGGCGTCGGCGATACGGAAGAACAGCGGCGCGGCGGTCTTGGCGCCGATAAACGCCGGGTTCGGGCGCCCGTCGAAGTTACCTACCCACACCACCAACACATACGGACCCACCAGGCCGGCGCTCCACGCATCATGAAAGCCCCAGGACGTGCCGGTTTTCCATGCGGTGCGCCAATGGCGCGCGGGCAGGCCATCCGGACGCGGGTTGCGGCGCAGCATATCGCGCACCATGAAGGCGGCCTGAGGGGTGAGCAATTGCGCCCCTGTGGATGGCGCTTGTTCCTGCACATAGCGCAACGCCCGCAGATGCCCGTCGCCCGCTAGCATCACGTACAGCCGCGCCAACTCTTCCGGAGTCATTTCGCCGCCGCCAAGGGCGAGGGCCAGGCCGTAATGGCTCTCATCGCGCAGGCCTTTGATGCCGGCGCGTTGCAGCAAACCATACAACGACGGCGACTTGACCTGGCTGGCCAGCCACACCGCCGGGATATTGCGACTACGGATCAAAGCATCCCGCGCCGTCAGCGGGCCGACAAAACTGCCGTCGAAATTTTCCGGCTGGAAGTAGCCGAAGTTACTGGGCAAATCCTTGAGGATACTCATGGGATGGATAATCCCTTGGTCCAGCGCCAGCCCGTATAGAAACGGCTTGAGCGTCGACCCCGGCGAGCGTCGGGACAACACGCCATTGACCTGGCCGTGGATGCCTGTGGATAAGTAATCCGCCGAGCCCACCAGCGCCTTGACGCTCTGGTCGCGGCTGTCGATCAGGATGGCCGTGGCGTTTTCCACGCCGGTGCTGCGGCGCTCGGCGATAAAACCGCTGATCAGACGTTCCAGCAATTGCTGGAGCGGCAGGTTGAGGGTGCTGTTGATTTGCGTGCCGGTCTCGGAGGCCAGCAGCTGTTCGCTCAGGTGCGGCGCCAGAAACGGGATCTGCTGGCGATTGCGCGCCTCCAGCGGCAGGTCGAGCAGACTGTCGTTGCGCGGGTCTTGTGGATAAGTCTCGCGCCAGTCGGCCATCAAGCGCAGCCGTGCGTTTTGCAGCGACGGCCCGAAACGCGCACGCCGCCCCGGTTGCTGCGGAATCACCGCCAGCGCCAGCGCTTCGGATAGTGACAACTGCGCTGCCGATTTACCGAAGTAGATACGACTGGCCGCCTCGGCCCCCTCGATATTGCCGCCCATGGGCGCCAGGTTGAGGTAGGCCTCAAGGATGTCGTGCTTGCTGTAGCGCGCCTCCAGCCACAGCGCCAAGGCCATCTGCTGCAACTTGCCCGGTACCTGGCGAGTGTTCAGGTCCCACAGGCGCCGCGCCAGTTGCATGCTCAGGGTCGACCCACCCTGGCGCTGGCCGCCACTGTAGGTAGCAAGGGCCGCGCGCAGCAATGCCGGGGGATTGATCCCCGGGTGCCAGTAGAAGTTGCGATCCTCCTTGAGCAATAAGGCTTCGATCAATGAAGGCGATATCCGCTCCAGCGGTAGCCATAGACGGTATTGGCCGTCATCCGCCAAGGTCATGCGCAGTAGCGCGCCGTCGTCGGCCAGCACCACCCGTGATGAAGTAACGGCCCGTTCCAGCGGGGCATGGGGCCACAGGCGCAGCCCCGCCAGCACCACCGCCGCTGCGAGCAGCGGCGTCAGGCGCTTAAGGCTTGGTAATTTCAAGCTGGCCTACTTTGCCGCGCCCTTGCAGGGTGGTTTCGTACATGCCTTCGGCGTAGGCCGGCGGGGTATTGAAGGTCCCCGCGTTGGTGGCGCGCACGCGGTACACGAAGGTGCCTGCGTCACGCAGCGCAGTGCCGTACAACACCACTCGATCATCGCGTACGTCCACATAATCCGGCTGCCAGTTACTCAGCTCGGTTTCGCCGATGGGGGCTTGCCACGTGTCCGCCTCTTGGCTGTCTTCACTGGTTTCCACGTACTCGGCGTCGTCACCTTCGCCTTCACTTTCCTCAGTGCTCGCCGCTTCCGGCTCCGGCGGCAAGTTATACACAGGCTCGACGCCGCCAGGCAGCAGATCGACCACCGCCACTTGCTGCACTTGGTCGCGGTCAGTGGCACGCAGACGCAGGCGCACCAAGAATTCATCGCCCACGGCCACCTTGCTTACGGGCTCGCCCTTGAGATCGAGGTACTCGTGGATGATTTCCAGGCCATTGTTGATTGGCTTGAGCTTGGCACCCTTGTCGAAACCGGCTTCGCTGAGCATGTAAAACGCCGCCGGGCCGTCGGACTTCTCCATCACCAGCTTCTTCGTGGCCGCCGGCACGGCAGCGCGCGGCGGCTGGCCGGCCATCTCCAACAGTTGTTGCTGCTTGTCGCTCAACCAGGCGCTGGCCTTGAGGGTCATGTCGCTTTGCGCCCGCTGGCCGTAGTTGTCCAGGGCGCGCAGCAGCAGGGCGGCCGACAGCGAGTTGTAGCGCTGTTCGTTGAGGCGCTTGCCGAGTTTATCCAGCAACGCTGTCGGTACGTCGTCCAGCATTTGCGGGAAGTGCCGGGCCAGCAGGTGCAGGTGTTCAGCATCGTGTACCAGCGGGTCGTAATAAAGGCCGTCGCTGTCCCACTTATCCACAAGGGCGCGCCATGGGATTTTGCGGAACAAGGCATCGGCCTGACGATCCTGTTTGAGCAACTTGTAGCTGGCGGCCAAGTAAGCTGCGCCCAGGTCGTTCTGCCAGGTGTCTTTGAAGTAGCTTTCGTAACGTTCGCGGATATCGCTCAAGGCGCCGCTGACCAGAATCCCCTGACGGCTCAAGAGGTAACTGGCGTAGGCGCGATTGCGCAATTCCGACAGGCCCTCGCTAGGACCATTGGCCAGGTCTGTCAGATAAGCATTCGAGCGAACCAACAGGTCTTCCGGTACCGGCAGCCCGCGCTCCTTGGCTTCGATCAGGAAGTCGGTGGCGTATAGGCTGGCGTACGGCGCCACATCGGGGTTGGCAGCCCACAAACCGAAGCCACCGGCCTGGTTCTGGCGCTGGCGCAGCATGCGTACCGCACTGCCGAAGGCTTGCTCGGCCTCCGGTGCCGTGCCGCCCCAAATCAACGCCGGCATGGCCTTGGACACCAATTGCTCGGTGCAGGCATAGCCGTAGTCATCCAAGTAATGCTTGAGGCCGTTGGCCCATACCAGCGGCGAAGCAGCCACGCCCAGTTGCACGTCGCGCAGTTGGCCGAACAGTTCGCGGGTCGGTTTCAGTTCTTTGCTGGCGCTGTCGAAGCGACCCAGGCTCAGGGCCACGCGATGCTCGCTCAGAGGACGGATCGACGTGGTTTCGGCCACTTGAATACGTTTGCCGTCCGGCAGCACCGCGACAAAGCGCAGGTCTGCCGAACCCAGGGTTTCGCCGACCTTGATCTTGAATTCGGCGGTGCCTTCCTTGCGCGGTTGCAGGGACAACGTGCTGCCCTTGTCACCCTGTACCACCAGACCGGTGCTGGTTTGCAGTTCAAACTTCACGTCCGCCGCGGCGTCGAGGTTGCTGAACACCCCGGCGCTGACATTGAACACGTCACCCGGCGCCACGAAGGCGGGTACGTTTGGCGTGATCACGATGGGGCCGCGCACTTCGGTGTTGGCTTCGCTGACGCCAACGCTGTCGCTGTCCACCGCTACCGCAAACAGGTGCAACTTGCCGTTGAAGCTGTCCGGCACCTGGTAGTGCAGCACGGTTTCACCGGCCGGCAAATCCACCAGGCCGGACCACCAGGCCACTGGTGGCTGGTGTTTGCGCTTGAACGGGTTGAGATGATTGGCCAGGGCGCCTTCCGTATCGCCACCGGGCGCCGCGCCACTGAGCAGCCGGCTGAATTCCGGCAGGATCAGGTCAAGGATCTGACTGGTGCCGACCTCCAACGCGCGCTTCTGGAAGAAGAACCCCAGCGGGTCCGGCGTCTGATAGCGCGCCACCTGCAAGATGCCTTCGTCCACCGCGTACACCACTGCACGGCCCGGCCGATCGGTACTGACTTTGATGTCCAATGTCTGCCCCGGCTCGATCTTCGCCGGGCCTTCCACTTTCAACGCCATGCGCCGTGCATCCAGGTTGATGCTGAACGGCACCACCCCGTAGGACAACGGGCTCATGTACACCTCCGGCGAGCCCATATCGCGTACGAACTGCACGTTAACGTAGGCATTGCCCTCAAGGCCCGCAGGTACGCGGATATGTTGCACGCTGGTGGTGCTGTCGGCCTTGAACCACTGCTGGGTGTAGACCTTGTCGCGTTCGATGGTGATCAGACCCGCCCCGGTGTACGGCGCCCGCAGGCTGATAGCGATCTCGTCACCAGTGGCATAGCTGCGTTTATCCAGGCGCAATTGCAGTTCGGCGTTGCGCTCCAGAGAGCGTGAGGTATTGCCATGGCCAGCGACGCTGTAGTCGATCTGGTTGAGCAGGTTGCCGTTGGCGTCCTTGACTTGCAGGGTGAAGTCGCCCGGTGTCGCGGTGTTCAACGTCTGTGTGGCGCCGTCCTTGGTCATCGCCAGCGGTGAGGCCGGCTGGCTGGTGTTCTTGATGCGCGACTCGTACTTGTAGGTACCGTTGGATTGTTTCACCAGCACCGAGACATAGCGGTGCTCGACCACTTCGCTGGTCAGGCCATCTACCGCCAGCGGCGTGAGGTCCGGTGCCACCGCCAGCCATTGCACCTGGCGCGGCGCATCCTTGGCAACGTACGACAGCGAATCCTGACTTTTCACACCTACCAAGTAGGGCGCGGACGACACCAGCAAGGCACTCTGCGCTGCCACATTGCGACCGCCCTCGGCTTCATACACCTGGGTCATCACTTGCAGGCGGTAAGTGCTGTTGGCGAAACGTTGCAGGTTTAGGTCGAGCACGGCTTGGCCGTTGTCGTCGAGTGTGCTTTCGGCGAGGTCTTCGGTGCTTGCGTCTTCCAGAGAGTCGTTAAGACGGAAGCGGTAATCGGGGTAGCGATCAAAGGCCGCGAGCGTCGGGCTCAGGGACATCTTGCCGGTGACGCGACGGTCCGCCGCCGGCGCGCCGAACAGGTGCATGGCAGTGACCTTGGCCACCACTTGGTCCGGCGCAATCCAACCCGCCACCGGGGTGTCGTGCAGGCTCAGGCTGACTTTCATGCGGTCCGGTTCGAAGTCACGCACCTTGAAGTTGACGCTGCCCAGGTCGGTGCGCGTCTGTTTCTGGCCGATCAGCTGCAGAGTTGCGGTGTAATCCCCGGCGGGGGCGACTTCGCTGCTGGGGAAATCAAAACTCTCAAAACCGCTGGCGGACAGCTTCAGCGGCTGGCGGATCACTTCCAGGCCGCGTGGATCGGTGATTTGCAGTTCCACCGGCAAGCCTTGCAGGGCGCCTTTCCAGTTACCACTGCGCACGATCATGCCCAGGTGCGCGGTTTCGCCGGGCCGGTACAGGCCGCGGTCGGTGAACAGGTAAGCGCTGAGGCGATCGATCGCACCGTCTTCTTCCAAGCCGCCTACATCAAAACGCGATAAATCCAGTTGTTGGGACTGACGGGCAATGGGCAGGAAGGACTGGTCATTGCCGCGAGTGACCACATACATCAGCGGCGTTTTCTCACGGCGCAGTTCATCGAGCTTGGCGAAATGCGCGTGGCCTTCGGCATCCGAATGGCCACTGGCGACCGGCAGGCCGTTGCGACCAATGATGTCGACTTGCGCATCGGCCACCGGAGAACCGTTGCCGATGGATTGCACATACACATCGTGGCTGCCATCGCTGGAACGTTTGGCGATGATGCCCAGGTCGGTCACCACGATAAACCGCAGGTCGCGGGTGCCGCTGCGGTCATAGTCGAAGGTGCGTTCGGCCTGTTCATCCTGGGGGCTGAGCTTAAGTACAAAAATACCGCGCCGGCCGCCGTTGGCGGTGAGGTAGTGGCTCAGGTCCACATTGTCGTAGACGGTTTTGGCCGGGTCGTTGGACGACAGGGGAATGTCCAGTGCCTGACGCTCGACCATGCGATCGAAGTACTCGTTACCGAAATTGGGGCGGGCGAAGCTGCCGCTGCTCTGATCCACCAGGTGCTGCAGCTGATTAGGCAGCAGGCGCGCAATTTCCACATGGGCGCCGGGCACGCCACGGGCCATGAAGCCCAAGCGCTTTTCGCCGTTGAGGCTGAGCAACGCGCCGTCGGACAGAAACTGCAACGTGCGCGGATACGCCGGCATGCTTATCAGGGACGCCGTGGGATTTTTCGCCAAGTAGCCGCCGATAGCTTCCAAATTGGCGGGTACGCGCACATAAAGGGCCCGGCCGGCCGGGGCCTTGAACTTGAACGCGTGCAGGGTGTTCAGCGGTTCCACGCTGGGCACGTGGGTGAGGCTGACTTTGGTGCTACGGGCGAGCAGGGCATCGTCGATGTCGACGGTGGTGTAGGGACGGGTATCGTCCTCGGCTTTTTCCGGCAACAGCCAGGCCTGCACCTTACCGGCGATGGTGTCATCGGCTACGGCGCTGGAACTGCTGAACATCAGCACCGGCTCCGGCTCGCCGCGTGCGTTATCCACAAAGCTTACTTCGGCACCGGTAAACGTCAGGCGATAACGCCCGGGCACGGTCACTTCCGCTATCAGTGGTGCAGTGCTGGCGTTGCCACCGTCGCGGGCCTTGATGCCTTCATCCAACTTGGCACTGACGGGCGTGCTTTCCAGCGGCGTGGCCAGTGCGGCGGAGCGCACATAGGCGTTGAGTTTGTGCTCGTCGAAGGTGATTTCCGGGCGATTGGGCAGCTGCGCATCACGGTACGCCAGGCCTTTGCCGAGGATGACCGACACGCGCTTACGTAGGCTGTCTTCATCTACCGGGTGGGAAAAATGGAAGGTGGCTACCAGCTGTTTTAGCGTCGGGTTGGACGGGTCTTGATACAGCTCGTTTTGCGCCAAGGTGGCGCGGAAGGGCTGGGTGGAAAACTGGCTGCTGTATTGGCTGAGCAATACGCCATCGGCCAGCAGATTTTTCTTGGCCAAGTCCAGGGTGTAACCCGCGTCTACAGGCCAGTCTTTCTCCGGTACGAACAACAAGGTGTGGCCATCGGCCCAGCGCCAGGTGCCGGCCACGGCAGGTTTGAGGCTGATGCCTTCGCTCACCGTTTTGCCGATGGCCGCCAACGGGGCCACCGATTCGGCAAAACGCACCTGCAAGTTATCCACAACGGGGGATGGCTGTGTGTAGTCGGTCAAATTAGGTTTGTGCAGCGAGTAGCCCACGGTGTGCGGCTGCGGCAAGTTGGAATACCACTGCCAGCCATAAAAGCCCATGGCCGCCAGCAGCATCAGGCCCAAAACCCCGGCACCGGCTTGGCGTGGATAAGCACGCGCCTTGTGGCCCAGATTCGCCAGGCCATGGCCAATAGCACGCAGCCAGCGCGGCGGATGCCACTGGCCAAACACGGCCCCCACCAGAGTCAGAAACACGCCCACAACACGGCGGCTGATGGCTTTAAGCGAATCGAACATGGTGAGCATCCCTGGCTGAGTGCGGCGTATCTTACACGGGTCTTTGTAACAAAAAGTGGGAGGGTTTTACCCCTCCCACTTTTTGATCATTAGCTGTTTAAGTGCGGTGATGTCAGGTCCACCAGTAGCGCACCAGATGAAAGAAAATCGGCGCCGCAAAGCACACCGAATCCAGCCGATCCAGCATACCGCCATGACCTTCGATCATATGCCCCCAGTCCTTCACCCCCCGGTCGCGTTTGATCGCCGACATCACAATCCCGCCGGCGAAGCCGAGCAGATTGATCAGCAAGGCGATCAGGAATGACTGCCACGGGTTGAACGGCGTGGTCCACCACAACGCCGCGCCGATCAGGGAGGACAGCAGAATCCCGCCGACGAAGCCTTCCACGGTTTTGGACGGCGACAGGTTGGGCGCGATCTTACGTTTGCCGAATAACTTGCCGCACACGTACTGCAGCACGTCCGACAGTTGCACCACGATCACCAGGTAGGCGATCAGCAGCAAGTTGCGGCCTTCGTAGCCGGGAATGTCGAGGGTCAATAGCGCTGGCACGAACGACACGCAGAACACCGCGATCATCAGCCCCCACTGCACTTTCGACGCGCGCTCCAGAAAGTGCGTACTGTCGCCGCCCAGGGACGCGAGGATCGGCAGCAGCAGGAACACGTACACCGGGATAAAGATCGAGAACAAGCCGTACCAGTCCGAGTAAATCAGCAGGTATTGCAGCGGCAGCGCCAGGTAGAACGCGGCCACCAGCGCGGGGTAGTCGCTGCGTCGGGTGGGCGTGAGGGTCAGGAATTCGCGCAGGGCATAGAACGACACGGCGTAGAACAACAGGATCACCGCGCCGGTGCCGAGCCAGAAGGCAATGCCGATCACCACCACCATCACCCACCAGGCATTGATGCGTGCGTTGAGGTTGTCGATCACCGCGTTTGGCGTGCCACGGGTGCGCAGTTTGAGGATCAGCCCGATCAACGACGCCAGCACCAGGATCGCGCCGATCCCGCCGAACAACATCAGGGTTTGGCTAGGCATATCAGAAATGCTCCGGGGCGAGGGCGAGCAAGGCATCGCGGGTACGGGCGAGGAACGTGGCTTTGTCTTCGCCGTCCTCCAGGTGCAGCGGTGCGCCGAAGCTGGTGGTACACAGCAGCGGCAGCGGCAGAACGCGGCCCTTGGGCATGACCCGGTTGAGGTTGGCTATCCACACCGGCACCAGTTCGGCCTGTGGGTAACTTTTTGCCAGGTGGTAGAGGCCGCTTTTGAATGGCAGCAGTCCGTCTTCCAGATTGCGCGTGCCTTCGGGAAAAATGATCAGTGAATCGCCGCCCTCAAGGGCATCGAGCATTGGCTGCAAAGGGTTATCCACAGGCTCTTTGCGCTCCCGATCAATCAGCACGCCATTGAATACGCGGTTGATGATGTAGCGACGCAGGGCGCTCTTGTTCCAGTAGTCGCTACCGGCCACGGGCCGCGTGAATGCGCGCAGATTTTGCGGCAGCGAGGCCCACAGCAGCACAAAGTCGCCGTGGCTGCTGTGGTTGGCGAAGTAGATACGTTGCACCGGCACCGGCGCGCAACCCAGCCACAGGCTGCGGGCGCCGGTGACGGTGCGGGCCATGGAGGTAATCAGCGTGGCAACCACAGGTTCGAACATGGGAATTCCTTATCCGGCAAAAGGCAGCCAAGGGCTGGCGAGGATCACGGCCAGGGTCAGCAGGGCTTGCGCGCCTAGCAACCAGGCTTGTTTGCGCAGCAGTTTGAGGGCGCCGCGACGGCGCTCGGCCCAAGGCCGGCCGGCGCGCTTGGCCGATTGCAGGCCAAGGCTTTGCAGTGCTTGGTCGAGGTCGGCGGTGCGTTCGGTGTCGCGGGCCAGCAACGCAAACAGGTCTGCATCGAAGGCCACGCGCAGCGCCCAATACTTTTGCAGCAAGCCAAGAATAATCATCCACAGGCTGAGCAACAGGCAGATCGGCGACACGCTGGCCATCAGCAACTGAGCGAGGCCGAACAATACACCGACCAGCGTAAGGCCTGTGGATAACTGATCCAGCGAGCGGCCGCGGCGCAGCAGGCTGGCGACGATCTGGAGTTCCATATCAGCGGGCATGGGGCAAACCCTCCAGGGCTAAACGGTGAGCAGGATGCAGGACCACTTCGGCCCGCGCTGTACGAATCATAGCCAGCGCCTCATCCACCGTTGCGGCGCGCCCGCTGTTTAGCAACCAGGCGGCGACGGCGGTGGCGCTGCGCGAATAACCCAGGGCGCAGCACACCAGCAATGGGCCGTCGTCGTGCAAACGCTCGATGGCCTGGGCCGCTTGCAGGCATTCGGCGGGTGTGGGCGTGGTCAGGTCCAACACCGGAATGCACTGATAGGCACGGCCCTGTGGATGAATCGGTAACTCTGCGCATAGATCGACGATGGCGTTGAAGGAAGTTTGCTCGCCAGTTGTGGGAATTCGCCCGAGCCAGACGTTATCCACAATCAGATCCGGCTGGGGATGTTTGCGTGTCCATAGCCGCGAATTTATCCACGCCCCGGCCAGGTAAGGGGCGTACAGCCAGCGAGCGGCTGGCGTCAGTCGACCATCGCTGCGTTTTTGAAAACCGGCAGCGCCCAGCACGCAATAGTTCGTACTGACCAACCCCAGCGACACCGCCGGCCACAGCAGCCATAACCAGCCGCCGCCAAACGCCAATGCCAGTATTGCCAGGGCCACGGCCATCAGCCCGTAGCGCAACCCTAAATGCCAGCGCTTAGGGTCGCGGGCCAGGTGGGCATTCAGCAGCGGGCTCGGGTGCTCCACCGGCCACAACCACACGCACAGCCAGCCGGCAAGGGCGCCTGTGGGTAAGTCGATAAAGTGATGTTGATAAGTAGTCAGTACGGAAATACCGATCAAGGCAAACCAGCCATGTACCACCCAGCGCCACACGCCTTGAGCGTGCCGCTGGTACATCACCCACAGAATCACCAGCAGCGCGATATGCAGCGAGGGCGCCTGGTTGAAGGGTTTGTCGAAGCCCGCCAGTACGGCAAACAACCAGCCGAATACGCCGTCCAGTTCGGGCCGCTCGAAGGTGAAGCGCAGCGGCCAGATCAAAAAGCAGCTGACAGCGATGACCTGGGCGGACAGCAAGCGCAGGGCGTGTTGTTTCAATTCATGGCGGCTGTTGGGCAGCAGCAGGGAGAAGCCATACAGCAGGTCAATGGACCAGTAGGGCACGATGGTCCAGGCCCAAAAAGGCATATGGCTTTCCCAATCGAACACCAGTGTGCCGACATCGCTGCGCTGGCTGGTGACCCAGGTGGCAAAGCCGTAGGTGCTGAAAAACAGCGGTGCCAACAGTAGCAGCCACAGAACGGCAGGCTTTAACAGGCCGGGTTCGCGCATGATCAGATCTTCTGGGCCAGGGACACGGTGAAAATGCCCCACTCATCCACGCGCTGGGTAATTTTGCGGAAACCGGCGGCTTCCACCAGCTGGTCCATTTCCGCCTGGCTGCGCCGACGCATGACCCAGGCCTGACCCTGGCGATGGCTGGTCAGCGCGCGGGCGATCAGCTCCAGCTGCGGGTGCCATGGCTGGCTGGTGTAGACCAGATAACCGCCAGGCTCCACCGCCTCGGCCAAGCCTGCCAGCGAGCCGCCGACCATGGCGTTATCGGCGAACAATTCGTACAGCCCGGACACCACCGCCAGGGTCGGCTTGGGGTCCAGCGCCGCCAAATCCTGGCGGTCAAACGCGTCGCCTTTGACGAACTGCGCGATATCCCCCAGGCCCTTTTCGCGGATCAGCGCGCCACCGTCGCGCACATTGATGTCGCTGTAGTCGCGCAGCAGGATTGATTCCGGCAGCGGTGTCACCCCTTGCAACGCCTCCAGAATGTAACGGCCATGGCCGGCGGCGATGTCGACGATGCGCACCGCGCGCTGTTCATCGCGCAACCTGGCCATGGCCAGGCGCAGCAGTTCTTCGACGTTCAACTTGCGTTGGCGAATGCCGCGCCAGCCGATGGAGTTGAGGTAATTGGTGTCGATCATCCGCCCCAGGGCGCCTTTGCCGGTGGGGGTGTTGCGGTATACGTAATCCAGGGTGCTGCCCGAGTCGAAACCGGTGTCGAAGCCCAGTTTGACCCCTTCGGACAGGTTCTTGCCCAGGCCCATGCTGGCGCGGGTCATGCGCCAGTACAGGTCACGCAGGGAGTTGCGCGGCAGCGGTGCGGCGAGGGCTTCGGACTCGGCGCAGGTGGCGCCCAGTTTGTCGGCGTCCAGCAGCGAAGCGCGGTCCAGCGGTTGGGTGAAGTTCTGCAGAATAAACCGCCGTGCGCTGCTCACCGCCACCGCGCGGTCGCGTTCGCCGAGGGTGTCGTGAAAGAAACCGGGGAGGATATGCAGTTCTTTTTTCAGGCTGCCGAGGCGGTCGAAAAACTGCTGCTGGGGTTTGCGGTGCACCACGAAGTCGGCGCCAGACACCAGCAACTGAGTCGGCACCTGGATCGCCTGGGCGTCGGCTACTACTCGGTCGGCAGCTTCGTACAGGCCCAGCAGTACGTTGACCGAAATCGCCTTGGTGATCAGCGGGTCGCTGTCGTAGGACGCCACGCGCTCCGGGTCGTGGCTGAGGAACTTGGCCTTCACATAGCTGTTGACGAAAAAGTTGCCGCGAAACTTGCGCATCAAGGCCAGGCCCGGCCGCGCGAACGGCACATACAGCTTGACCTTGAACGCCGGAGAGGCGAGCACCAGCGCGCGGATTTTCGGCGCGTAATCATGTACCCAGGTGGCAGCGATCACCGCGCCGACACTTTGGGCGACCACGGCGAAGTTCTCTTGCTCGATGCCGTAGGTGACGCCGATATGGTCGCAAAAGGTCTGCACATCGCGAGCACTGGTAGCAAAACTGGGGCTGTCGCCGCGTTCGCCGGGTGACTGACCATGGCCACGGGCGTCCCAGGCGAAGAAGTCGAACTGAGGCAAGTCGAGTTCGTCGACCAAATGCGCGATACGCCCCGAATGCTCATGGCCGCGATGGAACAACACGATTGCCTTACGCGGCTCGCCGCCCGCTGGGGCGGTGGCCGGCCAGTGCCGATAGAAAAGCTCGACGCCATCATGGGTACTGAAGGTGTGCTCTTGCTGTTCGCGCATCGCAGAATCCTTTATGCAGAAGGGGAGGTGGTTTGAGCTTCTTTAATGCCTTGGCGCACACGGTTAACCAGGGTGTAGGCCAGCAGCGCGGCGACCAGCCACATCACCGTGTCGACCCAAACGGCCCCCAACCAGCCGAGCGCCACACCGGTGGCCAACACGCCCAGCACAAAGGCCCGGTCGCTTTTGCCCATCGGCCCGTCGTAGCGGCGCGATGCACCGACCATCGGGCCCAGCACGCCGGCGTATTCGCTGAACACCGCCAGCAACGCCACCAGCAATACCGGCGCCAGGCTGACGCCGGGGATCAGGGCAAACGGCAGGATCAGCGCGCTGTCGGCGATCACGTCGCACAGTTCATTGAGGTACGCACCCAGGCGCGACTGCTGGCCGAATTCCCGCGCGAGCATGCCGTCGATGGCATTGAGCGCCATGCGCAGGATCATCCACAGCGGGATCAACGCAAACAGCCACAAGTGTTGGGCAAAGCCGGCGATCAACAGGCCGACCAGCAGTGAAATAACACCGGCCAGCACGGTGATCTGGTTGGCGGTGGTGCCGTTGTCGTAGAGGCGCTGCACGAGGGGACGCAGCAGGTTTTGAAACCGCGGTTTGAGCTGATAGATCGAAATCATGGGAGGTGACGCTTCCTTGTCCGTGAGCCCGCTGGAGTGTGCCGATTATTCCGGGCCTGCACCAGTGATAGCGCGTGTTTATGGGGGTTTAATCACGCTCTTGACTGACACTCAACGGTGGGAGGGGGCTTGCCCCCGATAGCTGCCTGGCAGTCGATGCATGTGTAGGCTGACCCAACCTCATCGGGGGCAAGCCCCTCCCAAAGCGAACAAAAATTTCACGCTCTGTGTTATATCGTAACGAATTGTGTACGAGCAGGCGTGTTGGGATGCAAGTGGATCTAGAAGCTGACGGCGACTCGGTGGAGGGCCTGCCGCGTTTTCAGCAGGGGCTGTTCCATGCCCGTCGATTGCGCCAGGCCGGTATCAGCCTGACGGTGCTGGCGGTGACCGGCTGGATACTGGCGTTGTTTGTCGCGCTGTTTGCGCCGCTGTCGATCTGGCCGGTGGTGTTGATCAATTGCGCTTTGGCGTTGCTGGTGCTGGTGGCTGGGTTGCAATCGGCATGGTGGGTGGCGGATTGGCGCGCGCAGGCGCTGGAGCCGACGACAGCTGAGCCCATCGCCTCCTCCGAGGCGCCCAACGGCTGGTCGGCGCGGCTGTTCGAGCGCTTCGGTAGCGGGCTACTGGCGCAGGTCGGTACGCCGGTGTTGTGGCTGTGCGGTTGGTCGCTGCTGGCGCTGATCAGCGTGGTGGAGTTCTGGAACCTGACGTTGCCGGCCGCCCAGGTCGGCCAATCCGCCAGTATCGGCGCAGCGCTGGCCTTGGCCCTGGCATTTGGCGTGCTGGTGTTCGAGCGTCGGTTGGCTCAGGAAACCGCCGCGCAATGGCCAGAAGCCGCGCAGCTGGCGCAATTGTGCCGGGTGGCGATCGGTTGCCTGGTGATCAGTGCGGTTTGCCTGCTGTTTGCCAGTGAGGCATCGGTGTGGCCGCTGCGTCTGGCGACCCTTATTGGGTTGTTGCCGGCGCTGGTGGCGCTGGAGTTTTTGCTCAGGGCCGTGCTGTCGCTGTTCAGCCCGCGCCAGCCACGGCTGGAACCGCGCCTGCTGGCGCAGAGCTTTATCGCCGATCTGCTGCGTTGGCCGCCGCGCCCGTTGCTGGCGCTGCAGCACGAATTGCACAACCGCTTCGGCATCGATCTGCGCCAGATCTGGGCATTTACCTATATGCGCCGCGCGTTTTTACCGGTGTTACTGGTGGTGCTGGCGATTGGCTGGGCGTTGACCGGCGTGCATGAAGTCCCGCTGCAAGGCCGCGGGATTTATGAGCGCTTCGGTAAACCGGTCGAGGTGTTCGGCCCCGGGCTGCACGCCGGATTGCCCTGGCCATTGGGGCGTGTGTTGCCGGTGGAAAACGGCGTGGTGCATGAGCTGGCGACCAGCGCCAGCGACGCCGCCGCCCCGGTACTGGCGTCCGCCGAAGGGCCGCCGCCGCTGATTGCCAATCGTCTTTGGGACGCCAGCCATGTGAACGACAAATCCCAGGTCATCGCCAGCCGTCGGGGCGACACCCAGGGCTTTCAGATCGTCAATATGGACGTGCGTTTCGTCTACCGTATCGGCCTCAGCGACCAGGCTGCGCTCGCCGCTACCTATAACAGCGCGGATGTGCCGACGCTGATCCGCAGCACCGCCAGCCGCATCCTCGTGCATGAGTTTGCCTCGCGCACCCTCGATGAATTGCTCGGTGAGCAGCGCACCCGCCTGGCGGATGAAATCGGCCGCGCCGTGCAAGTAGATTTGCAGCGTCTGAACAGCGGGGTGGAAATCCTTGCCACGGTGGTGGAAGCCATCCACCCGCCGGCCGGCGCCGCCAACGCCTACCACGCCGTACAGGCCGCGCAGATCGGAGCCCAGGCCCTGATTGCCCGCGAACGCGGCGCCGCCAGCGAGCAGACCAATCAGGCCCAACTGCAAGCCAGCACCGCCCGTGACCAGGCCCAGGCCAGCGCTCGTGAAGTGAATGCCGCTGCACAGGCCGCGGACCTGCGATTCACGGCCGAACAAAAGGCCTATGCCACGGCGGGCCGGGCGTTTGTGCTGGAGCAGTATTTCAGCCAGCTCAGCCAGGGCCTGGCCCACGCCAAGTTGCTCATTCTGGATCACCGTCTGGGCGCCGATGGCGCGCCGACCATCGATCTGCGTTCTTTCACTTTGCCGGCCGACCCCATGGCGCCGCGTAAAGCCGTGCAATAAGGAGTCTGTTTGTTGAGCGCTCATTCCCACGATCACGGTCATCACCACGGCCATCATCACCACCATCACCATGGCGAGGAACATGCCGCCGGCCCGTTCCCTTGGCGGCGCATGGGCTGGGCCGCGTTGCTGGTGCTGTTTGCGCTGGCGGCGGCAAGCCTGGTGCAGGTGCGTTCCGGCGAGGCCACGGTGATCACCCGCTTCGGCAACCCGTCGCGGGTATTGCTGGAACCTGGCCTGGGCTGGCGCTGGCCGGCGCCGTTCGAAGCGGCGATCCCGGTGGACCTGCGCCTGCGCACCACTTCCAGCGGTTTGCAGGATGTGGGTACGCGCGATGGCCTGCGCATCATCGTGCAAGCCTACGTGGCCTGGCAGGTGCAGGGTGACGCCGAGCATGTGCAGCGCTTTATGCGCGCGGTACAGAACCAACCGGATGAAGCCGCGCGGCAGATTCGTACGTTTGTCGGTTCGGCGCTGGAAACCACCGCCGCCAGTTTCGACCTGTCCAGCCTGGTCAACACCGACGCCGGCCAGGTGCGCATCGCCGATTTCGAGGCGCAGTTGCGCCAGCAGATCGATCAACAATTGCTCGCCACGTACGGCGTGCGCGTCGCGCAGGTTGGGGTCGAACGGCTGACCTTGCCGTCGGTGACCCTCACCGCCACCGTCGACCGCATGCGCGCCGAGCGTGAAACCATCGCCACCGAACGTACCGCCGTGGGCAAGCGTGAAGCGGCGCAGATCCGTTCGGCCGCCGAGCGTGACGCACGGATCGTGCAAGCGGATGCCACGGTCAAGGCCGCCGATATCGAAGCCCAATCGCGGGTCGAAGCGGCGCAGATCTACGGGCGCGCCTACGCCAGCAATCCGCAGCTATATAACCTGCTGCGCTCGCTCGACACCCTGGGCACGGTGGTCACGCCGGGCAGCAAAATCATCCTGCGCACCGATGCCGCGCCGTTTCGCGCGCTGGTGGACGGGCCCAAGGATGTTCAGCCATGACCGAGCGTGGCAGCCCGGACAGCCCCTGGATCCAGGCCGGGCGCTTGACCTTTATGGCGCTGTACGCGGTGACGGTGCTGGCGGCGTTGGCCTGGGCGTTTTCCAATGTGCGTCAGATCGACCCGCAGAATCGCGCGGTGGTGTTGCACTTCGGCGCGCTGGACCGCATCCAGAATGCCGGGTTGTTGCTGGCCTGGCCGCAGCCGTTCGAACAGGTGGTGTTGCTGCCGGCGGCGGATCGCGTGATCGAGCGTCGGGTGGAAGGGTTGTTGCGTTCGGACGCGGCACTCCAGGCCGACCGCGTGGCCAGTTTCGCCACGCCGCTCAGCGACGCTTTGGCCGGTTCCGGTTATCTGTTGACCGGCGATGCCGGCGTGGTGCAACTGGATGTGCGGGTGTTCTACAAGGTCACCGAACCCTATGCCTTTGTATTGCAGGGCGAACATGTGCTGCCCGCGCTGGATCGCCTGGTGACCCGCAGCGCGGTGGCGCTGACGGCGGCGCGGGACTTGGACACGATCCTGGTGGCCCGCCCGGAATTGATCGGCAGTGACAACGGCGCCGCCGAACGCCGCGAGCGCTTGCGCGGCGATTTGGTGCAAGGCATCAACAAACGCCTGGCCGAGTTGACCGCCAGCGGGCTAGGCCTGGGTATCGAAGTCACCCGTGTGGACGTGCAATCGAGCCTGCCGGGCCCGGCGGTCAATGCCTTCAACGCGGTGCTCACCGCGAGCCAACAGGCCGATAAAGCCGTGGCGAATGCGCGCACCGAAGCCGAGAAACTCACCCAGGCTGCCACTCAGCAAGCCGACCGGTTGGTGCAAGTGGCCCACGCCCAGGCCAGCGAACGCTTGGCCAATGCCCAGGCGCAAACCGCTACGGTGGCCAGCCTGGCCCAGGTCAAAGATCCTGGCCTGCTGTTGCGCCTGTACCGCGAGCGTCTGCCGAAAATACTTGGCCAGGCCGGCTCCGTGACCACGGTCGATCCTAAAGACGATTCCCGCTTGATCATCCAGGGAGCCGAACAATGAGCGCACCCATGCTGACGTCCGCCGAGCAGCGCAGCGCAGCGCGGCAATTGACCCTGGCGATGCTGGCGCTGGGCTTATTGATCCTGGGCTTGGTGTGGCGCTGGCTGGCGCCGGACCAGAGCGGGGTGAGCCAGTTGCTGCTGGGCGTGGCCTCGCTGCTGGTGGCGGTGCCGGTGATGCGTTCGGCCTGGTACAGCCTGCGTTTTCCCAGCCTGCATGGCATCACCGACCAACTGATCGCCTTGGCGATGCTCGGCGCCTGGGCCACCGGCGATCTGCTGACCGCGGCGTTGCTGCCGATCATCATGATTTTCGGCCATGTGTTGGAAGAACGCAGTGTGATCGGCTCCCAAGAGGCGATCCACGCCCTGGGCAAGCTGACCCGCAGCCACGCGCGGCTTGTGCAGGCCGACGGCAGCATTCAGGAAGTGGACAACGGCACGCTGAACACCGGCGATATCGTCGAAGTGCGCGCGGGCGACCGGGTGCCAGCCGATGGCGTGGTGCTGTCGGGCCAGGCCAGCCTGGACACGGCGCCCATCACCGGTGAATCGGTGCCACTGGAGGCCAGCGCCGGTGTGCAGGTGTTTGGCGGGGCGATCAATCTAGATGGCTTGTTGCGTCTTGAAGTGACGCGTACCGGTCATGAGTCGACCTTGGGCAAAGTCATTGCATTGATGCAGAACGCGGAACGCTCCAAGCCGCCGATCACGCGGCTGCTGGAGCGCTATGCGGGCAGTTACATGGTGCTGGTGTTGCTGTTGGCAGCGGTCACTTGGTTTGTGACCAACGACGCCCAGGCGATGCTCGCCGTGCTGGTGGCGGCGTGCCCGTGTGCGTTGGTGTTGTCGGCACCGGCCACGGCGATTGCCGGGATTGCCGTGGCGGCGCGCCACGGGATTTTGATTCGCAGCTCGGCATTTCTAGAGGAATTGGCGGACCTGACGTCCCTGGTGGTCGACAAGACCGGCACCCTGACCTTTGGCACCCTGCGCCTGCAATCCATCGAAACCACTGCGCCCGATCGGCAGGTGTTGCTGAACCTGGCAGCCAGCCTGGGCTCGGCCAGCAGCCATCCGGTCAGCCGGGCGTTGGCGGGGTTGGCGACGCAGGAACAGATGTGGGTGTTGACCGACATCCGCGAACGCCAGGGCCTGGGCGTGGTGGCACAGACCGAGGAGGGCGAAGCGGCTTTGGGACGCCCTGAGTTGTTCGAGCAATTGGGCATCGTGACCACCGCAGTGCCGACCCATGACGGCCCGATTGCCGGGCTGGCGCTGAACGGGCAATTTTTGGCCTGGCTGCTGCTGGCCGACAGCGTCAAACCGGAGGCCCGCCAGGCCCTGCAAGAGCTGCGCGAGCTGGGCCTGGGGCGTCAGTTGCTGCTAACGGGCGATCGCCAGAGTGTCGCCGACAGCCTGGCGTTGGAGGTGGGCATCAGTGATGTCGCCGCCCAGGCGCTGCCGGAGGACAAGCTCAACCGCGTGCTGGCCGAGATCGATAGCGGCTTCCGGCCAATGGTGGTGGGTGACGGCATCAACGACAGCCTGGCGCTCAAGGCCGGCGTGGTCGGCGTGGCCATGGGCGCGGGCGGGGCGGATATCGCGCTGGCCTCGGCGGACGTGGTGCTGATCGGCAGCGATCTGCGGCGCTTGGGCACCTGTGTGCGCTTGAGTCGCCAGTGCCGGCAGACATTGCAGGTCAATGTGATCATCGGCCTGGGCTGGACGCTGGCCATCGTCGTGTTCGCGGCCTTCGGCTGGTTGGGTGCAGCGGGGGCGATGATTGCGGCGCTGTTGCATAACCTCAGCACGCTACTGGTACTGGGCAATGCCGGGCGTTTGCTGCGGTTTCAGGAGCCGCTGCTGAAACCGGAAGAATAAATTTTCAGAAATACATGCGAGCGGCTGTAACGCCGATGGGGGGCCTCACTCTAGTGGCATGTCAGGACCGAGCGCAGTGCTCGGCCGACTTCCCAACTGAACAATGAGGATGACCCCATGAATATCAAACAAGCCGTTTCCGGTGCTGCCCTGGCGATCGCCGCCGCTTCCATGTTTGCCGGTGTCGCCACCCAGGCACAAGCGGCTGATGCTCAGGTGCATTGCTACGGAGTCACGTCTTGCAAAGGCATGAACGACTGCAAGACCGCGGAAAACGCCTGCAAAGGCCAGGCGGTGTGCAAGGGCCACGGTTTCAAGTCCATGACCAAGGCGGAATGCGATAAGGCGGGCGGCAAAGTCGGCGAATAAACGCAAGCCAAGTGCTCCCGCAGCGTGTTTTGCTACCGCTGCGGACACTTTTTTCCGGAGTCCATGATGCCCACCTCTCTTCCCTTCCTGGGTTACGGCCTGGGTCTACGCAACGAATATTACGAACAGATTCTTGAGCAATCCCCTGCGGTGGATTGGTTTGAAGTGATCTCCGAGAATTACCTGGTGCAGGGTGGCAAAGCCTTGTATTACCTGGACGCCATCGCTGAGCGCTACCCATTGGTGATGCACGGCGTGTCCCTGTCCATCGGTGGGCCCCATGCCCTCGATTTCGATTATCTGAAGCAGATCAAACAGCTCGCCGAGCGCATCCAGCCGGCATGGGTGTCCGACCATTTGTGCTGGAGCCGCGGCAACGCGCACCAGTTGCATGACCTGTTGCCGTTGCCCTACACCGAAGAAAGTCTCTATTACGTGGCCGGCCGCGTTCGTCAGGTGCAGGACGTATTGCAGCGGCCTTTGGTGTTGGAAAACGTCTCCAGCTATGTGCGTGCCAAAGCCGATGAGTTCAGCGAGTGGGAATTCCTCAATGCCCTGGCCCATTTGTCGGGGTGCCAATTGCTGCTGGACGTGAACAACGTCTATGTCAGCGCGCGTAACCATGGGTTCGACCCGTGGACCTTTATCCGTAACCTGCCGCCGCAGAGCATCCGCCAATTGCACCTGGCCGGGCACCGCGATTACGGCGATTACGTGGTCGATACCCATGACCACCCGGTGTGTGATCCGGTGTGGGCGCTGTATCAACAAACCCTCGCGCACATCGGGCCGGTGTCGACCTTATTGGAACGCGATGACCATTTCCCGCCGTTTCAGGAACTGCTCGACGAATTGGCTAAGGCGCGCCAATTAGGCGCTTCCGCCTTGGCCGGGAGGGCCTTATGCGCCTGACCGACTGGCAGCTGGCGTTCGAGGCGCACCTGCTCAACGACGCGCCAGCGCTCGACCAAGGGTTTGCCGCAACATTGCGCGGCGGGCCGAGCCTGGATGTGGACACGGGCTTGGCGATCTACCACAACGCTTATCGCGCGCGCCTGTTGGACGTGCTGCGGCATGATTTCAGCGCCGTGCGCTACTGGTTAGGGGATGATGAGTTTGCCGCGCTGGCCGGCGCTTATGTGCGGCGTTATCCGTCCGAGCATTACAGTTTGCGCTGGCTCGGTGAGCGGTTCGCGAGGTTTATCCTTGAGCACCTGGCGCAAGAACACGGCGCGCCGCTGGCCGAACTGGCCCGTTTGGAATGGGCGTTTACTCTGGCCTTCGATGCGCCCCATGGCGAGCCGTTGACCCTGGCGGACATGGCCGAGCTACCGCCGCAGGCGTGGCCGGGGCTGCAAGTGGCGTGGGTTCCGTCGGTGCAGCAACTGGATTGCCATTTCAATTCCCTGGCAATCTGGCGCGCGGCCAAAGATAACGGTGACTTTCCGGGCAGCCATGCGGTGGAACCTGCGCAGACCTGCCTGGTATGGCGCCATGAACAGGTGTGTCGCTACCGCACGCTGGAGCCGGCGGAAGCCAGCGCCCTGGCGGCCATGGTGACGACCGGTGGGTGTTTTGCAGAACTGTGTGCCCAACTGGCAGTCACTTATGCAGAGGGTGCCCCATTGCAGGCTGTTACATGGCTGAAACAGTGGGTCCAGGACGGTTTGCTGCAGTATCGAGCGGCATAGTCAGGCGCTATTAATCGATAGCCTCCTACGCGTCTTGAGATGGTCTACCCTCACAGCAGACGTCTGAAACAAGGGGGGACTACTCATGCTCGCGCAACTTCCACCGGCCTTACAGAATCTTCAGCTGCCGCTGCGTCTTCGACTCTGGGATGGCCATGAATTCAACTTGGGCCCAGAGCCCAGCGTCACCATCGTGGTCAAGGACCCCACGGTCGTGTCTCAGCTTTCCCATCCCACGCTCGATACCTTGGGCGAAGCCTTTGTGGTGGGCAAATTGGAGCTTGAAGGCTCCATCACCGAAGTGATCCGGGTGTGCGACGAGTTAAGTCACGCCTTGGTCGATGACGACGAAGGCAGTCGTCCGGTGCGCTCGATCCACGACAAGGCCACAGACGCAGCGGCCATTTCCTACCATTACGACCTGTCCAACGCCTTCTATCAGCTGTGGCTCGATCAGGACATGGCGTACTCCTGCGGTTATTTCGAAACCGGCAGCGAATCCATCGACCAGGCCCAACAGGACAAATTCCGCCACCTATGCCGCAAGCTGCGGTTGCAGCCGGGCGAATACCTACTGGA
This sequence comes from Pseudomonas sp. MD330_10, assembly GCF_042610415.1. NCBI lineage: Bacteria > Pseudomonadati > Pseudomonadota > Gammaproteobacteria > Pseudomonadales > Pseudomonadaceae > Pseudomonas > Pseudomonas sp. MD330_10. Next base: position 204,004 of record NZ_JBHGZU010000001.1, read on the forward strand.
TGTTGGTTGCGGCTGGGGTGGGCTGGCGCGGTTTGCGGCGCGGGAGTTTGGGGTCAAGGTGTACGGCATCACCCTGAGCAAAGAGCAATTACAACTGGCCAGGGAGCGGGTCAAGGCCGAGGGTTTGCAGGGTCAGGTTGACCTGCAACTGCTCGACTACCGCGATCTGCCCCAGGATGGCCGCTTCGACAAAGTGGTCAGCGTGGGAATGTTCGAACACGTTGGCCACGCCAACCTGGCGCAATACTGCAAGACCTTGTTCGGCGCCGTGCGTGAAGGCGGCCTGGTGATGAACCACGGCATCACCGCCAAGCACACCGATGGCCGCCCGGTCGGGCGTGGCGCGGGTGATTTTATCGAGCGCTACGTGTTCCCCAATGGCGAGCTGCCGCATCTGGCGATGATGACCGCCGAGCTCAGCGAAGTGGGGCTGGAAGTGGTCGATGTCGAGAGCCTGCGCCTGCACTACGCGCGCACGCTGGACCACTGGAGCGAGCGCCTGGAAGACAACCTGGAAGCCGCAGCCAAAATGGTGCCGGAACAGGCACTGCGTATCTGGCGGCTGTACCTGGCGGGCTGTGCTTATGCGTTCGCCCGGGGCTGGATCAACCTGCACCAGATCCTGGCGGTCAAACCCCATGCCGATGGCAGTCATGAACTGCCGTGGACGCGGGAAGATATCTACCGCTGAACCGGTGATACAGAGGGGGGAGGGGGCAAGCCCCTCCCACCATTTTCTACCGTGTTGGCAGTTAGAGAATCGGTGAGATCAAGCGCGCGACGCGCATTCCCAAATGCTGCAACTGGCGGGTTTCGCGGCTTTCTTCCTGGCTGACTTCATGGGCTTGGGCGAAATCGTCGAGCAACATCTGCTCCACCTGCTGGGCGAAGGCTTCGTCGACGGTCAGCAGCATCACTTCGAAATTCAGGCGGAACGAACGGTTGTCCATATTCGCACTGCCGATGGCGCTGATTTCGCCATCCACCAGTACCACTTTCTGATGCAGAAAACCGGGGGTATAGCGGAACACGCGCACCCCGGCGCGCACGGCTTCAATCGCGTACAGGCTAGAGGCGGCGTAGACGATGCGATGGTCGGGGCGCGATGGCAGCAGCAGGCGCACATCCACGCCGCGCAACACCGCCAGGCGCAGGGCGGCGAACACGGCCTCGTCGGGGATGAAATACGGACTGGTGATCCACACCCGTTCGGTGGCGGCGTGAATCGCCTCGACGAAAAACAGTGAGCAGGTTTCGTACGGGTCGGCCGGACCGCTGGACAGCAATTGGCAGAGCACGCCGTCCTCGGGATAGGTATCCGGCAGGATCAGCGGCGGCAGTTCCCGCGCGGCCCAGAACCAGTCCTCGGCAAACGATTCCTGCAGGCATGCCACCACCGGGCCGGTGACTTGCACATGGGTGTCACGCCACGGTGCCAGCGGCGGCTTTTTGCCCAAGTATTCGTCCCCCACGTTGTGCCCGCCGACAAACCCCGTGATGCCGTCCACTACCACGATCTTGCGATGGTTGCGGAAGTTGACCTGGAAGCGGTTGAGCCAGCCGCTGCGGGTGGCGAAGGCTTTGATCTGCACACCCGCGTCACGCAGTGATTGCACGTAGTGATGGGGCAGGGCGTGGCTGCCGATGCGGTCGTACAGCACATGAATGGCCACGCCTTGCGCGGACTTTTCCTTCAACAGGGCGTGCAATTGCCGGCCAAGTTCATCGTCATGAATGATGAAAAACTGGAACAGCACAGCGGACTTGGCGTTGCGGATGGCGTCGAAGATCGCGCTGAAAGTAGCATCCCCATTGACCAGCAGTTGTACTTGGTTATTGGCCAGGCACGGCATGCGGCCCAGTTTGGGCATGGCGCGCAATGACCCGTAGGCGTTGGAGTGACGCGCGGCCAGTGCTTCCTCGACCCACGGGCGCCAGTTGAGCGCGGCGATGGCGCTGTGCATTTCCTGGTTGGCCTGGCGGCGCGCCTGGATATACGCATCGAAGGTGCTGCGGCCGAAAATCAGGTAAGGGATCAGGGTCAGGTACGGCATGAACATCAGCGACAAGGCCCAGGCGATGGAGCCTTGGGCGGTCCGGACGGTCAGCACCGCATGGATCGCGGCGAGGGTGCCGAAGAAGTGCAGGGTGGCGATAAAGTACGCCAGCAGGTGCGGGCCAAAAAAATCCATGGACGACGTTACTCCAGGCAATCCAGTGCCTAACAGACCATGTTCGGCCACGAATGTCGCTATTTTATTTGCCGTGCAACACTGGCTGTTTTGCGGCGTCTAACGCTCCACCTTTACCCAGGAGTTACCCGATGAATGCTCGTCTGCTGTGTATGACCATGGTTGTTGGTTTGTCGTTGCCCGTGGCGGCGCAGGCCCAGATGTTGGCGCCGGGCTTGTGGGAAGTGACCACCAGCAATATGAAAGTCGATAACCAGGAGCTGCCGGATCTGTCGCTGATCCTCGGCCAGCTCAAGCAACAGATGACCCCCGAACAGCGCGCCATGCTGGAAAAACAGGGCATCACCATGGCCGGTAAAGGCGTGCAGGTGTGTCTGACGCCGGCGCAGGTGGCGTCCGATTCGATCCCCCTGACCGACCCACAATCGGGCTGCCGCCAGGAAGTGACCGACAAGACCGGCAACCAGTGGAAATTCCGCTTCAGTTGCCCCAAAGCCCAGGGTACGGGCGTGGCCACCTTCCAGAGCCAGAAAGAATTCACCACCACCGTCAATGGCACTTTCAATGCCACCGGCGTGCAACAAAAGGGCAGCCTGGACAGCCATGCCCAATGGCTGGGCAACGACTGCGGCACCGTCAAGCCGCGCGCCTAACGCTGGAAGTACAGCGGCAAGCCTTGGCAACTGTCGACCACCTGGCCGTTGTGCCACGCCAGGTGGCCGGAGACTAACGTGGTACTGACGCTGTGGCGAAAGCGGCGCTCGGCGAAGGGCGTCCAGCCGCAGCGGGCCAGGATCGGTTCCTCACTGACCGGCTTGCCTTGTGGCTCAGGTTTGATCAGCACCAAGTCGGCCCAATAGCCTTCACGCACATAGCCTCGATCCGGGATGGCGAAAAGATCGGCCACTCGGTGGCTGGTTTTGGCCACCAGCGTGGTCAACGGCAATAGCCCATCGGCCACCAATTCCATCAACGCCGGCAGCGCATGCTGCACCAGAGGCAAGCCCGCCGGCGCCTCGCGATAACCCAACTGTTTCTGTGCCCAGGTATGCGGCGCATGGTCACTGCCAATCACATCCAGACGATCACTGAGTAAGGCCTGGCGCAGTGCGTCGCGGTCGGCGCGAGTCTTGATCGCTGGGTTGCATTTGATTTGATGGCCGAGGCGGTGATAGTCGCGGTCATCAAATATCAGATGGTGCAGGCACACTTCGGCGGTGATGCGTTTTTCCGTCAGGGGTTTGTCTTCGAACAACGCCAGCTCGCGGGCGCTGGTCAGGTGCAGCACGTGTAGCCGCGTGCCGTACCGCCTGGCCAGCTCCACCGCATAAGACGACGAGCGATAGCACGCCTCGGCATCGCGGATCAGCGGGTGCGCCACCGCTGGGATCCCATCGCCGAAGCGTTCGCGCAGGCGCTGCTCATTGGCCTGGATGCTGGGGCTGTGTTCGCAATGGGCGAGCAGAAGAGTCGGCACTTGGGCGAACAGCCGCTCCAGAATCCGCGGGTCGTCCACCAGCATATTGCCCGTTGAGGCACCCATAAACACTTTGACCCCGGCGACCTCGCGCGGGTCGAGAGCGGCAACCTTATCGAGGTTGTCGTGGCTGACGCCAAAGTGAAAGCCATAGTTGGCCACCGAATGCAGCCCCGCGCGGCGCTTTTTGTCGGCCAGGGCCGCCAGGTTCAAGGTGGCGGGGGAGGTGTTGGGCATGTCCATAAAGCTGGTGATACCCCCGGCCACCGCCGCCCGCGATTCACTGTAGAAACTACCTTTGTCCGGCGCACCGGGGTCACGGAAATGCACCTGGTCATCGATCATGCCGGGCAGCAGCCACTGGCCCTGCGCGTCGATCGCCACGGCGGCGTTACAGCCGGTGATGCTGTTGGCGATCTTTTCGATGCGGCCGTTGGCGACCAGCACATCGGCGTCTCGGACCTGGCCTTCGTTGACCAGGCGTGCGTTGCGAATCAGCAGGCGGCTCATGGTTCAGAACTCGTTTTGCAGGGCTTTGTAGCCGCGCACCAGATCGACATTGGTGCGCGCCACGTCTTCGGAAAATTCCGAGGCACTGATGCTGACCGGCGGGAACTGCGACAGGTCGGTGTGCGGGCCGATGCGGGTGGTGGAGGGTACGTAGAAGGCGTCCGGTAAATCGCGGCCGTCGACCACCGAGTTATGCCGCACCACGCAGCCGTCACCCACTGCGCAGTTGAACAACACGCTGTTGAAGCCGATGAACACGCGGTCGCCCACGGTGCAAGGCCCGTGGACGATGGAGCGGTGGGCGATGGAGGTGAACTCGCCGATGGTCACCGCCGCGCCGGACTTGGAGTGGATCACCACCCCGTCCTGGATATTGGAGTTGGCGCCGATGGTGATCGGGTCCATGGCGCCGCTGGCATTGACCTCATCGGCGCGGATCACGGCGTAAGGGCCGACGAATACGTTCTCGCCGATGATCACCTTGCCGCAGATGATCGCGGTTTTATCCACGTAGGCCGATTCGGCAATTACCGGCAGATCGCCTGAAGGGTTCTTACGGATCATGGCTTGTCCAATGTGTTGCACAGGGTGTTGAGGTTGTATTCGAACAGCCCGATGAAGGTGCTGGCCGGGCCTTCGGCGGCGAGGGCGTCGGAGTACAGCGTCCCGCCGATCTGCGCGCCGCTTTCGTCGGCGATCTGCTTGAGCAGGCGCGCGTCCTTGATGTTCTCCATAAACACCGCTTTGACCTTGTCCTTGCGAATCTGCGTAATCAGCGCGGCGACTTCGGCTGCGGAAGGCTCCCGCTCGGTGGACAAACCTTGGGGGGCGAGGAACTGAATGCCATAGGCCTGGCCCAGGTAACCGAAGGCATCATGGGAGGTGACGATGCGGCGATTACCCGGCGGTAGCGCGCCGAACTTGGCTTTGGCTTCGGCCAGAAGGCGGTAGATTTGTTTCAGATAGGCTTGGCTGTTGCGCTGGTAATCGGCTTGGTTGGCCGGGTCGGCGGCTATCAGCGCCTTGGTGATGTTGTTCACATAGATTTCGGCGTTGGCCAGGTTGTGCCAGGCGTGCGGGTCGGGGATGGTTTCGCCGTCTTCTTCCATGGTGTGAGAGATCACGCCTTTGCTGGCGGTGACCACGGTGGCCCGGGTTTCGGTACTCGCCACCAGGCGGTCCAGCCACGGCTCGAAGCCCAGGCCGTTCTTGATAATCAGCTTGGCTTTAAGCAGCGCCTTGGCATCGTCCGGGGTGGGCTCGTAGGTATGGGCGTCGGCGTCGGGGCCGACCATATTGCTGATCTGGATGTGATCGCCACCAATCTGGTGGGTGATGTCATCGAGAATACTGAAACTGGTGACCACTTTGAGTTTGTCGGCGGCCTGGGCCATCGACAGCGGTAGCAGCAAACTGAACAGCACGAGTAGAGCGCGCATCGGCAAACACCTCATTGGGATGACAGTAGGGGCGGGCGGCGCAGCAAGCCGTGCACCGGACCGAAGACCACGGACAACAAGTACCCGGCGCCCGCCACCAGCACGATTGCTGGGCCGCTGGGCAACGAGTAGTAGAACGACAGCAACAAGCCAAGCCATACCGACAGGCATCCCAGCACCGCCGATACCGCGATCAACACCGGCAGGCGCCGGCTCCAGAACCGTGAAGCGATGGCCGGCAGCATCATCAACCCCACCACCATCAGCGCGCCGATGGCCTGGAAACCGATCACCAGGTTCAGCACCACCAGGGTCAAAAACAGCCCGTGAGCCAGAGGGCCGAGGCGGCTGACGGTTTGCAGGAACAGTGGGTCGAGTGTGTCCAGCAGCAGCGGTTTGTAGATCAGCGCCATGGCGATCAGGCTGAACCCTGACACCCACAGCATGCCGGTAAGGGTGGTTTCATCCACCGCCAGGGCAGAACCGAATAACAGGTGCAACAGGTCCAGGCGTTTGCCGGCGATGCCGAGGATCAACACGCCGGCGGCGAGGGAAATGGGGTAGATGGCGGCGAGGCTGGCGTCCTCGCGCAGGCCGGTGCGGCGGGTGATCCACGCCGACAATCCGGCCATGCCCAGGCCGGCACCGAGTCCGCCGAGGGTCAGCGCCGGCAGGCTCAAACCGGCGAACCAAAACCCCAGAGCAGCGCCGGGCAGGATGCCGTGGGCCACGGCGTCACCGATCAGGCTCATGCGCCGCAGAATCAGGAACACGCCCAGCGGCGCGGTGCTGCACGCCAGCACCAGCCCGCCAATCAGTGCGCGGCGCATAAACACGAAGTCAAAGAATGGCATCCACAGGTGGGCGGCGAAGTGCATCAGGCCACCTGCATTTGGGGCTGGGGTCGGATCAGCTCTTTGCTCGGGCCCAACAAGCAGCCGGTGCTTTTGATCTGCAACACGTTTTGAGTGTGATGGCGCACGGATGCCAGGTCATGGCAGACCACCACCAAGGTGCGGCCCGACGCGTGCCAGGCATGGATGTGTTTCCAGCACAGCGCCTGGCCCTCTTCATCAAGGGCGGCGTGGGGTTCGTCGAGCAGCAGCACCGGCGACTCCGACAGGCTCATGCGTGCCAGCAGCGCACGCTGCAACTGGCCGCCGGACAAGGCCATTAACGGGCGCTGTTCCAGGCCGCCGAGGCACCAGTCTTCAAGTACGGCTTGCAGGCGCTGGCTGCGCTGTTGCGGGCTGAGCTGCAAACCCCAGAAACCGGCGGCGACCAGTTCTTGCAGGCTGATGGGAAACTGCCGGTCCAAGTGCTGTTGCTGCGGCAGGAATGCCAGGCCGCCACGTCGCGGCACGTTCACGCTGACCTTACCGGTCAACGGTTTTTGCAGGCCCGCAATGACTTTGAGCAGGCTGCTCTTGCCGGTGCCATTGGCGCCGATCACGCCGGTGAGGCTGCCTTTTTCAAGGGTGAAATCCACAGGTGGCGTCAGCGGTTGGCCGGGCGCGCCCCAGCGCAAAGCGGTGCAGGTGATCATGCAGAGTGTCTCGTCCAGCGGCTTTCAGCCACGGCATCGTGCGCGTGCAGGCTTTCGGCGTGGATCACTTTGAGGTGAAAGGCGTTGATCGCGTCCGAGCGTTTCAAGGCGAGGTTTACGCGGCGGGCGGCGTCTTCGCAGAACATCAGGTTCTGCCCGTTGGCGAGGGCGAAGGCTTGCTCGTCGGCGCGTTTCACCGCGGTTTGCACGGCGGTGCCGAGTGCGGCTTCGACGTCGTTGATCAGTTCGACCAAGGGCAGTTGCTCACCTTGTAGGTGCACATGTAACTGCGCTCTGCTGCGCTGGCTGTGGGGCGTGGCGACAATCCCCTTGGCGCTGCCGAGCCAGGTCAGTACGTCTGCATGCTGCAAAGCTGTGTTGGCGAAATCATCGATAAATTGCTGCTGAATCAACTGCCTGGCGAGCGCGGCCGAGCATGGGCAGGTCGAGGAGTACGCGACGTCAATTTTTAGTTCCACGTGGAACATCTGGTTTTCCAACTGCGCTTCGATGCTGACCGGATAGCTTTTCCAGCCGGTCAGAGGGCTGACCAACGCTGGGCGCTTGAGCAGCAAATCAGTGTGGATGCGCAGGTAAGCGTTCTTAGATAAACCTTCATGACTGTCGAGAAAACGCTGCAGTACAGTGCGCAGAAGTGCAGGGGTGAGGGGCTGCTGGTCGAGCATCTCCAGTGCCAGGTACAGGCGTGACATGTGGATGCCGCGTGCGGTGCCGTCGTCGAGGCTGACACCCGCGTCGGCGGTGGCGGCCAGGCGCTGGCCGTCTATCAGAATTGGCAGGGCAATGCCGCACATGCCGACCCAGTCGAGTGGCAAGGCTTGGCGTGAAGCCTGCGCGGCAATGTCCGGCAAGGTCAGCGCGTTCATAAGCAGGTCCATCGTTGGAAATAATTCGACATGTTATAGTATAACAATCAAGTCGACGATGAATTTTCTACGCCAGCCTTTGTTCAGCCATGTCGAGCAGGGACGCTCCTTTATTTGCGGTATTTGTCATGCACAGACGTCAGCTTCTTAACCTGCTCCTGGCCAGCCCCCTTTTCGTCCTGCCGTTCACGGTTCACGCCACGCAAATCCGCAACGCACGCTTATGGCGTTCGGACGACAAGCTACGGCTGGTGTTCGACCTTAGTGGCCCGGTGCAGTACAAGACCTTCTCGCTGACCGCGCCGGAGCGTTTGATCATCGACCTGAGCGGCGCCGGGCTCAGTGGGGATTTTTCGCAGCTGGTGCTGAAAAACAGCGGCATCACTTCGATACGCTCGGGACATTTCGGCCAGAACGACACGCGCATCGTGCTGGACCTGGCGGCGCCGATGCAGCTCAACAGCTTTGTGCTGCCGCCCCAGGATGGCCAAGGGCACCGTCTGGTGCTGGACCTGACCCGCGCGACCCAGGCGCCCCGCCAAATCGCAGCTGAATCGGCACCGTTAGTGGCATCGGTGGACAAAGCCCATCCCAAGCGCGACATCATCGTAGTGGTCGACCCCGGTCACGGCGGCAAAGACCCCGGCGCCATTGGCTCCAAGGGCCAGCGCGAAAAAGATGTGGTGTTGTCCATCGCCCAACTGCTGGCCAAGCGCTTGAAGCGCGAAAAGGGCTTTGATGTGAAGCTGGTACGCAACGACGACTTCTTCGTGCCGCTGCGCAAGCGCGTGGACATCGCCCGTCGACACAAAGCCGATATGTTCATCTCCGTACACGCCGACGCCGCGCCACGCCTGACCGCGTCGGGGGCTTCGGTGTATGCGTTGTCCGAAGGCGGCGCCACCTCCGCCACGGCGCGCTTTATGGCTCAGCGCGAAAACGGCGCGGACCTGCTGGGCGCCACCACGCTGCTCAATCTCAAGGACAAAGACCCGATGCTGGCCGGGGTGATTCTTGATATGTCGATGAACGCCACCATCGCTTCCAGCCTGCAATTGGGCAGTTCGGTGCTGGGCAGCTTGCAGAGCATCACGTCGTTGCATCAGAAGCGTGTGGAACAGGCGGGGTTTGCGGTGCTCAAGTCACCGGATGTGCCGTCGATTCTGGTGGAGACCGGGTTTATCTCCAATGCCCGGGACGCGCAGCGGCTGGTGACTGCACGTCACCAGCAGGCTGTGGCTGACGGATTATTCGAGGGCCTGAGAAATTATTTCCAGAAGAATCCGCCGATCAACAGCTATATGGCCTGGGTGCAAGACCAGAAAAACGCCCGTGCTTAGCAGCCGGTGAGACGGCTGCAGGTGAAGGTGGCGCCGGCGCCCCCGGAACTGGAGAAGCGGTTGATCGTGGTCCAACCGACTCTGCGTGTGTAACCGACCCACGCTTCACCGTCCGACGCCAGGCCGGTAAAGAACGTCAATTGCCCGTAACGGCTGTTGGTCTGCGCCCAGTAGCGTTTACCGATTACCTCAAAGCCACGCAAATATGTGGTGCTGCCAATCGTCGCTACGCTGTAGGCGTTGCCCAACGGGTCTACGCAGGCCAGCAGGTTGGCGCTGCGCGTGCAGTTAGCCAACAGGCTCGGTGTTTGGGGATTGGCCAGGGTCGCAAAAATCAGCAGCAGGCCATACAGCAGATAGTTCATGGGCGTTCTCGACATCAGCAGGTGCCAGCATTGCCGTCTTCATCACGTTGAGCAAGCGGGGGTTGGCTTATTTGTGTTGTTATACTATAACATTAATAACAGCCCGATTCGAACGGGCGACCTGATGAGAATGACCTGATGCCCAATCGACTCCCCGTTACCGTGCTGTCCGGCTTCCTCGGCGCCGGTAAAAGTACGCTGCTCAACTACATCCTGCGCAACCGCGACAACCTGCGGGTGGCGGTGATCGTCAACGACATGAGTGAAATCAACATCGACGGCAGCGAAGTGCAGCGCGATGTCACCCTCAACCGCGCCGAAGAAAAACTGGTGGAGATGAGCAACGGCTGCATCTGCTGCACCTTGCGTGAAGACCTGCTGGAAGAAGTCGCCAAGCTCGCCAGGGACGGGCGCTTCGATTACCTGCTGATCGAATCCACGGGTATTTCCGAGCCTCTGCCGGTGGCCGAAACCTTCACCTTCCGCGATGAAAACCAGCAAAGCCTGGCCGATATCGCACGTTTGGACACCATGGTCACCGTGGTCGACGGCATCAACTTCCTGCTCGACTACCAAGCTGCCGAAAGCCTGGCCTCGCGCGGTGAGACGTTGGGTGAAGAGGACGAGCGCTCGATCACCGACCTGCTGATTGAGCAGATCGAGTTCGCCGACGTGATTCTGATCAGCAAGATCGACCTGATCAGCCAGCACGAGCGCGAGGAGTTGATGGCGATCCTTGAGCGCCTCAACGCTCACGCCAAGATCATCCCGATGGTGATGGGCGAGGTGCCTCTGGACCAGATCCTCAACACCGGCCGCTTCGACTTCGAGCGCGCCGCCCAGGCGCCCGGCTGGTTGCAGGAATTGCGCGGCGAGCATGTGCCGGAAACCGAAGAGTACGGTATCGCGTCCACCGCTTATCGTGCGCGGCGCCCGTTCCATCCGCAGCGTTTCTACGACTTTATTGACCGCCCCTGGGTCAACGGCAAATTGCTGCGTTCCAAAGGCTTTTTCTGGCTGGCCAGCAAGCATCAGGATGCGGGCAGTTGGTCCCAGGCCGGTGGCTTGATGCGCCATGGATTCGCCGGGCGCTGGTGGCGTTTCGTGCCGAAAAACCAGTGGCCGCAGGATGAAGAAAGCGTCGCGGCAATCATGGGCAATTGGCAACTGAGCAACGGCGATTGCCGTCAGGAACTGGTGTTTATCGGGCAACACATCGACTTTGCCCAGCTACGCGCCGAGTTGGATGCGTGCTTGCTCACCGATGCAGAAATGGCCCTGGGTGTCGATGGATGGCGCTTGCTGGCCGATCCTTTTGGCCCTTGGTACGACGAGGTGGCCTGATGCTCGCTGCACTGCCGCCCTTGCGCCCGCTGATTCGCCAAACCCGCGGCGAAACCCCGTTGGCGCTGTCTGAAATCCTCGAAGATGGCGTAAATCTGGCGCTGTGGCAGCGGCAATTACCCCTGCACATTGCCGAATTCGGCGCCTTGCTGGTTTCGCTCAACGAGCCCGTAGCCGATTCGTTGGTGGCGGAACTGGGCAGTGATGATGCGGTGCCGAATTTGCAGGGATTGGCGGCCAATTGCCGCGATCTTGAAGGCTATGAGGGATTTATTGCCGATGTGTCCTGGTTGACCAGCGCCTTTGCCTGCCTGCTCGGCGCCCGACGCATTGGCGTGCGCCTGCGCTTGCTGGATAAAGCCATGTGCCCACGGTTTCACGTCGACCACGTACCGGTGCGGCTGATCACCACCTATGCCGGGATCGGCAGCCAGTGGTTGCGGGAGGGGGTCATGGACCGGCGTCACTTGGGACAACCCGAAGCCGAACCCACCGCACGTGTTGAGCAGATCCATTGTGGCGAAGTGGCCTTGCTCAAAGGCAGCAAGTGGCACGGTAACGAAGGCCACGGTTTGATCCATCGTTCGCCGGCGCTCAAAGAAGGCGAGCGCCGGTTGATCCTGACGCTGGATTGGCTGGCATAACCGCGTAGGATCAAGCGCTCTACACGGCCTGAATGATGCCCTCCATGCTGCAGAACATTCCCACTCATGTGATAGCCGGGCCACTAGGTGCCGGCAAGACTAGCCTGATCAGGCAACTGCTGGCCCAACGCCCGGAAGATGAGCGCTGGGCAGTATTGATCAATGAGTTCGGCCAGATCGGCCTGGACGCCGCGCTGCTGACCCAGGATGACGACGGTATTGCCTTGGGCGAGGTCGCCGGTGGCTGCCTGTGTTGTGTGAACGGTGCACCGTTCCAGGTAGGTCTTAGCCGTTTGTTGCGTAAGGCCAAGCCGCATCGTTTGTTTATCGAGCCATCGGGGTTGGGCCATCCGGCGCAGTTGCTCAAGCAGTTGCGCCAAGTGCCGTGGCAGGGCGTGTTGACGGTCCAGCCTTGTGTGCTGGTCCTGGATGCCCAGGCCCTGGCCAGAGGCAACCCCTTGCCGCCGGCACAGCAGGAAACACTGACCAATGCTGGGCTGCTGGTCTTGAACAAGGAGGAGGGGCTGGACGCGGTGCAGCGTCAGGCGATTGAGGCCCGGTTACCCGATTGCCCGCGTTACTGGACCCATCAGGCGCATCTGCCATTGGCCCTGCTGCCGGGGTTGGATCAGCACGCGGGCGAGGCTGTGGATAACGGTCATGAGTCCCCAGGCTTGGCGCATATACCGGCGATCTGGAGCGATCCGACCGTGCCGATCTGCTTGAGCCATGCCCAGGACGGCGGCTGGAGTGTGGGTTGGCGTTGGCATCCTAGCCAGCAATTCGACACTCAACGCGTGGCGGCGTGGCTGGCAGACCTTGCGTGGCGGCGCGCCAAGCTGGTTATCCACAGCCGCGACGGTTGGGTCAGCGCCAATGCTCTGGATAACTGCTCGCTCGCGTGGCTGCCCAGCGAATGGCGCCGTGATTCTCGTGTTGAATTGATCTTCAGCACGCCACAGGATGTGGCGGCATTGCAGGCCGGGTTGGCGGCCTGCCGTTATTGACGGTGCTTGGTGCTGTGGTCCTGGCGCCATTGGCTCAGCTCGATGATCTCGGCGCTAGGCAAAGGTGTCTTGATCTCGAACGGGTAGGGCGCCAGTTCAATCTGCGCGCTATGGGCGCCGAACTGAGTGATGGTGCCGGGGTGGCGGGTTTCGCCGGTCACGGTGAACTCGAAATTGTAGACCCGCGCCAAACGCCGCCGCCCATTGGCATCCTTTACAAAGCCGATGCGCTTGAGCGCTACCGCGCCGTCCAGCAGCTCGATGTCGAGCTTGGCGCAATGCTGCTTGACCCGCTCCAACGCGCGCTCGCGCAAGCCGTGGTTGTGCCACACCCAGGCGGCACCGGTCGCCAGCAGCATCAACACAAACATGTTTCCCAGGGTCAGCATGCGATGAACTCCAACAAAGTGAGAGCAGCTTAACTGTGTCGCCGGTCTGTCGTACAGGCTGCGTTTAGTCGCATACTGCGCGGCCAGAATCCAAACGGCTTTACGGAAATCCCCTGCATGAAACGCACCCCTCATCTGCTTGCGATCCAGTCTCATGTGGTCTTTGGCCACGCCGGAAACAGCGCCGCCGTGTTCCCCATGCAGCGGGTCGGGGTAAACGTCTGGCCGCTCAACACGGTGCAGTTCTCCAACCACACCCAGTATGGACAGTGGGCGGGAGAAGTGTTGGCGCCGCAGCAAATTCCTGCGTTGGTGGAAGGCATTGCCGCCATCGGCGAGCTGGGTAACTGCGACGCCATCCTGTCCGGTTACCTGGGCAGTGCGGACCAGGGCCGGGCGATCCTCAGCGGCGTGGCGCGCATCAAGGCAGTCAATCCCAAGGCGCTTTACTTATGCGACCCGGTAATGGGGCATCCGGAAAAAGGCTGCATCGTGCCCCAGGAAGTCAGCGATTTCCTGCTTGATGAAGCCGCGGCCATGGCCGACTTCCTGTGCCCCAACCAACTGGAACTGGACAGTTTTGCCGGGCGCAAACCGCGCTCGCTGTTCGATTGCCTGGCCATGGCCAAGGCGTTGCTAGCCCGTGGGCCCAAGGCGGTTCTGGTCAAGCATTTGGATTACCCGGGCAAGTTGCCGGACGGCTTCGAGATGCTGCTGGTAACCGCCGACGCCAGTTGGCACCTGCGCCGGCCGTTGCTGGCCTTCCCGCGCCAGCCGGTGGGGGTGGGTGACCTGACATCCGGGTTGTTCCTGGCGCGTGTGTTGTTGGGGGACAGCTTACTGGCGGCCTTTGAGTTCACCGCTGCGGCCGTCCACGAAGTACTGCTGGAGACCCAGGCTTGCGCCAGTTATGAATTGGAGCTGGTGCGCGCCCAGGACCGTATCGCCCATCCTCGCGTTCGCTTCGAAGCGACACCCATCACTCTGTAAGCACACCTGACCCAATGTGGGAGCAAGCCCGCTCCCACATTGTTGTTGGGTTTACGGCCTCAACCTTACGGCGCGTCGGCCTTGATTTCCTGATAGCGCTTTTCCAGCTCCTGGCGAATCTGCCGACGTTGTTGAGCCTGCACAAAGCGCCGCTTGCTTTCACTGTTATGCGGTTGCAACGGCGGGACGGCAGCCGGTTTGCGCTGGTCGTCCACCGCCACCATGGTAAAGAAGCAGCTGTTGGTATGCCGCACCGAGCGCTCGCGAATGTTCTCGGTCACCACCTTGATGCCCACTTCCATGGAGGTATTGCCGGTGTAATTGACCGAAGCGAGAAAGGTCACCAGCTCGCCGACATGGATCGGCTCGCGGAAAATCACCTGATCCACCGATAACGTCACCACATAGCGCCCGGCGTAACGGCTGGCGCAGGCGTAGGCCACTTCGTCGAGGTACTTGAGCAAGGTGCCGCCATGGACATTGCCTGAGAAGTTGGCCATATCAGGGGTCATCAAGACCGTCATCGACAGCTGGGCGTTTCCGGGTTCCATAGCTCACTCACGGGTTATAGGCATTGGTGGGGAAAGCACCTCTGCGGGTGCTGGACTCTTTACTGCGCTAGCCCTAACGGGACGCCGGCGGGCGGCTTGCCGTCACGCGTGGGCCGATCTGTTTCCATATATTGCACCGGCTTTTCGCCGGAAGTCGCGGTGTTAACCTTCAAAAGCCCGTCTCAGGGCATTTCTTACGATTTAGGTGGACTTTTCCTTCAGCTTTTTAAGGCCAGTTAACGCTGCGAGCTGAAGTGGGAAAAGCGCCGGTACCCTCAAGGAGCCCCTCGCCATGCACGCCATCAGCTTTATCCAGGACTTGGCTGTGATCATGTTGGTGGCAGGGGTGGTTACCATCCTGTTTCATCGGCTTAAGCAGCCTGTGGTGCTGGGGTATATCGTCGCCGGCTTTATCATCGGCCCCCACACGCCGCCCTTCGGGCTGATCCACGACGAAGACACCATCAAGACACTGGCCGAGCTGGGGGTGATCTTCCTGATGTTCTGCCTGGGCCTGGAGTTCAGCCTACGCAAGTTGTTCAAGGTGGGTGCCACTGCGTTTATCGCGGCGTTCCTGGAAATCATCCTGATGATCTGGATCGGCTACGAAATCGGCCGCTGGTTCGACTGGAGCACCATGGACTCGCTGTTCCTCGGCGCGATCCTGGCCATCTCTTCCACCACCATCATCGTCAAAGCCCTCAATGACCTGAAGATGAAAGACCAGCGCTTCGCCCAACTGATTTTCGGCGTGCTGATAGTGGAAGACATCCTCGGGATCGGCATCATCGCGCTGTTGTCGAGCATCGCCGTCAGCGGCACGGTCAGCTCCGGCGAGGTGTTTTCCACGGTCGGCAAGCTCTCGCTGTTCATGGTCGTCGCGCTGGTGATCGGTATTTTGCTGGTGCCGCGCCTGCTGGCCTATGTGGCCAATTTCGAAAGCAACGAGATGTTGCTGATTACCGTGTTGGGCCTGTGCTTCGGGTTCTGCCTGCTGGTGGTGAAGCTGGAATACAGCATGGTGCTGGGCGCGTTCCTGATTGGCGCGATCATGGCCGAGTCGCGGCAGTTGCTTAAGATTGAGCGCCTGATCGAGCCGGTTCGCGACATGTTCAGTGCGATTTTCTTTGTCGCCATCGGTCTGATGATCGACCCTCGGATCCTGCTTCAGTACGCCTGGCCTATCGCTGTGATCACCGTCGCGGTGGTGCTGGGCAAGATGCTCTCCTGTGGCCTGGGGGCGTTTATCGCGGGTAACGATGGGCGTACGTCATTGCGGGTCGGCATGGGCCTGTCACAGATAGGCGAGTTTTCCTTCATCATCGCGGCGTTAGGGATGACGTTGCAGGTGACCAGCGACTTTCTGTATCCGGTGGCGGTGGCGGTCTCGGCCATTACCACTTTGCTCACCCCCTATCTGATTCGTGGGGCCGACCCATTGTCATTGAAGATGGCGGCGGTGATGCCTCGGCGCATGAGCCGGGTGTTCGGCATGTACGGTGAGTGGCTGCGCAGCATTCAGCCTCAGGGAGAGGGCGCGATGCTGGCGGCGATGATCCGCAAAATCGTCCTGCAAGTGGGGGTGAACCTGGCGTTGGTGGTGGCGATCTTCTTTGCTTGCAGCTATTTCGCCGCACGTATCGGCGGGTATCTGGAAGGTTGGATCAGCGATCCCAGCTGGCAAAAGGCATTGATCTGGGGCGGGGCGCTGCTGTTGTCGCTGCCGTTTTTGATCGCGGCGTACCGCAAGCTCAAAGCCCTGTCGATGTTGCTGGCGGAGATGAGCGTCAAGCCGGAAATGGCCGGACGGCATACCCAGCGTGTGCGGCGGGTGATTGCCGAGCTGATTCCGATTCTGTCGCTGTTGGTGATCTTTCTGCTTTTGGCCGCGTTGTCGGCCAGTATCCTGCCGACCAACAAGTTGCTGGTGCTGATCGCGGTGGTTGCGGCGGCGGTGGCGGCGGTGCTCTGGCGCTGGTTCATCCGCGTGCATACGCGGATGCAGGTCGCGTTGTTGGAAACGCTGGACAACCATAACGATACGCCGGAGCACTAAAGCGCCGAGTACGGGACTCAGCTTTCCAGCCAGACGTCCCGCGCCCAGTGCCATACCGATTCCCAGGTTTCTTCCTGGACAAGTTCCTCTTCGGCGGACCACAGCACCACAGTGCCGTCTTCCTCAACGCAGTAGTAGTCGTCGCCGTCCTGGCAGATCGGGATCAGGCTACGCTCCACACCGGCATCCCAGGCATTGGCGGCCACGTCCGGCAGGTAGGTATGGGATTGAGGGTCGGTGACAGTCACCGGCTCCAGGCTGCCGTAGACCACGTCGCTGACGGTCAGCAGAAATTCGCGGAAGACAAAGGGGATATCGATGAACAGCTGTTCTTCGATTTCCACCAGCAGGTCTTCGTCAGGCAGTTCCAGCGGAACCGGAACCGGTTCGTTGGCTTCACGCAGTTGTTCGATGATTTCTTCCACGGCCGGGATCCTCTTGCTGATGGCGCGGGTTGATAGGGGCGTTTTATACAGTAGCTCGCTATAAGTGCAACCGTGAAATAGAAAACCCCGGACAGGTCCGGGGTTTCGTTGTTGCGGGCTCAAGCGAGCGGGGATCAGCCGTTCTGGCGGATACCGGCGACCAGCCAAGGCTGGTTATCGCCCTGGGCGCGTTCCATGTTCCAGCTTTCGCTGAACGCTTCGCCCTGGTCGAAACGCGAGGTTTTCGACACACCGCTGAAAGTCAGGGTGGCGATGGTCTTGTCGGCGCGATCATCCACACCGTCAAGCTGGACGCGCAGGTCGTCGATATAGGTCGACTGGAAACCGTCGCCCAGATCGGCGCGTTCGCGCTTGAGGAACTCCAGCAGTTGCGGGGTCACGAACTCGGCGATCTTGTCCATTTCGTTGGCGTCCCAATGCTGCTGCAGGGACTGGAAGTGGCTGCGGGCCGCTTCGATAAAACGCTCTTCGTTGAACCAGGCCGGTGCATTGATCACCGGACGGGCGGCAGGCGCTGCCGAACCACCGAAGATCGAGCCCATGGCCGGCTTCTGCTCGAACACTTCACGCTGCATCGGCGCGCCGGCCGGAGCCAGGTGCTCCTGCTGCTTGCGGCGACGGGCGGCGATAAAGCGGAAGATCACGAAGGCAATGACCGCCAGGATCAGGATGTCGAAGATCTGCATGCCCTGGAAGCCGCCACCCATGAACATGGACGCCAGCAGGCCACCGGCTGCGATACCGGCCAGAGGGCCCAACCAGCGCGAAGCGCCGCCGGCCTTGGCCGCAGCGCCTGCTGCACCGGCCGCGCCTGCGGTGGCTGCTGCACCGCCCACACCGGCGGATGGGGCCATTTGGCTGGTCTGGTGAGTGGGGGCTGCGCCCGAACTTTTGCCGCCACCGAAGCGTTTGGCGTTGGCGTCGAGGCTCATCGTCAGGCCGATGCACAACGCCATGGCGATGCTAAGAAAACGTTTCATAAAGGGAATTCCCATTTGTGGATTGCACGCGCGCCATGTTGCACAGGTGTAATGACAGTGGCTAGCGACATAATGTTTCGGGCTTTTGCGTAGGACTGAATCCGAAAGATCTGTAGGACTAATTACAGATATGGGCCCGCGCTCGTTAAAAACAAGGATAACGAGCGGCAAGCCCGCAGTTCAGATCGCTTCGAGCTTGGCGTAACCCATCATCAGCCACTTGCTGCCTTCGGCGAAGTTCACCTGCACGCGGGCCTGGGCACCGGCGCCTTCGAAGTTGAGGATCACGCCTTCGCCGAAGATCGCATGCTTGACCTGCTGGCCAAGGCTGAACGGCGTTTCCGGAATCTCAGAACCGGCGAACATGTTGCTGGAGTTCTGCTGCTGGCCACCGCCGAATGGGCGACTGACGCTGTTGGACAAGCGCACTTCCTGGATCAGACCCTTTGGCACTTCGCGTACGAAGCGCGACACCTTGTTGTAGGTTTCGCTGCCGTAAAGCCGTCGGGTCTCGGCGTAGGTCATCACCAGGTTCTGCATGGCCCGGGTAATGCCCACATAGGCCAGGCGGCGTTCTTCCTCAAGGCGGCCGGGTTCTTCCAGGCTCATCTTGTGTGGGAACAGGCCTTCTTCCATGCCCACCAGGAACACGTACGGGAATTCCAGGCCCTTGGCGCTGTGCAGCGTCATCAGCTGAATGCTGTCTTCGTGCTCGTCGGCCTGGGTATCGCCGGCTTCCAGGGACGCATGGCCGAGGAATGCGGCGAGCGGGGTCAGTTCTTCGTCTTCCTCAGTGTTCTCGAATGCACGAGCCGCGCTGACCAGTTCCTCAAGGTTTTCCACCCGGGCCTGGCCTTTCTCGCCTTTTTCCGCTTCGTGATAGGCGATCAATCCGGACTGCTCGATTACGGTCTGGGTCATCAAGTGCAGGGGCATTTCCGCGCACTTGGCCGCGAGGTTCTCGATCAGTTCGACAAACACGCCCAGCGCCCCGGCTGCGCGACCGGTCAAACCCTTGTTGGCGATCAGCAGGCGCATGGCCTCCCACATCGACACATCGGCGTGGCGGGCATGCTCGCGGATCGCTTCAACGGTTTTCTCACCAATGCCACGGGCCGGGATATTGATCACCCGCTCCAACGCCGCGTCGTTACCACGGCCTTCCAGCAAGCGCAGGTAGGCCATGGCGTTCTTGATCTCCGCACGTTCGAAGAAGCGCTGGCCGCCATAAATGCGGTAGGGGATGCGCTCGCGCAACAAGGCTTCTTCCAGCACCCGCGATTGGGCGTTGGAGCGGTACAGAATGGCGATATCGCTGCGGGCGATGCCGGTTTTCAGGGCGCTTTCGATGGTTTCGACCACATAGCGCGCTTCATCGTGTTCGTTGAATGCGGCGTACAGGTTGATCGCTTCGCCTTCGCCGCCGTCGGTCCACAATTCCTTGCCCAGACGCCCGGTGTTGTTGGCGATCAAGGCGTTGGCAGCCTTGAGAATGCCGGCAGTGGAGCGGTAGTTCTGCTCCAGGCGGATAGTGACCGCGTCCGGGAAATCCTCGGAATACTGATAGATGTTCTCGATTTTCGCGCCGCGCCAGCCGTAGATCGACTGATCGTCGTCGCCCACCACCATCAGGCTGTCGCCGCCCTTGGCCAGCAGGCGCAACCACGCGTACTGCACGGCGTTAGTGTCCTGGAACTCGTCCACCAGAATGTGCCGGAAGCGCTTCTGGTAATGGGCCAGCAAGCCCGGGTTGTCGCGCCACAGGTCAAGGGCGCGCAGCAGCAATTCGGAGAAGTCGATCACGCCGGCGCGTACGCAAGCAGCCTCGTAGGCTTCATAAATGCTGCGCATGGTGGCCAGGAACAGGTCGCCACTGGCCTGAATATGTTGCGGGCGCAGCCCTTCGTCTTTCTGGCCGTTGATAAACCACTGGGCCTGACGCGCGGGCCAGCGTTGTTCATCGAGGCCCAACTCGCGAATCACGCGCTTGACCAGGCGTTGCTGGTCGTCGCTGTCCAGAATCTGGAAGGTCTGGCTCAGGCCCGCTTCCTGCCAGTGGGCACGCAACAGGCGATGCGCCAGGCCGTGGAAGGTGCCGACCCACATACCGGCCGGGCTGATGCCCATCAGCTGCTCGATGCGATGGCGCATCTCGGCGGCGGCCTTGTTGGTGAACGTCACCGACAGGATGGAGTGCGGCGATGCGTTCTCGACCTGGATCAACCAGGCGATACGGTGCACCAGCACTCGGGTTTTACCGGAGCCAGCACCGGCCAGGACCAACTGACGGCCAACGGGGGCTGCTACGGCCTGGCGTTGGGCATCGTTGAGGGAATTAAGCAAAAGAGAGAGATCATCGCGCATCGGCGCATTCTATGGCCCTCGGGGGAGTGGGGCAAATGCCAATGCCGGGCGGTCGAGACAAAACCATCGGCATGCTCCTTAGGGCGGTGAGGCGGATGACCGGTTAGTCAGGCGCCGCAGCCCGCGCGGTGTCTCGCTCAAGCCGTCTGGCCCAAAGGTTTGCGCGGCGCAGCCTTGAGGTTTTTATGACGTGGAGCAGTTTGGCCAGAGCGCTTGCTTGTGTATGCTCCGTCGACGTTTCGGGCTCACCATTATAAGAACACTGCCTATGACCCTCAGCACTGACCTGCCCAGCTCCTCGGCCGCGCCCGCGCCCGCGCAGGTTATTCACAAACAGTACGCCACCGAAATGGCCGTCGAGCGCACACGCCTGTTGTATCAGGGGTCGCTGCTGCCGACCTTGTTGATGCTGGTCAACGGAGTGGTGTGTGCCTGGTTGTTGTGGAACCCCGCCCAATACCTGCTCGACAGCATCTGGCTGGTGTGGCTGCTGGCGTTGGTGGCTCTGCGCGTGATCCAGGTGGCGGCGTTCGATTCGGCCATGCCCAGCCGTCAGGCCAGGCCGATTTGGCGACGCATGTTCATGCTCGGTTCGGCAGTCAGCGGTCTAACCTTGGCCACGGCCGCCATCGCCCTGGCGCCGGTCAACAGTTTTATGCAGCAGGCGTGGGTGTTCGGCCTGATCGGCGCGGCCACGTTGTCGGCCAGCGTGGCGTATGCCGTAAGTTTTCCTGCGTTTCTGTCATTTGCTTTGCCCTGTCTGGTGCCTTCCATTGTCTATCTGTTCTGGAACGGCGAGCCGCAGCAACAAGGTTGGGGCGTACTCGGCCTGATTCTGCTGGCGTCCTTGAGCCTGGTGGCATGGCAGGTCAATCGCCTGATTCAGCGTGGCCTATTGCGCCGCTTTCAAAACCAGGCATTGATCGAGCATCTGCAGCAGGCGCAGCAGCGCAGTGAGCAGTTGAATCAGGACTTGGTGCGTGAAGTCGAGCAACGGCGCCAGGTCGAGCAGGAATTGCGCGACGTACAAGTCGGCTTGCAGGATCGCGTGGCGCAACGCAGCCAGGAACTGGACCTCGCCAGCCAGGCCCTGAATAAAAGCGAAGCACGCCTGGTCATGGCGTTGCAGGCCAGTGAGTTGGGGCTGTGGGACTGGAACCTGCAAACCGACGAAGTGCATCACACCCAGATCAAAGAGCTGTTCGGCCTGGAGCCTGAATGCATCACGGCCATGCTCAGTCACCTCAAGCCGCGCCTGCACCCCGATGACCTGCCGTTGCTCAAGCGCGCACTGGTAGAGCACCTCAAAGGCCGTAGCGAGGACTACCAGGTGGAATACCGTGTGCGGCACGCCGACGGTCGCTGGGTCTGGATCGAAGACCGCGGCCGTGCGGTTGAACGTAGCCCCAGCGGGCGCGTGATCCGCATGCTCGGCACCCGCCGGGATATCAGCGCTGGCAAAGCCCTGGAAGAGCAACAGCGCCTGGCATCGACGGTGTTCGAGGCGGCCAGCGAAGGCATCGTGATCCTCGACCCGAACTACGTACTGATTGCCGTCAACCAGGCGTTCAGCCGTGTCACCGGCTTTGAGCGCGATGACATGCTGGGTCGCAACGTGGTGGAGTTACCCAGCAGCCGCGATGCGCGGCGTCACTTCCCGATGATCCGTCAGGCATTGCTCATGCACGGCACCTGGCAGGGCGAATTGGTGGAAACGCGCAAAAACGGCGAACTCTACCCGCAGTGGCTGCAACTTAATGTAGTGCGCGATTTTCGGGGAAACGTCAGTCATATCGTGGGGTTCTTCGCCGATTTGTCGGCGCGCCGCGAGTCCGAAGAACGCATGCGTCACCTTACTCACTACGACGAACTGACCGGCCTGGCTAACCGCTCGCTGTTCCGTGAACGGCTGCGTGAAGCCCATCAAAGAGTGCGTAAGGGAGGGCGCAGCCTGGCGCTGCTGCACATCAATCTGGATCGCTTCAAGCTGCTCAATGACAGCCTGGGGCACGAAGTGGCCGACCAGCTGTTGCAGAAAATGGCGCGGCGCCTGATCAACGCCTTGCCCGAGGCCGACACTATTGCGCGCTTGTCCGGCGATGAATTTGCCGTGTTGTTCGATGCCTACGGCAGCCTGTCGAGCCTGGCGCGGGTGGCCACGCGGCTGCTGGCCAAGCTGCGGGTGCCGGTCACGGTGGAGGGGCATGAATTGGTGGTCAGTGCGTCGATGGGTGTCAGCCTTTTGCCGGATAACGCACGGGAAATTTCCGCGCTGGTCAGCCAAGCCAACATGGCCATGCAGCACGCCAAGCATCTGGGCGGCAACAACTTCCAGTTCTACACCGACAGCCTGCAAGCCAGCACCCTGGAGCGCTTGCAGCTGGAAAACCACCTGCGCAAAGCCATCGAAGAGCGCCAGCTCAGCGTGTTCTACCAGCCCAAGTTGTGCCTGGCCACCGGCAAGCTCAACGCCGCCGAGGCGCTGATCCGCTGGGAGCATCCGCAGTGGGGCATGGTGCCGCCGGCCGAGTTTATCGGCCTGGCCGAGGAGACCGGCCTGATCGTGCCGCTGGGGGAGTTCGTGTTGCGTGAAGCCTGCTGGCAGGCGTGCGAATGGCAGCGTCAGGGGTTGGCGCCGATTCGGGTGTCGGTGAATTTGTCGGTGCACCAACTGCGTCAGGGCAAACTGGTCAGCCTGGTGCGCCAGGTGTTGGAGGAAACCGGTCTGGACCCGCAGTACCTGGAGCTGGAACTCACCGAAAGTCAGTTGCTCGACAGCGTCGAACACATCATTGCGACCTTCCGGCAATTACGCGATCTAGGCGTGAAACTGGCTATTGATGACTTTGGCACGGGGTATTCGTCCCTCAGTTACCTCAAGCGCATTCCGGTGGATTACGTGAAGATCGATCAAACGTTTATTCGCGGCCTGGGCCAAGGTCGCGAAGACGCGGCGATTACCCGGGCGATTATCGCCATGGCCCACGGCTTGGCGCTCAAAGTGGTGGCCGAAGGGGTAGAAGATCACCAGCAGTTGGATTTCCTGCGCGCAGAGCAGTGCGACGAGGTGCAGGGCTATCTGATCAGTCGGCCGATGCAGGCCGATGGCATGGCGGATTTGTTACGAAAAAATGCGGATTTTTCTTAGGGACACCGAGGGCGCCGTTGTGGCTACAAAGCGTCTGCCCTTTGAATCAGAGGGCAGCAGGGCGATTTAGTGACGTGTTGGACGGGCAAAAGCGCAATTCTTGTAGTATAACTACAAGCTTGCTACATCCCCTGGCCCTGCCAATAACAAGAGTCCTGCCCTTTGAACCTGTTGCAACATATCGCCCAGTCGCGCCACCTGTTACGCAAATCGGAACTCAAGGTTGCCGATCATGTGCTGCTTGACCCTGCGGCTGTGATGCACAGTTCCATGGCCGACCTGGCCCACAGCGTGGGCATCAGCGAACCGACCATCGTGCGTTTTTGCCGCGCCATCGGTTGCTCCGGGTTCCAGGACTTAAAACTCAAACTGGCCCAAAGCCTGGCTGCTGGCGCCAGCTTTGGTCAGTTCGCGATTCACGAAGACGATTCCGTCGCCGACTACAGCCTGAAAATCTTCGACACCACCTTGCACACCCTGATGGAAGTGCGCGAAAAGCTCGACCCGGTGGCGCTGCAAAAAGCCGTGACGGCCATGTCTCAGGCCCAGCGTGTGGAGTTTTACGGTTTTGGCGCCTCCGGTGCGGTAGCGGCCGATGCCCAGCACAAATTCTTCCGTCTATTGCTCACGGCGGCGGCCTACAGCGACCCGCATATGCAGGCGATGTCGGCCGTGACCTTGAAGCCGACCGACGTGGCGATCTGCATTTCTCAGTCGGGCCGCTCCAAGGACCTGCTGATCACCGCCAACCTGGTGCGTGAAAGCGGTGCGTCGTTGATCACCCTGTGCCCGAGCCAGACACCGTTGGCGGAACTGTCCACGGTCAATCTGGCCATCGATGTGCACGAAGACACTGAGATCTACACCCCGCTGACCTCGCGCATTGCCCATCTGGTGGTGATCGATGTGTTGGCCATGGGCGTGGCCATGGCGCGCGGGCCGAGCCTGGTCAATCACCTCAAGAGCGTGAAGCGCAGCTTGCGCAGCCTGCGTCTCTCGCCCAAATCCGTCAAAGCCCTCGACGACTGAACGCTGTAAATACAGGCAAATGCGGAAGGGGCTTGCCCTCTCCGACATTGGATTGTCCTGTGTGTCCAGAATCTTCATCAGGCTGTCATCGCCCCGTCATCCCCCAAGGCCATCCTGAACTCCCGTACTCGCATTGGGAGATTCCAAATGGCACGTCCCTACGAAGACAGCAACAGCGCCGTCAAGACCCGTCGTCAGCAGGAAGACCAGCGCCGCATGGCGTTTCGTCGCGCAATCGAAGACCGTTGTGAGGAGCGCCAATTGCTCCAGAGCATCAGTGACTACCCGGAACTTCATTGGCAGGCACCCGCGGCCGCCCAGCGAAGCGTTCAGCCAGCGCGCTGATCTGCACCCGTTCGCTGCGGATAAAGCCCAGGAACGCATGGGCCACCGGTGACAGGCGCTTGGCCTTGGCCTGCACCAGGCACCAACTGCGGTAAAGCGGCAGCTCTTCCACCGGCAGCTCTTTGAGCCCGCCGGTGGCCAGTTCCAGGTTCAGGGCGTGGCGGGTCAGCAGGGCGATGCCCAGGCCGGCCACCACGCATTCGCGCTGTGCTTCGGCCGAGGCCACTTCTACCGTCTGGGTGAAGTGCACACGTTTTTCCTTGAAGTACTCTTCGCAGGCCAGCCGTGTACCGGAGCCGGGTTCGCGCAGCAGCAGGGTGTAGGGTTCCAGGTCTTGCAGGCGCAGTGGGCCTTGCAGGCTCAGCGGATGATCCGGCAACGCCACGGCGACGATGGGGTTATTCAGGAAAGGCAGGAATTCCAGGCCCATGTCCTGGGGCACCATGGACATGATCACCAGGTCGTCCCGGTTGTCCGAGAGGCGGCGGATCACCTGGGCGCGGTTGACCACGGTCAGTTGCAGTTGCACCTCCGGATGCTGGCGCTTGAAGGCGGCGAACAGGTGCGGCACGAAGTACTTGGCGCTGGACTCCACCGCCAGCTTCAACTGGCCTTGCAGCGAGCCCTGCATGTCCGACAACTGCATATCGAGGTTTTCCAGGCGCCCGAAGATATCGCGGCTGGCCCGTTGCAGAGCCTCGGCGGCCTCGGTCATATAGAGTTTCTTGCCGACATAGTCGAACAGCGGCTGGCCGATCAGCTCTTCGAGCTGGCGGATTTGCAGGCTGACCGCCGGTTGTGTCAGAGACATTTCCTCGGCGGCGCGGCTGTAAGAACGCAAATCGCACACTTCATTGAAGATTTGCAATTGACGCAACGTCATACGCATCAATGACTTACGCATTATTCCATTCCTTTCGCCCAAGGCCGTCCGGCCAACTATAAGTCTTTACTTATGCACGACCCAATAATTATTGATTTTTGTTAATCCCTTGCGCGGCTTAGTGTGTGTCTCGCGACTGACCTGAAACATTTGGTCACGCGTCGACCCGGCTTCAGCGGGTCGAAGAATGCAGCAATCGGCTCAAGGGAATTTCCAAGTGATAAAAAAGATCCTGATCGCCAACCGCGGTGAAATTGCCGTCCGCATCGTCCGGGCGTGCGCCGAGATGGGTATCCGTTCGGTCGCGGTCTATTCCGATGCCGACCGCCACGCGTTGCACGTCAAACGGGCCGACGAAGCCCACAGCATCGGCGCCGAGCCTCTGGCGGGCTACCTCAACCCGCGCAAGCTGGTGAACCTGGCGGTGGAAACCGGTTGCGATGCCCTGCACCCTGGCTATGGTTTCCTGTCGGAAAACGCTGAATTGGCGGATATCTGTGCCGAACGTGGGATCAAGTTCATCGGCCCCGCCGCTGAAGTGATCCGCCGCATGGGCGACAAGACCGAAGCGCGCCGCAGCATGATCAAGGCCGGCGTGCCGGTCACCCCCGGCACCGAAGGCAACGTGGCCGACATCCACGAAGCGCTCACCGAAGGCGACCGTATCGGTTACCCGGTGATGCTCAAGGCCACGTCCGGTGGTGGCGGTCGCGGCATCCGTCGCTGCAACAGCCGCGAAGAACTCGAACAAGCCTTCCCCCGCGTCATCTCCGAAGCCACCAAAGCTTTCGGTTCGGCGGAAGTGTTCCTGGAAAAATGCATCGTCAACCCTAAGCACATCGAGGCGCAGATCCTCGGGGATAGCTTTGGCAACGTGGTGCATTTGTTCGAGCGCGATTGCTCGATCCAGCGCCGCAACCAGAAGTTAATCGAGATTGCCCCCAGCCCGCAGCTGACCCCCGAACAGCGCGCCTACATCGGCGACCTGTCGGTGCGCGCGGCCAAAGCCGTGGGTTACGAGAACGCCGGCACCGTGGAGTTCCTGCTCGCCGAGGGCGAGGTGTACTTCATGGAGATGAACACCCGGGTGCAGGTGGAACACACCATCACTGAAGAAATCACCGGGATCGACATCGTTCGTGAGCAGATCCGCATCGCCTCGGGCCTGCCGTTGTCGGTGAAACAGGAAGACATCCAGCACCGTGGCTTTGCGTTGCAGTTCCGTATCAACGCCGAAGACCCGAAAAACAATTTCCTGCCCAGCTTCGGCAAGATCACCCGTTACTACGCCCCCGGCGGCCCCGGCGTGCGCACCGACACGGCGATCTACACCGGTTACACCATCCCGCCGTTCTACGACTCCATGTGCCTGAAACTGGTGGTCTGGGCGTTGACCTGGGAAGAAGCCATGGACCGCGGCCTGCGTGCCCTGGACGACATGCGCCTGCAAGGCGTGAAGACCACCGCCGCCTACTATCAGGAAATCCTGCGCAACCCGGAATTCCGTAGCGGCCAGTTCAACACCAGTTTTGTGGAAAGCCACCCTGAGCTGACCAACTACTCGATCAAGCGCAAACCCGAAGAGCTGGCCCTGGCCATCGCCGCCGCCATTGCCGCCCACGCAGGCCTGTGAGGAACATTCCAATGTCTAAGAAAATCTTCGTAACCGACACCATCCTGCGTGACGCCCACCAATCGTTGCTGGCCACCCGCATGCGCACCGACGACATGCTGCCGATCTGCGACAAGCTCGACAAAGTCGGCTACTGGTCCCTGGAAGTCTGGGGCGGCGCAACCTTCGACGCCTGCGTGCGCTTCCTCAAGGAAGACCCATGGGAGCGCCTGCGTAAACTGCGCGCCGCGTTGCCCAACACGCGCCTGCAAATGCTGTTGCGCGGCCAGAACCTGCTGGGCTACCGCCACTACAGCGATGACGTGGTCAAAGCCTTCGTGGCCAAGGCGGCTGTAAATGGCATCGACGTATTCCGCATTTTCGATGCGATGAACGACGTGCGTAACCTGCGCGTGGCCATCGAAGCGGTGAAGGCCGCCGGCAAACATGCCCAAGGCACCATCGCCTACACCACCAGCCCCGTGCACACCGTCGAGGCATTCGTCGCCCAGGCCAAGCAGTTGGAATCCATGGGCTGCGACTCCATCGCGATCAAGGACATGGCTGGCCTGCTGACGCCGTACGCCACCGGCGAACTGGTCAAGGCGCTGAAAGCCGAGCAGAGCCTGCCGGTGTTTATCCACTCCCACGACACCGCCGGCCTGGCTGCGATGTGCCAACTCAAGGCCATCGAAAACGGTGCCGACCATATCGACACCGCCATCTCCAGCTTCGCCTGGGGCACCAGCCACCCGGGCACTGAATCGATGGTCGCCGCCCTCAAGGGCAGCGAGTTCGACACCGGCCTCGATCTGGAGCTGCTGCAAGAGATCGGCCTGTACTTCTACGCGGTGCGTAAGAAGTATCACCAGTTCGAGAGCGAATTCACCGCGGTCGACACCCGGGTGCAAGTCAACCAGGTGCCTGGCGGCATGATTTCCAACCTGGCCAACCAGCTCAAAGAGCAGGGCGCCCTCAACCGCATGAGCGAAGTGCTGGCGGAAATCCCGCGAGTACGCGAAGACCTCGGTTTCCCACCGTTGGTGACCCCGACCTCGCAAATCGTCGGCACCCAGGCGTTCTTCAACGTGCTGGCCGGTGAGCGCTACAAGACCATCACCAACGAAGTGAAGTTGTACCTGCAAGGTGGCTACGGCAAAGCGCCGGGCGTGGTGAACGAAAAACTGCGCCGTCAGGCCATTGGCAGCGAAGACGTGATCGACGTGCGCCCGGCTGACCTGCTCAAGCCAGAAATGACCAAGCTGCGTGGGGAAATCGGTGGGCTGGCCAAGTCTGAAGAAGACGTGCTGACCTACGCCATGTTCCCAGACATCGGGCGCAAGTTTCTTGAAGAGCGCGAAGCCGGGACGCTGGCGCCGGAAGTGCTGTTGCCGATCCCAGAAGCCGGCGGCGTGGCCCGTGCCGGTGGCGAAGGGGTGCCGACCGAGTTCGTCATTGACGTGCACGGCGAAAGCTACCGCGTCGACATCACTGGTGTGGGCGTGAAGGCCGAAGGCAAGCGCCACTTCTACCTGTCCATCGACGGCATGCCGGAAGAAGTGGTGTTCGAACCGCTCAATGAGTTCGTCAGCAGCGGCGGTAACCAGCGCAAGCAAGCCACGGCGCCGGGTCATGTGAGCACCGCGATGCCGGGCAATATCGTCGATGTACTGGTCAAGGAAGGCGACATGGTCAAAGCCGGTCAGGCTGTGTTGATCACCGAAGCCATGAAGATGGAGACCGAAGTGCAGGCCGCCATTGCCGGTAAGGTGACAGCCGTGCATGTGGCCAAGGGCGATCGGGTCAACCCTGGCGAAATCCTGATTGAAATCGAAGGCTGATACAGCCTTCGATACAACCGCTTAATCCTCGGGGGAGCAGGTGCTCCCCTTTTTTTTGCGCCGGATTTGACGCCCTAGAACGCCATCGCCCATTGCCCCATCAAGCCTTGGTTGCGACTGTGGCTGCCGAAGGCGGCGGTGTAAGTCAGGCCCACGCTGTGTTTGGCCGACAGTGCCAGATCCAGGCCGGTGCGCAGGGTCAGGTTATCTCGGTCCAGGGGCGTGCCGCCGATGATGAACTCGCTGTTGAAGTCTTCGCGTTTCTCCTCAACGAACGACTGACGCACGCGACTGCTGACGTCGCCATACAGGTGTTTCCAACTGGCGCTCAGGTTCGGTTTGAGGGTCATCTGGTTATCCAGCGTAAAGTTCTTGGCCACTCGCAGACCCAAGGTGCTGCTGAGGTTTTGTTGAGTCTGAGCCCCGACATTCAGCGCGCTGTAGCCGCCTTTTTCCTGAAAACTCTGACGCTGATAACGCGCGAAGCCGATACCAGCAAACGGTTCGGCGCGTAGGTCGCCGGTGTCCAATCGATAGCCCAATTCGGCAAATACGTTTTGGCTGACGGCCTTGTATTGGCCGGTGAGGTGTTCGCGGTAATCGATGAAATTGAAATCGACCTCGCGCTTGTTTTGCCCCGCGTGGCGGCTGTACAGCGCACCCAGGCGCAGTGCAATCGGCCCGTCCTGACGTGCCGCGTAAGCGCCCAAGTGCCAGCTGTCCACGTCGCCCTTGAAACGACCGGCGCTGAGGTCGCTAGCGGATTTGCCGCCCACCAGGCCGATCCGCCAAGCGTGATCGAGGGACCAGTCGGCACCCAGCAACACGCCTTGGCGACGCTGTTTCAAACCGGCGCTGCCGTGGTGTGCGTCGAGATTGCCGCTGCTTCCAAAGGCCTGCAGCCACACGCGGCCTGCCTCGTCGGTGTCGTTATCCAACTGGCGGATGGCCGAAAGCAGGCTGGCGTTCAAAGGCTCCAAGCTGGCTTGCGTGGCCGTGCCCAGGTTGGCGTTATGGCTGCCCGCCAGTTGCTCAAGCCAAACCCCCAGGCGACCGGGTTCGAGGCTGGCGAGATACTGCGCGTAATGTTTCAGGTGATATTTCTCCCGTGGGCCGAATTCATCCGATGCCAGCAGATCGTCTACCGCCGCATCCAGCACACGGGCCACGCTCAGGCCGTTGCGGCTGAGGGCACGGTCGGCGAAATAAAAGTCTTCCGGTGCGGGTGTCACCGGCTGATAAGGGTGTTTGGTGCTGCTCATTCTAAGTGGCTGCAGCACTTCATCCTCTGGCGCCATATCGCCGCGAGCCTGTGCATGTTGAGCCCCGATTGCACCCAATGCCAAGGTGATGGCGAGTGCGAATTGCTTGTGTATGAGCGGCATGTAAACCCACCTCGTGATGTATGAGGCGGGGAATTTAGCGAGGTGTCTGGGGGATAACTGTCAGGCCGGTTGCTGCGGGTTTGCGGGAGATGTCTCTAGTCCGTTGCGATAAAACAATTCGTTAAATCTGCACAGCATTGAGTGCACGGTGGATCGGTCGCGATCGACACCCTTCACCCCCGCCCCGCATAGCCCTTGCCGTAGTACCGCTCCATGCGTGCCTGGATCAGTTCCAGGCCCAGGGACATCACCCAGTAGATGATCGCGGCGGTGGTGAGCATCTCGATGTAGCGGTAGCTCGAACGGCCGTAGGACTGCGCCAGGAACATCACTTCCCATACGCCCATCACCGAGATCAGTGACGAGTCCTTGAGCATCGAGATGAACTGGTTGGTGGCCGGCGGGATGATCGTGCGCATGGCCTGGGGCAGGGTGACGTGCCAAAAGATCTCACGGTCGCGCATGCCCAGGGCCAGGGCGGCTTCCCGTTGGCCCTGGGGGACGCCAAGGATGCCGGCGCGGAAAATCTCGCTCAGGTAGGCGCCGTAGTTCAGCGACAGCGCGATGATCCCGGCGACGATTGCGCCCGGCACCAGCCCCAGCTGCGGCAGGCCCAGGTAGATCAGCAGGATCTGAATCAGCAGCGGCGTGCCGCGGAAGAACGAGGCATAGAAACTGGCAATGCCAAAGGCCACGGCGCTTTTCGACAGGCGCCCCAGAGCGGTGATAAAGCCCAGCACCGACGACGCCAGCATCGAGCACAGACACAGAAACAGTGTCAGCGCCGCGCCCTGCAGGAAGCCATTGGGCGCCAGGTGCACGCCGACTAGGTTGGGCAGCTTGTCGAGGATGATCGAGAACTTCAGGTCAAAGCTCAGGAAGAAGCTGGCGAACAGGGCGAACAATGCTGCCCAGGTCAGGTACAGGCGCGTGCGAAAACCGAACAGCCCGCGCGCAGGTTTGGGGAGATGACTCATTGGCTGATGTCGGCACCGATCCATTTTTGCGACAGCTTGCTCAAGGTGCCGTCCTGTTTCAACTGCGCGAAGACTTCACGCACTTTGCTGTCCCACTGCGGGTCGCCTTTTTCGATGGCTACCGAATTGGGTTCGGCATACAGGGGCTCGCCAGCCAGCTTGAAGCGCTTGTCTTGATTCAGGCGCGGCTGGGCAGTGACCAGGTTGGTGAGGATCGCATCCAGGCGTACGCCCGCGCCCAGGCCGAGGTCCTGGAATGCCACGTTGTCGGTGTCGTACGGTGCGATTTGCACGTCTTCGAACGGGTACTGCAACTGCGTGTCCTCAGCGCCTTCGATCACCAGATTTTTATTCAGGTAGCTTTCATAGCTGGAGGCACTGGTCAGGCCGACCTTTTTGCCGCTCAGGTCCTTGGCGCCGTGGATGCGCTCATCCTTGGCGTTGACCACAATCACCGCAGGCGAGGCGTAGTACTCCACCGGGAAGTCAAACACCTCGGCGCGCGCCTTGCTCGGGGTCATGGAGCAGATGCAGATGTCATAGCGCCCGCTCCAACGGCCGGCGGCGATCACGTCCCAGGACGGCGTTTCCAGGCGCAGCTTCACGCCCAATTTCTGCGCCACGGCCTTGGCCACGTCGACGTCGAAGCCGTCGAGCTGGTTCTGATCGTTGAGAAACGAAAACGGCGGGTAGCTTTCCATCAGCACGCCCACCAGTTCTTTTTTCTGTTCGATCCGATCCAGCGTGGCGCCGCCAAAGGCTTGGGTTGAAGCGGCCAGCATCGTCAGGCCCAGGGCCAATAGCGGTTTGAGTTTCAAAATGAACACCTGAATAAAAAAGAAGTTGTTATTAACCGATTGGTACGCATTAAATAGTTATAAGAACGACTCTCATAGTGAGTTATTTTCATAAGCATATGAGTAAAAGCTATATGGGCGCTAAAAGCACAGTAATTCTCGACGGCGGCATGGGCCGTGAACTGCAACGGCGCGGCGCGCCCTTCCGGCAGCCGGAGTGGTCGGCACTGGCCCTGAGCGAGGCCCCGCAAGCGGTAGAGGCGGTGCACGCGGCCTACATCGACAGCGGCGCCGACGTGATCACCAGCAACAGCTACGCCGTGGTGCCGTTCCATATCGGCGAAGCGCGCTTTGTCGCCGAAGGCCAGGCCCTGGCAGCGTTGGCGGGTGAGTTGGCGCGCCGCGCAGCGGACGCCTCGGGCAAAGCCGTGCGCGTGGCGGGGTCGTTGCCGCCGTTATTCGGCTCGTATAGGCCGGATCTGTTCGAGCCGGCGCGAGTGTCCGAATTGCTCACGCCCTTGGTGCAGGGCCTGGCGCCCCATGTCGACCTGTGGCTGGCGGAAACCCAGAGCTCCATCGCCGAGGCGCGGGCGATCCACGCCGGTCTGCCAAAGGACGGCAAGCCATTCTGGCTGTCCTTCACTTTGAAAGACGAAGACACCGATGAAGTGCCGCGCCTGCGTTCCGGCGAGCCGGTGGCGGACGCGGCCGAGGCGGCGGCGCAATTGGGTGTACAGGTGTTGCTGTTCAACTGCAGCCAGCCTGAAGTGATTGGTGCGGCGATCGATGCGGCGCGTCAGACCTTCGAACGCCTGGGCGTGCAGATCCAGATCGGCGCCTACGCCAATGCCTTCCCGCCGCAACCCAAGGAAGCCACGGCCAACGACGGCCTGGACCCGCTGCGCGAAGACCTCGACCCGCCGGGCTACCTGCAATGGGCGGCCGACTGGCAGGCCCGTGGCGCCAGTCACCTGGGCGGCTGCTGCGGGATCGGACCGGAGCATATTGCGGTGCTGGCGCAGAAGCTGAACTGACGTTTAAAGCGCCTGGCGGCACTCCGCCAGGCTCTTGAGCTGCCCCGAAGCGGTCTGATTGGCCTCCGATAACCATTGCTCAAAAGCCGCCCCCACCACCGGCCATTCCCCGTCCAAAATCGAATACCACGCCGTGTCCCGGTTCTGCCCCTTGACCACCATGTGCTGGCGGAACACCCCTTCAAAACTGAACCCCAACCGTTCGGCCGCGTACTTGGAGCGGGCGTTGCCGTTGTTGCATTTCCACTCCAGGCGGCGATAACCCTGCTCGAAGGCATACTTGGCCAGCAGGTACACCGCTTCGGTGCTTTTCGGCGAACGCTGCATCGGTGCGCCAAAGGTGACGTGGCCGATTTCGATGCGGCCCTGGGCCGGCACGATCGACATCAGGCTGAGGATACCTTGCACCTCGCCGCTGGCGCGGTCGATCACGCTGAAGAAATACGGGTCGCTGTTGGCCGCGTGGTTGTTCAGCCAGGCATCGAACGCGGTGCGCTCGGTAAACGGGCCATAGGGCAAGTAATCCCACAGTTTGGGGTCGGCGCCGGGGCCTTCGAGGGCTTGCCACAGTTGCTCAGCGTGGCGTGCGGGGTCGAGTTTTTCCAGGCGGATAAAGCGCCCTTCGAGCAGTTGAGCGGAGGGGGCCGGGGCACCTTTCCAGTCGGCGAGGGAAGTGGGCATGCTGCGCTCCTTAAAGACCTTGGCGAAATTGAATGAAACCCGGACGTTCGGCGATGCGTTCATACAGTTGGATCGCAGTGGCATTGGTTTCGTGGGTCAGCCAGTGCACCTTGCAGCAACCGTCGGCCTTGGCGGTGGCGTAGACGAATTCGATCAGTTTGCGACCCACGCCGGTGCCGCGTTGGGCGGGGTCCACCAACAGATCCTGCAGGTAGCAGGAATTCTCGATGCTCCAGTTGGAGCGATGGTAGATGAAGTTGACCATGCCCACCGCCTTGCGGTCCTGCCAGGCCAGCGCCGAATGGGTCGGTTCGCTGGGGTCGATCAGGCGCTGCCAGGTGCTTTGGGTGACGGCGTCCGGCAGTTCGGTGTTGTAGAACTTCAAGTACGCCTGCCACAGCGGCAGCCAGGCGGCGTGGTCGGCGGCGGTGACTGGGCGGATGTCGATCTGGCTCATTCAGCAACTCCTTGGGGAATAAAGCGGGCGAGGGTCTGGTCGCGTACGTCTTCGCTGGCCGCCAGGCCGTTACGCACGCCGTTGATGTCGGCCTCGCTGCGGTTCTGGCTGAGCTTGCGTTTGCCGATCAGGCGCTCGATGGGCAGGGCGAAGCCAACGATGGCCTTGAGCATGCCGTCAATGTAATCGGCCGGCGCATCGCTGACGGCCCACGGCTGCTGGCGGCCGCCTTCGTGGCGATCGGTCAAAGCGCTGACCACGGCCAGCAAGCGCTCGGCATCGGTGAACACCTCGGCCTTGCCGTAGGCGTGCACTGCCAGGTAATTCCAAGTGGGCACGACTTTGCCGTGTTCGGCCTTGGCCGGGTAGAACGCGGGGCTGACGTAGGCGTCGGCGCCGGCAAAGATCACCAAGGCTTCAGCGCCGTTTTGCAAGTCGCGCCACTGTGGATTGGCCTTGGCCATATGCCCGTACAACGTGCCATTGGCGCCCTCATCGGGGTTGAGCAACAGCGGCAGGTGGCTGGCTTGCAAGCCGTGCTCGCCGACGCTGACCAATTGCGCCAGCCGGGTGTGCTGGATCAATTGCTGGATTTCTGGCAAGTCGTCGAGGGCAAAGGCGCGCGGTGTATACATGATTATTTTCCTTGGCGAATGGCTGCATCCTAGGCAGGCTAATGGTCTGTTGTAAGAGCCATCTGTGGCCAATTTCATAGGTCCAATATGTCGCCCATCGCACCACCTTTGTCATTCAACCCCGCCGGTATCGAACTGGACCGCCGCCAGGGCCTGACCCGCCAGCTCTACGACGCCCTGCGCCAGCGTGTATTGGATGGGCGCTTGGTTGGCGGCACGCGCTTGCCCGCCAGCCGCGATCTGGCGGCGGCCTTGGCGATTTCCCGTAACAGCGTGGTGCGCGCCTACGATCAGCTGTATGCCGAAGGCTTTATCGAAGGGCGGGTGGGAGACGGCACCTATGTTGCCCAATTGCCGACCGCTGAAAAACTATCCACAAAACTGTCCACAGGGTTATCACCAGGCTTAGCCCCAGCCTTATCCACAAATTGGCTGGATTTACCGGTTAATTCGCTCCCCAAAGTTATCCACAAGGCGGGATTGGATCGTCTGGAAAACAACCATTTGCCGCCACCGCCGGCTGGCCCGCCGAAGGCGTTTCGTGTCGGCGTGCCGGCGTTCGATCTGTTCCCGTTTGAGGTATGGGCCAAGCTCAACGGGGCTTTCTGGCGCAAGCCGAACCTTGAGCAGTTGTGCTACGGCGATCCTGCCGGAGACGGTCGCCTGCGTGGCTTGATCGCGGCGTACCTGCGCAGTTCGCGGGGCATGCAGTGCTGCGCTGAGCAAATAGTGATCACCAGTGGCGCGCAGCAGGCCATCAGCCTTTGTGCACAGCTGCTGGTGGAGCCCGGTGACGGCGTGGCGGTGGAAAATCCGGGCTATCGCGCCGCGGGCCATGCCTTCGCCCTGGCCGGTGCGCACCTGCATGGTGTGCCGGTGGATGCCGACGGCATTGAGTGTGAGGTGCTCGATACCTTGACTGACTGCCGCGTGGCCTATGTCACGCCGTCCCATCAGTACCCGCTCGGGGTGGTAATGAGCCTGGCGCGGCGCCTGGAACTGCTGGCCTGGGCCGAGCGCACGGGCGGCTGGATTATCGAGGACGACTACGATGGCGAGTACCGCTACAGCGGTGCACCGCTGTCGCCCCTGGCGGCGCTGGATCGTAGCGGCCGGGTGCTGTACGTCGGCACGTTCGGCAAAGTCGCATTTCCGGCTTTGCGCTTGGGCTACCTAGTGTTGCCGCCGGGGCTGGTGGATGCGTTCTCGCGGCGCCGCGCCGTGGACATGCGCCACTCGGAAGTCAGTACCCAGGCAGTCATGGCCGAATTCATGGCGGCGGGGCACTTTCAACGGCATATCCGCCGCATGCGCCGCGCCGCGCTGAGTCGGCGCAACACCTTGCTGGCGGGCTGGCCGGCGGCGCTGCCGGGGGTAGGCGAGTTGCCCTCGGTGGCTGCGGGCCTGCACCTGACCGTGCGGGTGGACAGCCTCGCCCGGGAGCAACAATTGTTGGCACAGGCCCGCGCGGTGGATGTCGAGGTCAATGGCCTGAGCAGCTATTGGCTGCCGCACTCGGCCATTGCGCCGGATCAGCGCGCCGGCCTGGTGCTGGGGTTCGCCGCCGTGCCCGAGGCGGCCATCGCCCAGGCCTTGATGCGACTGCGTAAAGCCTGGTTATGACTGTGGCGAACTTCAGTAAAGGACAGTTCGCACATTGCCCAGGTGGCGGCCGGCTCAGGTGCCGGACTTGATCTTGGTCCAGGCCCGCGTCCTGGCGCGCTCGGCCTTACTGTCGAGGGGTTTCAAGGTATAGAGCGTGGCCATCGCCGCCTCAGTGGGATAAAGGTTGGGGTTGTTGCGGATCGCCGGGTCGACCTGCTCGGTGGCGTCCTTGTTCGGGTTGGGGTAACCGACGAAATCGCTGATTGGCGCGATCACCTGGGGTTGCAGCAGGTAGTTGATAAAGGTGTAGGCGTCCTGCGGGTTTTTCGCGCCTTTGGGAATGGCCAGCATGTCGAACCAGATCGGTGCGCCTTCCTTGGGCAGGCGCATGTCCACGGTCACGCCGTTATTGGCTTCCTTGGCGCGGTTGGCGGCCTGGGAAAAGCTACCGGAGTAACCCACGGCCACGCAGATGTCGCCATTGGCGATGTCGGCCATGTATTTGGAGGAATGGAAGTAGGTGATGTAGGGGCGGATTTTCAGCAGCAGCGCTTCGGCCTTTTCATAGTCCTTGGGGTTCTGGCTGTTGGGGTCCAGGCCCAGGTGTTGCAGGGCCAGGGGCAGGATTTCCGAAGGCGAGTCGAGCAGGGCGACGCCGCACTGCTTGAGCTTGCTGATGTTTTCCGGCTTGAAGATCAAGTCCCAGCTGTCCACCGGCGCATCGTCGCCCAACGCCGCCTTGACCTTGGCCGGGTTGAAGCCGATCAAGATGGTGCCGTACATGTAGGGCACGGCGAATTTGTTGCCGGGGTCGTTGGCCTCGATCAGCTTCATCAGCTTGGGGTCCAAGTGGTTCCAGTTGGGTAACTGGCTGCGGTCCAGAGGCTGGAACACGCCGGCTTCGATCTGTTTGGCCAGGAATACGTTGGACGGTACCACCACGTCATAGCCGGAGTTGCCGGTCAGCAGCTTGGCTTCCAGGGCTTCGTTGGTATCGAAGATGTCGTAGATCAGCTTGATCGCCGGGTTGGCGGCCTTGAAGTCATCCAGCGCCTTGGGCGTGATGTAGTCGAACCAGTTGTAGACCCGCAGGGTTTTTTCTTCGGCGTGCACGGCGCTGCTCGCCACGGCGGCGCAGAGCAACAGAGACCTGAATATGTTCATTCGGCTGACCCCTCAAAACCTTCGAGAACGTTGACGGCATTGATGCCGATTTCTTCCACCGCATAACCGCCTTCCATCACGAACAGCGTCGGCTTGCCGAGTTGGGCGATACGTTGCCCCATGGCCAGGTAGTCCGGGCTGTCGAGCTTGAACTGTGAGATCGGGTCGTCTTTGAACGTATCGACCCCCAGCGACACCACCACAATATCGGCGCCATAGCCTTCGATCTCGGCGCAAGCGCTGTCCAGTGCAGCGCTCCAACGCGCCCAGCCGGTGCCGGCCGGCAACGGGTAATTGAAGTTGAAGCCTTCGCCGGCGCCTTCGCCGCGCTCATCGGCATACCCGAGGAAAAACGGGAACTCGGCTTGCGGGTCGCCGTGGATGGAGGCGAAGAGCACGTCGTTGCGGGCGTAGAAAATCGATTGGGTGCCATTGCCGTGGTGGTAATCCACATCGAGGATCGCGACTTTGCGATGGCCCTGGTCGAGGAACGCCTGGGCGGCAATGGCCGCGTTATTGAGATAGCAATAACCGCCCATGAGGTCGGCGGCGGCGTGGTGTCCGGGCGGGCGGCACAAGGCAAACGCACTGTGGGCACCGTTTTGGATCGCCTGCTGCGCGGTGAGCGCTACCTGAGCCGCACTGTACGCCGCCTGCCAGGTGCCGGCGGTGATCGGCGCGCCGCCGTCGAAGCTGTAATAGCCCAATTGCCCGTGCAGGCTGGTGGGCATTACCTGGCGCAACGTGCGGGCGGGCCAGGTGTAGGGCAGCAAGTCGCCCTCCTGACCCGACAGGGCCCAGCGTGCCCACGCGCCTTTGAAGAATTCCAGGTAGGCCGGGTCATGAATGCGTGCCAGGGGTGCCAGGCCAAAGTCGTGGGGCGCCTGCACCGGGCCGAGTTCGCGTTGCTGGACTCGCTGTAATACATGGTCGGCGCGGGAGGGCATTTCGAAACAGGGCATCAGTTGCCCATCCATCAGTTCGCAGCGGCCGTGGTGCAGGTGATGATCGTCCGAGTAGATCGTCAGCATGTTGTTGTTCTCGCGGGCTGAGGGTGATGCCTTGCAGTGTTGCCGGGCCGGCGCGGCAAGAGAACGACAGGAGCGGCCAAAAGGGGATAAATATGGCCAGGCGCGCTGTCCAGTCTGGCCTCTTTTGCCCCCTTCATGGCCGGAACTGGCTCGGCGCGACCCCGCTCCAGCGCACGAAGGCATGCCGGAAACTCGCGGTTTCACTGAAACCCAACTGCTCGGCGATGCAATGGATCGGCATCGCATCCTCTGCCAACCATTGCTTGGCGCGCTCGAACCGCAATTCGTCGAGCAACTCCTGGTAGCTGCTGCCTAGATCGTGCAGGTGCCGCCGCAAGGTGCGTGACGAGCAGTTCAGCTGTTCGGCCAGCCGATCCAGCCCCGGCGCGGCGTGCAGTTGCGAGGCCAGTAACTGGCGCACACGCCCCAGCCACGCCTGGCGCCCGGTGAATTCGGTGTTCTGTTTGCGGCAGCGTTCGGCCATGGCGCGATGGGTGATGGCATCGGCCAGCGGCAACGGTTGATCGAGCCAGTGACGGTCGAAGGCAAACGCGTTGCCGGCGGCCTGGAACTGCAACGGGCAGGTGAAACGTTCGCGGTAGCGTGCCTGATAGGCCGGCGCCGGATAGTCGAAGCGCGCCCCCAACAGTGGCAGCGGCTGGCCGAGCAGGTCGTCGCAGATGACTTTGAGCGACACCAGGCACAGCTCGATATTGAACGCGGCCAGCGCAGGGTCTTCCCGATAATCACTGGCGGTGAACCAGATCCGTTGGCCGTCCTCTTCAAGGCTCAGCTCGAAAAGTGTTCCCAGCAACGCGGGGTAGCGCAGCGCCAGGCGCAAAGCGTCACCGAAGGTGGCACTGGTGAGCAGCGCATAGCCCAGCATGCCGTAGGACGACACGTGCATGCGCTGGCCCAGGTCCAGCCCCAGGTCGCGGCGCAGCGCTACGGCATTGGCGCAGACCCGCATCTCCTGACGCGTGGTGATTCGCGTGTCGGGCTGGTGCAGGTCCGCGCTCGCAATGCCGCTGCCGGCCAGCAGCACCTGCTGATGGATGCCGTCGGCGCTGAAGGCGTCGAGTACCAGCGAAACGGCGTTGAGGGTGGTCAGGTGCGAGTGCAGCATTGGGTAAGTCCCTGGGACGATTGCCAGAAGCGAGCAATTCCCATGCCGCGTGCAATGCCTGATCAGAGGTTAAAGAACAACCGACGGGCTTGCTCCAGATTGATTTCGCTGCGGTAGTAATCCAGCCGCTGCTGAGCGTTCAGCCCATTGACGGTGTCGGCGGCCAGCCCCAGACGGCGCTCGGCCGGGGTTTTCAACCGAGCGGAAATAAACGCCTTGGCCGGCGTCCATGACGTTGAGTAGTGGAAGTGGGCGTACCAGAGCACTTCATGGGTGGTGCGATCGGCGACGGTGTATTCATCCAGATAATCGGGCCTGGCGCTCTTGAGTCGGCGGCGGCTCATGGTTTTCTTCAAGGTGACTTTGTGGCGTTGCAGCAGCCAATCCACACCGGCAATGGTCGGCGGCTTTTCGCGGATCATGCGCAGCATATGTTGCGTGGCCTCTTGGTAGAGTTCGGCGGTGGCCTCTTTGAGTTTGCGGCTGAGAATCGCGGCGGCGCGGTGCTGGTCGGCGGTAAGGCTGGCCGACGCCAAGCCATGCTCGATGGCCTGGTCGGTCTCTTCCAGCCGCAGGGCGTGCTGGTGGTACAGGTACTCAATGCCCATTGCGGTGCGGGTGGGCTTGGCCGCCTGTTCGTCGGCGAGGGTCTTGAAGCTGTGCAAATCGTCGAGAAACCCCTTGGCTTTATCGAGGGCAACCTGGATATCCGGCACGGCGGGCAGCGTTGGCGTCGGTGTGCTGATGCGCTGCACGTACACATCCTGACCTTTCTGGTGATAGGTCGCGATCACCTGCTGTGTGATCGGCGACTTGATATCCACCAGGCCGGTTTCCAGCCCGACCGGCGTCAAGCGCGGTTCGCCGATCAATACGCCGTTGTAGCGGGTGTGGATGAATTTCATCTTGGGCTTGGGCGGCGTGGGCGGCGGCGTGGGGCGGCTCCTGAGGGCATCGCGGTCCAGGTGCAGGAGGGCCAGTTGCACCTGCGTGTCTTGTGAGTATTGGCGTATTTTGCTGCGCAAACTGGCCAACTGCTCGGGAATGATGGCGTCGGCAAAATCTTGCGGCAGGTCTTCGAGGCGTTCATCGATCACGGCAAATTGTTCAATCAGACTCCCCAGCGCCTCGATGCGCTCATCCAGGCGTGTTTCGCTGCGTTCGTGCAAGGTGTCGCGCAGGGCCTGGATCGCGATATCGGCGGCATTGACGATCTGGTCCAAGGCCTCCCACGCATCGGGCGCGCTGCTTAGCGAGGCTTCACGCATGCACAGGTTGCGCGCCATGGTCACTTGCATGGCCCGTAGATCGCTGCTGTTGTAGGCGGGCAGGCGTTTTTTTCGTTCCTGGATCTGGCGCAGCCCTTCGGAGGGCAATTGGCGTAACTGTTCGAAGCGCGACTGCACGTAGTCCAGGCGTTCGATCATGTCTCGGTTCATTTCGGTGAGGGTTCGAGCGTCTTCGATATGCCGCTCTTGGGGTGCATGAGCCTGCTGTTCGATCTGGTCCAACACGCGGCGGAACACCGGGGTAAAGCTGCGCTGGGTCTCGCTGATGCTGGCTTCGGATAAATCCAGCTGTGCCTTGAGGTAGGCCATGGCCCTGGGCTGGTAATCGGGCAAGGGGTCAAACACGTTCAGTTCTTTGAGCTGTTGCAGTGCGGTTTCATAGTCCGCGCGCTGGCTGGCGAGCTTTTGCAGGTAAAGCTGGCGCTTGGCCTCGGTCGAGGTGCCGGGGGCATCGGTCATGGCTGTGTGCGCTTGCTGCAATTGCACCTGTGCGGTTTTTTTGGCTTTCTCGAAGGCTTGCAGTTTGTCGCGCAGTTGCTTGGCTCTTACCGCGGCTTCAAGGCTGGCTCGCTTGATCGCCCGTTTGGGGCCACCACCGCGCAGGCGCAAGCGGGTATCGATAAACCATTGGCCGGCGGCATTGTGCACCAGCATCGGCCCGCTACGTTCCGGTTGTTTCGGATCGATGATGTGCACCGGCTCGTCCGGTTGAGCCGAGACCTGAAACCAGCGTGCGCCCACGGGCACGTAATAGTGCTGCCCTGAACGGTAGAGGTGCTGATACGTACCGGCTTCGGTGATGGGAGCATTCAGGTCTGAGGGCTTATCCACTTTGAAGCGGTCCAGGACGGTGCCGAGTTTTTCGGGCAGGCGATTGACGGCGCCGAGGATGTTCAGCGGGGATCCACGTTCGGTCAACGGGTCGCTCGTCGGGGTGGCAAGCACTTGTTGGATGACGAGTTTCTTGACTGGCGGTTCCGCCTCCGGCCCCCGGCGCGCTGCCAGCGTCGGGCCTGTACGCGAATGGCGTGTGGCGATGTGCAGGGTAATCGCCAGGCCGAGGTTGAGCAGCACATCGGTGAGGGTGGCTTGTTGCGTCGCGGTGTCGTGTTGCTGTTCGGCCTCGGCCAATTGCTTGAGTTGATCGAGGATCTGCCAAATCCACGCCGCGGTGCCAAGCGTCGGGCTGAGAAAGGGCAGCACGGCATTGAGCAGGGTCCAGCCGGCCTGCTTGAACGTTGCCCAGCGGCTTTCGGCGTTGGACACCGACGTGCGGTCCGCCAGGGCGATCAGTGCCTGCGCGTTGGCATTGAACAACGTCCCCAGCAGGTCGCCGTCCAACACGGTGTTGGCCAGGGTCATAGGGCCGCTCAGGGTCCAGAGTTTATCGGGCTCGACCAGGTACTCGGCAACCGCCCACGGCGACGGCAGGTCCCCTGGGAATACGTAGTTGGCGTAGTCCTCGCGCACCGCGTCGGGCAGCCAGGCCAGGACCGAGTTGCGCAGCGATTCCGATTGCGCGATCGCATAGATCAGGTTGGCGGGCGAGGCGTATTGAACCAGCGGTGGGTCGAACAGTGGGCGATACAGCAGGCAGGGGCCGGCCGTGAGGCTTTGCGGGCCGATCACGTACATATTCTCCACCGTGTCATACGTGCCATCCGTGCGGCGTTTGGGCGCGAACGCCAACGGGCGCATGACAATCGTCTGGTTATCGACTTTGCGCTCGTGGGCCTCGGCATTCATCAGCGCGGCGATGTAACGGTAGCCTTGCTCGTCGATTCCGTTCTGTTGGCGAAGTTTGCTTTGCAGCGCCATCAGCGGCAGTTGGATACGCATCTGTTCGGTGTACAGATTCCTGCGCCGCGTGGCTTCCTGGCGAATATCCACCAGTTGGGCTTTGATCAGCTCGGGGTAGTTCTTGCCGATATCCACCTCTTGGATCAGTTGCTCCACGTAATCGACGGTCAGCCAGGCGGGCAGCTGTGCGCCGTTGGGCAGTTGAACCGTCTTGGTGCCCAGGGGCAGTGCGATCAAGTTCTGCAGCGCCAGCTCCACCAGGGTAAAGGTGGTGGTCTCGGTGGCGCCGGGCACGATGAACGTGCCCCAGGTGACGACGCTTTGCACCCTCACCACGACTTTGTCCAAGGGCAGATGCTGGGCGTCCGGGTGGTCGATCAGCACCTGTTGCCTGAGCTGGGCCAGGGCGTACTCCTCGATGCCGGGGATGCCATCGAGGTAGGACTGGCCGGCATGCTGGCTATTAAGGGCCGCGAGGTCTTTGAGAT
Organism: Pseudomonas sp. MD330_10; assembly: GCF_042610415.1. Classification (NCBI taxonomy): domain Bacteria; kingdom Pseudomonadati; phylum Pseudomonadota; class Gammaproteobacteria; order Pseudomonadales; family Pseudomonadaceae; genus Pseudomonas; species Pseudomonas sp. MD330_10. The sequence goes on from NZ_JBHGZU010000001.1 coordinate 247,858, forward strand.
GCCGCGCGTAGTTGTTCAAGTCACCGGTGGAGCCGGCGCTCAGCCAGTCGGGCAGGGCATCGCGATACCACTCCAAGCCTGGGCCTTTCTGCGCCGCCGCATCATCCGCGCCAGGGGTTGAGTTCAACGCGCTGTTAATTCGGCTGGGGCTGCCCTGGCGCAGATCGGAGAAATCCATCGCGCCAACGGCGTCCACCTGTTGAGCGATGAAGGTGCAGGCCAGGTAATCGAAAAAGTGACCGTCGGGCTCATACAGGCGCCATTGCAACCCTGACAGCTGCGCCTGTGGCCCAACGTGATCGGCCAATGACTGGCCTAACTGCTGCAAAGAGTCGAACTTCTCATAGCCCTTGAGCAGGGAGTAACTGAGGATGACCGGGCGCCCTTGAACCTGCCCCGACAGCACCGCGAACATCAGCGCAGTGAACCCCTGTGCCGATTCGCCATGCAACTGCTGGACCTCCACGATGCTGGCGGTGCTGGTGTACGGGTCGTCGACCTGCCGAGTGGCGCGCTCGGGCAAGCGGAACAGCCGACGTGCCATGGCGTGGTCGGTCTCGTCCCAGCCTTCGACGTTTTGCACATTCCAGCCATTGCGCAGGGTGCTGGACAGTTCCTGCCAGCGCGGGCCCAGGGTATTGCTTTCGTTCCAGTAATCGACCAGGTATTCCTGAAACACACTGAGCATCACCGGGGCGCGGGTGTTGAGGATTTTTGCGATGTCGGTCATGCGCACGGGCAAATGCACCGGCGGGTCGGTCACCGGTTGGCGGGTGAGAAAATGTTCGCCCTCGATACACTGCGCCGGTACGGCAAGCACTGCCTGGCGCGCCAGCAGATCGCTCAGCGCGTGATAGTCGGGCGGCCCGGCCACAAGTTCATCGCCTACCAGGGTCCAGGTTGGCGACCCCATCAGGGTGCTGCCGGGGTCGATGTTCAGGTTCGGATAGTGTTCGTTCAGCGCCTGGCGCAACGTTGCGGTGGCGGCTTCGCGGAAGGAGGGGCCTGCGTAGAACTGCGCGATCAGCTCCAGGCTGGGGTCATTGCCCGTGGGCTGTTGCGTGGAAGTGGAGGTTGAAGAGGTCATGGGGGCATTCCTGTGGTGCCGGCTGATGGAAAAAACCCGAGCGAGGGCTCGGGTTTTCCATGCTAGGCACCGCCAGGTCAGCGGCGGGAGTGACTATGTATCGGACGTCAGCTCAGTTCGCCGCACAGGTCCAGTTCGACCAGACGACGGACCTCGGCAGTGGGCAGCCTCGCCCCGAGCAGGGCGTTGAGCTTGCCGAACGCCGCCTCACGGGTCATGCCGCCACCGGACAGCACACCGACGCCGCGCAAGCGGCTGCCAGCTTCATACACGTCCAGTTCTACGCCGCCTTCATGGCATTGGGTGATGGCCACCACCACCACGCCTTGATTCTGTGCGCGCTGCAGGCTGGCGAGGAAGGCCGGATTGTCGCTGGGCCCGGTGCCGCTGCCGTAGCATTCCAGGATCAGCGCTTGGATGCCGCTGTCGATCAGGCTGTCGAGCAGCGCCGCCGAAAGACCGGGCACCAGAGGCAGCACGCCGACGTTCGCCAGCGCCTTGGGCTGGCGATAGCCCAAGGTATCGGCAATGGCATCGACCTTGGCTGCGCCGCCCTGACGCTGTAGCGCGGCGAAAGGGTGACGGCCGAAGCTGCGGATTTTCGCGCAGCGGGTCGGCGCCATCAGCGCGCCGTGGAAGTACAAATGCACGCCCGGTGCCAGGCCCGCGCCCAGCGCCAGCAGGGCGCCGCGGACGTTTTCCCAGGCATCGCTGTCGGGCACGCCCGCCGGCAGCATGGAACCGGTGAACACCACCGGCGCCGGCAGGCCCAGCAGTTGGAACGCCATGGCCGCCGCGCTGTAGGCCAGGGTGTCGGTGCCGTGCAGGATCAGCACCGCGTCGCAGCCGTCGTCCACGGCCTCGACCACGGCGCAGCGCAGGTGCTGCCAGTAGGTCGGGGTCATGTTGGCGCTGTCGATCAGCGGGGACATTTCACGGAAACGCCAGGTGGGCACCTTCACATCGGCAAACTGTTCGCGCATGCGCGCTTCGAAACCCGACGCGGGCGCCAGGCCGTTGGCGCTGGCCTGCATGCCGATGGTGCCGCCGGTGTAGAGCACCATGATGTTGTTGGCTGGGGACATCGAGAATTCTCCTGAACGAAAAACGCCGCCGGGCCCCGAGCATGCCCAAGGCCGGGCGGCGTGTCATCTACCTACGCTCAACGTTGCGTTTGAGCGTTCAGTTCAGCGCTCGCTTGAGCGGCTGGCTCGGACTTGACCGGGTTGGCCGGCCAGGCCTTGCGGTCCAGGTCCAGGTCCGGGAACTGGCTGGAGTCGAACACCGGGGTCTTGATGCCCGCTGCGCGCTGGTCGTCGTAGTCCTTGAGGATGCGCATGGCGATCTTGAACAGGAACGCCAGGGCGAACAGGTTGACGAACGCCAGCATGGTCATGGTGATGTCAGCGAAGGCGAACACGGTGCTCAGGTTCTCGATCGAACCCCAGAAAATCAGCACCAGTACCAAAGTGCGGTAGCCCATCAGCACTTTGCGGTTGTTGCCCACCAGGAAGCGCAGGTTGCTCTCGCCGAGGTAGTAGTTGTACATGATCGAGGTGAACACGAACAACGCCAGGGCCACCGAGATGAACATGCGGCCCCAATCGCCGACCACTGCCGCCAGGGAGTTCTGGGTCAGGGCAATGCCGTCGCCTTCAAAGCCTGGGGTGTAGAAACCGGAGAGCAGGATCAGCAGCGCGGTGCAGGTGCAGATCACGAAAGTGTCGAGGAACACGCTGAACGCCTGAACCACGCCTTGGGCGATCGGGTGCTCAACCGAGGCAACTGCCGCCACGTTAGGCGCACTGCCCAAACCGGCTTCGTTGGCGAACACGCCGCGTTTCACACCCATGATGATCGCGCTGCCCACCAGGCCGCCGAAGGCTTGGTCGAGGCCGAAGGCGCTCTTGACGATGGTCGCGAGCATGGCCGGTACGTGGTCGAATTGCAGCACGATCACGTACAGAGTCACGGCGATGTAGACCAGGGTCTTGACCGGCACCAGCAGGTCGGCGATCGACGCGATGCGCTTGATCCCGCCGATAAACACCAGGCCCAGCAATACCGCCAGCGCCAGGCCGGTGTAGGTGGTGTCCAGGCCGAAGGCGTTGTTCAGCGAGTGGGTCACGGCATGGGCTTGCAGGCCGTTGAAGGCAAAACCGAAGGTCACCAACAACAGGAACGCCATGACCATGCCCAGCCAGCGTTTGTGCAGACCGTGCTGGATGTAATAAGCCGGGCCGCCACGGAAGGTGCCTTCCGCGTCGGTACGCTTGTACAACTGGCCGAGGGAGCACTCGATAAAGCTCGAAGACATGCCCACCAATGCGGTGACCCACATCCAGAACACGGCACCCGGGCCGCCGAGGGTAACGGCAATGCCGACACCGGCGATGTTGCCGGCACCCACGCGCCCGGCGAGGCTGAGCATCAGTGCCTGGAACGAGCTGAGCTGGCCGGCGCTGCTCTTGAGGCTGTCGCGAAACACCGAAAACATGTGGAAAAAGTGGCGCAGTTGTACGAAACGCGAGCGGATCGTGAAATAACCGCCGAGCCCGACAATGAGCACGATCAGTACTTTCCCTGAGAGGAAGTCGTTGATGACTTCGAGCATGGAGTGTTCCTCGCTGATTTTTCTAATGGCAAACGCAGGACGGCTCAAAGACGTCGCATCGCACCAGGCAGTGCGCGACGGTTCGACCCCAATCCTTTTGCGGGTTGTTATTCATGCGGTTTCGCGGGTTTCCGGGCGTCGTTACCGACAGCCGCAGACGCGAAGAGGGGCGGCACTATACCTAGGCGAACGTGATCCGTCTGCTCGGCCTGATTAAAGGTTTCAGCCAAGCTGTTGCAGGCAAGGTGAGTTTGCAGGGCGATATTGGATTTTTTATGGGCTTCATTTCACAACCTTGAGGCAAAAAAAAGGGCCTGAAGAACGAGCCTTCAGGCCCTCAAAAGGTGAGAGGTGTCTAGTCCCTCAACCTGGTGAGCGGTGCATCTAACGCTTAGGCCTTCAGCGGGACCAAGCGTGGGGCAATCATGTTTTCGGGGCGCAGGATGTCGTCGAGCATGGCGTCGTCGAGCAAGCCTTCTTCGCGCACCAGTTCCAGCACACCGCGGCCGCTTTCCAGGGCGATACGCGCAATGCGGGTGGCGTTTTCGTAGCCGATGTACGGGTTCAGCGCGGTGACCAGACCGATGGAGTGCTCCACCAGTTCGCGGCAGCGTGCTTCGTTAGCAGTGATGCCGACGATGCAGTGCTCGCGCAGCATGTCCATGGCGCGTTGCAGCAGGCGGATCGAGTCGAAGATCTTGAAAGCGATCAGCGGCTCCATCACGTTCAGTTGCAGCTGGCCGCCTTCGGCCGCCATGGTCAGGGCCAGGTCGTTGCCGATGACTTGGAACGCCACCTGGTTGACCGCTTCCGGAATCACCGGGTTGACCTTGCCGGGCATGATCGAGCTGCCTGGCTGGCGTGCCGGCAGGTTGATCTCGTTGATGCCGGTGCGTGGGCCGCTGGACAGCAGACGCAGGTCGTTGCAGATCTTCGACAGCTTCACCGCGGTACGCTTGAGCATGCCGGAGAACAGCACGAAGGCGCCCATGTCGGAAGTGGCTTCGATCAGGTCGGCCGCTGGAACCACGGGCTGGCCGCTGATGACGGCCAGGCGCTGTACGGCCAGGGCCTGGTAGCGCGGGTCGGCGTTGATGCCGGTGCCGATGGCGGTGCCGCCCAGGTTCACTTCGGTCAGCAACTCTGGCGCCAGGGTTTTCAGGCGGGCCAGGTCTTCACCGAGGGTGGTGGCGAAGGCGCGGAATTCCTGGCCGAGGGTCATCGGCACGGCGTCTTGCAGTTGGGTGCGGCCCATTTTCAGTACGTGGCTGAACTCTTCGCCCTTGGCGGCGAACGCCTGAATCAGGCTGTCGAGGCTGGCCAGCAGCGCGTCATGGCCCAGCAGCAGACCCAGGCGGATCGCGGTCGGGTAGGCGTCGTTGGTCGACTGCGCCATGTTCACGTCGTTGTTGGGGTGCAGGTACTGGTATTCGCCCTTCTGGTGGCCCATGGCCTCCAGCGCGATGTTGGCGATGACTTCGTTGGCATTCATGTTGGTTGAAGTGCCGGCGCCGCCTTGAATCATGTCCACCACGAATTCTTCGTGGAAATCGCCGCGGATCAGACGGGCACAGGCTTCGCTGATGGCAGCGTGCTTGGCTTCGCTGAGCTGGCCCAACTCGCGGTTGGCATCAGCGGCGGCTTGCTTGACCATTGCCAGGCCGACCACCAATTTCGGGTAATGCGAAATCGGAACGCCCGAGAGGCGGAAGTTGTTCACCGCTCGCAGGGTCTGGATGCCGTAATACGCTTGAGCGGGTACTTCGAGTACGCCAAGCAGGTCTTTTTCTGTGCGGAATGATGCAGCGGAGGACATGACGGAAATCATCTCGATATGGACCCGGGCTAAGCCGGAACGCTGTGAATCCTAGGCTTCTGGACGTTTCAGGGCCAATGCTGTTAAACACTATCCTATGCACAAACGGCATAATGAGCGTGTGACCCGGCTAACGTGGCGGGCGTGTGTGCCAAAATGGTGCATATCCGTGGGAGGAAGTGATGAACCTTGAGAGCAAATGGCTGGAAGACTTCAGTGCCCTGGCGGCGACCCGCAGCTTTTCCCAGGCGGCGGAGCGGCGCTTCGTCACCCAGCCGGCGTTCAGCCGACGCATCCGCAGCCTGGAAGCCGCGTTGGGCCTGACCCTGGTCAACCGCTCGCGCACCCCCGTGGAACTGACGGCGGCGGGGCAGTTGTTCCTGGTCACCGCGCGCACCGTGGTCGAGCAACTCGGCGAAGTGCTGCGCCATTTGCATCACTTGGAAGGCGGGCAGGGCGAAGTCATGCAGGTGGCGGCCGCCCACTCCCTGGCGCTGGGGTTCTTCCCACGCTGGATCGCGCAACTGCGCAACGAAGGCCTGAACATCGCCACGCGGCTGGTGGCCACCAACGTCGGCGATGCCGTGCATGCCCTGCGTGAAGGTGGCTGTGATTTGATGCTGGCGTTCTACGACCCGGACGCAGCGATGCAGATGGACGCCGAGATCTTCCCGTCCCTGCACCTGGGCAACACCGAAATGCTGCCGGTGTGCGCCGCCGATGCGGATGGCAAGCCGCTGTTCGATCTGGAAGGCGAGGGCAGCGTGCCGTTGCTGGCCTACAGCGCCGGTGCCTTCCTGGGCCGCTCGGTGCATTTGCTGCTGCGCCAGCGCGCCTTGCGCTTTACCACTGTGTACGAAACCGCCATGGCCGACAGCCTCAAAAGCATGGCGCTGGAAGGCTTGGGTATTGCGTGGGTGCCGCAACTGAGCGTGCGTGCCGAACTGGCCCGCGGCGAGTTGGTGGTCTGCGGCGGGCCGCAATGGCATGTGCCGCTGGAAATTCGTTTGTACCGCTGTGCGTTAGTGCGTAAGGCGAATGTGCGGTTGTTGTGGCGTAAGTTGGAAGGTGGGGCCGCGCAGAATACTTGAGCCAACACAGATCAAATGTGGGAGCTGGCTTGCCTGCGATAGTGGTGTATCAGCCGACATTTCAGGCACTGACCTTCCGCCATCGCAGGCAAGCCGGCTCCCACAGGGTTTGTAGTGTTTTCGCTGACCTGAAAGTCAATAAAACCGCCGGTTTGCGCCACTGGACAGATGGTCGTTCCAGGGGCTGTTTATCTGAATTATTACGGTATACTGCGCGGCCTTCGGCCGGTCCAACCGGCCACCATTCGTACAACAAGCCACGCCGGATTTCCCGCGTGGCTTGTTGTTTTTTGACGCGCCTGCGGGCGCCCAGAGAGAAGAGGCACGACGATGAGTGCATTGGTTGGCGTGATCATGGGCTCCAAGTCCGATTGGTCCACCCTTAGCCACACCGCCGATATGCTGGAAAAACTCGGCATTCCGTACGAAGTGAAGGTGGTCTCTGCCCACCGCACCCCGGACCTGCTGTTCCAGTATGCCGATGAAGCAGAATCCCGAGGCATCGAGGTGATCATCGCTGGCGCCGGCGGCGCAGCGCACCTTCCCGGCATGTGTGCGGCCAAGACCCACCTGCCGGTGCTCGGCGTGCCGGTGCAATCGTCGATGCTCTCGGGCGTGGATTCGCTGTTGTCCATTGTGCAGATGCCGGCCGGCATCCCGGTGGCGACCCTGGCGATCGGCAAAGCCGGCGCGATCAACGCCGCGTTGCTGTCTGCCAGCATCCTGGGCGCCAAGCACCCGCAGTTCCACGCGGTGCTGAAAAAATTCCGTGCTGAACAGACAGACAGCGTGCTGGACAATCCAGACCCACGCATCGCCTGAGGTTGTAGACCATGAAGATCGGTGTAATCGGTGGCGGCCAGCTGGGCCGCATGCTCGCCCTGGCGGGCACCCCGCTGGGGATGAACTTCGCTTTCCTGGACCCGGCGCCGGACGCCTGCGCCGCGGCCTTGGGTGAGCATCTGCGCGCTGACTACAGCGACCCGGATCACCTGCGTCAACTGGCCGACGAAGTGGACCTGGTGACCTTCGAGTTCGAAAGCGTCCCGGCTGAAACCGTGGCCTTCCTGTCGCAATTCGTGCCCGTGTACCCGAGCGCCGAAGCCTTGCGCATCGCCCGCGACCGTTGGTTCGAGAAAAGCATGTTTAAGGACCTGGGCATCCCGACCCCGGACTTCGCCGATATCCAGTCCCAAGCGGACCTGGAAGCCGCCGTCGCCCGCATCGGCCTGCCGGCCGTGCTGAAAACCCGCACCCTGGGTTACGACGGCAAGGGCCAGAAAGTGCTGCGCACCGAAGCGGATGTGATTGGCACCTTCGCTGAACTGGGCAGCGTTGCCTGCCTGCTGGAAGGCTTTGTGCCCTTCACCGGCGAGGTCTCGCTGATCGCTGTGCGCGCCCGCGATGGCGAAACCCGTTTTTACCCGCTGGTGCACAACACCCACGACAGCGGCATCCTCAAGCTGTCGGTAGCCAGCACCGATCACCCATTGCAGGCCCTGGCCGAAGACTATTCCAGCCGTGTGCTCAAGCAACTGGATTACGTCGGCGTGATGGCGTTCGAGTTCTTTGAAGTCGACGGTGGCCTCAAGGCCAACGAGATCGCCCCACGCGTTCACAACTCCGGGCACTGGACCACCGAAGGCGCCGAGTGCAGCCAGTTCGAGAACCACCTGCGGGCGGTAGCGGGCTTGCCGCTGGGCTCCACGGCCAAGGTGGGCGAGAGCGCGATGCTCAATTTCATCGGCGTGGTCCCGCCGGTAGAGCGCGTGATTGCGATCGACGACTGCCACCTGCACCACTACGGCAAGGCCTTCAAGGCCGGGCGCAAGGTCGGCCACGCCAACCTGCGTTGCCAGGACCGCGCGACGCTGCAGGCGCAGATCCTCAAGGTCGAAGCGCTGATCGCCGAGCAATAAGCCTCGGCACGGCGGGAACCATTGGGGCCCGCCGTCTCTCTGAATGCAGGATGGTAAAGCCTGGCTAGGCTTTGCCATGACACACATTCATTCAGAGGGAAATGCCATGGGTATCATCGGAACCATTTTTATCGGCCTGATCGTCGGTCTGCTCGCGCGTTTCCTCAAGCCAGGCGACGACAGCATGGGCTGGATCATGACCATCCTGCTGGGTATCGCCGGCTCCCTGGCCGCGACTTACGGTGGCCAGGCGCTGGGTATCTATCAGGCAGGTCAAGGTGCTGGCTTCATCGGTGCGCTGGTCGGCGCAATCGTCTTGCTGGTGATCTACGGCCTGATCAAAAAGAAGTAATCAGCCGACAAAGTCCTCTGCGCTGCGCAGGCGCAGAGGGCTAGAATGCTCGGCACTTGTACTTGCCGAGCCTCTCCATGCGCCGTTTTCTATTGATTTTTCTCCTGCTGGGCACTGGCCTGGCACACGCCGGCGAACTGCCGGAAACCGACTGGCTCGACCTCATGCCGCTGTCGGACCAAAAGGCCCTTGAGGCCATGCCCGAGATCGATCACAACTCCCCCGAAGCCCAGGGCACCTTTACCGACAAAGGCGGCTTGAAGCAGAGCAAAGGCTTGCCGGCGGTGATGTATTCCACCAAGACCGTGGCCGCCATGAACGGCAAGAATATCCGCATCGGCGGTTACCCGGTTCCGCTGGAAACCGACGCCAAAGGCCGCAGCACGCTGTTCTTTCTGGTGCCGTACCCAGGCGCCTGCATTCACGTACCGCCACCGCCGCCCAACCAACTGGTGCTGGTGCGTTATCCCAAAGGGTTGAAGCTGGACGACATCTACACGCCGCTGTGGGTGACCGGCACGTTGAAGGTGGAGACGGTGAATAACGATTTGGCCGACGCGGCCTATGCGCTGGATGCGGGCAAGGTGCGAGTAGTCAAGGAATCCGATCTCTAAGCCTCAACACCAATCAATGTGGGAGGGGGTTTGCCCCTCCCACAATGGGTTCTTTATCTACAGGGCGATGCCGGTGATGCTTACGCCCAGGGTATGGCGTTCGTTCGGCGCCAGCGTTACCACATCGTCCCGCACGTTCGCCGTCTCGATGCACAGCATGTTTTGCCAGCCGTCATCGGCCATATCGTCGAAGGCTTTGGCCCGCTCGGTCCAGGGGTTCCAGATCACTGTCGATTTAGAGCCCTGGGCCGTGAGTTGGATGCGGCGCTGCCAGTCTTTGTCGACGATGCTCACCTGCGCGGGCGTGTCGAGGTAGATGCGGTCGGTCTCGGCATTGAAGCGCAGCGGGCCGGACTGGGTCTTACTGGTCCAGCCGTCGGCGGTGTCGATGTATGTCGTGCCGTCCAGGCCTTCAACCTGAACCTGACGCACATCGCTGACGGCGAAGTAGGTATGCAGCGCCTGGCTCAGAGTGACGGTGTCGGTGCCACGGTTGTGGCTGGTCAGGCGGATGTGCAGTTGCTCGTCCAGCAGCAGGCTCAGGGTGAGATCGACCTGATGGGGCCAGCCGGGGAAGCCGCCCGCAGGTACCGGTAGCACCAGGTCGATGCGCAAGGCGTCGCCTTCAAGCTCGGCTCCGGCCAACTCCCAGCGTGCGGTGCGCGCAAACCCGTGAGCGCCGGCCGGTTGGTCACTCTGGCGCATCGCTTTGACGCTGTCCGGGTTACGGTCGAAAACGCCAAACCATGGCCAACACACCGGCACGCCGGTACGAATGCCTTTGCCCTGCTTGAATACCGCTTCGGGGTTCGGCCAGATCAACGGCTGCTCACCATCGCGCTGGTATCTGAAGATATGCGCACCCTGCCGGGCCACCTGCAGCTCGGCGCCGTTATGGCGGATGCGCCAGCAGTCCAGCTCGTCGATCGTCACGGTTTCAACGTGGGGCGTAGGCATACGAAGCACTCTCAATGGCAGGTAATGGGGCAATTGACCGTCAAAACCCGATGAGGTTTAACGCGCGCGCGACGGTACCGAACGCGTGCGGCCGCTGCCGTCGATGGCGACGAACACGAAGACCGCCTCGGTCACCTTGCGCCATTCGCTGGACAGAGGGTCGTCGCTCCACACTTCGACCATCATCTGGATCGAGCTGCGGCCGATTTCCAGGGCCTGTGTATAAAAGGACAATTGCGCGCCCACCGCCACCGGCACCAGGAACGCCATACGATCGATGGCTACCGTGGCCACACGCCCGCCAGCGACCTTGCTGGCCATGGCGGTGCCGGCCAGGTCCATCTGTGCGACTAGCCAGCCGCCGAAGATGTCGCCAAAGCCGTTGGTTTCACGCGGGAGCGCAGTGATTTGCAGGGCGAGATCGCCTTGCGGGATAGGATCTTCTTGTTCGAGTTCGATCATGCCGAGGGTGCCTCTGACCCGTGACGCTTCATGGGTGTTTCAAGTGGATAGCCGTCTTCTGGAAAAACGTTTCAGCACCATACCCCGCCTGATGCGTTTCTCGTAAGGCGTACTAAAGGGAAACTCTGCCAAAGCGGCTGGGTGGCGCCAACGTCGTTTTGGCACAGCAGCCCTCAAGACTGCGGGTCTGGCGCGTGCAAGGGCCGAGTATATCGACACCCATGCGCCGCGACGACCTCCCGGCGCTCATTTGGTCGGCATTTAGCGGCTGTAATGCGGCTTTTTCCGTCAACTGTGCTTCTGATGTGCTTTTCCAGGCGATTTGCTATCTTGCCGAACCCGTCCTGGCGCAGCCAGCACTTGGGTTCTGCCGTTCTGACTAATAAGAGAAGCCTTGCCATGTCCTCCGTGCCCGCAAGCAGTGCGCAACCCTCGCGCCCGCTGACCCGCAACGACTACAAAACCCTGTCGCTGTCCGCCTTGGGCGGGGCGCTGGAGTTCTACGACTTCATCATTTTTGTGTTTTTCGCCACCGTGGTCGGAAAACTCTTCTTTCCGGTCGACATGCCCGAATGGCTGCGCATGATGCAGACCTTCGGCATCTTCGCCGCCGGCTACCTGGCGCGTCCGCTGGGGGGCATCATCATGGCGCACTTCGGCGACCTGCTGGGGCGCAAGAAGATGTTCACCTTGAGCATCTTCATGATGGCCGTGCCGACCTTGATCATGGGCTTGCTGCCGACCTACGCGCAGATCGGTTTGTGGGCGCCGCTGTTATTGCTGCTGATGCGCATCATCCAAGGCGCGGCAATCGGCGGGGAGGTGCCGGGAGCATGGGTATTTGTGTCCGAGCACGTGCCGCCACGGCATATCGGCTATGCCTGCGGCACCCTGACCAGCGGCCTGACCGCCGGTATTCTGCTGGGGTCGCTGGTGGCCACTGCCATCAACACTCTGTATAGCCCGGAACAGGTGTCGGATTACGCCTGGCGTATCCCGTTCCTGCTCGGCGGTGTGTTCGGCCTGTTGTCGGTGTACCTGCGTCGCTGGTTGCATGAAACGCCGATTTTTGCCGAGATGCAGCAACGCAAGACCCTGGCCGCCGAGTTGCCGTTGCGCGCGGTGCTGCGCGATCACCGTGGCGCCATCGTGCTGTCGATGCTGCTGACCTGGCTGCTGTCGGCCGGCGTGGTGGTGGTCATCCTGATGACGCCGACCGTGCTGCAGACCATATATCACTTCAGCCCCACCGTGGCGCTGCAAGCCAACAGCCTGGCCATCGTGACCCTGAGCCTGGGCTGCATCGCCTCCGGCGCCCTGGCCGACCGCTTCGGCGCCGGGCGCGTGCTGACCGCCGGTTGCGCGTTGCTGCTGGCGACCTCCTGGACGCTCTACCACAGCCTTCTCGACCACCCCGACTGGCTGTTCCCGCTGTACGCCCTGACCGGCCTGTTCGTCGGCACCATCGGCGTGGTGCCTTACGTGATGGTCAAAGCGTTCCCACCGGTGGTGCGCTTCAGCGGCCTGTCGTTCTCCTACAACGTGGCCTACGCAGTGTTCGGCGGGCTGACGCCGTTGGTGGTGTCGCTGCTGATGAAGGAAAGCCCGATGGGCCCGGCGTACTACGTGGCCGTGCTGTGTGTGATGGGGATTTGGGTGGGTGGGTATCTGTGGAAGCGTGGGCGCTGATCCCTGCTGATATGCACCGATAACCTGTGGCGAGGGAGCACGCTCGCCACAGGGTTTGATTGTTACAACGATTACAGGGTATTTCAAAACCGTCCGCTTGCTTAACCCCTCGCCTTACATTCCCCGTATTCAGGGGGCTTGCACGCCGCGCTCGATCTCCTCGTTCCATACTGGCCTTTCATCTAATTGTCACATTCCAGACATAGAGTGTTCACACGGCCTACCGATACTTGGCCCCGATCCAACTATCCCTATCTGCTAGGAGCAAGGCATGAAACTGAAACGTTTGATGGCGGCAATGACGTTTGTCGCTGCTGGCGTTGCGACCGCCAACGCGGTGGCCGCTGGTGTTGACCCGGCAATTCCGGCGTATGTGAAGACCACTGGTGTGTCGGGCAACTTGTCCAGCGTCGGTTCTGACACCCTGGCCAACCTGATGACCCTGTGGGCTGAGGGTTACAAAAAGGAATACCCGAACGTCAACATCCAGATTCAAGCTGCCGGTTCCGCCACTGCGCCACCTGCGCTGACTGAAGGCACCTCCAACCTGGGCCCGATGAGCCGCAAGATGAAGGACACCGAACTGGCGGCCTTCGAGCAGAAGTACGGCTACAAGCCAACCGCTATCCCGGTGGCCGTGGATGCCCTGGCCGTGTTCGTGCACAAGGACAACCCGATCCAGCACCTGACCATGGAACAAGTCGACGCGATCTTCTCCTCGACTCGCCTGTGCGGTGCCAAAGCCGACGTGAAAACCTGGGGCGACCTGGGTGTGACCGGCGACCTGGCCAACAAGCCGGTGCAGCTGTTCGGTCGTAACTCGGTATCCGGTACCTACGGCTACTTCAAAGAAGAAGCCCTGTGCAAAGGCGACTACAAGCCTAACGTGAACGAGCAACCAGGCTCGGCGTCGGTTGTGCAGTCGATCAGTTCCTCGCTGAACGGCATCGGTTACTCGGGCATCGGCTACAAGACCGCCAGCGTGAAAACCGTACCGTTGGCCAAAAAAGGCAGCACTGAGTTCATCGAAGACAGCGAAGAAAACGCCCTGAACGGCAAATACCCGCTGTCGCGCTTCCTCTACGTGTACGTCAACAAGGCCCCGAACAAGCCTCTGGCTCCGCTGGAAGCTGAGTTCGTGAAGCTGGTGCTGTCCAAGCAGGGCCAGGAAGTGGTGGTCAAAGACGGTTACATCCCACTGCCAGCCAAAGTTGCCGCCAAGGCACTGGCTGATCTGGGTCTGAAAGAAGGCGGCAAGTAAGCCACCGGTCAAATCGCCTTGAACCCGCCGCTTGGCTGGGTTCAAGGCCCGGGCAGGTCCGAAGGAGCTGGACCTCGCCTCCTAATTTCTAGTCCGCTGCCAGCCCTGCTACGCGGCGGATTTCCTGCGTCACTGCATTGTCATCTTTCTGTCATACAGGATCGCTAGGGTGTGCGCATGAATGATCTGGCCAATTCCACCATGACGACGACTTCTCCTCCCAAGCGCATTGATTTCAATACGCCTGAGCTGCAACGCAAGCGCCGCATCCGCGCGCTCAAAGATCGCTTCACTCGCTGGTATGTGCTGGTCGGCGGCCTTGCCGTGCTGGCCGCCATTACCCTGATCTTCTTCTTCCTGGCCTACGTGGTAGCGCCGTTGTTCCAAGGTGCTTCGCTGACCAAGGAAGACGCGCTCACGCCCGCGTGGATGCAAGACGCTGGCAAGCCGTTGCTGATCTCTCTGGAAGAACAGAATCAAGTCGCCATGCGGGTTTCCGACAAAGGCCAGGCGTTGTTCTTTGAAGTGGACACCGGTGCCGAACTCAAGCGCATCGACCTGCCGCTGCCGGCCGGTGTGAGCGTGGCGTCCATCGGTAAGGATCAACCGGGCAGCCCGTTGGTGATCCTCGGTTTGTCCAATGGCCAGGCCATGGTGTTCCGCCACACCTATAAGGTGTCCTACCCGGACGGTAAGAAAACCATCACCCCCGCGATCGAATACCCCTACGGTGAAACTCCGATCGTGCTGGACGAGGCCGGTCGCCCACTGGAGCATGTCGCGCTCAACGCCACCGACTCCTCGTTGGTGGCCGCTGGTTCGTCCGGTTCGTACTTGAACGTGCTGACCCTGAGCCGCGAAGAAAACATGATGACCGGTGAAGTCACCAGCGAGCAGAAGCGTATCGAGCTGCCGCAAATGACCGAGCCGGTGAAGGCGATCTTTATCGACCCACGCCAGCAGTGGTTGTACGTGATCAACGGCCGCGCCCTGGCCGACGTGTTCAGCCTGCGCGACAAGAGCCTCAACGGTCGATACAAATTGTTGGAAGATGGCAACGCCGAAATCACCGCCAGCACGCAGTTGGTGGGCGGCATTTCGCTGATCTTCGGTAACTCCAAGGGCGGCCTGGCCCAGTGGTTCATGGCCCGCGACCCGGACGGCGAGCAGCGCTTCAAGCAGATCCGTACCTTCCAGATGGGCAGCGCGCCGATTGTGGAAATCACCGCCGAAGAACGTCGTAAGGGCTTCACCGCCCTGGATGCTTCCGGCAAGTTCGGTGTGTTCCACAGCACCGCGCACCGCACCCTGCTGGTGGACCCGGTAGTCGACGGCCAAGGCCTGTTCGGTATGTCGCCACGGGCCAACCGCGTGATCGTGGAAGCCGGCGGCAAGCTGCAACCGCTGCTGCTGGATAACCCGCACCCGGAAGTCTCCTGGAGCGCGTTGTGGAGCAAGGTCTGGTACGAGAACTACGACGAGCCTAAGTACGTCTGGCAATCGACCGCCGCCAACACCGATTTCGAACCCAAGATGAGCCTGGCGCCGCTGACTTTCGGCACGCTCAAGGCTGCGTTCTACGCCATGCTGCTGGCCGCGCCGCTGGCCGTTGCGGCGGCGATCTACACCGCCTACTTCATGGCGCCGAGCCTGCGTCGCAAGGTCAAGCCGGTGATCGAGCTGATGGAAGCAATGCCGACGGTGATCCTGGGCTTCTTCGCCGGTCTGTTCCTGGCGCCGTATGTCGAAGGGCATCTACCGGGGATTTTCAGCCTGCTGATGTTGTTGCCGATTGGCATCCTGGTGGCTGGTTTTATCTTCAGTCGCCTGCCTGAATCCCTGCGTCTGCGTGTACCCGACGGTTGGGAAAGCGCGATCCTGATCCCGGTGATCCTGTTCGTGGGCTGGCTGTCGCTGTACATGAGCCCGTACCTGGAAACCTGGTTCTTCGGCGGCGACATGCGCATGTGGATCTCCCACGACCTGGGCATCACCTACGACCAGCGCAACGCTCTGGTGGTGGGCTTGGCCATGGGTTTTGCGGTGATTCCGAACATCTACTCCATCGCCGAAGACGCCGTGTTCAGCGTGCCGCGCGGGCTGACCCTGGGCTCCCTGGCCCTGGGCGCCACGCCGTGGCAGACCATGACTCGCGTGGTGATCCTCACCGCTAGCCCGGGCATCTTCTCGGCGCTGATGATCGGCATGGGCCGCGCCGTCGGCGAGACCATGATCGTGCTGATGGCCACCGGCAACACCCCGGTGATGGAGATGAACCTGTTCGAAGGCCTGCGCACCCTGGCGGCCAACGTCGCGGTGGAAATGCCCGAGTCGGAAGTGGGCGGCAGTCACTACCGTGTGCTGTTCCTCTCGGCGCTGGTACTGCTGCTGTTCACCTTCATCATGAACACCCTCGCGGAGCTGATTCGTCAGCGTCTGCGCAAGAAATACTCGTCGCTTTAAGAAAGGTAGAAGTCTGTGAAACAGAACTCCCTGAATGGATGGTTCAAGAGCGGCGCCCCTGGCGTCTGGATCAGCGGTGGCGCGGTGTCCATCGCGGTCATCATGACCATTGGCCTGTTGGCCGTGATCGCGGTGCGGGGCCTGGGCCACTTCTGGCCGGCCGACCTGATCCAGGCCAACTACAGCGTGCCTGGCCAGGCCAACCACATCGTCATAGGCGAAGTGGTGCAGAAAGAAGAAGTGCCGCGCGAGCGCCTTAAAAGCGCCGGTCTGCCGGTGCCCGACGAAGGCCCGGAGTTCATGACCCGCGAGCTGATCAAGGTCGGTAACCGCGACCTGAACGGCAACGACTTCACCTGGATCGTCGGCGAGTGGTTGAAGGACCAGACCAAGCCTAAAGAGCTGATGGCGATTGAGCGTCGTGAGTGGGGCAACTTCTACGGCACCCTGGTCAACGTCAAGCAGGACGGCAAGGTCATCGCAGAAGGCGAGGCCGCGTGGCCGGAGCTGCAGGCCCGGGTCGACCGCGTCAACAAGCTGGCCGCTCAGCTCAAGAGCCTGGAAAAAACCGACATCGGCGCAATCAACGCCGGCCTGGAACGTATCCGCCTGCACGGCCGTAAACTGGAACTGGAAGGCAAGCTCGACGCCGCCGCCCAGGCCGACATGGACGCCGACCGCGCCGAGCTGAATGCGCGCTACCAAGACATCGAAGCACGCCTGGCCGACCTGCACGCCCAGTTCAACCGCGATGCGCTGACGGCCCGTGACGCCAACGGCAAGGAAGTGGAAATCGGCATCGGCAAAGTGGTGCACGCTTACCAGCCGAACGCCATGGGCACCATGACCAAGATCGGCTTCTACTTCAGCAAGGTCTGGGAATTCCTCAGCGATGACCCACGGGAAGCCAACACCGAAGGCGGGATCTTCCCGGCTATCTTCGGCACCGTGATGATGACGCTGATCATGGCGATGATCGTGACCCCGTTCGGTGTGCTGGCAGCGGTGTATCTGCGCGAGTACGCCAAGCAGAACACCCTGACCCGCATTATCCGGATCGCCGTGAACAACCTGGCCGGTGTACCGGCCATCGTCTACGGCGTGTTCGGCCTGGGCTTCTTCGTGTATGTATTGGGGGGTTCGGTTGACCGGCTGTTCTTCGCCGAAGCCCTGCCGGCGCCGACCTTCGGCACCCCGGGCCTGTTGTGGGCCTCGCTGACCCTGGCGCTGCTGGCGGTGCCGGTGGTGATCGTAGCCACCGAGGAAGGCCTGGCGCGGATCCCGCGGACAGTGCGCGAAGGGTCCCTGGCCCTGGGCGCGACGAAGGCGGAAACGCTGTGGAAAATCGTACTGCCGATGGCCAGCCCGGCCATGATGACCGGCATGATCCTCGCCGTGGCCCGTGCCGCCGGTGAAGTGGCGCCGCTGATGCTGGTAGGTGTGGTGAAACTGGCGCCGTCGCTGCCGCTGGACGGCAACTACCCGTACTTGCACCTGGATCAAAAGATCATGCACCTGGGCTTCCATATTTATGACGTCGGCTTCCAGAGCCCCAACGTCGAAGCCGCGCGACCGCTGGTGTACGCCACCGCGCTGCTGCTGGTACTGGTGATCGCCACGCTCAACCTGTCGGCGGTGTGGATTCGTAACCACCTGCGCGAGAAGTACAAGGCGTTGGACAGCTGATCTGAATTGAACGCGGACTTATTTGTGGGAGGGGGCTTGCCCCCGATTGCGGTGTGCCAGCCAGCACACATGTTCCTGATGCACCGCTATCGGGGGCAAGCCCCCTCCCACACAACAGCACAGGGAGCATCCCATGCAACATGAAACCCATTCCCACGGCATCAACATGTCTGCCTTGGGTCGCGACAAGCAGAGCCTGAGCCTGGCTCAAGAAACCGTGGCCATCGAAGTGCCGGGCCTGAGCCTGTACTACGGTGAAAAGCAGGCGCTGTTCGACGTCAGCATGAACATTCCCAAGCAGCGCGTGACCGCCTTCATCGGCCCGTCGGGCTGCGGCAAGTCCACCCTGCTGCGCACCTTCAACCGCATGAACGACCTGGTGGACGGCTGCCGCGTGGAAGGTGCCATCAACCTCTATGGCAGCAACATCTACCGCAAGGGCGAGGACGTGGCCGAGCTGCGTCGCCGGGTGGGCATGGTATTCCAGAAGCCCAACCCGTTCCCCAAGACCATCTACGAAAACGTGGTCTACGGCCTGCGCATCCAGGGCATCAACAAGAAGCGCATTCTTGACGAAGCGGTCGAGTGGGCACTCAAGGGCGCGGCGCTGTGGGATGAGGTCAAGGACCGCCTGCACGATTCGGCGCTCGGTTTGTCCGGCGGCCAGCAACAACGTCTGGTGATCGCGCGGACCATCGCCGTGGAGCCGGAAGTGTTGTTGCTCGACGAACCCTGCTCGGCGCTGGACCCGATCTCGACGCTGAAAGTGGAAGAACTGATCTACGAGCTTAAATCCAAGTTCACCATCGTCATCGTGACCCACAACATGCAGCAGGCGGCGCGGGTTTCCGATTACACCGCGTTCATGTACATGGGCAAGCTGGTGGAGTTCGGCGACACCGATACCCTGTTCACCAATCCGGCAAAGAAACAGACCGAAGACTACATCACCGGTCGCTATGGCTAGGACGCTGTGGTTCTCATTGCACTGACGCTGCGGTTCTCCGCACCTTACCGGACGCTCCAAGGACGCCAACATGATTAGCAAAGAAGGCCTTACCCATCACATCTCCGCGCAGTTCAACGCCGAGCTTGAGGAAGTGCGCAGCCACCTCCTGGCGATGGGCGGGCTGGTGGAGAAGCAAGTCAACGACGCCGTCACCGCCCTGATCGAGGCCGACTCGGGCCTGGCCCAGCAAGTGCGTGAAATCGACGACCAGATCAACCAGATGGAGCGCAACATCGACGAAGAATGCCTGCGCATTCTGGCCCGTCGACAGCCGGCGGCATCCGACCTGCGATTGATCATCAGCATTTCCAAATCCGTGATCGATCTTGAGCGGATCGGCGACGAAGCCACCAAGATCGCGCGCCGTGCCATCCAACTCTGCGAAGAAGGCGAAGCGCCGCGCGGTTACGTGGAAGTTCGCCACATTGGCGACCAGGTGCGCAACATGGTGCGTGATGCCCTCGACGCCTTTGCCCGTTTCGACGCCGAGCTGGCGCTGTCCGTGGCCCAGTACGACAAAGTCATCGACCGCGAGTACAAAACCGCGCTGCGTGAGCTGGCCACCTACATGATGGAAGACCCGCGCTCTATCTCGCGGGTCTTGAGCATTATCTGGGTGCTGCGTTCGCTGGAGCGCATCGGCGACCACGCGCGCAACATCTCGGAGCTGGTGATTTACCTGGTGCGCGGTACCGACGTGCGGCACATGGGGCTCAAACGCATGAAAGCCGAAGTTGAAGGCTCAACCGATCAAATACCTAATGTTCCGGGCGAAACTGACGATAAGTAAGGTTGCCCGAGAAATTAACGCCCGGCCTTTGGTCGGGCGTTTTTGTTTGTGGCAGCTGAATTATTTGCGCGGCGGGTGAAAGAAAGTCCCGACGTGACTACAGAGTTTTGGCAAAATGCCATCAGTTAGGCGTTCTGCGTGCCGCGGTTTTTATAGGATAAAGGGTCGATGAGTAAAGTCAGTGTATTGGTGGTGGATGACGCCTCGTTTATTCGCGACCTGGTGAAGAAGTGCCTGCGCAACTACTTCCCTGGGATCAAGATTGAAGATGCGGTGAACGGCAAAAAGGCCCAGGCCATTCTGATGCGCGAGACCTTCGACCTGGTGCTGTGCGACTGGGAAATGCCGGAAATGTCCGGCTTGGAGCTGCTGACCTGGTGCCGCGAACAGACCCATCTCAAAGCCATGCCGTTCGTGATGGTGACCAGCCGTGGCGATAAGGAAAACGTGGTCCAGGCGATCCAGGCCGGTGTGTCCGGGTACGTCAGCAAACCGTTCACCAACGAGCAGTTGCTGAACAAGGTCAAGCAGGCCCTGCACAAAGTCGGTCGCCTCGATGCGTTGGTCGCCAGTGCGCCGACCAAGATGAATTCGGCTTTCGGCAACGACTCCCTCAGCGCCCTGACCGGCGGCAAGCCCGAAGCCATCAAGGCTGCCCCCGCGGCCGCTGCGACGCCCAATCGCGGCCTGCTCAATACGCAGCCGGTAAAAGCCCCGGCTGCATCTGCATCTGCATCTGCATCTGCCCAAGCGGGCCGTGGCCAGGGCCAACTGCGGCTGTCCAGCGGCACCCAGCAATGCGTCATCAAGGCGCTGAGCATCAAGGAAGCGCTGTTGGTGGTGCGCCGTGGTGAAGTCCTGCCGCAAGTACTGGAAAGCGCGGTGCTGGACCTGGAGCAAGGCGACAACGCCGAAGTGGCGCGCCTTAACGGCTACCTGCACGCCGTCGTCGCCTTTGAGCCGAGGCCGGACAGCGACTGGCTGCAACTGACTTTCCGCTTCATCGATCAGGACGCGCAGAAGATGGACTACATCTCGCGCCTGATCGCACGGGGCACGGCGCAGAAGCACTTTGTGCCGGGTGCGTAACCCGTAGGACCAGCGCAATACCTGTCGTAAGCGGGCTACAAGATTGTCATGAACCCTTGTTAGCCTGCCGTTCAGTCATCCCGACAGGTGCACGCCATGTTCATTCGCCTGCTGTTGTGCGGCGCGCTGGTAACGGCCGCGCCGTCGACCCTGGCCATGACGCTGTATAAGTCCATCGATGCCAATGGCGTGGTGATTTACAGCGACTGGCATACCCCCGGCGCCCAGGCGTTCGTGATTCAGCAGCGCAGCGTTGAGCGCGTACACAGGCCGCTACCGCAGGAGCCCATACCTCGTGACACCCCGCATGCTTATCGCTACCCGTTGCCGTGGCGTGGCGGGCCGTTCCGTTTGACCCAGGGACCTAACGGCAGCTTCAGCCATACCGATCCCAAGAGCCGCTACGCCATGGACATCGCCATGCCCGAGGGCACGCCGATCATTGCCGCGCGGGGCGGTGTGGTGGTGAAGACCGAAAATCAGCAGGCGGGGCGGGGCGGTGATGCGTCGGGCAATTTCGTGCGCGTCCAGCACGACGACGGCACCCAGGGTGTCTATCTGCATCTACGGCAGGGTTCGGTCAGTGTGAAGGTGGGTCAGCGTGTGGTGGTTGGCAGCCCGCTGGGGTTGTCCGGCAATACCGGCAACAGCAGCGGGCCTCATCTGCATTTTGTGGTTCAACGCGCCACCGAAGCGGGGCTGGTGTCGATCCCGTATGAGTTCAACCAGCCGGTGGGCGCGTTGCCCAACTTTGCGTTGGGCAACTGACGGTCAATCCAGCAGCAGCACCTTGGCCAGTACGATCTTCGGACCTTTCATCTTCTTGATGATGATCCGCAGCCCTTCGACCTCCAGCACTTCCTCTTCCTCCGGCACGCGCTTGAGCGTGTCGTAGATCAGCCCGGCCAGGGTCTCGGCTTCGATGTGGTCCAGGTCCACGCCCAGCAGGCGTTCCACCTTGAACAGCGGGGTATCGCCGCGTACCAGCAGCTTGCCCGGCTGATACGCGAGGATGCCGCGTTCGGCCTTGCGGTGTTCGTCCTGGATATCGCCGACCAGCACCTCCAGCACGTCTTCCATGGTCAGGTAGCCAATGACCTTGCCGTCGGCTTCTTCCACCAGCGCAAAGTGTGCGCCGCCTTTGCGGAACTGCTCCAGCAACTGAGACAGCGGCATGTGCCGGGATACGCGCTCCAGCGGGCGGGTCAGCTCGGCCAGGTTGAACGATTCGGGGATATGGTCCAGCGCCGCCAGCTCCAGCAGCAGATCCTTGATATGCAGCAGGCCGACGAACTCATTGCGCTCGGCGTCATACACCGGGTAGCGGCTGAATTTGTGGCGGCGGAACTGCGCGAGGATTTCCTTGAGCGGCGCGTTGAAGTCCAGAGTCACCAGGTCTTCGCGGGAATTGGCCCAGTCCACCACTTCCAACTCGCCCATTTCCACGGCCGAGGCCAGCACTCGCATGCCTTGGTCGCTCGGGTCCTGGCCACGGCTGGAATGCAGGATCAGCTTGAGTTCTTCGCGGCTGTAATGGTGTTCGTGGTGCGGGCCAGGCTCGCCTTGGCCGGCGATACGCAGGATCGCGTTGGCGCTGGCGTTGAGCAGATAGATAGCCGGGTACATGGCCCAGTAAAACAGATACAGCGGCACGGCCGTCCACAGCGACAGCAACTCGGGCTTGCGAATGGCCCAAGACTTGGGCGCCAGCTCGCCGACCACGATGTGCAGGTAGGAAATCACGAAAAATGCCGCAAAGAACGACACGCCCTTGATCACTTCCGGCGACTCAACGCCCACCGCGCCCAGCAACGGCTCCAGGATGTGCGCAAACGCCGGCTCACCGACCCAGCCCAGGCCCAGGGAGGCGAGGGTGATACCCAGCTGGCAGGCCGACAGGTACGCGTCGAGCTGGCTGTGTACGGTGCGCAGGATCTGCCCGCGCCAGCCGTTCGTGTGGGCGATGGCCTCGACCCGGGTGGCTCGCAGTTTGACCATGGCGAACTCGGCCGCAACGAAGAAACCGTTGAGCAGTACCAGGATCAGTGCAAAGAGGATCATGCCGAAATCGGCGAAGAGTGTCGCGAGGGTGATACCAGGGGAAGGGTCCATGATGGAGTTGTGCAGGTTCCGTGTGTTCAGTAAGGGGTGTCAGGCGGGCCTGAAAGGCAGGCGCAAGTCGGCCAATGTAGCGGCTGACGGGGCGCTTGCCTAGTGCTCGGTGCCGGGCGGGGCGTGGAATCTACTTCCCAAGGCACTGAAGATCCATTGTGTGAGGGGGCTTGCCCCCGATGGCGGTGGATCAGTTATGGATAAGTTGACTGTCTTCCCGCCCTCGGGGCATAGGTATCTACACAAATCTAAAAGGCTCACAGATAACTCTGTGGAGAGCGGGCTTGCCCCGCGCTGGGCTGCGAAGCGGCCCCAAACCCAGGCGCCTCGCTTTGCCAGATAAAACCACATCGCCTGGAATGGGGCTGCTTCGCAGCCCAGCGCAGGGCAAGCCTGCTCACCACAACAACCTTATTTTCTCGAGTTATGTTTACGCCGAAGATGTGTAGATACCTGTGGTCATCGGGGCAAGCCCCCTCCCACATTAGTCTTATGGCGTTTTTGGGTTATTCATCTAGGCCGATGGCCCGCGAACGGGTCATCTGAGCGGGTGGAAAGTGGCAGGTGAACGTACTGCCATGCCCCAGCACGCTGCTGATCTCCAGGCGCGCGCGGTGGCGCAGCAGAACGTGTTTGACGATCGCCAGGCCGAGCCCGGTGCCGCCGGTATTGGAGTTGCGGCTGGAGTCGACACGGTAGAAACGTTCGGTCAGGCGCGGCAGGTGCTTAGCGTCGATGCCGATGCCGGAGTCCTGCACGCTCAGGTGTGCGCCTTGCTCATCGGCCCACCAACGGATGCGAATGGTGCCCTGGTCCTGGGTGTATTTCACCGCGTTGAACACCAGGTTGGAGAACGCGCTGCGCAACTCGCCCTCGCTGCCCTTGAGCAGCACCGCCGGGTCGGCCTCCAGGCTGATCTGCTGCCCGCGCTCGCCCGACAGGGCCAGAGCGTCATTCTTGATGGTTTTCAACAGGCTCGGGACCGCCACGGGCTGGTTGTCCGAGGGGTAATCGGTGGCTTCCAACTTGGCCAGCAGCAGCAGGTCGTTGAGCAGGGTCTGCATGCGTGAGCCCTGCTGCTGCATCTGTTGCAAGGCGCGGCCCCAGCGCGGATTGATCTCGTCGACGTTGTCCAACAGCGTCTCCAGGTATCCGCAGATCACCGTCAATGGTGTGCGCAACTCGTGGGAGACGTTGGCGACGAAGTCCTTGCGCATCTGTTCCAGCTGATGGATGCGCGTGACATCGCGTACCAGCATCAGGTGTTCGTTGTTGCCATAGCGCGTCAGGTATAGCTGGATGCGCACCCGGTCGTTGGTGGGCGAGGGGATTTCCAGCGCTTCGTCGTAATTGTCCTGCTCGAAATATTCCTTGAAGCGCGGGTGGCGCACCAGGTTGGTCACCGGCTGGCCGCTGTCCTGGGGCGTCTTGAGGCCCAGCAGGGTCTCGGCGGCGCGGTTCCACCATTCCAGGTTGCCATCGCTGTCGAGCATGATTACCGCGTCTTTCAACGCGGCGGTGGACTCCTGCACGCGGTCGATCACCGCTTGCAGACGCCCGCGCACCCGCTGGTCGCGGCGTTGCAGGTGGTAGATGCTGTCGAACACCTCGCCCCACAGGCCATAGCCGTCGGGTGGCGCTTCGTCGGGTTTGTGCTGGCGCAGCCATTCATGCAGGCGAAGGAGTTGTTTGAGGGTCCAGCCCAAGTACAAGCCGATGCCGATGGCCAGGCTCCAGCCGTAATAGCCACTGATCAGGCCCACCAACAGGCAGCCGGTGACCAACAGGAGCATGTGGCGGATCAAGGTGCCATGCCAATTCGAATTCACTTGAAAATACGTCCTTGGGGGGCAGCTTCAAGTTTCAAGCTGCAAGCTTCAAGTTAGAGCGATGCGGCATCTCTTGCCGCTTGTAGCTGACCGCTTGCGGTTCAACCCTTGGTTGAAAACCGATAGCCGGTACCGCGCACGGTTTGTACCAGATTCTCGTAAGCATCGCCCAAGGCTTTGCGCAGGCGGCGGATATGCACGTCCACGGTGCGCTCCTCCACGTATACGTTGCCGCCCCACACTTGGTCCAACAGTTGGCCGCGGGTGTAGGCGCGCTCTTGGTGAGTCATGAAAAATTGCAGCAGACGGTATTCGGTAGGGCCCATCTCGGCCGGTTTGCCATCGATGGTCACGCGGTGGCTGATCGGGTCCAGCAGCAGGCCACCGACTTCAATAGGCGCTTCGCCGTCGGTAGGGCCGGCACGGCGCAACACAGCCTTGAGTCGGGCGACCAGTTCCCGTGGGGAAAAGGGTTTGGTGATGTAGTCATCGGCACCGACTTCCAGGCCCTGGATCTTGTTGTCCTCTTCGCCCTTGGCGGTAAGCATGATGATCGGGATATCCCCGGTCAGCTCATCGCGCTTGAGGCGGCGGGCCAGCTCGATGCCGGAGGTGCCGGGTAGCATCCAGTCGAGCAGGATCAGGTCCGGCTTGCGGTCGACGATAATGGCATGGGCCTGCTGGGAGTTCTCGGCCTCCAGGCAGTCATAGCCGGCCATTTCCAACGCAACGGCGATCATTTCGCGAATGGGCGCTTCGTCGTCAACAATCAGAATGCTCCTGCCAACCATGCTCAAAAATCCTCTTGTCATTTAACTGTCTTGCGCCGCATTAGATAACGGAATTATTGCAGTCGTGTGACAGTAATTTAGTCGCTTGGGCAATTCACGGCACTCTGGACTACCCTTTGAGTCCGAATCCTGACAACCACAAAAGGAAGGTTCCGATGACTCACAGCACTGTTTTCTGGAAAGCCCTGTTGGTAGCGGCGGCGTTGACCCTGCCCGGCCTAGCATTCGCGGCGGAGCCGGCGATGACCCAAGGTGGGATGTTGGTGGATCACAAAGGCATGACTCTCTATACCTTCGACAAGGACGCCGACGGCAATTCAGTGTGCAATGACAAGTGCGCGACCAATTGGCCGCCGCTGAAGGCTGAGTCCACCGACACGGCGACGGGCGATTGGAAGGTCATCACCCGTGACGACCAGACCAGCCAGTGGGCCTACAAAGGCAAGCCGGTGTACACCTACAAGGATGACAAAAAGGCCGGTGACAAGACCGGCGATGGCAAGGGTGGCGCGTGGCATGTGATCAAGCCCTGATCGTTGGGCGCTGCTCAAGCCATCGGGGGCAAGCCCCCTCCCACCACTTGGTGTGTGAATACAGTCAAATGTGGGAGGGGGCTTGCCCCCGATGAGTCCCTGCCAAACACCGCAAAACTCAGCGAAACCCGTAATCCGCCACAATCCCGACAAAAATCGCCAGCCCCGCCCAGTGGTTGTGCAAAAACGCCTTGAAACATTTGAGGCGATCGCGATCGCGGGTGTACCAGAACTCCCAGGCAAAACACCCCGCAGCCGCCAGCAGCCCCAAGTGGAACCAGCCGCCCAATTCGAAGCGCGCGCCGGCCAGCAGCAGGCACGCCAGTGAAAGACCTTGCAAGGTCAGGATGATTGCGCGGTCGGCATCGCCAAACAGAATCGCGGTGGATTTAACGCCGATTTTCAGATCGTCATCCCGGTCAGTCATGGCGTAATAAGTGTCATAGGCCACCGTCCACAGCAGGTTGGCGATATACAGCAGCCAAGCGGTGGCGGGCAGATGGCCGGTTTCGGCGGTGAATGCCATCGGCATGCCCCAGGAAAACGCGGCCCCCAGCACCACCTGCGGGTAATAGGTGTAACGCTTCATAAAGGGATAGCTGACCGCTAGCGCCAGGCCGCCAAGGGACAGCCAGATGGTTGTGGCATTGGTCAGCAATACCAGCAGGAAACTGATCAGCATCAGGACCGCAAAGAACACCAGCGCTTCTTTGGAACTGATTTTGCCGCTGGCCAACGGGCGTTGCGCGGTGCGTTTCACGTGCCCGTCAACCTTGCGGTCGGCCCAGTCATTGATCACGCAGCCGGCAGCGCGCGTCAGCGTCACGCCCAGCACGAAAATCACGATATTGGCCAAGGACGGCGAGCCCTCGCCGGCAATCCACAGCGCCCATAGCGTCGGCCACAGCAGCAGGTAAATGCCGATGGGCTTGTCCATGCGGGTTAATTGAATGAAGTCCCAGGCCCTGGGATTCAGGCGGTTGAAGGATTGGAGCAGGCGTTGATACATCAGCGGTTCTCCGAAGGATCATGCAGCGCATGCCAGAAGCTCGGCAGGAAGATTTCCGCCACCAGCACGCTCAATGCGCCGCGGTCGAAACGTGAGCGGCGGGCCCACAACCCATCGGCCTGATCCGCCGCGGGCAGCCAGTGCCGGGGGTAGCGGCACACTTCAATGGCCTGGCGGGTGAACGCGCGGTCGCAGAACAGCAACTCACCCAGCGAACGGCTGCCCAATTCGTCCATCTGCAGCCCATCGCCCTGCAAGGCGCTGCGCGCCGCCACGCTGCGGGCAAACACCCAGGGTTGGCCGTGCCCGCGCAAATACACCTCGCGTACCCAGCCGATACTGGCCGGCGCCAGCTGCAGCGCAACACACTCATCCTCGCGTAGCGGCTGCCAGCCTTCGAACAGCGGCGTGACGCTGAAGCCCTCGTTGGACAGCTCGGTCAGTCGCCGCGTCAGTGAGCCTTCGTCGAACAACCAGTCGAGGGTCAACGGCGCGGGCGCAGGGTTCAGAAGGCTCTGGGGCAGCCATTGGCAAGCAGCGGGGCGGGCGATTGAGTGCGGCACGGCGAGTCGGTATGGGCAGTAAAAGAGGCGGCGAGCTTACCATGGCGTCCCGGTCTTTTGCCGGGCTCAACCGGCCCGTTGAGTCGATGACGCTTGCATCTGCACGCCCCGGTCAGTACAAAACGCCCTGAGCCGCGTGGCAATGCTGGATCCATCGACCGCCGGCCAATTTGCCTGGACCTTGAGGAAGTAAGTAATGAAGAAGTGGCAATGTATCGTCTGCGGCCTTATCTACAACGAAGCAGACGGCTGGCCTGATGATGGCATCGCGCCGGGCACGCGTTGGGAGGACGTCCCGCAAGACTGGCTGTGCCCGGATTGCGGCGTGGGCAAAATGGATTTCGAAATGATCCAAATCGGCTGATCTGAAATTTAAGAAACGTACTACAAGGAGAAAGGAATGAACGCACCTGTCGTGATCATCGGCACAGGATTGGCCGGCTACAACGTGGCCCGGGAGTTTCGCAAGCTCGACAGCGAAACCCCATTGCTGCTGATCACCGCGGATGACGGGCGCTCCTACTCCAAGCCCATGCTCTCCACCGGCTTTGGCAAGAACAAGGAAGCCGATGGCCTGAGCATGGCTGAACCGGGCGCCATGGCCGAGCAACTCAAGGCCGAAGTGCGCACCCATACCCGCGTCAGCGGCATCGACCCTGGCCACAAGCGCCTGTGGATCGGCGAGGAAGCGGTGGCTTACCGTGACCTGATCCTGGCCTGGGGCGCCGAAACCGTGCGCGTACCGGTCGAGGGCGACGCCGCCGAGCTGATTTTCCCGATCAACGACCTGGAAGACTATGCACGTTTTCGCGCCGCCGCTGCCGGCAAGCGCCGCGTACTGCTGCTCGGCGCCGGCCTGATCGGCTGCGAATTCGCCAATGACCTGATCCTGGGTGGTTATGAGATCGATCTGGTCGCGCCGTGCGAGCAAGTCATGCCCACTCTGCTGCACCCGGCTGCGGCTGCGGCGGTGCAAGCCGGCCTGGAAAGCCTTGGCGCACGCTTCCATCTGGGTCCGGTGCTCAACCGCCTACATCGCACGGCCGACGGCCTGGAAGCGCATCTGTCGGACGGTGAAGTGATCCGTTGCGACCTGGTGGTCTCGGCCATCGGTCTACGCCCGCGCATCGACCTGGCAGCCGCGGCGGGCCTGCAGGTCAACCGTGGAATCATGGTGGACCGCCACCTCAAGACCTCCCACGCCAACATCTACGCCCTGGGCGACTGCGCCGAGGTGGACGGCCTCAATCTGTTGTACGTCATGCCTCTGATGACCTGCGCGCGCGCCCTGGCCCAGACGCTGGCCGGCAACGCCACCGCCGTCAGCTATGGCCCGATGCCGGTCACCGTAAAAACACCGGTGTGCCCGTTGGTGGTTTCCCCACCGCCACGCGGCACCGAAGGGGTGTGGAATGTCGAAGGGCAGGGTGGCGATATCAAGGCGCTGTGCCGCGACGCCAGTGGCCGCCTGCTGGGCTATGCGCTGACTGGCACCGCCGTGATGGAAAAACTCGCGCTCAACAAAGAACTTCCGCCGTTGCTGGCGTAAATACCGGTCGTTCTGTCGGAATAAGCACATTTTTCCCTCTAGAAAGGTCGCCGCGAGACTGGCGGAGCGTGCGAGGGCATGCCATCCTCACTCCCGTCTGCCGCAGAGTAGAGCCTGCGGCGCTTTGGGCGCCGCTCCGTCAGAGAGCGGCACGGACATAACAACAAAAAACCGTCAAAGAGGCTTCACTTATGCGTAAACCCGAACTCGCAGCCGCCATCGCTGAAAAAGCGGATCTCACCAAAGAGCAGGCCAACCGCGTCCTCAACGCCATTCTCGAAGAAATCACCGGCGCCCTGCACCGCAAGGACAGCGTCACCCTGGTAGGCTTCGGCACCTTCCTGCAACGCCACCGCGGCGCCCGCACCGGCAAAAACCCGCAAACCGGCGAGCCTGTGAAGATCAAGGCCAGCAATACCGTTGCGTTCAAGCCGGGCAAGTCGCTCAAAGACAGCGTCAACCCGTAAGCGCAGTACCGTCCGAAGGGAGGCGGGGTGGTAGGAAAAGTGGGCACGCCGACGGGGTTGGGTGCCCATTTTTTGTGGGGTTAAATCAATGGCCCTTCTTTTTCTCATCCAAATAGAAATTCAGATATTTTTTGGGGCGGTCTTGAAAAGCTCGTGCTTTACCAAAGTTATAAGCTTCATCAAAGCACTTAAATGCATCGGCCTTTCTTTCTAACTCTAGAAATGCCATTCCCAAATTGATCAATGGACCCGTATCAATATCGGACTCGCGCCCATCCAACGTTTTCTGCGCCCACTGTTCAGCTGCCGTGAAATCACCGCTGTCAAAGTAAAGATTGAAAAAAGAACCTGTGACCCATGATGACAGAGGCGTCCACTCAAGCTTTGGCTCAGGAAGTAAATTCCATGCCTGCTGATACATAGCCTGGGCTTCAGATTTTTTGTTCTGGTCATCGAGATCATTACCTGACGCCATAATGTTCATGATCTTTTCTGCGAGGTCAGGATTCTCATCTGCCAAGTCTTTCATACAATAATCCTTACTAATATTTAGGCTGCTCAGCCGGCCCGATAAAGTCGGCGGGATCCTCCAGTCATGAACAGCGCCAAGGCTTGAGTTTCTTTAGCGGGTTGTTAGTCATCCAGTTCTCTCGAAAAAAGGGAGTGAATTTATTTAATTGCCTATTTGGTTGTGCAGTTATTAAATAAATTCGCCCTGATTTATTTACTTTTCATGTTATTTTTAATAATGATCTGGCTGAGGTTTATAAAATTTTATTTGCTAACTCTAAGTCGAATTTCTTGTTCCCGAGGATCGATTTCATTGCGAGCACTTTTCTCATTACATCCGAATCCAGGCTCATATTGTTTTTATGTGCGACAAAGAGGATCGTTAGAAATGGGAATGCATAGCTGTCGGGTTCGGACAACACATCATCAATTAATTTCGTCGTACCCAAGATGCAGTTTTCTGCCTTTGACAGGAAATATAAACTTAGCCGGTCACTGATTTTTTTGACTGTAGCATTTATATCCTGAGCTGACGGAGTTTTGATGATTCCGCCCAACTCGTCGCCGAACTGTTTTGTTTCTTCCGACAAAGAGCTCTTCGATAAAAATGATGTGTTGAACAGCCGGCTTTGATAGGGAGGAGACTGGTTTTTACAGAAGCTAAATGCCTCACACGTATAGATCTCCATTCCGGCATAGTAGCCATCGGCTTTTGTCAAATGCTGGAGATAGATTTCTCCAAATTTTTCTTTTTCTGCCAGTAGGCTAATTTTATTTTTGCTTGCCTTTAGGTTGAAGTGGGGAGAGGTTATTTGCTTCAGCGCTGCCAGTAATTCCACTTCCATATTTTTACGAACTTCAAGGCTCATGTTATTCACTTGTAGATTAGAAGATTGAAGGTTGCGTTGTGCTGTGCGCCTTTTCCACCCAGCGGAACGCCCGGTTTGCCTTTGGTATCAACCTTGAACGATCCCTTCGTTCCAGCGGAGGGCTTGATCGTGCCACCTCCCAAGTGTTGTGTGGTGTTGGCCGGCTTGGTCATGTCGAAGACCTTGGAGTCTGTTTGGTTAGGAGTTAGCTTTCCAGTGCCATGTTTAACTTCAAATACATGTAACTTACCGTTACGGTCCTTGGCGACGAAGTCAGCCCGAATACGTTTTCCGTTTACCTTCATGGTGACTTCTTCAGCTACGACCTTGAACCCGTTCCGTTTCAAGTCATGAATCGCCTTGGTCCGACCTTTATTACCGCTGACTGCACTTTTGCAAGCCCATCCCCACGGATCAATCCAAGTAAAGGGATTCGGCGCATATTGATAGAGGTTCAACCCTCCCGCCAACCCAATCGGATCCGGCGTAGTAAACCGCCCCACATCCGGATCATAAAACCTGAACGTGTTGTAGTGCAGCCCCGTCTCCCGATCCAGATACTGCCCCTGAAACCGCAGGTTCTGCTCTTCAATGTAATAAGGCTCGCGCACCTCTTCCAGTGTGTTGCCCCACACCCGATACGTCGCCTGCCAAACTGTGTGCCCATCCGCTTCGGTGAGTTGTTCCGGCAAGCCGTTCAGGTCGTTGTGGTAGTAGCGGATTTTTTGCAGAGGCCCGCTGCCGTCAATGCGGGCAATAGGCTCGTAGCCTTCGTCTTGGTAGATGTAAAGACTGGTCTGACTGTGTCTATGCTCCTGCAACAACCGCAAGCCATCCCACACAAAACGCGTTTCCCCCAGCGGATACCCGTCACCGCCGTGCTCGGTTTTCGCGATGCGTCGGCCCAGCGGGTCGTAGGTCATTCTGACCACGCTGCCGTTTTCATTGCGTACTTCGATCAGGCGGCTTTCGGCGTCGTAGGCAAAGCGTTGCAGGCCGCGCGCGGTGCTGCGTTTTTCGATTGTGCGGCCAAAGGCGTCATAGCGATAACGCTTGTCCTGATAAGTCAGCAGCTTGTTATGCACCACTAACCCGGCACCCGCCTGCGGGCCGTCGAGCAGGTTGGCGGCGGCGTCGTAGGCGAAGGTTTCGCGTTGGCCGTGCAGGTTGTCCTGGCTGGCGATGATGCGGCCGGTGGCGTCGTAGTGCAGCAGTTGGCGGTGTTGTGTGGCGGGCTGCTGGTCGAGTTTGCCGATCAGGTTGTCGGCGGGGTCGTATTCGAATTGTTTTTGTGCGGCTGCCGGTAACAGCGATGGTTGGCCCGCCAGGCGACGTTGACGTGCGCGCAGGCGGCCGCTGCGGTCGTATTCGCTGCGGGTGCTGAGCTGACCTTGGGTGCGCAGCACTTCGCGGTGCAGGCGGTCGCGTTCGAAGTCGCTGATCACCTGGCCATCGAGGTTGATCTGATGCAGGTGGCCGCTGCCGTAGTACAGGCGGTTGAGCCAGCGGCCGTCGGGCAGTTGGGTCTGGATCAGGTTGCCGAGTTCGTCGTAGTGGTGGTGCAGGCTGCCCGCTGAGCTCTGTTCGGTGAGTAACTGGCCAAGGGCGTCGTAGGCGAAGCTCAGGGCCTGGGTGTTGCCGTGCAGGTCGGTGAACGTCACCGCCGTAAGCTGATCCACGGCGTCGTAGCTGTAGTCCGTGCGGCCATCGTCGGTGGTCTTGGCGATCAGGCGGCCAACGGCGTCGCGCTCCAATCGATGGACGATGGGCGCGGGCGCTGTCTCGGGGACGACCGCCAAGCCACTGCCATACGGGGCCGGTACAGCGCTCACCGCAATCACATTGTCCAGCGGATCGTAGCGGTAGCGCTTGGCGCTGCCATCCAGGTCCTGCTGCTCGGTCAACCGATCGCCGGCGTCCCAGGCAAACCGATAACGCTCACCGTTTTCGTTGATCAGCGCTTGCAGGCGCCCATAGCTGTCATAGCCGAACTGCACCTGCCGACCATGGGCGTCGATGCGCTGGCGCACCTGGCCGCGACGGTTGTGCTGGTACAGGGTGGTATGCCCGGCCGGGTCGGTGTAACCCACCAGTTGGCCGCTGGTGTTGCGTTGGTATTGCTCGGTGCGCCCGTCCGGCAATTGGCTGCTGAGCAGGCGCCCCTGGGCGTCATAGCTGAACAGGGTGCGCTCGCCAAGGGCGTCGGTGATGACCTGCAAATTGCCGCGTTCGTCGTAGCTGAAGCGGGTGGGGTAGCCGGAGCAATCCACGTGCTCGACCAACTGCCCGAACGGGTTCCAGCGCAGCTTCTTGCTTTTGCCTGTGGCGTCGATAATTTCTACGGGCTGGCCGTGATCGTCATAGCGATAGCGAGTGACATAGCCCAGCGGGTCGGTTTCGGCGATGCAGTTGCCGCGCTGATCGTAGCGATACGCCCAGCTATTGTCGGCGGCGTCGGTCTCCACCAGCGGCAGTGCCCAATGCTCAAGCCACAAGGTCGAGTCGCTGCGGCCCAGCGGGTCAGTCTCGCCGATCAGGTTGCCGGCATCGTCGTAGCTGTACGTATAGCGCCCGCCCAGCGGATCGGTGGCGCTGAGCAATTGGCGTTCGTCGTTCCACTCGAACAGCCAGGTTTGCCCGAGGTTGTCGCTGTACCGAACGATCTGGTGCTGGGTGTTCCAGTGGCGGGTACTGACGCGTTGCAAGCCGTCGGTAATCCGCGTGATACCGGCCTGCAAGTCATAGTCGAACTGGTAGGTGTCGCCTTCGTCGGTCCAGTGCCGGACCACGCGCCATTCCGCGTTTTCAACCAAGGCCCACTCATAGAAACAGCGCAACCCGGTCGGTAGCTGGTGCTCCATCATGCGCCGGCCAGCATCGTAGCTGAAGCGGCGCTGCACTTGGCCAGTGGCATCGCGGACCTCTGCCAGGTTGCCGATAGCGTCGTAGCCATAGCTGACCAGCACTTCGCGGCGCTGGTCCGGGTACAGCCGTTCGAGCCGCACCACGTGACCTTGATCACGGATCAACTCCACTTGCACCAGATCGAAGGTATCGCGCAGTCGGACCAGGCGCCCAGCGTCGTCATAATCGACATAGATGCGGTTTTCGTTACGGTCGCCGAGCTGGCTGAGGCGCAGCAATGCCGGATTGGCGGAGGGTTCGAACAAACGATACAGGCCGTCATCGCTCTCGATCAGCAACTGCCCGTTAAGATGTCGGCGCACGGCCAGCCCTTCACCGGCGCTGAACACCGCGCCGCCCAGGGGGATGCTGCCCATGTCGATAGGCCGACCCTGTTCATCGGTGTAGATCAGCGTTTCACCGCCGTCGGGGTGAGGCTGGATGGCGACGCAGACTTCATACGGCACGCTCCAGCCTGGGCCGAACAGGCTGCCCGTGCGTTCGTCACGGCTGTTGTAGAACCGCTGCCAATCAATCGGCAGGATGCCGGGCAGGACGAAATCCAGCTCTTCGTCACCGCCCAGCACCTTGGCGCCGGTGGCCGCGTGCACCGGGTTCGACGAGCCCATCGCCGCGTTGGCCATCGCCCCCATCGCACTGCTGACGGCCATCGAGGCCGCGCCGCCGATCAACATGCAGGGCAACTTGCTGAAGAACTTGCCCTTGCCGCCCTTGAGCATCAGCAACGCCGTCACCGCCAGCCCGACGCCCGGTGTCTTGCCGCTGCGAATCTCGCGCACCACCACCGAGCCGCCGCCAATGGTCACATTGGAGGAGATCAGCCCCGACGACACCACCGTTGCATCGCAGGTGCTGCGGTCACCGCTGCGCACCGCCGGTTGGCCATTGATGGTGACTTTTTCCGAACCCTCGGCCAGAAACTGCGGCGGCATCGGTGGATGTTTTGTGCACGTCACCTGATCCAGCGGCTTGGGTTCGGCGCCTGGGGCAGGCGTGGCAACCGTGGGGCGCCACATCTGCGAGAAGAAGCTCTCGGCCATGTCCAGGAAGCTGGCTTCTGGCTCGGGCGCGTGCTCTTCCAGCTCAGTGCCGGCGGGTGCGACGTGAGAGGTGATAGCCCCGGCGGCGCGAGCGGCCGGAATGTTATTGGTCAGGGTGTTGGTGGAACCGGTGAGGATGTTCGCCTGCACCGTGGGCGGAAACAGGGCGTTGCTGAAGCTTTCGCATAAATTCGATAAGCCTTTGTCCGCGCCGGTCTTGCTCATGGCCAGGCCGACAACCGTGCCCACCACGGCGCCCAACAGGAAGCAACCGAGCCCGCCAGTGGCCACGGTAATCCCGGTGGCGGCAACCACCGCCGCCGTCGCCACCGCCGTGATCGCGATGTTGGCCGCCACTTCCAGCACACCGCCGAGGATATCGGCCATCATCGAAGTGTGGGAGAGCGCATCGCCCATGCGGGCCGCCCAAAGCGCGTCAGACATGCAGGCAGCTCATTAGGAAATGGCGTCGAACGACAGCGAGTTCTTGATCAGCGCCCAATGCGCCGCTTCGGCCTCCCCAAGCTTCTCGGCCTTCACATAACTCAAGGCGAGCATCTTGCGCGTGCCCGGTATCACCAGCGCCAGCTGGTATTGGAACACCTTGTCGTTGCCCTTGTTGAACTGGCTGCGCAGCTCGATGCCTTCCACTTCCTGCGCGGCGCCCAAGCGCACGTCCACGCCCGGTTGATAGCGCAGATCCTGCACCTGTTTTTCCAGGCGCTGGAGCTGGTCATTGAAGTTGCTGTGCAGGGTTTCGCCGTCGGCCAGTTGGCTGCGGCTGACGATCAGGGATGTGCCCAGCTCCGGGAACTTGAGGATGTTGATCGTCGCATCCTGCAGCTCGCTCGCCGGCAGTTGGAACTGGAATTCGTTGATTCGGTACGTCATGGCAAACGGGTCTCGTCAGGAGCTTTTCGGCGCGGGGAACGCGGCTTTGATATTGGCGTCGATGCTGGTTTTCTGGCCCTGTCCATCGGGCGTGGCGCCAGGGCCGCCGCCGTTATTGAGGTGCAGCACGCCTTTGGTATTGATCTCGGCATCGCCGCTGGCATAGAAGCTGATGTTTACGCCGGTGAGGTTGATCTGCCCGCTGGCATTCAACTCCAGGATGCTTTCGCCGCAGACCAGGCGCAGGTTTTCGCCCACTTCGATCACGTAACTCTGGCTGATGCTGTCGGTCTTGCGCTGGCCCACCGAAAGGATGTCTTCCTGCTTGACGATGCGCAGGCGGTTGTTGCCAATGGTTACCGTCTCGTTATGGCCAATGCTCTTGTTGCGGTCGTGCCCGACGGAGTGGCTCTCATCCACCTCCACCACGATGTCCTGGTTGCGCTCGGCATGGATATACAGCTGCTCCAGGCCCTTCTTGTCCTCCATGCGGATTTCATTGAAGTTGGCCGGCGTGCCGCCCTTGCTGGAGCGGCTTTTCATGCCGCTCTGGGTTGCGTTCTCGGGCAGGTCGTAGGGCACGGTCTGCTCGGCGTTGTACACCCGCCCGGTGATGATCGGTCGGTCCGGGTCGCCTTCCAGAAAGCTCACAATCACTTCCTGGCCGATCCGCGGAATCTGCATCGAGCCCCAGTTCTTGCCGGCCCAGGACTGCGACACACGAATCCAGCACGAGCTGTTTTCGTTGGATTGGTCGTGACGGTCCCAATAGAAATGCACCTTTACGCGGCCGTACTGGTCGGTCCAGATTTCCTCGCCTTTGGGGCCGACCACCAGCGCAGTCTGCGGGCCTTTGACGATGGGCCGGTGAGTGGTGGCCAACGGGCGGAAGCTTTGCTGGGCGTCGATGCAGGTCAGGCTGCTTTCGAACTGCGCCGAGGCCGAACCGCCGCCGCTTTCGAGGTTTTCCTGGACGATGTAGTAGCGGATGCCAACGATCAGGTATTCGCGATTCTGGTCCTGGCGGCTGAAGCCGGTGAGGCTGAACAGATGGCCCGAACCCAGGCCGCGCGCATTGCCGGCGAACTCGATCTGTTCGTGCAGGGTTTGCAGCGCTTCGATGCGGGTACGCGCGTAGTGCTCGCCGTCTTCGCTTTGCACATAGGTGCCGGGGTAGTCGTAGAGCGGGTAGTCGCCGGCGGTATGTGGGCGCGGCATGGCCGAGCGCACGTCGATGCTGGCGCTGGGGCGCTGGAAGTCGTAGTCGTTGAGTTCCAGGGAGCCCGGCTGCACCTCCTGCGCCAAATGCCAGTTGTGCATATGGTCGCGTTCGCGCTGTTGCTCATCCTTGGGGTAGTACGGCACCGACGCGTAGCCCGGCACGGTGGTGTGGGCGCCATAGGCATCGGCCAGTACCAGCACATGGCGGTCCTGCTCATGGCGGAAGAAGTAGTAGATGCCTTCCTGTTCCATCAAGCGGCTGACGAAATCGAAGCTGGTTTCGCGGTACTGCACGCAGTATTCCCACTCGCGATACGGCCGGCTCAGGGCGTCTTCGAAGTCGGAAAAGCCCAGGTCGCGGAACACCTGCTTGATGATCTGCGGGATGCTCAGGTTCTGGAAAATCCGGCAGTCCGAGGTCCGAGTCAGCAGCCAGAACCACGGGCGCAGCGTCACTTGGTAACTGGCGAACTGGCCTTGATCAATGTTCTGGCTGCACCGCGCGACGATGCCGTGGAAGTGCCGCTCGCCGCCGTCCGCCAATTGCAGGCCGACGCTCATGGGTTTGCCGAGCAACTGGTTGAGGTCGATGTTGGCGTCCAGGGACGTCAGTTGCAGCTCGTAATTGAACAGGCGCCCCAACTCTTCACCACCGCCCATTTCATTGAGCAGCAGCACATCCGGCCCGAGGGGGCTGGTGATCTTGGCCAGGCGTGAGGCTTGGTTGAATAGCATCGAAGTACCCTAATAACTGAAGGAACCCAGTCCAAATGTGGGAGGGGGCTTGCCCCCGATAGCAGTGTGTCAGTTGATGCATGCAGTGACTGATTCACCGCTATCGGGGGGCAAGCCCCCTCCCACATTTAAACCTTATTTCAACAGTCGTTATTCGGCGTCGTTGAAGTCGTAGTGCAGCTCATTATCCCGACTGCTGATCCGCACTCCCGCCAGCGCCTTGCCCTCAAGCATGCGCGTGAGGAATTCACGGCTCATGTCCGGCAGCAGGCTGTTGGTAAGGATGGTGTCGATCATGCGTCCGCCGCTTTCGGTTTCGGTGCAGCGCGAGACGATCAGGTCGACCACCGCGTCGTCGTAGTCGAAGGCGACTTTGTGGGTGTTCTCCACACGTTTTTTGATGCGGTTGAGCTGCAAGCGAGTGATCGCCTTGAGCATCTCGTCGCTCAGCGGGTAGTAAGGGATCGTCACCAGGCGGCCGAGCAGGGCCGGTGGGAAGATCTCCAGCAGCGGCTGGCGCAGGGCCTTGGCAATCTCCTCGGGCTCGGGGATGTTCGCCGGGTCTTTGCAGACCTGGGAAATCAACTCGGTGCCGGCGTTGGTGGTCAGCAGGATCAAGGTGTTCTTGAAGTCGATCACCCGGCCTTCGCCGTCTTCCATTACGCCTTTGTCGAACACTTGGAAGAAAATCTCGTGCACGTCCGGGTGGGCTTTTTCCACCTCGTCCAGCAGCACCACGCTGTAGGGCTTGCGCCGTACCGCTTCGGTCAGCACACCGCCCTCGCCGTAGCCGATGTAGCCCGGTGGCGCGCCCTTGAGGGTCGACACGGTGTGGGCTTCCTGGAACTCACTCATGTTGATGGTAATGACGTTCTGCTCACCGCCATACATGGCTTCGGCCAGGGCCAGGGCGGTTTCGGTCTTGCCCACGCCGGAGGTGCCGGCCAGCATGAACACACCGATCGGCTTGCTCGGGTTGTCGAGGCCGGCGCGAGAGGTCTGGATGCGCTTGGCGATCATCTGCAAGGCATGGTCCTGGCCGATGATGCGTTTTTTCAAGTGCTGATCCAGGTTCAGCACGGTTTCCAATTCGTTGCGCGCCATGCGGCCCACCGGGATGCCGGTCCAGTCGGCGACCACCGAGGCCACGGCCTGGTAATCCACGGTCGGCAGGATCAGCGGGGTTTCGCCTTGCAGGGCGGTGAGGCGTTGTTGCAGGTCGACCAATTGAGTGCGCAATTCGTCGTTGCCACTGTCCACCACCCCGGCCTTTTCGCGCAGGGTGGCACGGGTTGCGAGCAGCTCGTCCACCAGGGCTTTCTCTTCGGCCCAACGGCTTTCGAGGGTGGCCAGGCGCTCGCGTTCGGCGGCCAACAGGGCCTCGCTGTTGCTTTGGCGCGCGCCGGTGTCGATGCCAATGGCATGCTCG
The DNA here is from genome assembly GCF_042610415.1 of Pseudomonas sp. MD330_10. NCBI lineage: Bacteria > Pseudomonadati > Pseudomonadota > Gammaproteobacteria > Pseudomonadales > Pseudomonadaceae > Pseudomonas > Pseudomonas sp. MD330_10. Next base: position 287,230 of record NZ_JBHGZU010000001.1, read on the forward strand.
CGGGCAATGATCTGCAGCTCGGTTTCCAGGGCCTCGATGCGACGGCGGCTGTCGTCCACTTCGGCCGGCACCGCGTGCAGGCTGATGGCGACACGGGCGCAGGCGGTGTCCAGCAGACTCACGGATTTGTCCGGCAACTGACGCGCCGGGATGTAGCGGTGCGACAGCTTCACTGAGGCTTCCAGGGCTTCGTCAAGGATCTGCACCTGGTGGTGCTGTTCCATGGTCGAGGCCACGCCGCGCATCATCAACAGGGCTTTGTCTTCGGAGGGCTCGGCCACTTGCACCACTTGGAAGCGGCGGGTCAGGGCCGGGTCTTTCTCGATGTGCTTCTTGTACTCGGCCCAGGTGGTGGCGGCCACGGTGCGCAGGGTGCCGCGGGCCAGCGCAGGCTTGAGCAGGTTGGCCGCATCGCCGGTGCCGGCGGCGCCACCAGCGCCCACCAGCGTATGGGCTTCGTCGATAAACAGGATGATCGGCTTGGGCGAGGCCTGCACGTCTTCAATTACCTGGCGCAGACGCTGTTCGAACTCGCCTTTCATGCTGGCGCCGGCTTGCAGCAAGCCCACATCCAGGCTGCGCAGTTCTACATCCTTGAGCGACGGCGGCACATCGCCGGCGACGATGCGCAGGGCAAACCCTTCGACCACGGCGGTTTTACCCACCCCGGCTTCACCGGTGAGGATCGGGTTGTTCTGGCGCCGACGCATAAGGATGTCGACCAACTGGCGGATCTCTTCGTCACGCCCCACGATCGGGTCGAGCTTGCCGCTGCGCGCCTGTTCGGTCAGGTCCACAGTGAAGCGCTTGAGGGCTTCCTGCTTGCCCATCGCGCTGGGCGCCATGGCGCCGCTGGCTTCGCCGGGAACGGCGCCGGCGTTGAAGCCGTCGCTGGCGGTCAAGGCGTTTTCCGGCGAGTCGCCGACGTATTCGTCAAAACGCTCGCTCAGGGCCTCGGCCTTGATCTTGTCGAACTCGCCGGACAAGCCCAACAACGCATGGCGCAGGCTCGGGGTCTTGAGAATGCCCAGCACCAGGTAACCGGTGCGCACTTGGCTTTCGCCGAACATCAGGCTGCCGTAGACCCAGCCACGTTCCACCGCTTCTTCTACGTGGGACGACAGGTCGGTGATGGAAGTCGAGCCGCGCGGCAGACGGTCCAAGGCTTCTGTCAGGTCGCGGGCCAGGCGCGCCGGCTCGACGTTGAACTGGCGGATGATGCGGTGCAGGTCCGAGTCCTGCAGTTGCAGCAACTGGTGGAACCAGTGGGCCAGTTCCACGTAAGGATTGCCCCGCAACTTGCAGAACACGGTGGCGGCTTCGATGGCTTTGTAGGCCACGCTGTTGAGTTTGCCGAACAGTGCGGCGCGACTGATTTCACCCATGCTCTGGATTCCTTGAGGTGGTGGCTTGATCGGCGTAATGCCGGGCCAGGATTAGGTCGTTGGCGTCGTGCGCAGGTTGGCCGAGCCACGTGTTGAAGCCCAGGCGAAACTGGCCGTTAAGCCGCAGCGCCGGTACTTCGGGTTGTTGCAGGACCAGGTTCAAGTCCCAGTCCAATTCGTGGCCCAGATACTCGGCTACCCACGCCACCAGTTCGTTGAACGGCTGGTGGCCGGGCAGCATGCCCATGTAGTCATCGAGCGTGAGCGGGCCCAGGCGGATACGGAATTTATGCTGGCGGTCCCACACATGGCTGCCCAGGCACAGGTCCACGCCCAGCCGGTTGGCGTTGACGCCCACGCGGCTGCGTTCGGGCAGTTCGAGCCATTGGCCGACGTATTCCTCGATCTCTACCGGCAGGCCGAAGTACTCGCTGAGGATGGCTTTGAGACCGTCCGGATAGCGGGTCTGTGCCGACAGGTGGCCGCTGTAATGCAGCTTGGCCGTGTCGGGAATCAGCCCCTGGTTGAGCAGGCTCGGCATGCCGCGACCGCTCAACGCGGCGAGGCGCGCGGACCAGTAGTCATCGTCGGGGCGGTCGTGGCTGACCGTCGGCCGCGCCTCGGCCCAGGCTCGGTAGAACAGGCTGAGCAGACGATGGTGGAACACGTCCAGAAACTGTTTGCTGGTGCTGTCGGCGTTGTTGCGTTGACGCTCGCGCACGTATTCGGTGATGTGCAACGGCAGCGGGCCGTTGGGGCCGCCCAGGCCGAAGAAGAATTGCTCCAGCCGCGCCGGCCGGCCGTCACCGCCAGGCTCCAGCGACGCCAGGGTGGCCGGGGCGAACGTGCAGTCGGCCTGTTGCCCGAGGCGCAACGGGTCGTCCGCCAGGCGCAGGGAATGGCCCAGGCGCGGCAGCTGCGGCGACTCGCATTCGATGCGCCGCAGGGCCTGGAAGAAATCGTATTCCCAGGGCTCCTGGTGCATCGCTTCCAGGGTACTCACAGGGTCGGACGACGTCCGGGCTTGGCTTTCCATCGCATGATCTCGCCGCGTTCGGTGGTACGGATCACCGTCTCGGTAAAGCTGTTGATCGACACGTAACGTGCCAGGAAGCGTTCCAACACCGCACCGAGCAGGAACACGCCGGTGCCGCGAAACGCGTTTTCATCGAATTCCAAGGTGATTTCCAGGCCCCGGCCAAACACGATCGGGCCGGGCATCGGCAGGCGCCGGGTCACGGCTTTACTGCTGACTTCGCGCAAGCCCTCGATCTGCAATTGCAGCGCGGCATCGTTGCTGTCGCCATACAGCCGCAGCAGCTCGCGCAAGGCGCCGGCGCCCTGGCCCTGTTCGCTCAGGGACAGGTAATTGAGCGACAGCTGGCTGATCAGGCGCCAAGCCTTGGCGTCATGGGCATGGCTGGCGCGCGGGCGGCTCGGGCCGGCTACGCAGCGCACGGCCAGCACCGGGGCGCTGTCGGCCAGGGTGAAGTCGGTCTTGCCATTGCCCACGCTCATGAACAGCGGCAGATCGCGGTTGGTGCACAGGGCGGTTACGCCGAGTTGGCGCAGGTCGTGACGGTACGGCGCTTGCTGGCTGTCCACCAGGCTCACAAAGGTTTCGCTGCCCACGTAGGTGGAACGCGGGCCGTTGCGGCGTTGGTCGCTGGACAGCACGCGAGGCTCGCGGCGCACCGTGTAGTAGGCCTTGTCCCGCCCGTAGCGCGACGGGTCGCGCACCGCGTAGAACGGCAGAAACGGCTGCTCCGGTCCGGTGCCATGGCCGGTCAGGCCGGTGAGGGAATGCACCTCGAAATCCATCGGCCGGGTGCGGTCGGCGATCACATGGTGTTCATTGACGCGGTCGGACAGGTGAATACGGTCCAGGCGTTTGGGGAACAGGTTGATCGCCGGGGTGCAGAACGGCAGGAACTGCGCCGCACCGACACTGCCTTCCAGGCTCGGCTCGTGACGGTCGAACAGCACGATCAATTCCAGCTCCTGGCCGTCGCAGCGCTTGACCGCCCGGCTCAGCTCGGCGAACTCCACGAACAGGAACCGCTGGGGCAGGGCGAAGTACTCCTGCAACAACCGATAACCCTGGAACGCCCGCGCCACTACCGGCATGGCCGCGTCCGCGTCGTCGAACCCGCGTGAACGCAGTGCGTCTTGCGGTAGGCGCTCGACCCAATCGCCACCGGGCTTGCGCGCGAACACCGCGCAGGCGTTGCCCAGCAGTTGCTCGTAAAGGCGGAACGGTTGCTCGTCGGCGCCGCTGAGGTACAGCGGCAGGCTGTCCAGATCGAGGCTGTTGAATGGCAGCTCGGCGCCGGTGCGCAGGGTCAGGCGCAGGCCAGCCTTGGCCTTCGGCTCGCTGGCGGCCAGGCGCCCGAGTACGGTGGCCGGGTTGCCGAAGTACTCGGCATTGCTCACCTGCAGCGGCCACAGCGTCACCGGGTGCGCGGTGCGGTACTCGCAGCAGGTTTGGGTCTCGCGGCCGAGGGCGGCGCGCAGGACGGTGTCGCGCGGCAACGGGAAACCGCCGACCAGCGAACCTTCGTCGGGGTCGGTCTGCAATTGCACCACGGTCATCGACGGCGTCGGCGCCAGGTAATGCGGGTAGGCGATTTCCAGCAAATTGTGGGTGAAGGTCGGGTACTCGGCGTCGAGCTTGAGCTGCACGCGGGCGGTCAGGTAGGCAAAGCCTTCGAGCAGGCGTTCGACGTACGGGTCGGCGCAGTCCATACCGGACAGGGTCAGCCGACTGGCGATCTTCGGGTATTCCTTGGCGAACTCGGCGGCGCTTTCGCGCACGTGGTGCAGTTCCTGGTTGTACAGCTCCAGCAGGCGCGGGTTCATAAGCGCCTCCGTTGGTCAGCGTTGACCACGCGCACATGGCCGGATTCCAGGTCCAGGTCGGTTTGCAGCAGCAGGCGCAACGGCACCGGCTGTGCCCACAGGTCGCCTTCGATCTCGAAGCTCAAGGCGTTGTGGTTCATCTCGCCGTGGCCGACCCGGGCTTTGACGCGCAGGGTGTGGCGCAGGATGCGCGGCTCGAAGGTGGCGATGGCCTGATAGATCAGGGCCTCCAGCGCTTTGATGTCCACGCTGGACACGCTGTTGCCCGCCAGCGCCGGCAGGCCGTAATTGATCACCGACGTACCGGCCGGGGTGTGCAGCGTCGCATCGGCATCGAGCAACGACGTGGTATTGAGCAGCCACGCCAGGTCACGCAGCACCGAGGCTTTCAATTGGGTCAGGGACAGCACGCGTTTGTCGGCGCTTTCCTTGGGATTGGTTGGGTCTTCGTCGGTCAACCGGTCCAACAGGGACGGTTGCAGACGGTCGCGGGAAGCGATTTCAGTTACCACCAAAGCAGCTCCACGGACGGATTGCGAGAGGAACAAGAGGCTGCGCTTGAGGCCGTAGTGCCGTGGCGCAGGGCCACGGCACCAGGGCTATCAGCGCTTGGTGTTGGAACGGATGTTCCAGCCAAACTTGACCGCGCCGCCGTCTTTGGTGCCGTCGGCTTTCTGCGGCTGGTAGTCCACCATCACTTGGGCGAAGTTCAGGGTGACGTTCTCGGTCAGACGGTCATCGGTGCCCGAACCGCCGGTGCTCAGCGACGTCACCAACACTTCTTCCAGGTTGATCACCATGTACTCGACCTGGCTTTCACCACCGGCTTTGCGCACGGTCAGCTTGACCTTGTCGATGTGCTTGCCGCTGGCGCACAGCATCATCAGGTTAGGCGACGCTTTGTCGACGTACTTGGTCAGCGACAGGTCCTGGATGTTCACCTTGCCCGCACCGCCGCCACCGCCAACGTGCATGTTGCCGGACTGGGACATGCCCCAGCTCCAGTTCAGCACGTCGATTTCGTCTTTGTGGGCTTTGTCCATGGACTCGCCCTTGATGTCGCCGATCTTGATGAAAATATCAACAGCCATGTTTTCTCCCTGTGTGGCGCTTGCCACTGATATTTGAGTCACTCCAAATGGGCAGTGCTTTTGTGTGGGAGGGGGCACACCCCCTCCTGCACAAGAGCCGGCTCATCTGTTGTTAGGCGCTTTTCGCCGAAGGCAGCTTCGACACCAGGCGCAACGACACGGTCAGCCCTTCGAGCTGGTAGTGCGGGCGCAGGTAGAACTTGGAGTTGTAGTAACCCGGGTTGCCTTCCACTTCTTCCACGATCACCTCGGCGGCCGCCAACGGGTGCTGGGCCTTGGTGGTTTCGGTGGAGTGCGCCGGATCGCCGTCCACGTAGTTGAGGATCCAGTCCTGCAACCAGCGCTGCATCTCGTCCTTCTCTTTGAAGGAACCGATCTTGTCGCGCACGATGCACTTCAAGTAGTGGGCGAAACGGCAGGTGGCGAACAAGTACGGCAGACGCGCGGCCAGGTTGGCGTTGGCGGTGGCGTCCGGATCGTCGTATTCGGCGGGTTTCTGCAACGATTGCGCGCCGATGAAGGCGGCGAAATCGGTGTTTTTCTTGTGCAGCAGCGGCATGAAACCGTTCTTCGCCAGCTCCGCTTCGCGACGGTCGCTGATGGCGATCTCGGTCGGGCACTTCATGTCCACGCCACCGTCGTCGGTAGGGAACGTGTGGGCCGGCAGGTTTTCCACTTCACCGCCGGACTCCACACCACGGATGCGCGAGCACCAGCCGTAGTGTTTGAACGAACGGTTGATGTTCACCGCCATGGCGTAAGCGGCGTTGGCCCAGGTGTACTTGGAGCTGTCGGCGCCGTCGGTGTTTTCTTCGAACGCGAAGGCTTCCACCGGATCGGTCTTGGCGCCATACGGCAGGCGCGCCAGGAAGCGCGGCATGGTCAGGCCGATGTAGCGCGAGTCTTCCGATTCACGCAACGAACGCCAGCCGGCGTATTCCGGGGTGGTGAAGATCTTGGTCAGGTCGCGCGGGTTCGACAGTTCCTGCCACGAGCCCATGCCCATCACGGTCGGCGATGCCGCAGCGATGAAGGGGGAGTGCATGGCGGCGCAGACTTTCGACAGCTCGCCCAGCAGCTCGACGTCCGGTGGCGACTGGTCGAAGTAGTAGTCGCCCACCAGGCAGCCGTACGGCTCGCCGCCGAACTGGCCGTATTCTTCTTCGTACATCTTCTTGAAGATCGGGCTCTGGTCCCACGCGGTGCCCTTGAATTTCTTCAGGGTCTTGTGCAGGTCCGGCTTGGAGATATTGAGCACACGGATCTTGAGCTGCTCATCGGTCTCGGTGTTGTTGACCAAGTAGTGCAGGCCACGCCAGGCGCTTTCCAGCTGCTGGAAGTCCGGGTGGTGGATGATCTGGTTGACCTGGGCGGTCAACTTGGCGTCGATGGCAGCGATGATCGATTCGATCGACTTGATCGCGTCGTTGGACACCAGATCGGTCTGCGCCAGGGCTTGTTCGGCCAAGGTGCGCACGGCGGTTTCCACGGCTTCGCGGGCACGTTCGGTCTTGGGCTTGAATTCCTGCATCAGCAAGGATGCGAATTCGCTGGTTTCTTCAGTGGCGCCCAGGCTCTGGACGCCTTCGCGTGCGGTGTTGTCGGTCATGATTACTGATCCCCTGCAGGCTTCGGCGCGCTGGCAAGTGCCTGAAGCAGTGCCGGGTCCTTGATTGCCTTCATGATGATTTCTTCAGCGCCGGTCTTGCCGTCCATGTAGGTCAGCAGATTGGCCAGCTGGGTGCGGGCTTCGAGCAACTGGTTCAGCGCGTCGACTTTGCGGGCCACGGCGGCCGGGCTGAAGTCGTCCATGCTTTCGAAGGTCATGTCCAGGCTCAGGTTGCCTTCGCCGGTCAGTTCGTTCGGCACATGGAATGCCACGCGCGGCTGCATGGCCTTGAGGCGCGAGTCGAAGTTGTCGACATCCACTTCAAGGAACTTGCGGTCGGCCACGGGCGCCAGCGGCTCGGCAGGCTTGCCGGCGAGGTCGGCCATCACACCCATCACGAAGGGCAGCTGGACCTTTTTCTCGGCGCCGTAGAGCTCGACGTCGTACTCGATCTGCACTCGAGGCGCGCGGTTGCGCGCGATGAATTTCTGAGAACTTTGCTTCGCCACGTTGCTGCTCCTGGTCGCTTGAGCGACGGTGTTGTTACTGCACAGCCGGGCGGCTTACTCGCCGTCCGGGCCGCGCAGGTTTTCAAATTGGGACATGCCGTCGGGGATCAGGTTGCGCACGATCGCTTCGAAATCGGCATGGACCAGATTTTTGGCCCGGTTCAACAACACCGGCAGCGGGCTCGAAGGCTCGTGCCGGGTGTAATACGCAAGGATTTTGTCGAGGCTGCGCAGCACGTCGTCGCGGCTGGCTATATCGCCAACCGGGCGTGGCGCCGCTGGAGCAGGGGCGAAGTCGACCGAGGGGGCACTGTCTTCACTGACGGCCTCGGGTTCGCTGCTGCTGTCGGTACCGGGTACCGCCTGATTGAGGACTTGCAGCGCTTGCTTGAGTGGCTGCTTCAATGCGCTCAGGTCCACGCCCTGGGCGGAACCGACTTGTTCGTTGACCTGCTGTTCAATGGCTTCGCAGGCCGCTCGCGCGGTGCTCAAGGCGTCGCGGGTGGCTTGCAGATGGTCGGGGTCGCTGTCGAGGAACGCCGCGTTGAGCTGCTGGGCGCCCAGTTGTTCATCCGGAAAGTGCATCAGGCCGCTGGCATTGAGCGCGGCGCGCAGGCTCACGGGGCCGAAGGTGCGCGAGCGCGTCAGGATGCTTTCGCGCAGTAGGCGGATGGTCGCGTCGCTGGTCAGGCCGGCCAGTGCATTGATGCGCACGGTGGGGTCGTTATCGTCGTCGGCGTCCAGGCGCGGGTGCAGGTCGGCCCAGTATTCGCGCAGCAGTGCGTCGATCAGCGTGAGAACTTCGGCCAGACCGGCCACGCCCTGCAGGGCCAGGGAGCTTTGCAATAGAAAATGGGTGATGCGCAGGTCTTTGCTGCGCTGCAGCAAGTCGAGGCTCTGCTGCTGGATGCTGCGCCATTCCGGCGGTTCGGCGGGCAGAATAGCGTCGCCCATGCTGCGCTCGGGTTGGCCCTTGGCATCACGCTCTAGCTGGAGAAAATCCGCGTCATATTCCATGTCTTCGCCACATGGCGAGTTCGCGGAAACGGCGGCGAGCAGCAAAGGCACATCCACTGAAATCGATCTCCCTATCGGCCCGTTAAATGCCGGGCAATTCATGCATTAGTTGCGCGAGGAACTTTGCATGTTTTCTTGGTCATATAAGCACGATGGTATTAATGTGCCATCATTGGTGTTCAAGAAGTTGTGCATTTTTGGTGTAGTACTTATGCCTTGTCAAGGTAAGCTATTCGCCCTCTGTGACAGATGTGCGGTGCTTAACAACCTGTGCGACTGACGGGTCGAAGCACGTACCGAGGCAGGATTTTTGTCATGCGGCCCAGTTAAGATCAGCGATCATGCTGGCAACTGCGGGTTGTGAAGGGTCGATTGCACGACCCGATGGGGATTTCCCGGGAATGTTCGGCCCGGGAATCGACCGCGCGCGAAGTATCAGCAAGGAGGCAAGATGTCGCTGTGTTTGACTATCACTAGTTATCACAAGATTACCCCCGGGCAATGTCCCGAAAAGTCCATGAATAAGGGCTCGATGGCGATCGGCCGCAGCTCGGATAATGACTGGGTATTGCCTGATCCCGAGCGCCTCGTGTCTTCCCAACATTGCGTTATTCAATACAAAGACGGCCGTTATTATTTAACCGATAACAGTACAAACGGTGTGGAGTTGGTTAACGCCGGTATTCGTATGCGCCGTGGCAATAGCGAACCTCTGCAGGACGGCGAGCTGATCCGCATCGGCGACTACGAAATCCAGGCACGCATTGATTTCAGCGTGCAAGCGGTTGAAAGCCAACCCTTTGCCGGTGAGTCGCCGAACAGCTTCGAAGCGCTGATGGGGGCCGTTGCCAGCCCCTCGGTGCCCGCGCCCATGCCGACGCCGGTGATCGCGCCGCAGTTCCAGGGCGCCTCGTCGATGGACACGCTGCCGGACCTGTTTGACTTCCTCAGCCCCACCGCCGTGCCGCCGCCCACCGTGGCCGACCACGTCCCCAGCGAACAACACGATTTCCGCCCGCCGACGCCGGTCAGTGTGCCGGTGGCAGAACCGCCGCTGGTGTCCGCTTCGGTGATCCCCGAAGACTGGGACCTGCTCAGCGACGCGCCGCCGCCGATTATCAGCGCACCGGCACCGATCCCATCGCCGCCACCGCCACCGCCGTCACCGCCGCTGACTCCGTCCGCCCCTGCGCCCGACGTTGCACCGCCGGTGGCCAGCGCCGGGCAGCCGGACCTGCTGCAAGCCTTCCTACGTGGCGCTGGCCTGGACCAGCTGCGCCTGGACAAGGCCGACGCTTGCGCGCAGATGGAAAGCATCGGCCGCAGCTACCGGCTGATGGTCGAAGGTCTGATCGATGTCCTGCGCGCCCGGGCCAGCCTCAAGGGCGAGTTCCGCATGCAGCAGACCATGATCCAGCCGGCTGAAAACAATCCGTTGAAATTCGCACCGAATGCCGATGAAGCGTTACTGCTGTTGCTGCGTCACGGCAACCAAGCGTTTATGGCGCCGGATGTCGCCGTGCGGGAAAGTTTCGACGACCTGCGCGCCCACCAGTTGGCGGTGATGGCGGGTGTGGAAGCGGCGATCAAACACCTGCTCAAGCGCTTCGAACCGGCGCAACTCGAAGAGCGCATGGGCAAGCCCGGCGGGCTCTCGGGTATTTTCAGCGGTTCGCGCCAGGCCCAGTACTGGCAGCAGTTCACCGAGCTTTACAGCAATATTTCCCGTGAGGCCCAGGAGGATTTCCAGGACCTGTTCGGCCGCGAATTCAGCCGGGCCTACGAAGAACACAGCGCCCGACAGCGGCGCTGACCGCCACACACGGATTAACGGATAGCTAAGTACGTCATTGAGGACGCAGGATGATTCCCAGGTTTTTACTCGCAGTCGCCACCGCGCTGCTGCTGACGGCGTGTGCCAAAGATGCCGCCAAACCCGACACCGCCGCCGAGGCTGACGCCGATACCGCGGCGGTCGAGCTGCACTTCCATGCGATTGCCGGGCTCAACCCCAGCGCCAATGGCCAGGCCGCGCCGGTACGGGTGCGGATTTTCGAACTGAAGAACGCCGCCACCTTTGCCCGTTCCGACTATTTCTCCCTGGCCGACCGCGCGCAATCGACCCTGGGCCTGGACCTGCTGGACCAGGACGAAGTGACGGTCCAGCCCGGCCAGCAGTTGAGCATTCAGCGCGACCTCGACCCGTCCACGCGCCAGATCGGTTTGCTGGTGGGCTACCGCGAACTCGACCGCGCGCAGTGGCGCACGGTGATCAACGTGCCGGCGCGTCAGTACACCGAATACCAGATCAGCCTCGATGTGCGTGCGGTGCGCGCCGACGTCGTGGTTACCCCATCCAGCCCTGCCCAATAAGCAATCGGAGCCCCCATGTCCTGGAACAATCGCGTGGTCTGGTCGGAAGGCATGTTCATCGGAACGCAGCACTTCCAGCAGCATGACCGTTACCTGGAAAACCTGATCGACGCCCGCAGCCGCCCGTTGTCCGCCGGTGCCTGGGGCTTTTCCGAGTTGCTGATCGACCAGGGCCTGTTGGCCCAGGGCAAGCTGGCCATCGTCACGGCGCGGGGCCTGTTGCCTGACGGCACGCCGTTCAATATCCCCCAGGACGACCTGGCGCCGAGCCCGCTGAACATCGATGACAGCCTGCGTGACGGCCTGGTGTACCTGGCCCTGCCGCTCAAGCGTGCCGGCGTGCGCGACACCGTCGACGAAGGCGAGGCCCTGGAAGCCGCGCGTTACGTGAGCCAAGTGCGTGAAGTGCGCGACGACAACGCGCCGTTCGAAAACCGCGCGCCGGTGGCCGTCGGCTCCCGCGCTTTGCGCCTGTTGACCGCCCAGGATGGCATCAGTGATTACGCGGCCATCGGCGTGGTACGCATCAAGGAAAAACGCGCCGACCGCGCGCTGGTGCTCGACGACAGCTACATCCCACCCGTGCTGGACGTGGCCGCAAGCAAACCGCTTACGGCATTTCGCAGCGAACTGCTGGGCCTGTTGCACCAGCGTGGCGAAGCTCTGGCCGGCCGCGTGGTGGCCTCGGGCGCTGGCGGCGCGTCGGAAATCGCCGACTTCATGCTGCTGCAACTGGTCAACCGCGCCCAGCCGCTGATCCAGCATTTCAGCCAGTTGAGCCCGCTGCACCCGGAGCGTTTCTTCAGTGAACTGGTAAGCCTGGCCGGTGAGTTTTCCACGTTCTCCACCTCGGGCCGGCGCCCTCAGGAATACCCGCAGTACCAGCACGACGACCTGGCCGTGAGCTTCGCACCGGTGATGGCGGCGTTGCGCGAGGCGCTGTCGATGCTGATCGACAGCAAAGCCACGCCGATCCCGATTGTGGAAAAAGCCTACGGCATCCACGTGGCGATGCTGGCCGACAAGACCCTGCTCGACAACGCCAGTTTCATCCTGGTGGTACGTGCCGATGTGCCTGGCGAAACCCTGCGCGCGCGCTTCGGCCAGCAGAGCAAAGTGGGTTCGGTGGAGCACATCCGCGACATGGTCAACCTGCAACTGCCGGGCATCGGCCTGGTGCCGTTGCCGGTGGCGCCGCGCCAACTGCCGTACCACGCGGGCTCGACCTACTACGAACTGGACCGGGGCAGCGAGCACTGGCAGCAACTGAGCAATTCCGGTGGTTTTGCCTTCCATATCGCCGGGCAGTTCCCGGGCTTGAACCTGGCCTTCTGGGCGATCCGAGGATAATCCGCGATGCATCCCAATGATGACGACCGCACCCAGTTCATGCCGCGCCCGGGTGGCCGTGCGCCGGAACCCGCGCGTGCAGAGCCCGCGCCTTTGTCAGTGCCCGCCGCGCCGATGCTCACCGGCAAGAGCCAGGGCCTCAACCCGCTGGAAAGCGCCGCCGGCCCGCTGCTGGCATTGCTGACGCGGCTGCGCAACACCATCGCCCACCCGGCGCCGGCCAGCCTGCGCGCGCAACTGTTGGCCTACCTGCGCCAGTTCGAAGAGCGTGCCGAGGCCGCCGGCGTGGCGCGCAACGAAGTGCTGCTGGCGCGCTATGCGCTGTGTACCGCCCTGGATGAGGCGGTGCTGAGCACGCCGTGGGGCAGCACCAGCGAGTGGGGCAAGCAGAGCCTGTTGATCACCGTGCATAACGAAGCCTGGGGCGGCGAAAAGGTCTTCCAGTTGCTCGACCATTGCCTGCAAAGCCCACGGGAACGCTTGTACCTGTTGGAGCTGTTGTACCTGTGCATGTGCCTGGGTTTCGAAGGTCGCTACCGCGTGATGAACGACGGCCGCAGCCAGTTGGAAGCCTTGCGCGAGCGCACCGCTGCGGCGATTCGCAGCGCCCGTGGCGAGCACGAGCGCGAGTTGTCGCCGCATTGGCGCGGCGTGACCGTGGCGCGAGATCGCCTGGCGCAATTTATGCCGCCGTGGATCGCCGTGGCCATCGGCCTGGCGCTGCTGCTGGCGCTGCTGTTCGTCTTGCGCATGCTACTGGCGGGGCAGGCCGAACCGGTGTTCAAGAATATCCATGCCCTGGGCGAGATCCCGGTGCAGAGCATCGATCGCCCTGTGGCGCAGCCCAAGGTCATCGAACGCCCGCGCCTGGCCGGCTTCCTGGTGGACGACATCAAGGCTGGCCGGGTGGCGGTGGAAGATGCCGTTGACCGCTCGGTGGTGACAATCCGTGGCGACGAACTCTTTGCGTCCGCCAGTTCCAGCATCGTCGATGACTACCAGCCGTTGATGCTGCGCATCGCCGACGCCATCCGCAAGGTCAAGGGTCAGGTGCGCGTGACCGGGCACAGCGATAACCGCCCGATTGCCACGCTGCGCTTCCCGTCCAACTGGGCGCTGTCTGAAGCGCGGGCCAAGTCGGTACTGGAGATCCTCGCCGCCAAGACCGGCCAGGGCGAGCGCTTCAGCGCCGAAGGCCGCAGCGACACTGAGCCGGTGGCCACCAACGCCACCGCCGAAGGCCGTGCCCGCAATCGTCGGGTTGAAATCACCGTATTGGCGGAGGGCGTCGAGTGAAGGCGTTTTTCAGTTTTATGATTCGCTGGGTGATCCCGGTACTGGGCCTGATCGCCCTGAGTCTGATCATCTGGTTTGTCGGGCCGTTGCTCGACGTGCTGGTGCCGCAAGGGCGCCGCTGGGCGTTGATCGTCCTGATGTTCGCGGTGTGGATCGCCTATCGCGTGTTCCGCATTATCCAGGCGCGCCGCCAGGCCGCCGAAGTGATGCGCAGCTTGGCGGCGGACGCCCCGGTGGACCCCAACAGCGTGGCCACCGCCGAAGAACTCGCCACCCTGCGCCAGCGCATGGACGAGGCCCTGGCGCTGCTCAAGAAAGCCAAACTTGGCGGCGACGAGCGGCGCAACCTCTACGAACTGCCGTGGTACGTGATCATCGGCCCGCCGGGTTCGGGCAAGACCACCGCACTGGTCAACTCCGGCCTGCACTTCCCGCTGGCCGCGCAGCTGGGCGCCGGGGCGGTGCGTGGCGTCGGCGGTACGCGTAACTGCGACTGGTGGTTCACCGACCAGGCCGTATTGCTCGACACCGCCGGCCGCTACACCACCCAGGACAGCAACTCGACGGTGGATAAAGCCGCGTGGCTGGGCTTTCTCGACCTGCTGAAAAAACAACGCTCGCGCCGCCCCATCGACGGCGCATTCATTGGGATCAGCCTTTCGGATTTGCTGCTCGGCACCGACGCCGAGCGCGCCGCCCACGCGGCGGCGATTCGCCTGCGGATCCAGGAGCTGTACACGCAATTGGGCGTGCGGTTCCCGATCTACCTGATGTTGACCAAACTCGATTTGGTCCCCGGCTTCATGGAGTTTTTCGACAACCTGAGCAAGGAAGAGCGCGCCCAGGTCTGGGGCATGACCTTTGCCCTGGACGACGGCAAAAGCACCGACAGCCCGCTGGCGCATCTGCAAAGCGAGTTCGCCGGCCTGGAACAGCGCCTCAACGAACGCTTGGTGGAACGCCTGCAACAGGAGCGCGACCCGGCGCGGCGCGACCTGATCTACGGCTTCCCGCAGCAATTCGGGGCCTTGAAGGATTGCCTGCAGAGCTTCCTCGAAGGTGTGTTCAAACCCAACGCGTTTGAAGAGCGTGTGTTGCTGCGCGGCGTGTATTTCACCAGCGGCACCCAGGAAGGCAGCCCCATCGACCGCCTGATCGGCGCCATGGCCCAGAGCATGAACCTGGACCGCCAGCACTTGGCGCGCCAGAGTGGCACCGGGCGCAGCTACTTCATCGAAAAACTGTTCACCGCCGTCGCCTTTGCCGAACGTGGCCTGGTGGGCGTCAATCCCAAGGTCGAGCGGCGTCGCAAGTGGATCGCGCGCGGTGTACTCGCGGCCACCGTGGCCCTGGTGGTGGTGGTCAGCGGCCTGTGGTGGGTCAGTTATCGCGCCAACCAGGCTTATATCGCTCAGGTCGACCAGAAGGTCGCGCCCCTGGGCCAGACCGTGCAAAACCTCAGCCCGGCACAGCGCGACGTGCTTGCGGTGCTGCCGCTGCTCAATGCGGTGAAGAACCTGGCGGGGGATTCGCCGAGTTGGTCCGAGGGCCTGGGGCTGTATCAGGGCGACATGCTCGAAGCCGAGTCCGCCAGCGTCTACCGCAAATTGTTGATTGCCGTATTCGCCCCGCGACTGGTGACGCGCATCGAGGAACAACTGCACGGCGGCGGCAATTCCGACTTCCTCTACGAAGGCCTCAAGGCCTACCTGATGCTCGCCGACAGCGAGCACTACGACCCGGACTTCATCAAGGCGTGGATTGCCCTGGACTGGGACCGCAACCTGCCACGGGACCTGCCGGCCGATCAGCGCCAGGCGCTGACCGGGCACTTGCAGGCCCTGTTCGAACGCCATCCGCCGAACGCACGCCTGGACCCGCGCCTGATCGACGACCTGCGTCGTCAATTGCAACAACTGCCGGTGGCGCAGCGTGTGTATGACCGGGTCAAGCGCCAGAAGCTGCCCGACGGTATCCCGGACTTTCGCATCAACGAAGCCGCCGGGCGTGATGCCGCGCTGGTGTTCAGCCGCAAGAGCGGCAAGCCTCTGGGCGAGCCGTTGAGTGGGTTCTTTACCGCCAAGGGTTATCGTCAGGCCTTCCTGCTGAGCAGCCTCAACCAGACCGGCACCCTCGCCGAAGAACAGTGGGTGCTGGGCCACGAACAGGCCGATCAACAGAACGTGGTGAGCCTGGCCGCCGATGTGCGGCGCCTGTATTTCCAGGACTACCAGCGCCAATGGGACGCCTTGCTGGCGGACATCGACTTTGTGCCGATCACCAGCGTGGCCCAGGCCGCCGACGTGCTGCGGGTGATCTCCGGCCCGACGTCACCACTGAAAAAACTGCTGGTGGCGGTGGCCAAGGAAACCGATCTGCAAGCCGAAGAACGCCAACTGGCCGCCAAGGGGGTGCCGGTCGAAGGCGGCGTCGACAAGCTCAAGGAACGCCTCGGCAGTCTGCTGGGCCAGGATCAACCTACGGCCAACGCGCCGGCAGCGACGGACGATCCAGTCACTGCGCACTTTGCCGAACTCAACAGCATCGTCAGCAAGAACGAAGGCGAACCGGCGGCCATCGACGGCCTGCTGGCGGACATGAATGCGCTGTATGTGCAGGTCAGCGCCATGGTCGGCGCCAGCGGCGATGCGTTGCTCGGCGAGGCGAAGAACCAGGCGGCGGCTGCGGCCACACGGGTCAGCCTGAATGCCGAGCGCCAGCCGCCGCTGGTGCAGGGCATGGTCAAGTCGGTGGTCAACTCCACCACCAACAGCATGATGGGTGGGGTGCGTAACCAACTGAACGCGGCGTGGGTCAGCGAAGTGGTCAACGTGTACCGCCAGTCGCTGGCAGGACGTTACCCGATGTCGCCGGGCAGCGCACGGGACGCCACCCTGGATGACTTCGGCCAGTTCTTCGGCGTGGGCGGGGTGATGGACAACTACTTCCGCAAATACCTGCAACCCTACGTGGACACCTCCGCGCAGACCTGGCGCTGGCAGCCGGGCGCGGCGCAGAAACTGGGGATCGCGCCGGGCGTGCTGCAAACCTTCCAGCGTGCCGCGACGATTCGCGATGCGTTCTTCCGCTCTGGCGGCACCCAACCGATTGTGCGGTTCGAGCTTAAACCGGTGTCGATGGACCCGAGCATCACCCAGTTCCTGCTCGACCTCGACGGCCAGCAACTGAGCTACGACCACGGCCCGAGCCGCCCGGTGGCGATGCAATGGCCGAACCCGGGCAGCATTGGCGTGGTGCGTATTTCCATCATGCCGCCATCGGCCAGTGGCCGTTCGGGCGTGACCCTTGACGGCCCGTGGGCGTGGTTCCGCCTGCTGGAACAGTCGGACCTGACCCCCGGCAATTCGCCGGACCGTTTCAACCTGCGCCTGCGGGTCGACGGTGCGAGCATCGCGTACGAGCTGCGCGCCAACAGTGCTTTCAACCCGTTTAAGAGCCGCGTGCTCAGCGGCTTCAGCCTGCCGGAGCGGCTATGACGACGTTGGGTTTCTACGGCAAATTGGCCAGCCGTGGCGATTTCGTCAGCCGCGCCTTGCCCCAGAGCTTTATCGGCCCGTGGGACAGCTGGCTGGCGGCGGGGTTGCTCGCCAGCCAGAACAGCCTGGGTGGTGACTGGCTCAATGCGTACCTGGTCAGTCCGCTGTGGCGCTTTGTGCTGGCGCCGGGTGTGTGCGGGCCGGACGCCGCCGCAGGTGTGGTGATGCCGAGCATTGACAGGGTCGGGCGGTATTTCCCGCTGGCAGTGGTGGCGCTGCTGGATCACGACACCAACCCCGCCTCGCTGGTGGGGGGGCCGGACGCCTGGTTCGAGCAGGCCGAGCAATTGCTGCTCGGCACCCTGGACAGCGGCGCAACCTTTGAAGGCTTCAACGAGGGCCTAGACCGCTTGGGCGTGCCGACCACTGAACCGCGTGCGCTCGACAGCCGCTTTGCGGGCTTGCAACGCGTCGCCGCGACCGTGCCCCAAGGGCGACTGGCCGCGCTGGCCGAACAGGCCTGCGAGGGCGCTAGCCTGTGGTGGGGCCGAGGCTCGCAACAGATTTCTCCTGGTTTATTGCGGTGTCAGGGCCTGCCTGCCGCCAGCGATTTTGCGCAGTTTTTGCTCGGACAAGAAGGTGTGGTGTAGATGGGGTCGACGTACAAATCCGCGAGCAAAAGCCATGTGGGCATGGTGCGCCAGGTCAACGAAGACGCCTGCCTGGACCTGCCGGAGAACCGCCTGTGGGTGGTGGCCGACGGCATGGGCGGGCATGCGGCGGGGGATTATGTCAGCAGCCTGATTGTCGACAGCCTGCGCAATGTGCCGCTGGGGCGCTCGCTGGATGAATACACGGCGGCGCTGCGCAATGATTTGGTGCGCATCAACGCCGCCGTGCGCGAAGAGACCGCCCACCGTGGCGTGACCATGATGGGCAGCACCGTGGTGCTCCTCGCCGCTCGTGGGCTGCGTGGCGTATGCCTGTGGGCCGGCGACAGTCGCCTGTATCGTCTGCGCGACGGCGTGCTCGAAGGCATTTCCCGCGACCACAGCTACGTGCAAGACCTGCAAGACAGCGGCCTGCTCAGCGAAGCCGAAGCCCGTGTGCATCCGCGCGCCAACATCGTCACCCGCGCCATCGGCGTGGAAGCGCACCTGAACCTGGCGACAGTCGACCTGTTAATCGCCCCAGGGGACACCTACCTGCTGTGCAGCGACGGCCTCAACAAAACCGTCGAAGACCATGAGATCCGTGAAGTGCTCGGCCATGACACGCCGGATGAAATCGTGCGCAGCCTGGTGCACCTGGGCCTTAACCGCGGCGCCCCGGACAACATCACCGCCATCGTCGTGAAGGTATCGGCATGAACATCCTGATTCCGGGTTATGACATCGAAGGCGAGATCGGCGAAGGCGCCATGGCCAGCGTGTACCTGGCGACCCAGCGCTCGCTGGAGCGCAAGGTGGCGTTGAAGGTAATGGCAGCGGCCCTGGCGGCCGACCCGAGCTTCTGCGAGCGTTTCCTGCGCGAGGGCAAGACCCTGGCGCGCCTGTCCCACCCCCACACCGTGACCATCCATGACATCGGCAATGTCGGTGAGCTGTACTACATGGCCATGGAATACCTGCCCAACGGCACGCTCAAAGAGCGCATCGCCGCCGGCATGACGCCTGAGCAGGGCGTGACGTTGATTCGCCAGATTGCTTCGGCCTTGGGTTACGCCCATGCCCAGGGCCTGGTGCACCGCGACGTCAAACCGGCGAACATCCTGTTCCGCGCCGATGGCACGGCGGTGTTGTCGGACTTCGGCATCGCCAAGTCCCTGGACGACCGCACCCAATTCACCCAGGCCGGTTTCGCCGTGGGCACCCCGAGCTACATGAGCCCGGAGCAGGCGCGCGGCCAGGAGATCGACGGGCGTGCCGACCTCTACGCCCTCGGCGTGGTGCTGTATGAAATTCTGGTGGGCGAGCTGCCGTACAACGGCACCGATGCGCTTTCCACCGCCCTGGCCCACCTGACCGAACCGTTGCCGGAATTGCCGGTGCATCACGGCCGCTATCAAGGCGTGTTGCGCAAGTTGTTGGCCAAAGATCCCGCCGACCGTTTTCCGGATGCGGCGGCGTTGCTGCTGGCGCTGGACCAACTGCCGGCGGATTCGCCGGAAGCCACGCTGGTGCGGCCGGTGGCTCTGCCGCTCAGTTTCGACCTGGCGGGGATGACGCCGGAATCCATCGAGATTCCTACCGGCAAACCAGAGCCACAGCCCACGCCGCCGCCAGCGCGCCAGCCGGTGGTCACCCCGACCCAGCACGGCGAGCAACGGCGCGGACCGGTGTTGGCATTGGCGGCCGTGGCGGTCGCGGTGGCATTGGCCATCGGCGGCGGCAGTTATTGGTGGATGAGTCGCAGCGATACGCCAGTGCCGCCGCCCACCGCCAGCCAGCCGAAACCGCCACAAACGCCGACTGCGCCGCCAGAGGTCAAACCGGCAGTGGCCGAAGCGGACGGCGGCGGCCGCCCGTTGCTGATGGCGGGCAAGAAAACCTTGTTCCAGCGCGTGCTGAGCAAGCCCGGCGCGAAACTCTCCGGCGACGCCGGCAGTGCGCCGGGCAAGGCGCTGCCGGCGTTCTCCGTGCTGTACGTGTACCAGCGTAAAGACGTGGGTGGCCAACCGTGGGTGCGCGTCGGCGCCGCCACCGATGGTCGCAGCGACGGCTGGTTGCCGGCCACTCAGGTCAGCGACTGGAAGCAGAGCCTGGTGCTCAAGTTCACCGAACGCTCAGGCCGCGCGCCGGTGATGTTCCTGCGTCAATCCGGCGAAGTGGAGAAATTGCTCGCCGACCCCGCCGCCGCCAAAAACGTGCTGGCCAAGGCGCAGAAAAATAGTGAAGACAACGGCCAGGTGCTGGCCTTGGAACCGGCCGCCAGCGCGGTGCCGCAGAACCAGTTTTATCTGCTGCCGATCTTTGATTCCAAAGAAAGCTTCGACGAAAACGGCCAGCCGGTGCAGTTGCTTAACGTAGCGTCCATCGACCCCGGCAGCAGCCCCGTGGCCAAGCCCGCAACGCCGATACTCAACGCCAACGCCGATGCGTTCCGCACGGCCGTGGTGTTGGTGGTGGACACCACTGTGTCGATGCAGCCGTATATCGACCAGGTCCGCGACGTGGTACACGAACTGCAAACCCGCATCGCCGAACGTGGCGAGCTGGACAGCGTGAGCTTCGGGTTGGTGGGCTTCCGTAACAGCATCAAGAAAACCCCTGGCCTGGAATACGTGGCTAAAACCTTGATCACCCTCGATCAGGGCCGCGACCCGCAACGCTTTCTCGACATGGCGCGCCAGGTCAAAGCCTCTACGGTCTCCAGCCACTCGTTCAACGAAGATGCGTTTGCCGGGGTGATGCAGGCCGTCGAAGGCATGGACTGGTCCGGCTACGGCGGGCGCATCATCCTGTTGGTGACCGACGCCGGCGCGCTGCGCAAGAACGACCCGTTCGCCGCCACCCAGATGAACGAAGCCGAAGTGCGCCAGGCTGCGTTGGGCAAGCAGATCAAAATCTACGCCCTGCACCTGCGCACCGACGCCGGCAAGAAAACCCACGCCGGCGCCGAAAGCCAGTACCGCATTCTTACCGCCGACGCCAACCCACAGATCGGCGACCTCTACACGCCGGTGCCGGGCGGCGACGTACGCAAACTGGGCGAGCGAGTGGATGAGATCGGCACGGTGTTCGCCAACCTCGTTCACCAAGTGCGCAGCAACACACCGCAAGCGGTGCCGACGCTCAGCTCGGCACCAAGCCTGGCGGATAAATCCGCGGCGGTCGGTTATGCGATGCACATGGACTTCCTCGGTCGCAAAACTGCGAGCCAGGCGCCGCAACTGGTCAGCGCCTGGACCGCCGACCGCGACCTGACCAACCCGGCGCTGCCGGCGTTCCAAGTGTGCGTGATGCTGACCAAGCTGCAGCTCAACGATTTGCAGCAATCGCTCAAGCTGATCGTCGACGCCGCGCGCAAAACCCAGACCTCACCCAAGGACTTCTTCCAGGAAATCGCCAGCGCCTCGGCCTACATGAGCCGCGACCCGCAGGCCCTGCGCAAGGGCGGCAACCTGGCCGACGGCGGCATCCTCGGCGAATACCTGGAGGGCCTGCCGTACCGCAGCAAGTCGCTGAACATGACCCAGGATTTGTGGTTGTCGCTGAGCGTGGCCGAGCAGGAAGACTTTATCGACGAGTTGGATTCGAAAATCCGCCTCTACGAAACCTTCCACAACGACGTGGCCAACTGGGTCCGTTTCGGCGATGCCGAGCCGGGTGACGCGTTGTACCGCGTGCCCTTGTCGACGCTGCCGTGATGCTGAACCTGAGCGCCGTGCACAAGAGCCGGGGCGCCGGTAGCCAGCGCTACAGCCTGGTGATCCCGGCGCTGCACCTGCGTGCGGGCGAGCAAGTGGCGATAGTCGGCCCCAGCGGCTGTGGCAAAAGCACCTTGCTGGACCTGCTCGCACTGGTGCTGGCGCCGGATCAGGTAGGCCGCTTTGAGTTCAATCAACAGGACATTGCCGGGCTGTGGCGCGCCGATCAGCAATCGACCTTGGCCCGGTTGCGCAGTCAGCACCTGGGTTACGTGTTGCAAACCGGCGGGCTACTGGGGTTTCTGGATGTGCGCGGCAATATCGCGTTGTCTCGCCAGCTACTTGGCCTGAAGGATGACGGCAGCGTGGCGCGCCTGGCCGACCAATTGGAGATCAGCGACCAGTTGGGCAAGAAGCCTTCGGCGTTGTCGGTGGGCCAGCGCCAGCGCGTCAGCTGTGCCCGTGCCTTGGCCCATGCGCCGCAACTGGTATTGGCGGACGAACCCACGGCGTCCCTCGATCCGTTGAATGCCGAGCGGGTCATGCACGCCTTGCTGGCTCAGGCCCGTGAACATCGCGCCGCCTGTGTGATCGCCACCCACGATGAGCCGTTGGCTCGCGCAAGTGGCTTGCAGGTTCGACGCATCCATTGCCGACGCGACAACGACGGTGGCGTCACGGCGACGCTGGGGGAGGCCGGTTGATGCGCATTCCTCTGGTGGCGTCGATCGCCTGGCAGGACTACCGCAACGACGCGTGGCTGTCGGCCTGCTCGGTGCTGGCGTTGGTGGCGGTGATCGCACCGTTGCTGGTGTTATTCGGCCTGAAATTTGGACTGGTCAGCAGTTTGACCGAACGTTTGGAGACGGACCCCGCCACCCGTGAAATTATTCCGCTGGGCGGTGGTCGATTCAGCAGCGCGTTTATCGAGCAACTGGGTCAACGGCCGGACGTGGCGTTCGCCATCCCGCGTACGCGGCAGATTGCGGCCACGGCGCAGGTGGGCACGTTGGTGCTGGAGATGCTGCCGACCGCGCCGGGCGATCCGCTGCTTGGCGGTTTGCCGGTGCCTCAGGGGCTGGAGCAGATCGTCCTGAGCCACACCGCCGCCGAGAAACTCGCGGCGCGGCCCGGTGACTGGCTGGAGGCCAGTTTCGCGCGGCAAGTGGCCGGGCGTGTCGAGGCGCGTCATATGCGGTTGCAGGTGCTGGCGGTGTTGCCCCTGGAAGCGTTCGCCCGGGACGGACTGTTCGCCGGGCTGGGCTTGCTCGAAGCGGCGGAGGACTATCGCGACGGCCGTGCGGTGCCGGCGCTGGGGTGGGACGGTGAGGCGGTGGGCGTGGGTGAGCAGCGCGTCTACCCGGCGTTTCGTTTGTATGCGCGCGGCCTCAACGATGTGGAGCCGTTACGAGTGTTTTTTGCAAGGCAGAACATGCTGGTGTCGACCCAGGCGTTGAGCATTGCACAGGTGCAATCCTTGAGTCGCAACCTGTCGATTGTGTTCTGGATCATCGCCGGGTTGGCATTGGCCGGGGCGTTCGCGGCGATTTTCGCCGGTGCCCTGGCCGCGGTGGCGCGCAAGCGTCGAGAATTGTCGGTGCTGCGCCTGCTGGGGTTTTCCACCGGTGCGCTGTTGCTGTTTGTGGTGTTGCAGGCGCTGTACAGCGCGGGGTTTGCCGCCGTGTTCAGCGCCGGGTTATACGGCCTGGCCGAGGCGGGGTTGAATCAATTATTCGTGCAGGTGCCGGGCGAACACGCCAGTCATCTGTTGGCGCATCACTATGGCTTGGCCCTGGTGGCCGTGCTCGGCGTCAGCGCCGTGGCGGCGGCCTGCGGCGGTTGGCGGGTGGCGCGTATCCAGGCTTCTGAAGGGATCAGAGATGTATAAGTTATTGGGCGCCTGTGTGGCGCTGAGCCTGGCCTCCCTGGCCTGGGCCGATGAAGCCAGCGACAAGCTGGACAACCCCAAACCGTTGCCGGATGACGTGAGCCTGCCGCTGCCCTGCGAAGGCAACATGGTGTTCCGCTACGCCTACGTGTTGGCCCAGGGCACTCTCGATGACCGTGAGATCAGCCTCGGTTACCCCTTCAGCGAAGGCGAAGCCGGTTACCAGCAGTCTTTTATCTCCGGCTACCGTCGCGACTTCATCAACGGTCAGTTCACCCTCAAAGACCTGCCCAAGGACTGGAGCAAAGTCATCACGCCGTTGATGCCCAAGACCGACGCCAAAACGCCGCTCAAACCGATGCTGTATTTCATCGGCAAGTATGAAGTGACCGCGCGCCAGTACGCCCAGGTGATGGCCCAGGCGCAGTCCCTGGCCAGTGGCGAGCCGGCCCCGGCCTGTGACGCGCCGACCGGGATGGCCGCGCGTTTGCCCAAGGTGAAGTTGTCGCGGTTTGAGGCCGAGCGGTTCTCGGCGGTGTACAGCGCCTGGCTGCTCAAATATCACCGGGATGCGCTGCCGGTCAGTGGTCGCGGCTCGTCCGAGGACGATGGCGGTGTGGGCTTTGTACGCCTACCCACCGAAGTGGAGTGGGAATTCGCCGCTCGCGGCGCCCAGGCCGTGAGCCGTCAGGACCTGGAAGGGCGGCTGTTCCCGCGTCGCACCGAAGGCAGCGACAGTGACGGCCCGCTGGGCGACTACGCTGTCTTCAACCAAGTGGCCGGCGGTACTGGCCAGGCCGCGCGGTTGATGCCCATCGGCACCAAACTGCCCAACCCGATCGGCATGTTCGATGTGATTGGCAACGCTGCGGAAATGGTCCAGGAATCCTTCCAACTGGTACACGCAGGCCGTCGTCAGGGCACCTATGGCGGGTTCGTGGTCAAGGGCGGCAACTACCTGGAAGGCGAGGGCACGTTGTTCACCGGCATGCGCCGTGAGTACCCATTGTTCGCCGCCGACGGCACCGAGCAAAGCAACGAGACCACCGGTTTCCGCGTGGCGATTGGCGCACTGTCGGCGCCGCGCTCGCGCTACAAGGAGCTGTTTGCGCAGTGGCAGAAAGAAGGTCGCCTGGCCTCGCTGACCGATGCCATCGACGACGCTCAGGACCCGACCAAGCGCCTGGACAGCATCATCGCCGCCAGCGTCGACCCCAAGCTGCAAGCCGAATTGGGCCTGGTCAACGAGGAACTCAAACGCAACGTATCGCTGATCGCTCAACAGCGCGAAGAAGCGGCGGGTAACCTGATCCAGTCGGCGGCCCTGGTGGCCGAGA
This sequence comes from Pseudomonas sp. MD330_10, assembly GCF_042610415.1. NCBI lineage: Bacteria > Pseudomonadati > Pseudomonadota > Gammaproteobacteria > Pseudomonadales > Pseudomonadaceae > Pseudomonas > Pseudomonas sp. MD330_10. The sequence continues at coordinate 311,810 of NZ_JBHGZU010000001.1, forward strand.
CGATCAGCAACTACAACATTCGGCTGATCAACTTGCAGAAGAGTCGGCAGCAGGCGGTGGACAACAAAGACGACGCCAGCGCGCAGCTGTTCGCCACGGCCATCGACAATGGCCGAAGCGCGCTCGACGGCGCGGTGGCGATCTATATCGACAACCTGGCCACCGGCACCCGCTATACCGATGCGGTGATCCAGGCGCAGTTTCAACGGATCAAGGAAGAGTTGGATCGCAAACCGGTGCTCGGCAAGAGCCTGGTGACGCGCGCAACACTGTTCGTTCGCCATGTCGGCAACTACCGCAAGCAACAGCGGGCCGACCCGGCAACGATCTTGAAGGAATTGCTCGCAGCGAGCGGTCAGCGGTCTTGATCGTTGGCTGTATGGCGAGCTTGGAAGGGACTCAGGCGGCATCGGCCGTGCTGGGCAAGTCAAACTTAGAAGAGAACACAACTTATGCTTTTTTCCCGTAAGGCGGTTTCCAAGCGTCACTTGCTGCTGATTGCAGCCGGTTTCAGCACCGTACTGACCGGTTGCGCCACGTCGCCGGCCTCCAAGGTCGCGTCGAGCACCAAGGTCGAGTACTACCCAAGCTGCTACGAGCCGGTCCAGCACCTGCGTGCCACCGATTCGGACATGACCAAGTCGGTCGTTACCGGCGCGGCCATCGGCGCTGCCGGCGGTGCCCTGCTGGGCGTGTTGAGCGGCGACAAGGACAAGCGCGGCCGTAACGCCGCCATCGGCGCGGCGGGCGGTGCCCTGGCCGGCGGCGCGGCGGGTTACTACACCGAGCGTCAGAAGCAGATTGCCGACGACAACCAGCGCATTGCGTCCTACGCGGCCGACGTCAACAAGAGCGCGTCCGACATCGACCGCAGCACCGCCTACGCCAAAGCCTCGCAGCAGTGCTACCAGAGCGCGTTCACCAAGCTGGTGGCCGATCGCAAAGCCAAGACCGTCAACGACACCGAAGGCCGCAAGCGCCTGGCGGAAATCGTCGCCGGCCTGAAGGAATCCAACGACCTGATCGTAGCGGTCAACGGCAAAGCCGCCGAAGACCTGAACAACTACACCCAGGCTTACGAGAAAGACCTGCAACAGGTCGGCGTGCAGCGTAACGACGTGGTGACCGTGGCCACTGCCGATACCACTCCGGTGGTTGCTCCGGCCAAGGGCAAAAAGGCTGTGAAACCGGCCAAGAAGCCAGTGCTGCCGGTGGTGCCGAAAGAAGCCGTCGCTACCGAGAAAACCCTGCAGACCGCGCAGACCAAGCAAGCTGAAAGCAAGCAGGTCGCCAGCGCCGGTAAGGCACAGATCGAAGGCACCTGCCGCGATCCAAACCTGGCCGACTGGGCACCGGTCCCTTGCCCTAACGTTTAAGCAACATGTTGCTATAAGCGTTAAACGCCAGCCGATCTCCCGCTAAAGCGCGAGATCGGTGGCGTTCTTCCGACAAATCGCTACACTGCTGCGGCCACTCAATAATTACACCGAGGCCGTGTGCATGAAATTTCGTCTTCTCCTGTGGGTGCTGGGCCTGATGATGGGCAAAGCCAGCCGCACCAACCCTGCCTTTCAGCAACAGCTGGGTGATAAAGACCTGGCGTTCCAGTTGCAGACCCTCGACGGCAAGGTTGCCCGTCATTTCATCGTCAAAGATCAGCGCATCACCAGCCGCTCGGGTGTTCACCCCGCGCCGGCGTTTGCCATTGCCTTTAAAGACGCCGCCTACGGCTTCGCCACGATGCAGGCGAAAAACAAGCAACTGGCGTTTATGACGGGGATTCAGGACAAGTCGATCCAGATCAAGGGCAATCCGGCGCTGGTAATCTGGTTCCAGGGGCTGACGAAGTACTTGAAGCCGAAGAAAAAGAAGTAGGGCTCTTCAGCTAGACCGAGTTGGATTTATCGGGGGCAAGCCCCCTCCCACATTTGGAATGCATTCCCATGTGGGAGGGGGCTTGCCCCCGATAGCTATATGACAGGCGCTACACTCAGCCCTGAGTGAATTGCGAGGCCAATTCGCGCAGCAAGACTTCGGCGTCCAGCACCTTACCCACCACTTCGTCAGCTTTGTCCCGGCTCAAGCCCAGACGCTCAAGCAGTGCATCCGGGATCGCTTCGTCCGGTCCGGAACCGATCCCACGGCTGCGCAGCAGGCGAACGGCCAGGCACACCAGGTTCGGGTACTCGGCGTAGTTGCCGTCGTAGGTCGGGTCGTGCTGGAAGCGCAGGGCGGTGGATAATTCGTCCGGCATGTCCCAATAACGCATCAACCAGGCGCCGATCTGCTCGCGGCTGATGCCCAGCAAGTGCTGTTCCACATAGCTGTGGCACAGGTGCGGGTTGACCTCCAAGTGGCGGCAGATCAGCGAGAAGTGCGGCGGGAATACATGGGCCAGCAACAGGTAGCCAAAGTTGTGCAGCAGGCCTGCGAGGTACGTCAGGCCCGCTTCCGGGCGCTGGGCGCGGGGCATGGCGCGGGTCAGGCCCTCGATCACGGCCGCGGTGTAGATCGACTGGTGCCAGTACGGCGTGGCCTGTTGCGGATGGTCTTTGGGCAGGCTCAAGGTTTTGCCCAGGGCCAGGCCCAGCGCCAGGTTGATCACCAGGTCGAACCCCAGCACGCGCACAATGGCGTCTTCCACGGAGCGGATTTTGCCCGGCGACGCGTAGTACGGTGACGCCGCCCAGCTCACCACCTGCGCCGCCAGCGCCGGGTCGGTTTCCACCACGCCGGTGATGTCGTCGATGGTGGCGTTGGGGTCGACCCGCAGCTTGATGATCTTCTGCGCAGTGTCGGCCAGCGGCGGAATTTCGATGGTCGCTTCCAGACGCTGCTGGATACGGCGAGCGGTGAAGGCCTGCATCGCCTGGGTGATTTCCTCGCGGTCATCATTAGGGCGGTCGAGGTTCGGGCGGATATTGCTCAACGGCTCGCCGAATTGCGCGGCGCTGGCCTTGGTGAGCATCGTCTTGAAGGCATCGGTGGGGATTTCCAGCAGCAGCCCGGCTTCGCCCGAATGCACCAACAGGCTCGGCTCGTTGAGCAGGCTGCCTTCGTACAGGCATGGCGAACTGGTGAGCGGCGGCAGGCCCGGCAGCAGTTTCAGGTCGTGCTTGTCCAGCATGCGCTTGATGCGATCCGGCGCCACGGCGGTCAGGCGACGCCCAGTGAGTTCGGCGAGGCGGTTGAGGTCCAGCAGTTGGTTCTGGGGAAACAGCACCATCAGTGCGCCCACCGCGTCTTCCAACAGCACGGCCTGCACCTTTTGCGCAGGATTCAGGCCCGGTTGTTCGGCGACTTCCGTGTAGCTGACGGCAAGCTTGGCGAGCAGGGCGCGGATAACCGGCGGGGCGGCCAGCGGGGCTGTGGCGTGGGCAACTTCTGACATGGCCTGATCCAATTTCGTACAGTCACCGAAGTATAACCAGCTTGATACAAGTGTTGGTCGGATAAGTGCTTTTTGTGACCCGGTTGGGGATCCGCGACGCCTTTTGCTTCGGCAGCGTCAAACCTGGCCGTATTGCTGACCGTGCCGCAGCCAGCGATCCAACAGCGGGCTGACATGATCCGGCCAGCGCTCCAGCAGGGCTTGCGCCGCATCGCGGACGGCCGGCAGCAGGTCGGCGTCGCGCATCAGGTCGGCCACTTTGAACTGCAACAGGCCGGTCTGGCGCGTGCCGAGCATTTCACCGGGGCCGCGCAGTTCGAGGTCTTTTTCGGCGATGACAAAACCGTCGTTGGTTTCGCGCATGATGCCCAGGCGCTGGCGGCCGATCTGCGATAGCGGTGGGTGGTATAGCAGCACGCAGTGGCTGGCGGCGCTGCCTCGACCGACGCGGCCGCGCAGTTGGTGCAATTGCGCCAGGCCCAGGCGTTCGGGGTTCTCGATAATCATCAGGCTGGCGTTGGGCACGTCCACGCCGACTTCGATCACCGTAGTGGCCACCAGCAGTTGCAGGTTGCCGGCCTTGAATTCGGCCATCACCGCCGCTTTTTCCGCCGGTTTCATACGACCATGGATCAGCCCGACCTTGAGTTCGCCCAAGGCGCTGGTGAGGTCTTCGTAGGTGGTTTCGGCGGCCTGGCAGGTCAGCTCTTCGGACTCTTCGATCAGCGTGCAGACCCAGTACGCCTGGCGCCCTTCGGCGCAGGCACCGCGCACGCGCTCGATCACCTCGACCCGCCGCGTATCGGTGACCAGCACGGTGTTGACCGGGGTGCGACCGGGCGGCAATTCGTCGAGGATCGAGGTGTCGAGGTCGGCGTAAGCGCTCATCGCCAGAGTGCGTGGGATTGGCGTGGCAGTCATGATCAGCTGATGCGGGCTCATGCGTCCGCCCACGCCTTTCTGGCGCAGGGCCAGGCGTTGCTGCACGCCGAAGCGGTGTTGTTCGTCGATGATGACCAGCGCCAGGTTCTTGAACTGCACTTCGTCTTGAAACAGCGCGTGGGTGCCCACCACCATGGGGGCGCCGGCGGCGATCTGCTCCAGGGCGGCTACGCGGTTCTTGCCCTTGAGCTTGCCCGCCAGCCACGCCACCTCCAGGCCCAGCGGTTCGAGCCAGCGCTTGAAGGTGATGAAATGCTGCTCGGCGAGAATCTCGGTAGGCGCCATCAGCGCCACCTGGTAACCGGCCTCCAGGGCTTGCAGCGCGGCGAGGGCGGCGACCACGGTCTTGCCTGCGCCGACGTCGCCCTGGATCAGGCGCAGCATGGGTTCGTGCTGGCTCAGGTCGTAGGCGATTTCGTTGCCTACGCGCTGCTGGGCGCCGGTCGGCGTGAAGCCGAGATTGGCCAGGTATTGCGCGGGCAGACGCGTGGCCTTGGGCATCGCCGGCGCGCGCAGGGAGCGCATGCTTTCGCGCAGGCGTTGCTGGGACAGTTGGTGAGTCAGCAACTCTTCGAAGGCCAGGCGGTGCTGGGCCCAGTGATGACCCAGGGCCAACTCGTCCACGTCGGCATCGGCGGGGGGGTGATGCAGGTAGCGAATCGCATCGGCCAGTGGCGCCAACTGGTAATCGCGGGCCAACTCCAAGGGCAGCCAGTCGGGCAGGCTGGTGGGGCCGAGCATGGACAGCGTCTGCATGCACAACTGGCGCAGGCGCTGTTGAGTCAGGCCTTCGGTGAGCGGGTAGATGGGGGTGAGGGTGGTATCTACCGGTGGCGGTTCGTCGCCGGTGATGGCGCGGTATTCCGGGTGGTAGATCTCCAGGCCCGAGGCGCCGGGCCGGGCCTCACCGTAGCAGCGCACGCGGGTGCCGCGCTTGAGGCCCTCTTTCTGCGCATTGCTGAAGTGGTAGAAACGCAGGCTCAGGCCGCCGGTACCGTCCTGCAAGCGCACCACCAGGCTGCGGCGCTTGCCCATCACCACATCGGCACCGCTGACGGTGCCTTCGATCACCGCATCCTGCCCAGGGCGCAAGTGGCCGATGGGCACCACGCGGGTGCGGTCCTGATAGCGCAGGGGCAGGTGGAACAGCACGTCCTGGAGGTTCTCCAGGCCGACCTTGGCCAACTTCTCGGCCATGGCCTCACCGACACCCTTGAGTGCCGTCACCGACACCTGCGACAGCTCAGTCATACGGTTACTTAGCTCGCCGCAGTCGGCTTGGCCACCGAGCACAGGCGGATGGAGTCGGCGAGGATCTCAATCGCCTTGGGCCGTGGGAAGCTGGCGCGCCAGGCGATGGCCACCGTGCGGAACGGCACCGGCGGTGTAAGCGGGCGTACTTCGATCACGCCGGGAGCGTAGTGATGGCTGTCCACCGCCGACAGCGGCAGGATCGAGATGCCCAGGCCCGAGGCGACCATGTGGCGGATGGTTTCCAGGGAGCTGGATTCCACGGTGGTGTGCTTGGCGCCGTCGTTGCCCTTGGTGAGGGTCGGGCAGGCTTCCAGCACCTGATCGCGGAAGCAGTGGCCTTCACCGAGCAGCAGCAGGCTCTTGTCGTTGAGCAGGGCAGCGTCGATGCTGGCTTTTTTGGTCCACGGGTGCGAGGCGGGCATCAGCACCTGGAACGGCTCGTCGTAGAGCGCCAGGGTGAGCACGTCCGCTTCGTTGAACGGCAGGGCGATGATGATCGCATCCAGCTCGCCGTTGCGCAGTTTGTCGCGCAGTACGTGGGTGAAGTTCTCTTCGATATACAACGGCATCTGCGGCGCGACGCGGTGCAGTTGCGGAATCAAGTGCGGGAACAGGTATGGGCCGACGGTGTAGATGGCCCCGACCTTGAGCGGCGCGGTCAGTTGGTTCTTGCCGGCCTGGGCCAGTTCGCGAATGCTTTGCGCCTGCTCCAGCACCTTTTGGGCCTGGGCGACGATGCCTTCGCCTACTGGCGTGAGGCGCACGGCGCTCTTGCTGCGCTCGAAAATCAGCACACCGAGTTCGTCTTCAAGCTTTTTCACGCCCACCGACAGCGTCGGCTGGCTGACATGGCAGCGCTCGGCCGCATGGCCAAAGTGTTGCTCTTGGGCGAGGGTCACGATGTAGCGTAATTCTGTAAGAGTCATAGCGGGCGTCCATGAGGTTGCGAGCCAAGCATACCGGCTGCAATCGATAGACGCACGTTATCAGAAGTTTGTTAGGGATTGAGTGGGAACTGCTGAGGATTTTGCTGAAAGTGACGAGGGTTGCCCCTCGCCACGCTCATGTTCAGCGACGACGTTTTTCGATGTTGTACACGAACGGTGCAACGATCTCGATGCTGCCGCTCTTGACCATATCGGCCGGCGGTTTGGGCAGCGGTTGGGCACGACGGATCATGTCCAGGGTGGCGCGGTCCAGGTCGGCGTTGCCGGAAAGGCCCACCAGCTCGTAGGACAGCACATTGCCTTCGGCATCGACCACGAACTTCAGGCGGTTCAGACCTTCCTTGCCTCGGGCCTGGGCGCCTGGCGGATACTTCTTGTACTTCTGCAAGTGGGCCAGCAACGTGCCTTCCCAAGACGCCTTGGCCGCCAGCTGTTGTGGCGACGGCCCTGGTGCAGGCTGTGCCGATTTCTGCGGTGGCGCTTGGGTCGGCGGCGTATCGCTCGGTGGCTCCTCGGAAGGTTTTTCCTTGGGCGGCTCGGGCTTTTTCTCCACCGGCTTGGGCGGCTGGGGTTTGGGCTTGGGCTTGACCGGCTTGGGCACCTGGATCGTCGGCTTGGGCGCTTCGGCCATTTTTGGCAGCGGCAGCTCTTCCACCGGGGCGGGCGGCTGCGGCGGTGTCACCACCTTCGGCGGGGCCGGAGGCGGTGGCGGTGCGGGAGCAGGCGCCAGGTCGATGACCATGGCAGCCGGCGGCAACTGCACCGTGCGCGGCGCCGACCAGTGGAGTGCGATGGCAATCGCGATGGCATGCACGCCCAGTACGACGGCGAGGCTGGTGCCATAACGCGTCAGTTTGTGGCGCGTCGTGATCATTTCTTGGCTGCCGTCTCAAGTCCAACCAGGCCAACTTTGAGGTAGCCGGCCGCCCGCAGGGCATCCATCACACTCATCAGATCGCCGTAGTCCACGCCTTTGTCGGCTTGGAAGAAGATCGTCGTGTCCTTCTTGCCTTGAGTCTTGGCGTCGAGCACCGGCCCCAGGGTTTCGGCTTTGACTTCTTCTTCGCCCAGGAACAGACGTTGATCTGCCTTGACGCTGAGGAAGATCGGTTTTTCCGGCCGTGGCGCCGGTTTGGCGCTGGAGGCGGGCAGGTCGACCTTGATGTCTACGGTGGCCAACGGTGCGGCCACCATGAAGATGATCAGCAGCACCAGCATCACGTCGATAAACGGGGTGACGTTGATTTCGTGGTTCTCGACGAGTTCGTCGTCGCCTTGATTCAAATGCAGGCCCATGGCCGATTACCCCACTTTCACCATGTGCGGTTGCGAGCTGCGCTCGGTAGGCAGGTGGTCGAGGTCGCGGCTGACCAGCAGCAGGACTTCCGCCGACGCGTCCGACACCTGGGCCTTGTAGCCGGCAATCGAGCGGGCGAAGACGTTGTAGATCACCACTGCCGGGATCGCTGCCACCAGACCCAAAGCAGTTGCCAGCAGGGCTTCGGCGATGCCGGGGGCAACCACGGCGAGGTTGGTGGTCTGGGTTTTGGCGATGCCGATAAAGCTGTTCATGATGCCCCATACGGTGCCGAACAGACCTACGAACGGTGCGGTGGAGCCGATGGTCGCCAGAACGCCGGTGCCGCTGCTCATGTTGCGGCCGCAGGCAGCCACCAGACGCTCAAGGCGGAAGGCGACACGCTCTTTGATGCCTTCTTTTTCGCGAGTGTTGGCCGACAGGCGCATCTCTTCCAGTGCATCGTGCACCAGGGTATTGGCCAGGGTGCCTTTCTTGGCTGCGCTTTCGCTGGCTTCCTTGAGGGTGGTGGCCTTTTTCAGATGGACGATTTCAGTACGCAGGCGACGCTTGGCGCCCAGCAGCTCGAAGCCTTTGGCGATCCAGATGGTCCAAGTGATGATCGAGGCTATGGCCAGGCCGATCATCACAGCTTTCACCACCACGTCAGCGTTCTGGTACATACCCCAGGGCGACAGGTCGTGGGCCATGCCCAAGGTGTTGTTCTCTTCCAGCACCACACCGGTGTCGTCCGCAGCCGGGGCGGCCGGGTCGGTGGCGACTGGCGCGGCAGGCGGTGCGGGCGGGGTGGCGGCATTCTGCTCGGCGGCAGCAGGTGTGGCGGGTGCGGTTGCATCGGCGAATGCGGCGGTCGGCGCCAGCAGAACGCTGAACAGCAGCGCAGCAATCGCGCGCCAGGCGCGGGAAGGGCTGTGAGGCTTGGTTGGCGAAGCGGGGGTTGTATTACGTGTCATGCTGGCCGGACCTGAGAGAAAGAATGAGTGATTGTCCTTCCAGACCCAGAGCAAGGGGCGAGGACAAATGGGTGGTCATTATTGCAAGTAATTCTTGTTAACAGAAGTAATACAGTAACTTTATTTGCCCTTTTTCTGGCCGTCGGTCAACTGAGAGGGCTAACCTAGACCTTTCAATACGGAGTTTTATGATGTCCGCGCCTTCTGTTGTGATTGTCGGATGTGGCGATGTGGGGAGTCGGTTAGCCAGCCAATTGCTTGCCTCGGAATGGGAGGTGTACGGCCTGCGGCGCGACATTTCGCGCTTGCCTGTCGGGGTGATCGGCATTGGCGGTGACCTGTTCAAAAAGGACTGCCCCGATACCTGGCCAATCGGCGGCGTGGATTACCTGGTGTATTGCGCCGCCGCTACCGATCACGATGAAGCTGGCTACCGCGCGGCTTACGTGCAGGGGCTGCAACATGTTCTGGAGTGGCTCGGCGATTACGGCCAGCAACCCAAACATCTGCTGTTTGTGTCCAGCAGCAGTGTGTATGGGCAGCAGAACGGTGAATGGGTCGACGAAACGTCCGAAACCCAGGCCAAAGGCTATTCCGGGCAGATCATGCTCGAAGCCGAGCAGGTTGCCTTGAACAGCGGCATTCCTGCCAGCATTGTGCGGTTAACCGGCATTTACGGCCCAGGCCGCGAATGGTTGCTGACCCAGGTGCGCCAAGGTTACCGGGTGGCGGTAGATCCACCGTTATATGGCAACCGGATCCACGCGGACGACGCAGCAGGCTTGCTCGCGTTTTTGCTGCGGCATGTGGAGCAGGGCGGTTCGCTGGATAAGGTCTATATCGGTGTGGACGACGCGCCGGCGCCGCTGGCCGAAGTGGTGGCCTGGCTGCGCGATTATCTGGGCGTGACAGAGTGGTCAGACGAGGCCAGTGTGCGGCGTGCGGGGAGCAAGCAATGCAGCAACGCGCGGATCAAGGCGCTGGGCTGGGTACCGACATACCCGACTTACCGGGAAGGCTACGCGGCGATCCTCAAGGGCTGAAACACGATCTGAAAAATGTGGGAGGGGCCTGCCCCTCTCACATTCAACTGCCTGCAAGGGTCGTTACTGTTTTTCCAACAGCCATTGGCGTGGGCCTGGCGTAAACGAAGGTACTTCGTCTGCCTGTGCCGTATTGACCGCCTGGAAAATTTCCAGCTGTTTGCCCTTGCGCATGAAAATCCAAGGGTTGCCCTGGCCATTGAGTTGCAGCCAGATGCTGTCGTAGCCGCCGCTCATAGAGGCGCAATCGCCTGCCAGGCACAGCGAATACCGGTCGACTTTGGGTAGGCCGACAACCTTGCCGTCGGCCTGGAACTGCACGATTGCGCCGTTGCCGAAGCCGTCGGTGATTTTCCAGTCGCCGCCCAGGTAGGCGGCATAGAGCGCTCGTTCGAAGTTGGCGCCCAATGGTGCGCCTTCCGGGGCTGGGTCTTTAGCACGGGCGAACAGTTGCTCGGGCTCGTTATCGTTGGCCACTTGCAGCAACTGCTTACCTTTGCGCTTGAGTTCGGTGGCGGAGCTGCCATAGAAGTCCACGCTCCAGGCGCCGGATTGTTGCCCGAGCAACTTGCCTTCGGCGACCTCAAAACCGTTGTAGTAACGGGCTTGAGATGCCTTGACGTTGACCTCCCATTCGAGGTTCGGGCCAAAGCTTTGCAGCGCTTCACGCAGAGGGCCGCCCTTGGCTGCCGCATCAATGGCGACCTGATTGATCCAAGTGCCGCTTACGTCTTGGTCGGCAGGGTTGCTGGCACAGCCGCCGAGCAACAGGGCGAGCAATGAAGAAGCTACAAGCGCTTTGCGCATCATGAAATCCTTTTAAAACGAGGTCGGCGCAGCCTGTGGGGGCTGCGCCGGGTGTTTTACTCGATCACCAGAATCGCGTCCATCTCAACCTGCGCGCCTTTTGGCAGGGCTGCCACGCCGATGGCGGCACGGGCTGGGTACGGCTGTTCGAAGTACTTGCCCATGATCTCGTTGACCTTGGCGAAGTGGCTCAGGTCGGTGAGGAAAATGTTCAGTTTGACGATGTCCTTGAACGAACCGCCGGCGGCTTCGGCCACGGACTTGAGGTTTTCGAAGACTTGCACGGTCTGGGCTTCGAAGCCTTCCACCAGTTCCATGGTTTTTGGGTCCAGAGGAATCTGGCCGGACATGTAGACGGTATTGCCTGCCTTGATTGCCTGGGAGTAAGTACCGATGGCGGCCGGGGCTTTGTCGCTGGTGATAACAGTCTTGGTCATGAATGACTCCTTGTAATAGGCAGTGGCGGGGTTGAAGAACTACGCACGCATGCGGGTAATGCGGATGACCCCGGTCAAGGCGCGCAGCTTCTTGATCACGCGGGCCAGGTGTACGCGGTCGTGTACGCTGACCACCAGTTGGACCACGCTGATGCGACCATCGCGTTCGTCCATGCTGATCTTTTCGATGTTGCCGTCGGCGGCGTTGACGCTGCTGGCCAGCAGGGCGATCAGGCCGCGCTGGTGCTCCAGCTCAACGCGCAGTTCGACGTTGAATTCGCCGGTGACATCCTTGGCCCACGAAAGCTGGATGCATTTTTCCGGGTTGTGCCGGATTTCGGAGATGTTGCGGCAGTTGTCCAGGTGCACCACCATGCCTTTGCCCGCGGACAGGTGGCCGACGATCGGATCGCCCGGGATCGGTGTGCAGCATTTGGCGTAGCTGAGCACCAGGCCCTCGGTGCCGCGAATCGCCAACGGGCCTTCGGGGCTCGGCAATTGCTCGCCCTCGCCCAGCAGGCGGCGGGCGACCACGTAGGCCATGCGGTTGCCCAGGCCGATATCTTCCAGCAGGTCTTCGATGGTTTCCTGGCGATATTCGTGAAGCATCGCCTGCACGCGTTCTTGGGGAATCTTGTCCAGGGCGCTGTCGAAACCGTTGAGTACCTTGTTCAGCAGGCGCTCGCCCAGGCTGACGGACTCGGAACGGCGCTGCAGTTTCAGGGCGTGGCGAATGTGTGTGCGGGCCTTGCCGGTGACCACGAAATTGAGCCAGGCCGGGTTCGGTCGTGCGCCCGGTGCGCTGACGATCTCCACGGTGGAACCGCTTTGCAGCGGCTCCGACAGTGGCGCCAGGCGCCGGTTGATGCGGCAGGCGATGCAGCTGTTGCCTACGTCGGTGTGTACCGCATAGGCAAAGTCGACCGCCGTGGAGCCCTTGGGCAGCTCCATGATCCGCCCCTTGGGCGTGAACACGTAGACCTCGTCCGGGAACAGGTCGATTTTCACGCTTTCGATAAATTCGAGGGAGTTGCCCGCGCGTTGCTGCATTTCCAGCACGCCTTTGACCCATTGGCGGGCGCGGGCATGGGTGCCTTTGGGCTGCTCGTCGCCACTGGATTTGTACAGCCAATGGGCGGCGATGCCGTTGTTGGCCATTTCTTCCATTTCACGGGTGCGGATCTGGATCTCGATCGGCACGCCATGCATCCCGAACAGCGTGGTATGCAGCGACTGATAGCCGTTGGCCTTGGGGATGGCGATGTAGTCCTTGAAGCGGCCGGGCAGGGGTTTGTACAGATTATGCACAGCGCCGAGCACGCGGTAGCAAGTGTCGACCTTGTCGACGATGATCCGGAACGCATACACGTCCATGATCTCGTTGAAGGCCCGACGCTTGCCGCGCATCTTTTTATAGATGCCGTAGATGTGCTTCTGCCGGCCACTGACCTCGCCTTCGATTTCGTCGATGGCCAGGCAATGGCTCAGCGACTCTTCGATCTTGTTGACGATTTCCTTGCGGTTGCCCCGGGCACGCTTGACCGCCTGGTAGATGCGCGCCGAGCGCATGGGATGCATCGCCTTGAAGCCGAGGTCTTCGAATTCGATGCGAATGGCGTGCATGCCCAGCCGGTTGGCGATGGGCGCATAGATTTCCAAGGTTTCCTTGGCGATGCGCCGGCGTTTTTCGCCGGACAGCACTTCCAGCGTGCGCATGTTGTGCAGCCGGTCGGCCAGTTTGACCAGGATCACGCGGATATCGCGGGCCATGGCCATGGCCATCTTCTGGAAGTTTTCCGCCTGGGCTTCGGCCTTGGTCTCGAAATTCATCTGGGTCAGTTTGCTGACCCCGTCGACCAGTTCGGCCACGGTTTCGCCGAATTGGGAGCTGAGAGCTTCCTTGGCGATTCCGGTGTCTTCGATCACGTCATGCAGCATCGCGGCCATCAGGCTCTGATGGTCCATGTGCATGTCGGCAAGAATATTAGCCACCGCAAGAGGATGGGTGACGTACGCCTCGCCACTGCGGCGGCGTTGGCCATCGTGGGCTTGTTCGGCGTAGAAATACGCTCGGCGGACCAGATTGACCTGGTCTGGGCCGAGGTAGGCCGATAAGCGATCGGCGAGGGCGTCTATGCTCGGCAAAGTGTGAACTCCTGCCGATGGCTTTGACCCCGCACCGTGCTACGTCGACCAGGCATAGGCTTAGACGGCCTCGTTGGACTCGTCCTCGAACGCTGCGAACAGCGGTTCGTCTTCAACGATTTCGGCGTTGGCGATGAACTCGTAGCTCATCAGGCCTTCAGCGATTTCACGCAGGGCGACAACGGTCGGCTTGTCGTTTTCCCACTGGACCAGAGGCTCTTTGCCGCCAGTGGCCAATTGACGGGCACGCTTGGTAGAGAGCATGACCAGCTCAAAGCGGTTATCCACGTGTTCTAGGCAGTCTTCAACGGTTACGCGGGCCATGGTATTCCTCGGAGCGAATGCAAGATGCGCGCTGCCCGGTTGGGCGAGCGGACTGAGCAGTTTAAAAAATCACCAGCGTTTAGGGAAGCGCTGATTTTTCGCGGAGCCTCGTCAAACCGCTGCAAGTGCCAATGTAAAGCCCTTGCAGCGGTTTTGGGAAGCGTCAATCAGCCGAGCAGTTCGGCCAGTAATTTGCCAAAGCGCTGTTGTTGGCGCTTTTGCTGGAGCTGATTGGCGCGGAAAATCGCCTTCAGGTCATCCAGCGCATGGGAAAAATCGTCGTTGATGATCAGGTAATCGTAGTCGACGTAGTGGCTCATTTCGCTGACGGCTTCACGCATGCGGCCATCGATGATCTCGTCGCTGTCCTGGCCACGGTTGGTCAGGCGTTGGTGCAGGGCTTGCAGCGAGGGCGGCAGGATAAAGATCGAGCGCGCATTGGGCATCAGCTTGCGCACCTGTTCGGCGCCCTGCCAGTCGATTTCCAGGATCAGGTCATGGCCTTCGTCCAGGGTCTGCTGCAAGTGGCTTTGCGAGGTTCCGTAGAGGTTGCCGAACACCTCGGCGCGTTCCAGGAAGTCGCCGTGCTCGATCATCTTCACGAACTCGGTGCGCTCGACGAAGTGATAGTGCACGCCGTTCACCTCACCCGGGCGCATGGCGCGGGTGGTGTGGGAGATCGAGATGCGGATCTGATCGTTGGTGTCGGTCAGGGCCTTGACCAGACTGCTCTTGCCCGCGCCCGAAGGGGCGGAAATGATGTACAGGGTGCCGGTGCTGTGGGTCATGGAGGTTGCCTTACTCAATATTCTGTACTTGTTCGCGCATCTGCTCGATCAACACTTTGAGGTTGACCGCCGCCTGGGTGCTGCGCGGATCGAAGGCCTTGGAGCCCAGTGTATTGGCTTCGCGGTTGAGTTCTTGCATCAGGAAATCAAGGCGCCGACCGGCGGCGCCGCCGGACTTGAGCACGCGGCGCACTTCGAGGATGTGGGTGCTGAGGCGATCGAGTTCTTCGGCGACGTCACTTTTCTGCGCCAGCAGCACCATTTCCTGCTCCAGCCGCGTCGGGTCGAGGTCGGCCTTCATATCGGCGAAACGGTCGAGCACCTTCTGGCGTTGGGTGGCCAGCATCTGCGGCACCAGCTCGCGCAGGATCGACACATCCTCTTCGATCGAGGTCAGGCGCTCGTTGATCAGACGGGCCAGCTCGGCACCTTCTCGCTCACGACCGGCCTTGAGTTCCTTCAGGCCTTGGTTGAACAAAGCGAGGGCTTCGGCATTCAGGGCCTGCGGGTCGATAGCGTCGGCTACCAGTACGCCCGGCCAGGCCAGCACTTCGAGAGGGTTGAGCGGCGCGGGGCGCTGGATCAGGTCGGCAATGGTTTCGGCGGCGGCGACCAGTTGCGCCGCGCGTTCGCGGTCGACCTGCAAGGGTTTGCCGGTGGTTTCTTCGGTAAAGCGCAGGGTGCATTCCAGCTTGCCGCGGGAAATGCCCTGACGCAGCGCTTCGCGCACGGCGCCTTCCAGGTCGCGGAACGACTCCGGCAGACGCAAGTGCGGCTCCAGGTAGCGGCTGTTGACCGAGCGCAATTCCCAGCTCAGGGTGCCCTGGACGCCGGCTTTTTCGACGCGGGCGAAGGCGGTCATGCTGTGCACCATGCGGGTACCTCGCGTTGCAGTCCCGCGATCACGGGCTGATGGGTAAATGAAGCAGGCAGGCTGCGAAGGCGCAGGATTGTAGCGCAGTGGGGCGAGTGCGCCCAAACAAAGGCCGACAGGCCGAGCATTCGTAACTGAATTTTTAGAAGTGCCCCGAAGCGGTTCGCGGCTCTATAATGCCCGGCAGTTTTCGTCCTCAGTACAGGTATCCCCTATGAAACGTCCAAGTGGTCGCGTTGCCGATCAGCTCCGCTCGATCCGCATCACCCGCAACTACACCAAACACGCCGAGGGATCCGTACTGGTCGAGTTTGGCGATACCAAGGTCATTTGCACCGTCAGCGTCGAAAATGGCGTGCCGCGTTTCCTCAAGGGGCAGGGTCAGGGTTGGTTGACCGCTGAATACGGCATGCTGCCTCGCGCCACCGGCGAGCGTAACCAGCGTGAGGCCAGCCGCGGCAAGCAAGGCGGTCGTACCTTGGAAATCCAGCGCCTGATCGGCCGCTCCCTGCGCGCCGCCCTGGACATGTCCAAGCTGGGCGACGTGACCCTGTATGTTGACTGCGATGTGATCCAGGCCGATGGCGGCACCCGTACCGCGTCCATCACCGGCGCCATGGTGGCCCTGGTCGACGCCTTGAAAGTGATCAAGAAGCGTGGCGGCCTCAAGGCCGGCGACCCGCTCAAGCAGATGATCGCCGCCGTGTCGGTCGGCATGTACCAGGGCGAGCCTGTGCTGGACCTGGACTACCTGGAAGACTCCGCCGCCGAGACCGACCTGAACGTCGTGATGACCAGCACCGGTGGTTTCATCGAAGTGCAGGGCACCGCCGAAGGCGCGCCATTCCAGCCGGCCGATCTGAACGCCATGCTGGCCTTGGCCCAGAAAGGCATGAGCGAAATTTTCGAACTGCAGAACGCCGCCCTGGCCGACTGAAAACCGCCTCAAGGAGAAGCGCCATGAATGACAGCCAAATGCCGGTACCTACGCCTTCCTACGAGGTTCGGCAGAGCGCAATGCTGTGCCATCTCGCGGCGTTTCTCGGGTTTGTGTTCCCTTTCGGCAGTGTCGTTGGGCCGCTGATTCTGTGGCAGATGAAAAAGGAAGTGGACCCGTTCATCGACGATCAGGGCAAGGAAGCCTTGAACTTCCAGATCACCGTGGCTATCGCCTGGTTGGTTTGTATCGTGCTGGCATTCGCCGTGATTGGTTTTTTCCTGATGACGGCCCTGGCGATTGCCACTGTGGTGCTGACCATCATTGGCGGCATCAAGGCCAACAAGGGGATCGCTTATCGCTATCCGCTGACCTGGCGTTTGGTTAAATAATGACCGCCCACAAAAAAACCGACAGCGATGTCGGTTTTTTTGTGCCTGGGAAAAGACCTCAGATGGTCAGCGTCCAGTCGTAGTCCACGATCAGCGGCGCGTGTTGCGAGAAGCGCGGCTGGCGCGGCAGGCGTGCGCTGCGAACGAATCGGCGCAGGCCTGGGGTCAGCAACTGGTAATCGAAACGCCAGCCCAGGTTGAGCATCTCGGCCTGTTCGTTGTCCGGCCACCAGCTGTACTGATCGCCTTCACGGCTGACTTCGCGCAGGGCATCGACGTAACCCATGTTGCCGACAATCTCGTCCATCCAGGCCCGTTCCGGCGCCAGGAAGCCTGGGGATTGCTGGCTGTCGCGCCAGTTCTTGATATCCAGCTTCTGTTGCGCCACGTACAGCGAGCCACAATAAATGTACTCGCGACGTTTGCGCCGCTGTTTATCCAGATAACGGGCGAAATCGTCCATTAGCTTGAACTTCTGGTTCAAGTCTTCATCGCCGTTCTGCCCTGATGGAAGCAGCAAGGTCGCGATGCTGACCTTGTCGAAATCGGCTTGCAGGTAGCGCCCGTAGCGGTCGGCTGTCTCGAAGCCGAGGCCGCTGATGACCGCCTTGGGTTGCAACCGCGAGTACAAAGCCACGCCACCTTGGGTGGGCACTTCGGCATCGCAGGCATAAAGGAAGTAGCCATCCAGTTGGAAGGCTGGGTCGTCCAGTTCAAAGGCGGAGGCGCGGGTGTCCTGCAGGCAGATGACGTCGGCATTCTGGGCTTGCAGCCAACTGAGCAAACCACGCTCGACTGCAGCCTGAATACCATTAACGTTCACACTGATGATCCGCATAAATGGCCCCAAAAATCGCGTGCGTGTATGATACACGCCGTCTACCTAATTAGCTAAATCCGTGGTATCTGAGGCTTTTTTCATGCAGGCGTATCAACGCGATTTCATTCGTTTTGCCATCGATCGCGGGGTTTTGCGCTTCGGTGAGTTCACCCTCAAGTCCGGGCGGACCAGCCCGTATTTCTTCAATGCCGGCCTGTTCAACTCCGGTTCGGCCCTGGCGCAGTTGGGCCGTTTCTACGCGGCAGCCATCGTTGAAAGCGGTATGTCCTTCGACGTGCTGTTTGGCCCCGCCTACAAAGGCATCCCTTTGGCCGCCGCTACGGCCGTGGCCCTGGCCGAGCATCATGGGCGCGATTTGCCTTGGTGCTTCAACCGTAAAGAAGCCAAGGCCCATGGCGAGGGCGGTAGTCTGGTCGGCGCGCCACTGACTGGCGATGTGTTGATCATCGATGATGTGATTACGGCCGGCACCGCGATCCGTGAAGTGATGCAGATCATCGCTTCCCAGGAAGGCGCTAAAGCGGCCGGCGTGCTGATTGCACTGAACCGCCAGGAACGCGGCAACGGTGAGTTGTCGGCGATCCAGGAAGTTGAGCGCGATTTCGGCATTCCGGTGGTGAGTATTGTGTCGTTGAACCAGGTGTTGCAGTTCCTGGAAGATGACCCGCAGCTCAAGCAGCACTTGCCTGCTGTACGTGCATACCGCGAGCAGTTTGGGGTCTGACACAGGCCCCTGCCACCTTGACTGGCAGTGCTTACAGGTCCCGCATAAAAAAGGCCCCCGTTCAATCGGATTGAACGGGGGCCTTTTTGTATTCAGCGCTTAGGGGCGCTTGCGGTTGCTGATCAGCGTGCCCATGCCGGTGTCGGTGAAGATCTCCAGCAATACCGCGTTCGGTACGCGGCCATCGATGATCAGCGAGCTGCCCACACCGCCCTGCACCGCTTCGAGGGCACAACGAATCTTCGGCAGCATGCCGCCGTAGATGGTGCCGTCGGCGATCAGATCGTCGACTTGTTGGGTGGTCAGGCCGGTCAACACTTTGCCCTGCTTGTCCATCAGGCCGGCGATATTGGTCAGCAGCATCAGCTTTTCAGCCTTCAATGCCTCGGCCACCTTGCCGGCCACCAGGTCGGCGTTGATGTTGTAGGACTCACCGTTGGCGCCCACGCCGATGGGCGCGATCACCGGGATGAAGTCGCCTTTTACCAGCAGGTTCAGTAGGTCGGTGTTGATATCGATCACTTCGCCCACTTGGCCGATATCGATGATTTCCGGCTGGGTCATTTCCGGCGTCTGACGGGTGACCGTCAGTTTTTTCGCGCGGATCAGCTCCGCGTCCTTGCCGGTCAGGCCGATGGCGCTGCCGCCGTGACGGTTGATCAGATTGACGATGTCTTTGTTTACCTGGCCGCCGAGGACCATCTCCACCACGTCCATGGTCTGCGCGTCAGTGACGCGCATGCCATCGATAAAATGACTCTCGATCGACAAACGCTTGAGCAGGTCGCCGATTTGCGGGCCGCCACCATGCACCACCACCGGGTTGATGCCCACGGCCTTCATCAGCACGATGTCGCGGGCAAAGCCGGTTTTCAGCTCGTCGCTTTCCATGGCATTGCCGCCGTACTTGATCACCAGCGTCTTGCCGACGTAGCGTCGAATATAAGGCAACGCTTCGGACAGGACCTTGGCGGTGTTGGCAGCGGCTTCGCGTTCGAGGGTCATTCAGGGCTCCGGTAAAAGATCAGAACGGTAATTGGAGATCAGGGGCAACACGTTTCAACTGGGCGTGGAACACGTCCTTGATGCGCTGCAACTCAGCCTCGGTATCCGCCTCGAAACGCAGCACCAACACCGGAGTGGTGTTGGATGCGCGAACCAGGCCCCAGCCTTTGGCGTAATCGACTCGCACACCATCAATGGACGTCAGGTTGGCGCCTTCACCCCATTGCGCATCGTGCAGTGCGTCAATGATGCTGAATTTGCTCTCCTCGGTCACATGGATATTGATCTCTGGCGTAGAAATATCGTTCGGGAAGGTCTGAAACAGCTCTTCGGCGGTGGATTCTTCCTTACTGAGGATCTCTAGCAGGCGCGCGGCGCTGTAAATGCCGTCGTCAAAGCCGAACCAGCGCTCCTTGAAGAACACGTGGCCGCTCATTTCGCCGGCCAGCAGGGCGCCGGTTTCCTTCATTTTCTTTTTGATCAACGAGTGACCGGTCTTCCACATTAGCGGGCGACCGCCGTATTCCTTGATCAGCGGCGTGAGGCGACGGGTGCACTTCACATCAAAGATGATCTCGGCGTTGGGGTTGCGCTTGACCACATCGCGAGCGAAGAGCATCAACAGGCGGTCGGCGAACACGTTCACGCCAGTGTTGGTGACCACCCCTACACGGTCGCCGTCGCCGTCGAAGGCCAGGCCGACGTCAGCTCCGGTTTCCTTGACCTTGGCGATCAGGTCCACCAGGTTTTCAGGCTTGCCCGGGTCCGGGTGATGGTTGGGGAAGTTGCCGTCCACGTCGCAGAACAGCGGGACGACTTCGCAATTCAGGGCTTCGAGCAGCTGTGGAGCGATTACACCGGCGGCGCCATTGCCGCAGTCCACCACCACTTTGAGGCGGCGGGCGAGTTTGACGTCGCGGGTGATTTCATCGGAGTAGCGCTGCAGGATGTCGACCTGGGTGATGCTGCCCTGGCCGCTGGTCAAGTCGTTGGTTTTGAGGCGGGTGTGCAGGGCCTGGATCTGTTCATTGGCCAGGGTGTCGCCGGCAATGACGATCTTGAAGCCGTTGTAGTCCGACGGGTTGTGGCTGCCGGTTAGCATCACGCCGGATTTGCCGGCCAGTACGTTGGCGGCGTAGTACAACGCCGGCGTTGGCACCAGGCCCACATCGCTGACATGGCAGCCGCTGTCGGCCAGGCCCTGGATCAGTTGCTCCACCAGTTCCGGGCCGGACAAGCGGCCATCGCGGCCGACGCATACATTCGGTTCGCCCTGCGCCAGGCTCTGCGCGCCGATGGCGCGGCCGATCCAGTAGGCGGTTTCGGCGGTAAGGGTCTTGGGGACCACACCACGAATGTCATAGGCGCGGAAAATGCTGTCGGGGAACGTCGGGGCTACTCGGGCTGCGGTACTCATCGCGGGGGGAAACTCCATCTGAAGGGGGCAAGGCTGGCCTAAATGGGGGGGGCCGGCAGGCTCAAGCTGAAGGGTATGACGGCGTTTTCGGCAGAGAGTTCGTGGTGCACAAATGCCATCGCGGCTCGCGTTCGGTCATTTTATTTGCGTAAGCCATTGATTTTAATGGATAAATATTTCCGATTAAATTCACGCATTCTTCATCCTGAAGAGCCTCGCTAGAAGCATTGAGCCGGACGTCAGTGTCCGGCCCGATTCAGCTTAGTCAGTGGCTGCCGGAATGCCCAAAACCGCCCGCGCCGCGTTGGGTTTCGTCGAATTCCTGTACCAGTTCGAAGTGCGCCTGCACCACGGGCACCAGCACCAGTTGGGCGATGCGCTCGCCAACGGCGATGTTGAAGGCGGTTTGCCCACGGTTCCAGCACGACACCATCAGCTCGCCTTGATAGTCCGAGTCGATCAGACCCACCAGATTGCCCAGCACGATGCCGTGCTTATGGCCCAGGCCGGAGCGCGGCAGGATCAGCGCGGCCAGGCCCGGGTCGCCTACGTAGATGGACAGGCCCGTGGGGATCAGCAGGGTCTGGCCTGGCTCGAGCACGGTGTCTTGCTTGAGCATGGCGCGCAGGTCCAGGCCGGCGGAACCCGGTGTGGCGTAGGCCGGCAGTGGGAAATCGGTGCCGAGGCGGGGGTCGAGAATCTTGGCTTGCAAAGCGTGCATGTAAATTAAACCTGGTTCAGCCGTTGGGCGATAAAAGAGATCAGTTGGCGGGCAATCTTGCCCTTGCTGGTCTGGGCGAAAAGGGTGGCGTGCAGCTGGCGGTCGATCACGCTGCAAGCGTTTTCCTCGCTGTTGAAGCCGATGCTCGGGTTGGCGACATCATTGGCAACGATCAAGTCGAGGTTTTTGTCTTTCAATTTGCGTGCGGCGTAGTCCAGCAGGTGCTCGGTTTCGGCAGCAAAGCCGACGCTGAACGGGCGGTCGGGACGCGTGGCGATGGTTGCCAGGATGTCCGGGTTGCGCACCATTTGCAGGAGCAGGCCGTCGCCGCTTGTAGGGTCTTTCTTGAGCTTTTGCGGGGCGACGACTTCCGGCCGGTAATCCGCCACCGCCGCCGAAGCGATAAACAGGTCGCACGGAATGGCTGCTTCACAAGCTGCAAGCATGTCGCGAGCGCTGACTACGTCGATTCGCGTGACGCGGTCCGGGGTCGGCAAATGCACCGGGCCGGTGATGAGCGTGACGCGTGCGCCTGCCTCAACCGCAGCTTCGGCCAGGGCGAAGCCCATTTTCCCTGAGCTATGGTTGGTGATGTAGCGGACCGGGTCGATGTTTTCCTGGGTCGGACCGGCGGTGATCAGTACGTGCTTGCCCGTCAGGGCCAGGTGCTGGAAACACTCGGCGGCGCATTGCGCCAGGTCAGTGGCTTCGAGCATACGGCCCAGGCCCACGTCGCCACAGGCCTGGCTGCCGGACGCGGGGCCGAACACTTTGAGGCCACGGTCTTGCAGGAGTCGGGTGTTGGCCTGGGTCGCCGGGTCGCGCCACATCGCCTGGTTCATGGCCGGGGCGATGGCAACGGTAGCGTCGGTGGCCAGTACCAAAGTGGTCAGCAGATCGTCGGCGATGCCTTGGGCCAGGCGGGCGATCAGATCGGCGGTGGCCGGGGCGATCAGCACCAGGTCGGCCCATTTCGCCAGCTCGATATGGCCCATGGCTGCTTCGGCGGCAGGGTCGAGCAGATCCAGGTGAACCGGGTGGCCGGACAGGGCCTGCATGGTGAGCGGGGTAATGAACTCACTGCCGCCGCGGGTCATGACCACGCGCACCTCGGCGCCCTGGTCGAGGAGCCTGCGAACCAACTCGGCGCTCTTGTAAGCGGCAATGCCGCCGCCGACGCCGAGAACGATGCGTTTCCGATACAGACGCTGCATTGGTTTGCCTTTCCAGTTCAGTGAAGCCAGTTCAGTGACGCCTGCGATGCCCCTCCCCAGGTGAAATCGCAGGCAAAAAAGAGGGCCTACGATAACACAGCGACCGCCACGCAACAGCGGCGCACATGCACAGGGAGGTGGGATGAGTATTCGCGATTGGCCGGCGGCAGAGCGGCCACGGGAGAAACTTTTGGAGTGGGGCGCGGCAAGTCTGTCCGACGCCGAGCTGCTGGCGATCTTCCTGCGTACAGGAGTGGCAGGCCGCAGCGCGGTGGACCTGGCGCGCCATCTGCTGACGCAGTTCGGCGGCTTACGGCCGTTGCTCGAGGCCAGCCAGACGTTGTTCAACCAGCAGTTGGGACTGGGGCCGGCGAAATTTGCGCAATTGCAGGCAGTACTGGAAATGTCCCGGCGGCATATGGCCGAACGCTTGCGCAAAGACTCCGTACTGGATAGCCCGGTGGTGGTGCGCGACTACCTAAAAGCGATGTTGCGGCATGAGCCTCACGAAATATTCGGCTGCTTGTTTCTCGACTCGCGGCACCGGGTGTTGGGTTTCGAGGCGTTGTCCCAGGGGACGATCGATGCCGCGATAGTTTATCCGCGACAAGTGGTCAAGCGCGCCCTGGCCTACAACGCGGCGGCGTTGATCCTATGTCATAACCACCCTTCCGGCAGCCTTGAGCCCAGTGCAGCTGATCGAAAATTGACCAAGCTGCTGCAAAAGGCGTTGGAGGTCGTGGATGTGCGGGTGCTGGACCACATCATCGTCGGCGACGGCGACCCGCTGTCGATGGCCGAGCATGGCTGGATGTGACCCCGCCCGGTGGGGGCCGGGGCTCAGGGCTTGACGCTGACCTTGGAGAAATCCTGGCGTCCGAATGGACTGACCTGATACCCCTCGACACCCTTGCGCGTCAGGGCGAAGGCGGTCGGGTGTGCCAGCGGTAGCCACAGCGCCTGTTGCTGGATCTGCGCCTGGGCCTGTTGATACAGCTTGCTGCGCACGCCTTGTTCACTGGTGGTCTTGCCGGCGCTGATCAGCTTGTCGAGCGTCGGGTCGCAGTAGCGCGCAAAGTTGGTGCCGGACTTCACCGCCGCGCAGGAAAACTGCGGCGTCAGGAAGTTGTCCGGGTCGCCGTTGTCGCCGGCCCAGCCCATAAACAGCAGGTCGTGCTCGCCGGCCTTGGCGCGGCGGATCAGCTCGCCCCACTCGATCACACGGATCTCGGCCTGGATGCCGACCTTGGCCAGGTCCGCCTGAAGCAATTGTGCGCCGAGGTTAGGGTTGGGATTCAGCAGGCTGCCGGTGGGGCGCGTCCAAATCGTGGTCTTGAAGCCGTCCTTGAGCCCCGCGCGGTCCAGCAGCGCTTTGGCTTTGGCGAGGTCCTGTGGATAACCCGGCAACTCCTTGGCAAAGCTCCAGGTGTTCGGCGGGTAAGGCCCGCTGGCGGCTTCGGCGGTGCTTTCGAATACGGCCTTGAGGTAGCTGGCCTTGTCGAATGCCAAGTTGATAGCCTGGCGCACTTCGGGCTTGTCCAGGGGTGGGTGCTGGCTGTTGATGGCCACGAAAGCGGTCATGAACGCAGCGGTTTTCTCCACTTTGAGAGCGGCATCCTTTTGGGCCTCGCCCACATCCAGAGGCTTGGGCGACAGGGCGATCTGGCATTCGTCGCGATGCAGCTTCTGTAGGCGCACATTGGCATCGGGGGTGATTGCGAAGATCAAGTTATCCACAGCCGGTTTGCCAGCGAAGTAATCTGGGTTGGCCTTGTAGCGAACCACGGCATCTTTTTGAAAGCGCACAAAAACGAAGGGGCCGGTGCCGATAGGGTGGCTGTTGAGTTTCTCCGGCGTGCCGGCCTTGAGCAGTTTGTCGGCGTACTCCGCTGGGTAGATAGACGCGAAGCCCATGCTCAGGGCCGAGAGAAATGTGGAGTCGGCGTGGTCCAGGGTGAAGCGCACCGTCAGTGGGTCGAGGGCGTCGATCTTCTTGATCAGCGTGGGCAATTGCAGGGATTGGGCATGGGGGAAGCCACTTTGAGCGATCTTATGCCAAGGGTTGGCCGGGTCGAGCATGCGTTCGAAGCTGAAGCGCACGTCTTCGGCCGTCAGCGTTCGGCTTGGGGTGAAATACTCGGTGCGGTGGAATTTTACGTTGGGGTGCAGTTTGAAGGTGTAGGTCAGGCCATCGGGCGAGACTTCCCAACTGTCGGCCAGGCTGGGCACGAGCTTGCCGCTGGTGGCGTCGTAGTCCACCAGACGGTTCATCAGCACATCGGCCGAGGCGTTGGTGGTGGTCAGCGAGTTGTACTGCACCACATCGAACCCCTCGGGGCTGGCCTCGGTGCAGACGCTCAAATTGCTGGCGGCAGAGGCCAGCGGCGTAATAAAGAGAGGGGCAAGCAAGAGCGGCAGGGCTGCGAGGCGCATATTAGGTTTCCTTTGCAGATCGTAGGCCCATCTGCGAGTGCAGTCTGGAAAAGTCCTACCGTAGAGGTCTGATCGATAAATGACTAGCCCATTTTTGCCTGTGCTTTTGCCGAAAATACTGTTTTGATGGCGCCTCGGTGAGTTTCTGCGTGCGCCTGATCGCGTGGGTGGGGGCTCGAACTGATTCTGTGCGACGAGCGGTCAGCTGTAAGGGCGGCCCCTCCTGGCAGCGGTTCGGGCGTTAGCGGCTTGGAATTAAGTCGGTAAAAACACACGGGCTGTTGTTGCACCTGGGTCTTTCTGGTATAAAGCAGCGCTCTTTTCTAGGGGCCCGGTTCCTTCGCTTGTAGGTGTAGCCGGTAAGACCCTAAAGAAACGCGGCGCCTGGCGCCAAATGACTGAGAGATTAAGCGGCCAACCCATGCCGGGTTGGGCATGTGGTTTTAGAGGGCTGAGGCATGTCGAGAGTCTGTCAAGTTACCGGTAAGGGTCCGGTGACTGGGAATAACATTTCCCACGCAAATAACAAAACCCGTCGTCGTTTCCTGCCGAACCTGCAGCATCACCGCTTCTGGGTTGAAGAAGAGAAACGTTTCGTGCGTCTGCGCGTATCCGCCAAAGGCATGCGTATCATCGACAAGCGTGGCATCACTGCCGTGCTGGCCGACATCCGCCGCGCTGCCAAGGTTTAAGGAGCTATATCATGCGTGAATTGATTCGAATGATCTCTAGCGCCGGTACTGGTCACTTCTACACTACCGACAAGAACAAGCGTACTACCCCGGACAAGCTCGAAAAGAAAATGTTCGACCCGCGCGTTCGCAAGCACGTGATCTACAAAGAAGGCAAAATCAAGTAATTGATTTCCTTCCTTGTGAAAAAAAGCCCGTATCTCACGATGCGGGCTTTTTTTTGCGTGCGATTTGCTGATCAGGCTTTCTGTTCGAACACCACGTAGATTTTGCGACAAGGTTCGAGCACTTCCCAGGTCCCGGTGAAACCGGCGGGGATCACGAAGCGGTCGCCAGCGCGCAGGGTCTTGGCGTTGCCCTGATCATCGCGCAGTACCGAGACGCCCTGCACGATCTCGCAGTATTCATGTTCGGTGTAGTTAACTTTCCATTGCCCCACTTCGCCTTCCCAGACCCCCGCATTCATCTGACCACAGGGGCTGTTGTAGTGGTTGTAGAGGGTTTGCTCGGGGTCGCCCTTGAGGATTTTTTCCGCGCCAGGGCGGTAGCGTTCGGGGGCGGTGTTGGCTTGGCTAAAGTCGACGATGTCCTGGATGCTCATGTGCATGTCCCGTCTGGCCTGCGGTTGGTGAGGCCAAAGTCTATGTTTATTAAAATGAACATCGCAAGGGCGTTTGCCGCCGTTATGTCAAATATATTGAAACATCCCTGGCCGCTGGTTTAGGGTGGCAGCTGCCTTGGGCCGAACAGCTGGCTGGCGGGCAAGAATTCTTTGAGGCTGCCGGACGACATCGCCTGGCCCTCGTATTCAATAAGAGGAGGACACTCGCATGACCACCCTGACCCGTGCCGACTGGGAACAACGCGCCAAGGATCTGAAGATCGAAGGCCGCGCCTACATCAATGGCGAATACACCGCCGCCGTTTCCGGCGACACCTTCGAGTGCATCAGCCCGGTCGATGGCCGCCTGCTGGCCACCGTTGCCAGCTGTGACGCCGACGATGCCCAGCGCGCCGTGGAAAACGCCCGTGCCACCTTCAATTCCGGCGTGTGGTCACGCCTGGCGCCGGCCAAACGCAAAGCCACCATGATCCGTTTCGGCGCGCTGCTCAAAGCCAATGCCGAAGAGCTGGCGCTGCTCGAAACCCTGGACATGGGCAAGCCTATCAGCGACTCCCTGTATATCGACGTGCCCGGTGCCGCCAATGCCTTGAGCTGGAGCGGTGAAGCCATCGATAAGATCTACGATGAAGTCGCGGCCACCCCCCATGATCAACTGGGCCTGGTGACCCGTGAGCCGGTCGGCGTGGTTGGCGCCATCGTGCCGTGGAACTTCCCGTTGATGATGGCCTGCTGGAAACTCGGCCCGGCACTATCCACCGGTAACTCGGTGATCCTCAAGCCGTCCGAAAAATCTCCGCTGACCGCCATCCGTATCGCGGCCCTGGCCGTTGAAGCGGGGATTCCGAAAGGCGTATTCAACGTTCTACCAGGCTACGGCCACACCGTGGGTAACGCCTTGGCGCTGCACATGGACGTCGACACGCTGGTGTTCACTGGCTCGACCAAGATCGCCAAGCAGCTGTTGATTCGCTCTGGTGAGTCGAACATGAAGCGTGTTTGGTTGGAAGCAGGCGGCAAGAGCCCCAACATCGTGTTCGCCGACGCCCCCGATCTGCAGGCCGCTGCCGAGTCGGCCGCCAGTGCCATTGCCTTCAACCAGGGTGAAGTGTGCACCGCCGGTTCGCGCCTGCTGGTGGAGCGCTCGATCAAGGACACATTCCTGCCCCTGGTGATCGAGGCCCTCAAAGGCTGGAAACCTGGCAACCCGCTGGACCCGGCGACCAATGTCGGCGCCCTGGTGGACACCCAGCAGATGAACACCGTGCTGTCCTACATCGAAGCCGGTCACGCCGACGGCGCCAAGCTGGTGGCGGGCGGCAAGCGCACGCTGGAAGAGACCGGCGGCACCTACGTCGAACCGACGATTTTCGATGGTGTGACCAATGCCATGAGAATCGCCCAGGAAGAAATCTTCGGCCCGGTGCTGTCGGTGATCACCTTCGACAGCGCCGAAGAAGCGATCAAGATCGCCAACGACACCCAATACGGCCTGGCTGCGGCGGTGTGGACTGCGGATATCTCCAAGGCGCACCTGACCGCCAAGGCGCTGCGCGCGGGTAGTGTGTGGGTCAACCAGTACGATGGCGGCGACATGACTGCGCCGTTCGGTGGCTTCAAGCAATCGGGCAACGGTCGCGACAAGTCGCTGCATGCGTTCGACAAGTACACCGAGCTGAAGGCCACCTGGATCAAGCTGTAAGCAACACTGCCGGGCCTGTGTAGGAGCGAGCTTGTGTGGGAGCCGGCTTGCCTGCGATAGCATCACCGAAGTGTGGCTGACACACCGAGGCGTTTGCATCGCGGGCAAGCCCGGCTCCCGCACAAGCTCGCTCCTACAGTTCGTTTTGAACCTAGAAAATAATTATCCACAGGAGCGTGGCAATGCGTTGGGCGACTTACTTTGCCGTCCTGGCTTCGGTACTCAGCGTGGGCTTGGCCCTGGGCGTCAGTATGCCGCTGGTCTCCCTGCGCCTGGAGAGCTGGGGCTACGGCAGTTTCGCCATTGGCGTAATGGCCGCGATGCCGGCCTTCGGCGTGCTGCTCGGCGCTAAGCTTTCCAGCCGCTTGGCCGCTTGGCTCGGTACGGCAAACCTGATGCGTTTGTGTCTGTGGGCGGGTGCGGTGTCCATCGGTTTACTGGCGATCCTGCCCAGTTATCCCGTGTGGCTGGTGCTGCGTTTGATGATTGGGGTGATCCTGACCATTGTTTTTATCCTTGGCGAGAGCTGGATCAATCAATTAGTGGTGGAGCAATGGCGTGGCCGGCTGGTGGCGCTGTATGGCTGCAGCTATGCGCTGAGCCAACTGTCGGGCCCGTTGTTGTTGGGTGTGATCGGCACCGGGCATGACTACGGTTTCTGGGTCGGCGTAGGGCTGCTGATGGTTGCGCCGTTGCTGTTGCTGGGGCGTTCCGGCGCGCCGACGGCCGATTCGTTTAGCGTCACTTTCGCCGAGCTTTGGCGTTTTTGCCGGAGCCTTCCGGCCATTGCCTGGGCGGTGGCGCTGTTCGCCGCGTTCGAAGCGATGATCCTGACACTGCTGCCGGTGTACTGCCTGCAACAGGGATTCAGCGCCGAGATTGCCCTGGCGATGGTCAGCACGGTGGTCGTCGGCGATGCGTTGCTGCAATTGCCCATCGGCGCGCTGGCCGATTATTTGCCACGTCGCACCCTGTTTCTCGGCTGTGCGCTGCTGTTGCTGGCATCGAGCCTGGCAATTCCTGCGCTGCTGCACACGCTGCTGATCTGGCCGGTGTGGGTGCTGTTCGGCGCCAGTGCGGGCGGGTTGTTCACGCTGTCGTTGATTCTGATCGGCGAGCGCTACCGCGACGACGCGCTGGTGCGGGCCAACGCCCATATCGCGCAGCTATGGGGCATCGGGTGTCTGTTGGGGCCATTGATCGCTGGCGCCGGCAGCCAATGGGTCAGCGGGCACGCACTGCCGTTGCTGATGGCTGCCGGGGCATTGGGGCTGGTGCTGTTGTTAATGCGCAAAGGTGCTTTCGGCGCTACACAGCCTTGTTCTTAAAGCATGCGCTCCAGGCCGACCGAGGTAGCGAACCACGCATTGAACCGCCGCCACCAACTGCCTGGCTCGCGCGTCAGGGTGTGCAGTTGGCCGTCATCTTCGGTTACCCACACCACTTGGCCGTCTTGTAGTTTCGCCTCATAGCTGAGGGCGGGCGCCATGCCTTGCAGCGCCAGGTTGCGTACGTGCTCGGCCAGTTCGGGGCTGTCCACCAGCACCCCGACCTCGGTGTTCCACAGCACCGAGCGGGGATCGAAGTTGAACGAGCCGATAAATGATTTCTCGCCATCAAAGATCATTGCCTTGCTGTGCAGGCTGGAGTCCGAACCGCGGAACGAGCCGCGCCGGAACAGATGCGGCCCACTGCCGGCGCTCGGGTCGCCGGGTTGGCGGCGCAGTTCGTACAGCTTCACGCCGTGCTCCAGCAACGCTTTGCGGTACGGCGCGTAACCGCCGTGCACAGCCGGTACGTCCGTGGCTTCCAGGGAGTTGGTCAGCAGGCTGACTGATACGCCGGCATCGGCGAGCCCGGTGAGGTACACCAGCCCAGGTTGGCCTGGCACGAAGTACGCCGAAATCATCATCAGTTCACGGTTGACCCTTTCCAGCTCAGGTGCCAGTTGAGTGGTCAGCAGTAGCTGCGGGTCCGGGTCGGCCTTGGCTAGCACCTTGCTCGGTGCATCCCACAGCGCCTGGTTCCAGGCCCAGATCAGTTCGCGGCGCCAGATGTCCATGCGTGGTTGGGTCTGGTAGGCGCGCAAGCGGTTGTACAGGGCATGGTGTTGTTGGCGCGACTCCGCCAATGACGCCGCCAGGCCCGCGCGGGCGGCGGCCAGATCGTCTTTGGAGGGCAGGGTAGAGACGAAGTTGTCGATCGGTTTGCTCAGGGCGCTGTTCCAGTATTGATCGAAACTGTGACCCAATTGCTCGGCCACCGGCCCGACGCTGAGCATGTCGATATCGGTGAAATTCAGATTGGGCTCGGCGTCGAAATACTCATCCCCAAGGTTGCGGCCGCCGACGATGGCTGCACTGTTGTCCGCCAACCACAGCTTGTTGTGCATGCGCCGGTGTTGCAGCGACAGGTTGAACAGGCGGCCCATGGCCCGAGTGGCGCCCGTGCTGCGCCCCAGATGCAGCGGGTTGAACAGGCGGATTTGGATGTTGGGGTGGGCGGCGAGGGTGGCGATCACCTGGTCGAGGCCGTCGCTGGTGGTGTCGTCCAGCAGGATGCGTACACGCACGCCACGGTCGGCGGCTTTGAGCAGTTCGTCCACCAGCATGCGCGTGCTGATGCCGTCATGCACGATGTAGTACTGCAGGTCGAGGCTGGTCTGGGCGTTGCGGATCAGTTCGGCGCGGGCCATAAAGGCTTCGCTGCTGTTGGGCAGCAGGCGAAAGCCCGAGCGCCCTTGATAGGGCGCCGCCTGGGCCTGGATAGAGCGGCCGAACGAGGATTGCCCGGCCGGCAGTGCGTCGCTGGGCACTCGAGGCGCAGTCACCGTGGCGCAGCCGCCCAGGGCGAGGGCTCCCAACAGGAGGAACGGTAAAAGCCGTTGGATCATCAAGGGAGTCGCTTCCGGATCAGGGCAGTAGTCGGCATATGACGGCTATTTGCCGTGAAAGGTCAGTCCGCTGATTCGGCCAGCATTTTGCTCGCGGCGATGCCGACCTTGCGCACTGCCTCTTCGATCTGCGGGGTTGGCTTGGCAGCGTAGTTCATGCGCAGGCAATTGCGGTACTTGCCGGATGCAGAAAAGATGCTTCCTACAGCCACCTGTACGCCTTGTTCTACCAGCACACGGTTGAGTTTGAGGGTGTCGAAGCCCTCCGGTAGTTCTACCCACAGCATGAAGCTGCCCTGAGGCCGGCTGGCGCGGGTGCCAGCGGGAAAATACCGGCTGACCCAATCGAGCATCAGGTCACGATTGCGCTGGTATTGGGTACGCATCCGTCGCAAATGTGGTTCGAAATGACCGCCCTTGAGGAATTCGGCGATCGCGATCTGCGGCTGTGTGGCGGTAGAACCGGTGCTGATGTATTTCATGTGCAGCACTCGCTCCAAATAGCGCCCCGGTGCAACCCAGCCAATACGCAGGCCTGGGGCGAGGGTTTTGGAGAATGAACTGCACAACAGTACGCGGCCGTCTTCATCGAAGGATTTGATCGTGCGCGGGCGTGGGTAGCTGTAGGCCAATTCGCCGTATACATCGTCTTCGATAATTGCCACATCGAAGCGCTGGGCCAGGTTCAGCAGCGCACGCTTGCGTGCCTCGGGCATGATATAGCCCAGCGGGTTGTTACAGTTGGGGGTCAACTGGATGACCTTGATCGGCCACTGCTCTAAGGCCAGCTCCAGCGCTTCGAGGCTGATGCCGGTGAGCGGGTCGGTAGGAATTTCCAGGGCCTTCATGCCCAGGCCTTTGAGGGTCTGCATGGCGCCATGGAAGCTCGGCGAGTCTACCGCGACGATATCGCCGGGCTCACAGATGGCGTGGATGCTGGCGGAGAGTGCCTCGTGGCAGCCGGTGGTGATCACGATGTCTTCGGCGCCCAGTTGGCAGCCGGAATCCAATGACAGTCGAGCAATCTGCTCGCGCAACTCCATACAGCCGAGAATGTTGTCGTAATACAGGCCGGGAAGATCCTGGCGTCGACTGACGCGGGCCAGGCTGCGCAGCAGGGGTTTGAGGGTGGGTGACAACACATCGGGCATGCCGCGGCCCATCTGTATGACGTCTTTACGCGGTAGGGCGCGAATAAGTTCCAGCACCTGATCCCATTGGGAAATCTCCACTGGGCGCTGGGCCGGACGGCCTATTTCCGGCAGGGCGGGCAGCTCACGGCCCACGGGTACGAAGTACCCGGACTTGGGTTTGGGGGTTGCCAGGCCGTTGTCTTCCAGCAAGCGATAGGCCTGTTGCACGGTGCTCAGGCTGACCCCGTGCTCCACACTCAACGCACGGACGGAGGGCAACCGGTCGCCGGGGCGATAGAAGCCTTGTTCGATGCGAGTGCCCAGCAGTTCGGCGAGGTTGACGTAGAGGGTCATGGCGGTCGCTCCCGGGACCAGTACAGATCCTGGGAAAATACAGGATTCAGCCACCCAGTGGCAGTATCTGTATGGATTTAATAGATAAAGGTTGAATCTGTAATGGTTTTGCTCGCTCGCTCATTCTAGTCGCTCATGGCAACCGGCAAATGAGGGGCAACAAAATGAACGGCATAAGCGATGTGCGCCTGAGGTTACACAGTCAGGAACTGGAGGCTGACCACGCACGGGCCGCAACGCCGGGCGATATCAGTCGTTGGGGGCTGTTCTGGCGCCGTCGCCACACGCGCAAGGCTTTGCTGAGCATGACCGGCGAGCAACTGCGCGACATCGGCTTGAGTGCCCGACAGGCGCGGGAGGAAGGTCTGAAACCGTTCTGGCGCGATTGATCAGAGCAGCTCTTTGAGACGGTGCCAAAGCATGCCTAGCGCCAGCAGCGGCGAGCGCAAATGCTTGCCACCGGGGAAGGTCATATGCGGCACTTGGGCGAACAGATCGAAACGCCCCTGCTGTTGGCCGCTGATCGCTTCGGCCAGCAGCCGGCCCGCCAGATGCGTGGCGTTGAGGCCATGGCCGGCGTAAGCCTGGGCGTAATACACATTGGGTTGATCGGCCAGGCGACCGATCTGCGGCAGGCGATTGGCGCCGATGCCGATCATGCCGCCCCATTGGTAATCGATCTTCACGTCGGCCAGCTGCGGGAACACTTGCAGCATTTTCGGACGCATATAAGCGCCGATGTCCTTGGGGTCGCGTCCGGAATAATGACAAGCACCACCGAACAGCAGGCGACGATCGGCGGACAGCCGGAAGTAATCCACGGTGACTCGCTGATCACACACCGCCATGTTCTGCGGTAGTAATTGCGTGGCCTTGGCTTCACTCAAGGGTTCGGTGGCGATGATATAGCTGCCGGCGGGTAATACCTTGCCGCTCAGGTGAGGGTTGAGACCGTTGAGATAAGCGTTGCAGGCCAGCACCAGCGTCTTTGCGCGCACCATACCCTGGGCGCTGTGGACTCGGACCTCGGAGCCGTAGTCGATGCGGGTCACTTCTGACTGTTCGAACAGCCTCACGCCCAGCCGCTCGGCGGCGGCAGCTTCGCCAAGGGCCAGGTTCAGCGGGTGCAGGTGGCCGGAACCCATGTCTATCATGCCTCCGACGTAGCGCTCGGAGCCGATCACGCTGCTCATTTCGTTGGCTTGCAGCAAGCGCACTTCATGACGATAACCAAGGCTGCGCAGTTCTTCGGCATCTTCGGCCAGGCCCTGCAGATCGCGAGGTTTGTTGGCGAGGTCGCAATAGCCCCAGGTCAGGTCGCAAGGGATCTGGAAGCGCTCGACGCGCTCGCGCACGATCTCCACAGCTTCCAGGCCCATCTGCTTCATCTGGCGCACGCCGTCGGTGCCGATGACGTTGGCGAACTGGTCGAGCCCATGGCCGACGCCGCGAATCAGCTGGCCGCCATTACGTCCGCTGGCGCCCCAGGCGACTTTGCGGGCTTCCAGCAGCACTACGCTGAAACCCCGGTCGGCCAGTTCCAGTGCGGTGTTGAGCCCGGAAAAACCGCCGCCGACCACGCACACGTCGGCCGTGACTTCCCCTGTCAACGCTGGGTAATCAGGCAGAGGTAGGCTGCTGGCGGCGTAGTAGGAATCGGCGTGCCGGGCGCTGGCGGTCATGGGCGCATCCCTGTTTGGAAAATTTGACGCAGGATACAGCGGTCGGACGATGCTGTCTGCGCAGGGCAATTTGCGGCAGAATCCACCCCTGTTCGCCGTTGAGTACCTGTTCGATGAGTTGCAACCGTCAGAAGATCAGCGCATTGCGCCGTCAGATTCCTTCGTTCGAGTGTGTTCCGGGCTGCCACGACTGCTGTGGGCCGGTGACCACGTCCCCCGAGGAAATGTCGCGTCTGCCGCGCAAGACCGCTGCCGAGCAGGAAGCCGCCATGGACGAGCTGAACTGCGTCCACCTGGGCCCCACTGGCTGCACGGTGTATGACGAGCGACCGCTGATCTGTCGGTTGTTCGGCACCACCCAAACCTTGCCATGCCCCAACGGGCGCCGGCCGGTGGAGTTGATTCATCCACGAGTGGAAAAACAGATCCACGAATATATGGCCAGCACCCGGCAGGTATTGGTTTAGTCCGGGATCGGCAGGTTCAGGCTCTCCTTTACCTCTTCCATCACGATATAGCTCTTGGACTCACGCACGTGGGGCAGCTTGAGCAGGATGTCGCCCAGCAGTTTGCGGTACGAGGCCATCTCGGAAATCCGCGCTTTCACCAGGTAGTCGAAGTCCCCGGACACCAGGTGGCATTCCAGCACATGGGGCAGTTTCAGCACGGCGCGGCGGAACTCTTCGAAGGTGTCTCCCGACTTGTAATCCAGGCTGATCTCGACAAATACCAGCAAACTCCCCTTCAAATGCTGCGGGTTCAGCCGTGCGTTGTAGCCCATGATGATCCCCTCGCGCTCCAGGCGCCGCACGCGCTCGGTGCAGGGCGTGGTCGAGAGGCCGACTTTTTCCCCCAGCTCAGTGAACGAGATGCGCCCGTCGGTTTGTAGAATGCGCAGGATATTGCGATCGATCTTGTCCAGCTCCCGTTTGGTCTGGGTGTTGGTACGCATAGGGGATACGCCTCTGTAAAAACGGTTTTTGCCGAGAATTGTCGCCAAATATAGGCATTTATATAGTGAAATGCACTGGTGATTGCTTTTTATACTGCGCCCATCATTGCTCGAATAACACACGTCGGCGGCCACGCCGCGATGAGGATATAAAAATGCGCGTTCTGGTCTTGGGTAGCGGCGTCATTGGTGTCACCAGTGCGTACTATTTGGCGCGGGCCGGTTTCGAAGTGGTGGTCGTCGACCGTCAACCCGCCGCAGCCATGGAAACCAGTTTCGCCAACGCCGGTCAGGTGTCCCCCGGTTACGCCTCGCCCTGGGCCGCACCGGGTGTGCCGCTCAAGGCCATGAAATGGCTGCTGCAACGCCACGCGCCGCTGGCCATCAAGGCCACCGCCGATATCGATCAATACCTGTGGATGGCGCAGATGCTGCGCAACTGCACCGCCAGCCGGTATGCAGTTAACAAAGAGCGCATGGTGCGTTTGTCCGAATACAGCCGCGACTGCCTTGATGAGCTGCGCGCCGAGACCGGTATTGCCTACGAAGGCCGCAGCCTCGGTACTACCCAACTGTTCCGTACCCAGGCGCAGTTGGATGGCGCGGCCAAGGACATCGCGGTGCTCAAAGAGTCCGGCGTGCCTTTCGAACTGCTTGACCGTGCCGGCATTGCTCGCGTCGAGCCTGCCCTGGCCAGCGTCACCGATATTCTGGCCGGTGCCCTGCGCTTGCCCAACGATCAGACCGGCGACTGCCAGATGTTCACCACGCGCCTGGCCGAGATGTGCACGCAATTGGGCGTTGAGTTCCGCTTCGAACAAGACATCCAGCGCCTCGATCACGCGGGCGACCGCATCAACGGCGTATGGATCGATGGCAAGCTGGAAACGGCCGATCGCTACGTGCTCGCCTTGGGCAGTTATTCGCCGAAGTTGCTCAAGCCGCTGGGTATCAAGGCCCCGGTGTACCCACTCAAGGGGTACTCGCTGACTGTGCCGATCACCAACCCGGCGATGGCGCCCACGTCGACCATTCTCGACGAGACCTACAAGGTCGCTATCACCCGTTTCGACAACCGCATCCGCGTCGGCGGCATGGCTGAAATAGCCGGTTTTGACCTGTCGCTGAACCCGCGTCGCCGGGAAACCCTGGAGATGATCGTCAACGACCTTTATCCTCAGGGCGGTGATTTGGCCCAGGCTTCGTTCTGGACCGGCCTGCGTCCGACTACACCTGACGGCACGCCGATTGTCGGTGCCACGCCGTTCAAGAACCTGTTCCTGAATACCGGCCACGGCACGCTCGGTTGGACCATGGCCTGCGGCTCGGGCCGTTTGCTGGCCGACCTGATGGCCAAGAAAACCCCGCAAATCAGCGCCGCAGGCCTCGATATTTCCCGTTATGGCAACCACCAGGAGTCCGCAAAACATGTCAATCCAGCGCCAGCTCACCAATGAGCGCATGAGCCAGATCGTTGTCCACAGCGGTACCGTGTACCTGGCTGGGCAAGTCGGCGACGACATGGGCGCCGGGATTGAACAGCAGACCCGTGAAACCTTGGCCAATATCGAGCGTTTGCTGGACCTGGCCGGTACCGACAAGACCCGATTGCTGTCGGTGACGATTTATTTGAAAGACATCGACGCCGATTTCGCCGGTATGAACGCGGTGTGGGACGCCTGGTTGCCCAAAGGGGTTGCCCCGGCCCGCGCCACGGTTGAGGCCAAGCTGTGCGAGCCGCAAATCCTGGTAGAACTGTCCGTCGTGGCTGCTCTGCCGTAATACAGATCCCTCTCCCGGCGCTGAGGTTTGTTGATCAGCGCCGGTTTTTCTTCACTCTGCCGCCTAGAAGTCTGCCGTCATGCGTCCAGCCCGTGCCCTGATCGACCTCCAAGCTCTGCGCCACAACTACCAATTGGCCCGTGAAGTCACGGGAGCCAAGGCACTTGCCGTGATCAAGGCCGATGCCTATGGCCACGGTGCCGTACGTGTGGCCCAGGCGCTGGAAGCCGAGGCCGACGGCTTTGCCGTGGCCTGTATCGAAGAAGCACTGGAGCTGCGCGCCGCTGGCATTCGTGCGCCGGTGCTGTTGCTGGAAGGCTTTTTTGAAGCCGACGAGCTGCCACTGATCATCGAGCATGATTTCTGGTGCGTGGTGCACTCGCTGTGGCAACTGGAGGCGATCGAACAGGCGCGCTTGAGCAAGCCGCTGACCGTCTGGCTCAAGCTGGATTCGGGTATGCACCGCGTGGGCTTGCACCCTAAGGATTATCACGAGGCTTACCAGCGCCTACTGGCCACCGGCAGCGTTGCCAAGATTGTGCTGATGAGCCACTTCGCCCGCGCCGATGAGCTCGATTGCGTGAGCAGTGATGAGCAGGTGGCCGTGTTTGATGCGGCGCGCCAAGGCCTGAGCGCAGAGGTCAGCTTGCGCAATTCGCCATCGGTGATGGGCTGGCCGAATGTGTCCAGCGACTGGGTCCGGCCCGGCATCATGCTCTATGGTGCTACGCCTTTCGGCGAAGCGCAGTCTGTGGCCGCACGTTTGCAGCCGGTGATGACCCTGGAATCGAAAGTGATCTGCGTGCGTGAACTGCCGGCGGGTGAGCCCGTAGGCTACGGTGCCAGGTTCATCACGCCCAAGCCGATGCGAATCGGGGTAGTGGCCATGGGTTACGCCGACGGTTACCCGCGCCATGCTCCCACGGGTACGCCGGTGCTGGTGGCCGGGCAGCGCAGTCAGTTGCTGGGGCGTGTGTCCATGGACATGCTGTGCATCGACCTGACGGACGTGCCTCAGGCCGGTCTGGGCTCTACGGTGGAGCTGTGGGGCAAGAACATTCTGGCCAGTGACGTGGCCGTCGCCGCCGAGACCATCCCCTACCAGATCTTCTGCAACCTGCGACGGGTGCCAAGGCTCTACTCCGAGGCCTGACAGGCCGTCACGAATGGAGCTGGTCGGGATTTAGGCCAAAGTGTTGTAAATACTGAACGCTGTCGCCATGATAACGCTCAATTACAACAAAGCCTGAATCCTAGGAGGCACCTGCATTGGACGTCGGCGAACGACTGCAATCCATCCGTAAACTCAAAGGTCTTTCCCAGCGTGAGCTCGCCAAGCGCGCGGGTGTCACCAACAGCACCATTTCGATGATCGAAAAAAACAGTGTCAGCCCTTCGATCAGCTCCTTGCGCAAGGTGCTGGGTGGCATTCCCATGTCCATGGTCGAGTTCTTCTCTGAAGAGATCCTTCAGGAAATACCGACGCAGATCGTCTATAAAGCCAATGAGCTGATCGACATCTCCGACGGCGCCGTCACGATGAAACTGGTGGGCCGCGCGCATCCAAGCCGGGCCATCGCGTTTCTCAACGAGATCTACCCGCCGGGCGCCGACACAGGTGAAGAAATGCTCACCCACGAGGGCGAGGAAACCGGGATTCTGCTGGAAGGCCGGTTGGAGTTGGTGGTCGGTCTTGAAACTTTTGTGCTCGAAGCGGGCGATAGCTACTACTTTGAAAGCACCAAGCCCCACCGTTTTCGCAATCCGTTCGACGTGCCGGCGCGACTAATCAGCGCAGCCACACCCGCGAACTTTTAACAGAAGAGGCGTCCTGCCAGCATTGCAGAGCCGCCCGTAGCTGCATTCCGCCAGACTGAATCTCCCTTTGGTTAATAGGGTTGTTTCAGCCAGGCGGGCTAACCGTTATACTTTCGCCGCCTGCGAAACCGTGGCCGCAGGCGTGAATAGCCACCATTGAGGGTGAACGCGTGAACCTAATTATGAAAATGCTGGCTGCACCAGCAACCGTACTGGCTCTATGGGCTGTCAGCGCTCAAGCTGCCACCAATGATGAGATCGCTAAGCGCCTGGAGCCTGTGGGGCAGGTGTGTGTTCAAGGTCAGGAATGCAAAGGCATGGAAGTGGCCGTGGCTGCCGGCGGTGGTGGAGCGAAAACGGCAGATGACATCATCGCCAAGCACTGCAACGCATGTCACGGCTCGGGTTTGCTTGGCGCGCCGAAAATTGGCGACACCGCGGCCTGGAAAGAGCGCGCTGACCACCAGGGCGGCCTCGATGGCATCCTGGCCAAGGCTATCACTGGCATCAACGCCATGCCGCCTAAAGGCACTTGCGCCGATTGCTCCGATGATGACCTCAAGGGCGCGATCAAGAAGATGTCCGGTCTTTAATCAGCCGATCTTCGTCAAAAATGCCGCTTACGAGCGGCTTTTTTGTGCCTGGGATTCATCCTGAAGACTGGTTATTGCAGCAAAGAGCCTGCAAGCTCGGTCCAACCCAATCATGGAATGTCAGGAGGGTCGGATGGTGCAGTTGTGTTCAATCGAGCAAGCAGTTGACGACGTACTGGCGCGGTTGCCGGCGCATATCCACATGGGCCTGCCCCTGGGTTTGGGTAAACCCAATCTGTTCGTCAACGCGTTGTATCGGCGTATTGCCAAGCTACCGGAGCGAGCGCTGACCATTTATACCGCTCTAAGCCTGGGCCGCCCGACATTGGGCGACGGTTTGCAGAAGCGTTTCCTCGAACCCTTTATCGAGCGCGTGTTCGGTGATTACCCCGAATTGGACTTTCTCGCCGACCTGCATAAAGACAGCCTACCGCCCAATATCCACGTGCAGCAATTCTTCATGCAGCCCGGCAGCCTGCTGCACAGCGTTTCAGCACAGCAGGACTACGTCAGCAGCAACTACAGCCATGCAGCCCGCGACATCAACGCCGCCGGCCTGAACCTGGTGGCGCAACTGGTCGCCAGCAGTGCCGAACACCCCGACCGCCTGAGCCTGAGCTGCAACCCCGACATTACCCTCGACCTACTGCCGATGATCGCCAAGCGCCGGGAGGCGGGTGAGACCATCCTGATCGTCGGCCAGGTCCACACCGATTTGCCCTACATGCCCGGTGATTCTGAGCTGGGCATGGACGTATTCGATTACCTGCTCGATGAGAAGGACAGCACCACGCTGTTTTCCACGCCCAATATGCCGGTGGGTT
This sequence comes from Pseudomonas sp. MD330_10, assembly GCF_042610415.1. NCBI lineage: Bacteria > Pseudomonadati > Pseudomonadota > Gammaproteobacteria > Pseudomonadales > Pseudomonadaceae > Pseudomonas > Pseudomonas sp. MD330_10. Next base: position 351,764 of record NZ_JBHGZU010000001.1, read on the forward strand.
TCCAGGATCACTTTATTGGCCTGCATGCCAGCACCTTGGTGCGCGATGGCGGCACCTTGCAGATCGGCATCGGCTCCATGGGCGACGCGCTGACCGCCGCATTACTGGCGCGCCAGGCAGACAACGAAGCCTATCGCTTGCTGATGACGGACCTGGATGTGTACCGCTGGGCGCCGTTGATCAGCCGTGAAGGCGGCGTCGCGCCCTTCGCCCGTGGCCTTTACGGCTGCAGCGAAATGTTCGTCAATGGCCTACTGGTGCTGGCCGACGCCGGCATTGTGCGGCGCAAGGTGTACCCGGATGCGGCCACTCAGGAGCAGGCAAATGCCGGCTTGCTCGACGATGCGGCGCAGCCCGATGGTGTATCGATCCACGGCGGTTTCTTTCTTGGCCCGCGCAGTTTTTACCAGCGCTTGCAGGAAATGACCCATTCCAAGCGCCTTGAATTCAACATGACCCGTATCAGCTACATCAACGAGCTGTACGGTCAGGAGGCGCTCAAGCGCCTGCAGCGTCAGGACGCGCGGTTTATCAACAGTGCGATCGTGGTGACGTTGCTGGGCGCGGGTGTGGCTGATCAATTGGAAGACGGCCACGTGCTTAGCGGCGTGGGCGGGCAATACAACTTTGTGGCTCAGGGCCACGCGTTAGAGGGGGCGCGGTCGATCCTGATTCTGCGCAGCTGGCGCGAATCGGCCGGGGAGGTCAGTTCCAATATCGTTTGGGATTACGGGCACTGCACCATTCCACGGCATCTGCGGGACATCGTCATCACCGAATACGGCATCGCGGATTTACGCGGCCAGACGGACGCGAAGGTGATCGAGGCGTTGCTCAACATCACCGACTCGCGCTTCCAGGCCGACTTGATCGAGCAGGCGCAAAAGGCCGGCAAGTTGCCCAAGGATTTCCAGCTCGATCCGCGCTTCAGCGACAACACGCCGGAGCGGCTCCAGGGTATCCAGGCGCGGCATCGGCGTTTGTTCCCGGAGTATCCGCTGGGCAGCGATTTCACGGACGAAGAGCGGGATTTGTTGCGCGCCTTGAACTGGCTCAAGAGCAAATTCAAGCTGACGGAGATTCTGGAGTTGGGCAAGGCGGCGCTGGATGCACCGGAGCCGCAGGCGTTTCCAGCGCATCTGAGGCGGATGCGGTTGGATACGCCGGAGGGTTTGAAGGAGGACCTCTACCAGCGCCTATTGCTCGCTGGCTTACAAGCAACCGCACACTAAAAACCAACACAAAGCCAAATGTGGGAGGGGGCTTGCCCCCTCCCACATTTTGATCCGTGTTCACCTCGTAGCAAATTACTCGATGAAGGTGACGACGCCACCGGCCAGCGACTTCACCCGCGCCAGCGACTCGACCCGATAGCCCTGGGCATCCAGCTCCGCACGGCCACCCTGGAACGACTTCTCGATGACGATCCCCAAACCGGCCACGGTGGCGCCGGCTTGCTTGATGATCGAAATCAGTGCCTGGGACGCCTTGCCGTTGGCCAGGAAGTCATCGATCACCAGCACGCGATCGCTGCTGGTCAGGTGGCGCGGCGAGATGGCCACGGTGCTTTCGGTTTTCTTGGTGAAGGAATACACCGTCGCCGACAGCAGGTTTTCGGTCAGGGTCAGGGATTGCTGCTTGCGCGCGAAGATCACCGGTACGCCCAGGTTCAGGCCGGTCATGATCGCCGGGGCGATGCCTGAAGCCTCAATGGTGACGATCTTGGTAATGCCCGAATCCTTGAACAGTGCAGCGAATTCGTCGCCGATCAGTTTCATCAGCGCCGGGTCGATCTGGTGGTTCAGAAACGCATCGACCTTGAGTACCTGATCGGAAAGCACGATGCCTTCTTCGCGAATTTTCTTGTGCAGTGCTTCCACGGAAAGCTTCCTCTAATGGCGCGTTGTGCGCCGAAAGTAGATTAAAAAGTAGTCGATTCTAGCGCTTTAACATCGCGCGTATATCCGCCAAGGCGGTGTTGCCGCGCACGGCCTTCACCTCGGTCGGGGTGTCGTCATTGCCTTCCCAGGCCAGATCGTCCGGCGGTAACTCGTCGAGAAACCGGCTGGGGGCACAGTCGATGATTTCGCCGTATTGCTTACGCTTGGCGGCGAAGGTGAAGGCCAGGGTCTGACGCGCGCGGGTAATGCCCACGTAGGCCAGGCGCCGTTCTTCCTCGATAGTGTCGGCTTCGATGCTGGAGCGGTGCGGGAGGATTTCCTCTTCCATGCCCATGATGAACACGTAGGGGAATTCCAGGCCCTTGGAGGCATGCAAGGTCATCATCTGTACACCTTCGGCGCCATCTTCTTCTTCCTGCTGGCGTTCGAGCATATCGCGCAGTACCAGCTTGCCGATGGCGTCTTCGACGGTCATCTCGCCGTCTTCGTCTTTTTCCAGGGTGTTCTTCAGTGCTTCGATCAGGAACCAGACGTTGCCCATGCGGTAATCCGCGGCCTTGTCGCTGGAGCTGTTGGTGCGCAGCCAGTTTTCATAGTCGATATCCATGACCATGCTGCGCAGGGCGCTGATCGGGTCTTCGCCGGCACATTGCTCGCGCACTTTGTCCATAAAGCGCTTGAAGCGCGACAGCCGATCGGTGAAGCGCGTGTCCAAATGTTCGCCCAGGCCGATTTCGTCGGTAGCGGCGTACATCGAGATCTTGCGCTCGGTGGCGTAGTTGCCGAGTTTTTCCAGGGTGGTGGAGCCGATTTCCCGACGCGGTACGTTGATTACGCGCAGGAAGGCGTTGTCGTCGTCTGGATTCACGATCAGACGGAAATAAGCCATCAGGTCTTTGACTTCCTGACGTCCGAAAAAGCTGTTACCGCCTGACAGACGATACGGCACCTGGTGGTGTTGCAATTTCAGCTCGATCAGCTTGGCCTGGTAGTTACCCCGGTACAGGATCGCGAAATCGCTGTAAGGCCGGTCAGTGCGCAGGTGCAAGCTGAGGATCTCGACGGCCACGCGCTCGGCTTCGGCGTCTTCGTTGCGGCAGCGGATCACGCGGATCTCGTCGCCATGGCCCATCTCGCTCCACAGTTGCTTTTCGAACTCGTGGGGGTTGTTGGAGATCAGCACGTTGGCGCAACGCAGGATTCGGCTGGTGGAGCGGTAGTTCTGCTCCAGCATCACCACCTTCAAGGACGGGTAGTCCTCCTTGAGCAGCATCAGGTTTTCCGGGCGGGCACCGCGCCAGGCGTAGATCGACTGGTCATCGTCGCCTACCACGGTGAACTGGTTGCGCGTCCCGATCAGCAGCTTTACCAGCAGGTATTGGCTGGCGTTGGTGTCCTGGTATTCATCCACCAGCAGGTAGCGCACCTTGTTCTGCCATTTTTCCAGGATGTCTTTGTGTTCCTGGAACAGCTTGACCGGCAGCAGGATAAGGTCGTCGAAGTCCACCGCGTTGAACGCCTTGAGCGTGCGCTGGTAGTGGGTGTAGACGATGGCGGCGGTCTGCTCCTTGGGGTTGCGCGCGTTTTCCAGGGCTTCGGCGGGCAGGATCAGGTCGTTTTTCCAGGCGCCGATCATGTTCTTGATCTCATCGACGCCGTCGTCGCCCGCGTATTCCTTTTGCATGATGTCGGTCATCAGGGCTTTGACATCGGTCTCGTCAAAGATCGAAAAGCCCGGTTTGTAGCCCAGCCGCACATGCTCCTTGCGGATGATGTTCAGCCCCAGGTTGTGGAAGGTACACACGGTGAGGCCACGGCCCTCGCCACCCTTGAGCAGGGTGCCGACGCGCTCTTTCATTTCGCGCGCGGCCTTGTTGGTAAAGGTCATGGCGACAATGTACTGAGCGCGGATGCCACAGTTCTGGATCAGGTGCGCGATCTTGCGGGTGATCACGCTGGTCTTGCCGGAGCCTGCGCCGGCGAGCACCAATAGAGGGCCGCCGACGTAGTTCACGGCTTCTTGCTGCCGGGGGTTGAGTCGGGACATACGGATTTTTTGGGGTCGTTGGTCAAAAGGGCGGGCATTTTAACAGGCTGGCAAGATTCTGCTGCCCTGGATCGACGGTGTGACGTACCACTCGATCTAAATTTGCCGGTTTTGCTACTTTGCCGCAGGATGTCGGGGCTTCTTGTGGTTGAAGCACTGACAAATGATTACAACCGGCGTGTTTGATAACTCTTATCATTGGTGATTATCAGGCCGCGCGTCATAATGCCCGCCGCCAATGAAATCTTGCAGAGTCTAGGGAGCTAGCTTGTCTACGCCTGTCGAACCCTTGCGTTTGCTGCTTCTGGCCGATACGCCTGAGTGGGCAGCGTTGTTGCGCGAGTGCCTGGCGCCGATGGGCGATGGGGCTGTGCTGATCAGCGCGCCAAGTTGGGATTCCGTGAGTCGTCTGTTCGATGACGACCAGAGCGCGGTGCTGTTGACCACACCTGCCCTGCAACCTGCCCCCGGCCGTTGCAGCTTGCCCTGCGTGCTGCTGCTTGAGCAGGAGCCGCTGGTTGCGCCCCTTGGCGTCAGCGATTGGCTGGTGCGTGATGCAATAGCTGTCGACACGCTACGCCGCTGCCTGCGTCATGTGCGCGAGCGCGGTGTACTGGAGACGACCCTGCAACGCCTGGCCGAGCAGGATCCGCTCACCGGTATCGCCAACCGCCAGGGCTTCCAGACCTTGCTGGCTGCGAGGCTGGCCGAGAATGATGGTCGCGGCCTGGCCCTCGGCCATCTGGACCTGGACAATTTCCGCCATGCCAACGATGCCCTCGGCCACCAGGCCGGCGATCGCCTGATTCTGCAGGTCGTGTCGCGGCTCAAGAGCCAGCTCGAAATCGGCGACCAGCTCGCCCGCCTGGGCAGCGACGAATTCGCCCTGCTGATCGACACCCGCCGTGCGCCGCAGCGTGCTGAATGGATGGCCGAACGCATCATCGAAGCCATGGCCGAACCCTACTGGGTGGATGGCGAAAGCCTGCTGATCGGCTGCAGCCTGGGCGTGGCCCATGCCCGCGCTCGCGCCGGCGCCGACCCGCTGATGTGGCACGCCCATATCGCTATGCAGCAAGCTAAAAGCACTCAGGGTTGCACCTTTCATATCTTCAACGAACGCATCAACCGCAACGCCCGCAGTCTGGCCGATCTGGAGAGCGAACTGCGTCGTGCCCTGCGACGCGATGAGCTGGAGCTGCATTACCAGCCGCGCCTGGACCTGGATGACGGCCATATCGTCGGTCTCGAAGCCTTGGTGCGCTGGCGCCACGGTGAGCGCGGCCTGCTCCCGCCCAGCGAGTTCGTGCCCCTGGCCGAGCAAAGCGGCTTGATCGTGCCGCTGGGCTATTGGGTGATCTCCCGTGCCCTGCGCGACATGCAGGATTTGCGCGAACGCGGCCTGCCGCCGCTGCACATGGCGGTCAACCTGTCGTTCCGTCAGTTTCAGGACAGCCAATTGCTCTCTACCCTCAGCCGCCTGATTGCTGAGCGTGGGGTGGAGGCGCAATGGTTGGAGTTCGAACTGACCGAAACCGCCGTGATGCGCCGCAGTGACTTGGTCAAACAAACCATGGATGCCCTTGGTCGCCTGGGCGTGCGGTTTTCCCTGGATGACTTTGGTACCGGTTTCTCATCGTTCGTGCACCTCAACAGCCTGCCGATTGCCCTGCTGAAAATCGATAAGAGCTTCGTGGGCGGCATGGAGGAGCGCGAAGAGAACCGCAAGTTGGTGCACGCCATGATCAATCTGGCTCACAACCTCAACCTGGAAGTGGTGGCCGAAGGCGTCGAAACCCCAGAGCAATTGGCGCTGTTGCGTTTGTTCGGTTGCGACCAGGGCCAGGGTTACCTGATCAGCAAGCCGTTGCCATTGCCTGAGCTGGTGGATTACCTGACTATCGGCAATGGCCGGCAAGCCATGCCGGGCGCGGCCAACTAGCGCGGCGAAGCAACGCAATAGGCTTCTAGTCCGTTTGCGCAGTCTGAAACGCTACTTGGTCCGCAGGTTCCTGGTGAATCATGCGTTTGATCTTCGCTTCAAACGCCCAGGTCAGGCTCACTGCCGCGCAGGCCAGCCCCAGTGCCAATCCCCACCATACACCGGTGGGGCCCCAACCCAGGGTGAACGCCATCAGCCAGGCCGACGGCGCACCGATCAGCCAGTAGCAACCCAAACCGACCAGGAAGGTGGTTTTGGCGTCCTTGAGCCCACGAATGCAGCCCATGGCGATGGTTTGCACGCCATCGAACAGTTCGAACCAGGCCGCCACGGCCAACAGGCTGACGGCCAGGACGATGACGTCATGGAACGCCGGGTCGTTATGGTCGAGGAACAGTCCGATCAGCGGGTCGGAATACAGCCACAGCACGGCGGCAAACCCCAACATCACCAAGGCGCCGAAACCGATTCCGACGCGTCCTGCCAGACGGGCCCGCAGCAACTGCCCGGCGCCGTAGTGCTGGCCGATGCGCATGGTCACTGCGTAGGACATCCCCGCCGGCACCATGAACGCCACCGAGACGATCTGCAGAGCGATCTGATGCGCAGCCAGTTGCGTGCTGCCCATGGTGCCCATGCACAGCGCCGCGAAGGCAAACAGCCCGACTTCCACCGCATAGGTGCCGCCAATCGGCAGCCCCAGCCGCCACAGTTCGCGCAGATAGTGGGTATTGAGGCGCAGCAGGCCGCTGCTCAGCGGGTAGGCGGCATACGCACGATTGCTGCGGATGTACCACATCAACGTCAGCGCCATGCCATTGGCGACGATCGCCGTGACCAGGCCAATGCCCATCAGGCCGAGTTTCGGCAGGCCGAACATACCTTCGATCAGTGCGTGGTTGAGCAGGTAGTTGAGCACCGTGCCGCCGAGGCTGATCACCATCACCGGCGTGGCTTTACCTATGGCGCTGGTGAAGCCACGCAGGGCCATGAAGCTCAGGTAGCCAGGCAGGGCGAACGGCAGGATCGTCAGAAATTGCCCCGCCGACTGCACGTTGGTTTCGGTCTGGCCGAACAGCAGTAACACCGGTTTGAGGTTCCATAGCAGCAGGCCGGCCGCCAGGGCCATCAACCAAGCGAGCCAAAGCCCTGCCTGGGTCAGACGCGTGGCGCCTTCGATGTCGCCCGCGCCATGACGGATGGCCACCAGCGTACCCACGGCGGCGATCACGCCGATGCAGAAGATCGACACGAACGAATAGCTCGCCGCGCCCAGGCCACCGCCGGCCAAGGCTTCGGGACTCAGGCGCGCCATCATCAAAGTGTCGGTCAGCACCATGAGCATGTGGGCCAACTGCGAGGCGATCAGCGGCCCGGAAAGCCGCAGAATGGCCCAGAGTTCGGTACGTGCCGGATGCTGCATAATCATCACGCTCTGAAAGTCATAGAATTGGGGGAGGGTTGATTCTCGGCGCTCTCAGCCCATTGCACAAAGGGATAAATGCGATCGTTCGCATGATTAAAACTCATGCTCCTATCGAGTCTGGTAGGGTTCTCGTATTGAGTTGTCGGAGCTTTCCCAATGTCTCGTCGTCTTCCACCGCTTTATGCCCTGCGTGCCTTTGAGGCCGCTTCCCGGCACAACTCTTTCACTCGCGCCGCCGAAGAACTGTCCATCACCCAAAGTGCGGTGAGCCGGCATATCCGCACCCTCGAAGAGCATTTCGCCTGTCGCCTGTTCCAGCGTAGCGGTCGCCACCTGCAACTTACCGAGGCCGCACGGCTGCTGTTGCCCGGCGTGCGCGAGGGGTTCGCCGCGTTGGAGCGGGCCTGCCACACCCTCAATAGCGAGGACGACATCCTGCGCATGAAGGCCCCCTCCACCCTGACCATGCGTTGGCTGCTGGCGCGGCTCAGTCGTTTTCGGCATTTGCAGCCGGGCAATGAGGTGCAACTGACCAGCGCGTGGATGAGCGTTGACGAAGTGGACTTCAACCAAGAGCCGTTCGACTGTGCCGTCCTACTCAGCAATGGCCATTTCCCCACGGATTGGGAGGCGTGTCGCCTGTTTCCCGAGATGCTGATTCCCGTCGGCGCCCCCAACCTGCTCGACGACGGCCCCTGGGACGCGGCGCGACTGGCCACGGCTGAGTTGCTGCACCCGACGCCGGATCGGCGCGATTGGCGCTACTGGCTGGAGCGCATGGGGCTGTCGTCCCAAGTGTCGCTCAAGGGGGGGCAAGTCTTCGATACCCTGGAACTAGGCATGATCGCGGCGGCGCGGGGGTACGGCGTGTCCATGGGCGACCTGCTGATGGTGGCCGAAGACGTGGCTCAGGGGAGGCTGAGCCTGCCATGGCCCAGCGCTGTGGCCAGTGGCGAGCACTATTATCTGGTCTGGCCGAAAACCCGTCCGGGTGGCGAGCGCCTGCGACGCCTCGCGGATTTCCTGCAGAGCGAAGTGCAAGCGATGGTGTTGCCTGCGGTGGAACGCTTCGATTGAAGTGCTTATAACGCTGGTGCGCAACCGTTTGCGCGATACCCCTGCGATTCGCTCAAGTATTGCAATCACCCGCCGAAGTAGGTGTGTTGGAACCATCGTGCACCAATGTTTGCCCACTTAGATAATTTGCCGAGCAGCGCTATGAGATCAGGATGATCCTGGCCTCGGCCAGGAGCTGTCATGTCTCAACCTCGTGCCCGGATTGCCTCCCAACTCGGTATGGCCCTTGCCGTGATCCTGGCTGTCGCCATTGGCGGCAGTACTGTTTTTGCCCTGCGTTCCCTGGATGCCGCCAACCTCGACACCCGCGAGGAACATTTGGCCAGCGAGGCGCGCCTGCTCGCCGACCAGCTGAATACGTTCCATAGCACGCTGCGTGAAAGCACTCAGCGCCTGACGGGGCTGTTCGAGAAGCGCTTCAGCGCGGGCTTGAGCGTGCGCGCGGACCAGCCCATCGCGGTCGCCGGTGTGCAGACCCCGAGCCTGTATCTGGGCAGCGAGGTGCTGAACAACAACTTCACCGAAGTGGATGTGTTCAAGCAGATGTCCGGCGGCGTAGCCACGGTGTTCGTGCGCAGTGGCGACGACTTTATCCGGGTCAGCACCTCCCTGACCAAGCAGGACGGCAGCCGCGCCATCGGTACTGTGCTGGACCGCCAGAGCCCGGCGTATGCGCGGGTGTTCAGCGGGCAGCCCTATATTGGTCGGGCGGTGTTGTTCGATCGCTCCTATATGACTCAGTACAGCCCGGTGCGTGACGCCAGCGGCAAAGTCATCGCGGTGCTGTTTATCGGTTTCGACTACACCGATGCGCAGAACGCCCAGTTCGAGAACCTCAAACGCTTCCGCATCGGCCAGACCGGTTCTCTGGCCTTGCTGGATGAACAGAAACACTGGCTGGTGTCGCCGGCGGGTGTGCAGGCCCCGGAGCAAGCGGTGCCGGTGATGCTGGATCTGGCCAAAACCCCAGGCAAGGGGCGTTTCTGGAGCGATAAGAGCGAAGACTTCTACAGCGTATCGGTACCGTTCGACGGCGGACCGTGGGCAGTGGTCGCCAGCATGCCAAAGGCGGAAATCCGCGCGGTCACCTGGGCCGTCGGCCTGCGTCTGGTGATCGGCAGTGTGTTGGCGATGTTGCTGGCGGTGGGTGCGACGGTCTGGTTGTTGCGCAGCAAACTGGCGCCGTTGGGTGACTTGGTGCGTCAGGCCGAAGCCCTGGGGGCTGGGGATTTGAGTGCTCGCCTGAGCGTCTCCAGCCATGACGAGATCGGCCAACTGGCGCGCGCCTTCAACCAGATGGGCGAAGCGCTGTCGACCATGGTGTCGCATATTCGCAAGGCGGCCGAAGAGGTCAACGGTCGTGCTCAGGCGCTGTCCGGGTTGTCCGGGGGCGCCTATGAGGGCATGGAGCAGCAGTCCGGTGAAATTACTAGCATGGCCGGCGCGGTGGAAGAGTTCAGCGCCACATCGCTGAACATCGCCGACAACATGGGCAACACCGAACGTCTGGCTCAAGAGAACGCCCAACAGACCCGGATCGGACGCAACTCGATGCAGGAAGCCTCGTCGTCCCTGGAGCATATCGCTACGGCACTGAACAGCACCGCAACGGTGATCAACACGTTGGGTCAGCGTTCCCAGGAGATCGGCGGCATCGTCGGTGTGATCACCGCCATTGCCGAACAGACCAACCTGCTGGCGCTCAACGCCGCCATTGAGGCTGCGCGGGCCGGTGAGCAAGGCCGTGGTTTCGCTGTAGTGGCGGATGAAGTGCGCAATCTGGCCTCGCGTACACGTGAAGCCACCGATGAAATTTCCGGGATGATCCAAAGCATTCAGAAAGAAACCGGCAACGCCATCAGCACCATGGAGCAAGGCAATGTGCTGATGCAGGAAGGCTTGTCGCGCAACGCCGACGTGGCGTCGGCCCTGGCGCGGATCGACGAACAAAGCCGCTCGGCCGGTCAGCAGTTCGCTGCGATTACCACGGCTACCCAGGAACAGAGCAGCACCGCGACTTTGCTCAGCAGCAACCTGCAAAGCATTGCGCTGGCCAACAGTGAACAGCGCGAAGTCGTCTCGAACCTGGCGATCACCGCCAAGGAGTTGGAGACGCTGGCGTCGGGCTTGCGGCATGAGGTGGATCGCTTCCGATGAAGCGCTGTTGATCAGGGAGGGAGGCTCACGTGATAGCCGCCGGACGGTATTGCAGCGCCTCCTTCAGATGCTCGCGAGTGATCGTAGCCTCCTGCTCCAGATCGGCTAACGTGCGGGCCACCTTGAGTAAGCGGTGAGCCGCGCGCAAGGAGAGTGTCAGCCGCTCGCAGGCGCTCTCCAGCCAGCTCTCGTCGGCCTTCGCCAGCCTGCAATGCTCGCGCAACCCCGGCAGGTCCAGAAACGCATTGGCACAGCCCTGGCGTTTTTCCTGCTGCTCCCGCGCGTTGGCAACCTGTGCGGCCGCCGTTGCTGTGTTATCCCCGGCTGCCAGTGCCGGGTTCAGCGCCGTGGTTTCCCGTGCAACCGTCAGGTGCAAGTCGATCCGGTCCAGCAACGGCCCGGACAGTTTGTTGCGATAGCGCTGGATCTGCTCCGGCGTGCAGCGACAGCGCCCGGTGGTGTCACCCAGATAACCGCAGGGGCAGGGGTTCATTGCGGCCACTAGTTGGAAACGCGCCGGGAACCTTACGCGGTCGCGCGCGCGGGAAATCACGATATGCCCTGACTCCAGCGGCTCGCGCAGTACCTCCAGCACCTTGCGATCGAATTCCGGTAATTCATCCAGAAACAGCACACCGTGATGGGCCAGGGTGATTTCCCCCGGCTGGGGTTTCGAGCCACCGCCCACCAAGGCCGGCCCGGACGCGGAGTGGTGGGGTTGGCGAAACGGCCGATGGGGCCAATGGCTCAGAGGTGCCAGGCTGACCACCGACTGGATGGCCGCGACTTCCAGGGCTTCGTGTTCGGTCAAGGGCGGCAGCAGACCGGGCAAGCGGCTGGCGAGCAAGGTTTTGCCGGTGCCGGGCGGGCCGCTGAACAGCAGGTTATGTGCGCCAGCCGCAGCAAGCAGCAGCGCGCGCTTGGCCGCCAATTGGCCCTGCACTTCACTCAAGTCCGGATAGGGCTTGTTCAGATACAGCAAGCCATCGGACCTGTATGGCTCGATCGGCACCTGGCCGGTCAAGTGCGCCACCACCTGTAGCAAGTGATCCACTGCAATCACCTTCAAGCCCGATGCCAGGCAGGCTTCTTCGGCGTTCGCACGCGGCACTATCACCGTGCGTCCCGCCTTGCGCGCAGCCAGTGCCGCCGGCAGTACACCTTTCACCGCGCGTACCTCGCCGGACAGGGCCAGTTCGCCCAGGCACTCCACGTCATCGAGCATCAGTGCCGGCACTTGCACACTCGCCGCCAGGATGCCCAAGGCAATCGCCAGGTCAAAACGCCCGCCGTCCTTAGGCAGGTCAGCGGGCGCGAGATTGAGGGTGATGCGACGGGCAGGGTATTGCAGCGCGGAGTTGAGAATGGCGCTGCGCACGCGGTCTTTGCTTTCCTTGACTGCGGTTTCGGGCAGCCCCACCAGCGTCAGGGACGGCAGGCCGTTGGCCATATGCACTTCGACGGTGACGGCGGGCGCTTCGACGCCGATCTGGGCGCGGCTGTGGACGATGGCGAGGGACATGCTCGTTCCTTGAAAAGTGAGGGCCGCTTCCTGCGGTTTTTCAAGGGTAGACGAGGTGGGTAAGAGCGGGGCGGGGAGGTTTTACTGAACGTATCTTGGGTAGGTGGAGCGTGAGCCTGTTCGCGAAGATCTGCGCGAACAGGCTCGTCTCAACAGAGGTATGGGCTATTTCTGATCAGGCGTCAGCCGCGCTTCCAACTCCGCCACCTTCGCCTCCAGGCTCTCCAGCCGCGCACGCGTGCGGGCCAGCACGACCATCTGGCTGTCGAATTCTTCACGGCTGACCAGGTCGAGCTTGCTGAAACCGCTTTGCAGCAAGGCCTTGAACTGGCTTTCGATTTCATTGCGGGGCAACGGAGTTTCTCCGCTGAACAGGCGAGAGGCGTGGCCGCTCAGGGCGTCGAGGAAATCTTTGGGCGCGAGCATGGGAAATATTCCGGAAAAACTGTTGGCGGTCAGTGTATCACGCACCGTCTATAGTCTTTTTCACGGCCTTGTGCGCACGCTTTTCGCGCAGAGGGGCGGCGGGCCACGCACCGTTTTTGTGCGCATTACGCTCACCAAAACGACCCGCAGGTGGACATAAGTGGGCAAAGGATTGATTTCAGTGGTTTTTACGGAGCTGGCAAGGTTTCTGCTTAGACGATCATGACCCATGCACTGATGCAGTCGCTGTGACGAATGCAGTGCGCCGATGGATCAGGGGTACAGGTTTGTCACCAGTGGTTAGCTGTCGTCGCAACGGCATAGCCGAGGCGACGACGCGTTACAAAGCCAGGCACTGCGCTTAGACTTGAGACGGGTTTGTTTTCCTGGGGCAAGTCCACCAATTCGGGAGAGAGTTTTCATGAAGCTAGTCACTGCCATCATCAAGCCGTTCAAGTTGGACGATGTACGCGAGTCGTTGTCCGAGATCGGCGTGCAGGGCATTACCGTTACTGAGGTCAAAGGCTTCGGTCGGCAGAAGGGTCACACCGAGCTGTATCGCGGCGCGGAATACGTAGTGGATTTCCTGCCGAAGGTGAAGATTGATGTCGCCATTGACGACAAGGATCTTGACCGGGTTATCGAGGCGATAACCAAGGCCGCCAACACCGGCAAGATCGGTGACGGCAAGATCTTCGTGGTCAATCTGGAACAGGCTATTCGCATCCGTACCGGCGAAACCGATACCGACGCAATCTAAGCCGCCAAACCCCAACGCCCCAGGAGAAAACAATATGACTCTGCGTAAATTCGCAGGGCTCGGAGCCCTGTTGTCCATCGTAATGCCAAGCCTGGCCATGGCGGCAGACGAAGTGGCTGCTCCAGTCCTCAACTCCGGCGACACCGCGTGGATGCTGACATCCACTGCGCTGGTGCTGTTCATGACCATCCCTGGCCTGGCGCTGTTCTACGGCGGCATGGTTCGCTCCAAAAATATTCTGTCGGTGATGATGCAGTGCTTTGCCATCACGGGCCTGATCAGCATCCTGTGGGTTATTTACGGCTACAGCATCGCGTTCGATACCACTGGTATGGAACAGGGCGTGGTCAACTTCAATTCCTTCTTCGGCGGCATGGGCAAGGCGTTCCTGGCGGGTGTCACCCCGGCCAGCATCACCGGGCCGGCGGCGTTGTTCCCCGAAGCGGTGTTCATCACTTTCCAGATGACCTTCGCGATCATCACTCCGGCACTCATCGTCGGCGCCTTTGCCGAGCGCATGAAGTTCTCCGCCATGCTGATTTTCATGGCCATCTGGTTCACCCTGGTCTATGCACCGATCGCACACATGGTGTGGAGCGGCAACGGCGGCCTGTTGTGGGACTGGGGCGTGCTGGACTTCGCCGGCGGCACCGTGGTGCACATCAACGCCGGTGTCGCGGGCCTGGTGGCGTGCATTGTGCTCGGCAAGCGTAAAGGCTACCCGACCACGCCGATGGCGCCGCACAACCTGGGTTACACCCTGATCGGCGCGGCCATGCTGTGGATCGGCTGGTTTGGTTTCAACGCCGGTTCCGCGGCGGCCGCCAATGGCACCGCCGGCATGGCGATGCTGGTGACTCAGATCGCCACCGCTGCTGCGGCGCTGGGCTGGATGTTCGCCGAGTGGATTACCCACGGTAAGCCAAGCGCACTGGGCATCGCTTCGGGTGTGGTCGCTGGCCTGGTTGCCGTTACGCCAGCTGCCGGCACCGTAGGCCCGATGGGCGCCCTGGTGATTGGCCTGGTGGCCGGTGTGATCTGCTTCTTCTGCGCCACCAGCCTCAAGCGCAAGCTGGGCTATGACGACTCCCTGGACGCCTTCGGTGTGCACGGTATCGGCGGTATCGTCGGTGCGATCCTCACCGGTGTTTTCGCAGCCCCTGCGCTGGGCGGCTTCGGCACCGTGACGGACGTAGCGGCACAGGTCTGGATCCAGTGCAAAGGTGTGGGCTTCACCGTGATCTACACGGCGATCGTCACCTACGTCATCCTTAAGGTGCTGGACATGGTCATGGGCCTGCGTGTCACCGAAGAGGAAGAGGCGGTTGGCCTCGATCTGGCGCAACACAACGAGCGCGGCTACAACTTGTAAGTACGCGAAAAAAAGATGCCCGGCTTGCCGGGCATTTTTTTGTCTGGCGTTTGTCAGTCATAGGGCGCCAGGCCATTTTTGTGCAGCGATTGTGATGGGGCGCACACGGCATTTTTCAGCGTGCGAATGTCTTACAGGCATGTAGGCGTATTCGACACTTTGTTTTTTCCCAGAGCGCGCTAGAATGCGCGCCGATGGGCGGAGAACTGTATGTGGCAACAGACCCTGATTACCCTGCGGGCCAGGCCCCGGGGCTTTCACCTGGTGACCGACGAATTGCTTGCCGGCTTGCCTGAATTGAAGGCATGTCGTGTAGGACTGTTGCACCTGTGGCTGCAGCACACTTCGGCCTCGTTGACTATCAACGAGAACGCCGACCCGGCGGTTCGCCGTGACTTCGAACGTTTTTTCAACTCGCTGGTACCACAAGGCCGTGCAGGGTTCGAACACAACGACGAAGGTCCGGACGATCTGCCGGCGCACTTCAAGGCCAGTCTCCTGGGCTGCCAGCTGAGTTTGCCGGTGAAGGCCGGCCGCTTGGCGATGGGGACATGGCAAGGTGTTTATCTGGGCGAGCACCGTGATCATGGCGGTGCTCGTAAAGTCCTCGCCACTTTGCATGGTGATGGGGCATAGGCCACTGGTTAACCGGTGGACGTTGATTTTTTTCCAGCCGCCTCGACAGAGGATCAAGCTGGGCTATAACTAATCTGCTTTTCGCAAGTCATGAGGTAGAACATGAGCGACGATGATCTGGAAAACGACGAACTTGAAGTAGGTGACGACGACGAGGCTGATGATAGTCTCGACGCGGCAGCTGTTGACGACGACGTTACTGGCGAGGCCGATGACAGTGTCGGCGATGACGCAGCTCCTAAAGCCAAAGGCAAAGCCAAGGCCGCGGTTTCGGTCGATGAGTTGCCGAGCGTTGAAGCCAAGAACAAAGAGCGTGATGCCCTGGCCCGCGCGATGGAAGAGTTCCTCGCTAAAGGCGGCAAAGTGGTCGAAGTCGAGCCCAACGTGGTAGCCGATCCGCCCAAGAAGCCGGATAACAAGTACGGCAGCCGACCTATCTGAGGTCAGTCACCCGCTTGTAAGAAAAAGCCCGCCGTCGCTGCGGGCTTTTTCATGCCTGATGTTTTTAGTCTTATGCGATTCAAATGTGGGAGGAGGTTTACCCCCCCGATAGCAGGGGATCAGTCCCTCAATTGCTGGCTGACCTATTGTAGTCGGAGGCAAGCCTTCTCCCACCGCTGGATTTCCAGGATTATTGCCAGCTGCGGAGCAGTTCCGGCAACTCCGTCAGGCTGCGAATCTCCGCATCCGGGCGCTTATCCGCCTCCCAAGCCTTGCCCGTCGGGTTGAACCACACCGCACGCAGCCCCGCCTGCTGTGCGCCGGCAATGTCGTCCCCTGGATGATCACCCACATGCACTGCCGCGTCCGCATTCACGCCGCCACGCTGCAAGGCTTCCTGAAACAACCGTGCATCCGGTTTGGCAATGCCGACATCCTCGGCCCGCAGGGCGAAGTGAAAGTAGTCCGCCAGGCCGACCCGCTGTACGTCAGCGTTACCGTTGGTGATGACCCCCAGCAGGTATTGGCGACGTAGCGCCTGCAGCATGGGTTCGGCTTCGGGGAAGACCGTCAGTTGATGACGTGCATGGATGAACGCTTCAAAGCACACATCCGCCATTTCGGTGGCCTCGGGCTGTGGGTAACCAGCCTCTTCGAATGCGTGCGTCAGTACCCGATGGCGCAACAGGCTGATGCGGTGCTTGAGTTCCGGGTGACGTTCCAGCACCTGTTGGCGCAATCTAGCGAAATGCTCCAGAGGCAGGTCTCCGACTTTGGACGCATGGGTCGCCAGCCATTCGCGCATCGACGCTTCGGCGCTGATGATGACCGGTACGTTGTCCCAGAGCGTGTCGTCCAGGTCGAAAGTGATCAGCTTGATAGTCATGAGTCGCCGCCCTTGATGCGTTTGGCCCTTGGATGGGCGCTGTCGTACACCGTTGCCAGGTGTTGAAAATCCAGGTGGGTGTAGATCTGTGTGGTCTTGATATCGGAGTGCCCGAGCAGTTCCTGTACGGCGCGCAGGTCTTGGGACGATTCCAGCAGATGACTGGCAAAGGAGTGCCGCAGCATATGCGGGTGCAGGTTTTGCCCCAATTCGCGCTCGCCCGCGGCCTTGACCCGGACCTGAATCGCCCGTGGCCCGAGGCGTCGGCCCTTCTGGCTGATGAAGACGGCGTCGTCCGCCGGGTTAGCCAACGCCCGCAGCGCCAACCAATGCTGCAACGCTTCGCGGGCCTTGCTGCCCACGGGCAGTACGCGGGTCTTGCTGCCTTTACCGAGCACTTGCACCAAGCCGTCCGCCAGGTCCAGTTGGTCGAGATTCAAGCTGGTCAGCTCCGACAAGCGCAGGCCTGAGGAATAGAACAGCTCAAGGATTGCCTGGTCGCGGTGGGCGAGGAAATCATCTTCTACTGCGCCTTCAAGCAATTGCAGGGCGCGATCGGTATCCAAGGTCTTGGGCAGGCGCCGTTCGCCCTTGGGTGGTGACAGGCCATTGGCCGGGTCGTGGTCGCACAGGCCTTCGCGATTGAGGTGGTGATAGAGCCCGCGCACCGCCGACAGTAGACGAGACAGGCTGCGCGAGGATTGCCCCTGCTGATGCAGGCGTGCGATCAAACTGCGCAGGCTTTGGATATCCAGCGCCTTCCAGCTGCCGATCTGCTGCTTTTCGCAGTAGGCCAGAACCTTGTTCAAGTCCCGCCGGTAGGCTTCCAGCGTGTGGGGTGACACCTGGCGCTCGTTGCGCAGGTGCGCGCAGTAAGCGTCCAGTTGCCGTTCCATAACTAGCGCACCGCGCGCAGGGAAGTGGTGAAGCGCGGCAGGACGCGGCCGAGCACTTCGGCGATATAGGTCAGGAACAGTGTGCCCACCGAGCTTTTGTAGTGCGCAGGGTCGCGGCTGCCAATAGCCAATACGCCGTGCAGGCCTTGATGGCTGAGGGCGACCACGGCGGTGGAGCCGATCTGTTTGCGCTGTTCGGCGCCGAACAGGAAGTCCAGTTCATGTTCGCGCAAGGTGCCGCTGACGGTCTTGCCTTCGCACAGCAGCCCGCCGATTGCGGTTTGAGCTTCGCTGCCACTGACCCATCGGCCCACCGGCATCGGGTTGTCGCTGAACAGAATGAGGCTGACAAAAGGCACCTGGAAGTCCTGGCGCAGGCTGTCTTCCACGGCCATCACCGTTTCTTCCAGGCTGGTGGCGTCCAGCAGGGTCAGTATCAGGCGGCGGGTTTTGTCGAACAGGCGATCGTTGTCGCGGGCCACGTCCATCAGGTGCGAGAGCCGATGGCGCATTTCGATATTGCGCTCGCGCAGGATCTTCATTTGTCGTTCCACCAACGACACGGTATCGCCGCGCTGGTGGGGGATGCGCAAGGCCGGCAGCAGTTCGTCATGTTCGACGAAGAAATCCGGATGAGCCTCAAGGTACGCCGCGACGGCAGCGGCCTCCAGAGTTTCGCTCGAGGATGCTTGTGCGGGTACTTGAGGCTTATCGGTCATTGGATTGGCTCACTCATAGACGGACCTGTCCTTCGTATACGCGCGTGGCCGGCCCGGTCATCATCACCGGGTGGCCCGGGCCCGCCCATTCGATGGACAAGCGCCCACCGGGCAGGTCGATCAGCAGCGGCGAATCCATCCACCCCTGGGTGATCGCGGCGACGGCAGCGGCGCAGGCGCCGGTACCGCAGGCCTGGGTTTCGCCGGCGCCCCGTTCCCACACGCGCAATTGCGCGCGGTGACGGTCGATCACCTGCAAAAAGCCCACATTGACCCGCGCCGGAAAGCGCGGGTGGTTTTCGATTTTCGGCCCCAGTTCATGCACGGGGGCGTTATTGATATCGGTGACGCGCAGCACGGCGTGGGGGTTGCCCATGGACACGGCCGCCAGGTCGACCACTTTGCCGTCGACCTCTACGGCATAACTGGTCGCCTGCTCGCTGGCCTGGAACGGAATATCCGCCGGCACCAGACGTGGCGCGCCCATGTTGACGCTGATCTGGCCGTCGTTGCGGATATCCAGCTCGATCACGCCGCTCTTGGTCTCGACGCGAATCTGGCGCTTGGCGGTCAGGCGTTTGTCCAGCACGAAGCGCGCAAAGCAGCGCGCACCGTTGCCGCACTGTTCCACTTCGGAACCGTCGGAGTTGAAGATCCGGTAACGGAAATCCACCTCCGGGTTAGTGGGCGCCTCAACGATCAGTAACTGGTCGAAGCCGACGCCGGTATGCCGGTCGCCCCACTGTTTGGCGTGCTTGGGCAGGATATGCGCGTGCTGGCTGACCAGGTCGAGAACCATGAAATCATTGCCCAGCCCGTGCATCTTGGTAAAACGCAGCAGCATGGCTTACTCCGGCAGCAGGCTTTCGCCAGCATACAACTCGGCTACCGTCTCGCGGCGACGCACTTCAAACGCTTGATCACCGTCCACCAGCACCTCGGCGGTACGGCCGCGGGTGTTGTAGTTGGAACTCATGACAAACCCGTAGGCACCGGCCGAATGCACGGCCAGCAGATCGCCTTCTTCCAGGGCGAGCTGACGATCCTTGGCCAGGAAGTCACCGGTCTCGCAGATCGGGCCGACGATGTCATAGGCGCGCGCTTCACTGTTGCGCGGCGTTACGGCGGTGACATTCATCCAGGCCTGGTACAGCGCCGGGCGGATCAGATCGTTCATCGCCGCGTCGACGATGGCGAAATCCTTATGCTCGGTGTGCTTGAGGTACTCGACCTGGGTCAGCAGTACGCCCGCGTTAGCGACGATATAGCGGCCCGGTTCGAACATCAGCGCCAGATCGCGGCCCTCGATGCGCTCGCGCAGGGCCTGGATGTAATCGGCAATCAGCGGCGGCTCTTCATCGCGATAACGCACGCCGACGCCACCGCCCAGATCGATGTGGCGCAGGTAAATGCCACAGTCGCCCAGGCGGTCGATCAGTGCCAGCAGGCGGTCGAGCGCATCCAGGAACGGTGGCAGCGTGGTCAATTGCGAGCCGATATGGCAGTCGACACCCAGCACTTCCAGGTTCGGCAGTTGGGCGGCGCGGATGTACACGTCCTCGGCGTCGGCAATTGCGATGCCGAACTTGTTCTCTTTGAGACCGGTGGAAATGTACGGGTGGGTGCCGGCATCGACATCCGGGTTGACGCGCAGGGAGATCGGCGCACGAACACCCATCTCGGCGGCCACCACCTGGAGGCGCTCCAGCTCTTCGCTGGACTCGACGTTAAAGCAATGCACGCCGACTTCCAGTGCGCGGCGCATATCTTCGCGGCTCTTGCCGACGCCGGAGAACACGATTTTGTCGGCCTGGCCGCCGGCGGCCAAAACACGTTCCAGCTCGCCACGGGACACAATGTCGAAACCGGCGCCCAGGCGCGCCAGGACATTGAGCACACCCAGGTTCGAGTTGGCCTTGACCGCGTAGCACACCAGGTGCGGCACGCCATTCAACGAATCGGTAAACGAGCGGTATTGCGCTTCGATGTGCGCACGGGAGTACACGTACGTCGGGGTGCCAAAGCGTTCGGCAATCGCGGACAGCGCCACGCCTTCCGCGAACAGCTCGCCGTCCCGGTAGTTAAAAGCGTCCATGGGGTTCCCTTATTCGAAGGTGTCGTGCTTATGCGCTTTTGCTGGCTTTTGCGACGATTGCGCCTGTTCGTTCGGGTCTTTGCTGTCATCGGGCAGGTACAGTGGGCCTTTTTGACCACAGGCACTAACGAGGCAAGCGACCGCGACGAGCGCAGCAAGGGAAGAGATCAGGCGCTTCATGGCGAAATCCTTGAATATGCATTAATTGCGCCCGAGTATACCCACCACCCGCCAGCTTGCCTATGCGCTGGAATACCCGTCCGGCGGGGGTTTGCCGTCTTAAGCGCGAAGCAGACTACGCTGGCTTGGGATATTTCATACCGAGATTGGTAATGAAATCGGTATCCTTTGCAATCGGCGAAGCTCGCCCGTATCGTGCGGCGCTTGAGCAAAACCAGACACTTTCGAGGTTGCCACAATGAGTTTGACCGAAGCCCGTTTTCACGACTTGGTGGATGCGACCCAGCAGGCGCTGGAGGATATTTTTGATGACAGCGGCCTGGACGTGGACCTGGAAAACTCGGCAGGCGTGCTGACCGTCAAATTCGAGAGTGGTCAGCAGCTGATCTTCAGTCGCCAGGAACCGCTGCGTCAGTTGTGGCTGGCCGCTCGCTCTGGTGGCGTTCACTTCGATTACGACGAAGAAAGCGGCAAATGGCAGTGCGACAAGAGTGAAGAGTTGTTGGGCGAAATGCTCGCGCGCCTGGTCGAGGAATATACCGGCGCCGAGCTGGACTTCGACGAGATCTGACCGTGACCCAGCCTGCACCCGTACGCCCGCCCAAGCCGCTGTTCAGCAATGTCAGCCCGGCGGTGCCGTCACCTTGTATCAGTTTGTGTCGTCTGGATGAGCACAAAGTCTGCCTTGGCTGCTTCCGGCATGTCGAAGACATTCGCGAATGGCGCTCCGCCGACGATGATCGGCGTCGGGTGATCCGCGCCGAAGCCGAGCAGCGCAGGGCCCGCGCCTGAGGCCGTCTTGTTTATTTGTGACGCTGTGTTAGTGTCCGGCTACGCCTCAACTCATCGAGGCCCGTGAGAACCCCGCCTTTTTCTGGCGGGGTTTTGCTTTTTTGTGCAGAAAAAAGGAGTCTGCCTGAATCATGACCACCGCACCGTCCATCATCCTCACCCGCCTTGACGTGCAGCGTCTGGAGCAACTGATCGATCGCTTGGGCGACGAGTCTCCCGGCGTCGAAGCGTTGCAAGCCGAACTCGACCGCGCCGAAGATGTGGTCGGCCACGATGAAGTGCCTGCGGGTGTCGTGACCATGAATTCCAGCGTGCATTGCCGCGAGCAAGGCAGCGGTAAGGACTACCACCTGACTCTGGTCTACCCCAAAGACGCCAACGCCGACGCCGGCAAGATCTCGATCCTGGCGCCTGTCGGCAGCGCGCTGCTCGGCCTGCAGGTGGGCCAGCATATCGACTGGCCGGCTCCGGGTGGCAAGACCCTCAAACTGGAACTGCTCAGTGTCGAAGGCCAGCCAAAAGATGGTGGCGCCTTTCCTCTCTAAATCTGGCTCAGCGCTTCGTTGAGCGACCGTTCCAGTTCGGCCTTATAGCGCAGATACAGGTTGCTTGGGCTTTGTACATCACCGAGCAGGCCTGACAGGTCCAGGTCGGTGATGTAGCAGCGGTAGCGCTCGGGTTCCCGGCGCTGCCCGACAATTTCCTGGGCGACCACGGTGAAGAGTTGATCGCCGAATTCCAGCTCGGAAAACTCCCGCTGATTGCAGTACAGGGTGATGCTCACTTGGCCCGGTGCCGCCTTGCCGATAATCGCCTGCACGTCATAGAACGGTTTGTTCGCCGGGGTCAAAGGCGCTGGCCGAGGTTCGACGCCACGGGCGCGGCCGCTGCCTGATGGCAACAACTGGTAATACAGCGTTTGCACGGCACTCATGGGTTGCTGCGGGTCCAGCGGTGACAGCGCTTCGCGGCGATAGATGATCGATTGCAAAAAGCGCTGCAACGGCACCAACAGGCTCTGTTCATCATGGAAGGGCAAGCGCTGTTTCCAGAGCGAGTTGAACTCATCCAGCACGTACAACTCGGCGTAATCTTCATTGACCCGGTAGAACACCTGCACGCAGGCCGCCATGCCCATGGGCAGCAAGAGCGCCAGGTCGTGATCTTCCAGGGCCATGGCGTCCAGGTGCAGGGGGCTATAGCTGGCCAATTCTTCGCTGAGGTAGGCGATCAGCGCGTCCTGGGTGGCCAACGAAACGTGGGTGGCCTGGCCGGGCATCAATTCCATCACATGGTAGTGCTGCTGCACTTGCAGCAGATAGCGATGGTTGGACTGACCCAGCAGCAGGTGTTGCGCGGTATCGAAGACTTCCTCAACACGCTGCGCGATAAATTGCGCACGGTTGTGACAGAAGCAGCGCACCCGCAGGCGCGGCAGATGGTCCGGTGGCAGTTGGTTGAGGTAATCCCGTAAGCAATCGAGCAACGCATGGGGGCCGTCGTAGCGGCTGACCATCACCTCGTTCCAGCTGTTGAGGGTCACTTGGTCGAGGGTCAGCACCAGGTTATCGCGCACCCCGGCGTAACTCAGGGAATCGGTGCGCTCGGTGGTCATCAGAATGTTCAGCTCGCGGTGATGCTTGAGCGGGTCGACGCCGACATTGATCAGCAACAGCACCTCCTCGGGCACCGCCGAACGCAGCAGGCGCTCCTCATCGACGCTGGCCAGGGGCAGAGCGATGGTCTGTTGCAGGCTGCCCAACAGATTGAACAGCTCGAATTCGGTCATGTCGCTGACACCGGGGTGCAGGGCCAGCCGTGTGCTGCTGTCGATGACGCCGTTGCGATGGCACCAGGTGAGCATTTCCAGCAGATCGCGGCTGCGCTTGATCGGCGCGAAGTGTTCGCACTCCAGAGCAGTGAGATTGCCGTTATATAAACTCCAGTGATGCTGGCCCGGCTCTTTGCGGTTAGGCGATTGAAGCAGGGTGAGGGTGTCTTCGGCCAAGTCCGGGGCGATACCCGGGTTGATGAATTCGACTTTGCCGGCTTTGCGCTCGAACGCGGCGTACAGGCGCCGGCCCAGCACATTGAGGTCGCGCTTGTTGATCAAACTGACGGTCTGTTCGGTGCGGGCGAATTGGGTCAGGAAGCGGTAGCTGTGGTTGAGCTCGTTGACCAGGGCGCGGCGTTCGGAAGCCACTTGGCGCACCTTCCACTGGCTTCGGCTATCCAGTAACGCCAGTTGACGCGGGTCCCAACCCCACTCCTGGGCCAGTCGTTCGAGCAACAGGTGTTGCCAACTGCTGGCGCGCTGCCCGGCGCTGAGCTTGCGGTTGACCTTCAGGTACAGACTGCGCCGCACCAGCTCCAGCCGTTCCGGCTCGTTACGCTGCTTGAGGTAGCCCTCGATATGGCGGTAGACCACAACGTAGGGGTCCAGCTCGTCCAAGTCCACTTGATTGGCGTACACGGCCTGTTTGAAGCGCAGGCTCAGGCATTGCACCTGCGGGTGTTCGCTGGCGTACACCTCGGTCAGCAACAGCTTGAGCACCGACTTGTAAGGCGACTCGATGCCTTTGAACAACTGCCACAGCCCGGCGCCCATGAATTCGCCCGGTGGGATGCGCGCCAGATGGCCAAGGTCCAGGGTTTCATCGGCGCGAATAAAGCGCTTGGACAGCAGCGTATGGGTGAATTCGGCGTAGCGGGTTTCTTCATATACCGGCACCAGCCACCAGATCGGTGTACGCCCGGCCAGCCAGATGGCGGTGCGATAGAACTCATCGAGCAGCAAATAGTGCTGGGTCGTGCCGCAGTCGTCGGAGCTGAGTTGGGTGTCGCGCTCGCCGAGTACGAAGCGCGTCGGTTCGATCAGAAAAAAGTGCGCCTCGGCGCCCATGCTCTGGGCCCAGGCCTCCAGCAATTGGCACTTTTTGCGCAGTTCGGCCAGCTCGTTTTCGCCCAGATCCGCCGCGTGGCATACCCACACATCCATGTCGCTTTGGTCGGCCTGGGCCAACGTGCCAAGGCTGCCCATCAGGAACAGCCCATGGATCGGTCGGGGCGGGTTGCCATGGCGCGGTTTATAGGCGAACGAGCGGGTCAGGCGCTGGGCTTCGATCAGTGCTTGGGGGGTAGGCTCGAAATTCGACAGCCCCGCCGGCGTGCTGCCCGAGACATAACCGGGCAAGAGCGGGTGATTGACGTGAAAGAACAGCGGCAACAGGGTCAGTACGCTTTGCTGGCGAGGTGTCAGCCCCTCGACGGCGCGGGCCATGCGGCCTTCATTGAGCGCCATGAAACGCGCGCGCAACTGTGCAAGCACCTTGCGGTCGATGCCTTCGTCCAAGTCGGGGCGGATTTCATGGGTGCGGGTCATGTCGAACTCGTTGGCTCGCAGAGCCCGGCGTGGGCGGCCGTGTAGGAGTTTACAGTCAGAAACGTAGGAGGTTTAGAGGGAAATGGTTTTTTGGCGTCAGAATTTTACAGTCGCTCAGGCGACGCCCTCGGAATCCGCGGCGGCGGACTCCATGGGCGGCATCCGGAATCAGGCGGCTTCTTTGTTCGTGGCAGTGGTCAAGATGGTCAGCAGGGTTTGCGCTTGCTCGGCAGCATCGCGGCCAAGGCTGGTCAGATAGCCCCCATCCGGCTGGTCGATCAGTTTTTTATCGAAGAGACGTTTGACTGCGGCGATAGCGCTGGGCGCGGCGGTCTGATGGACTTTCAGGCCTTCCTGGGTGCTGTCCAAGGGGAAGAGTGCAAGGATTTCCAGTTCGGCAACCAACTCAGGGGTATACGACATAAGGACTCCAGACTTTCTAAATTTATTAGAGGCTAGCAGGCCATAAGGTGAACTCACTTTGCCGAACTGTCCAGCGTGTTGCTGCGTCTCGGAGCTATTCCTTTTCCGGCGGCAGCTCGGGCAGTGCGCGTAGCGCTGTTTCGTACCATTGGGTATCGAACGCGCGACCCTCGTACAGCATGGCGCCAATTTCGAAAGCCAGCACATGAGCCATCAGGTTTAGAATTTCTTCCCGCTCATAGCCCACCAACGTCAGCTTGTTGAATGTGGCCTTGGCGGCGGGTGGGTTGTCACTTTCGATCTGGTTTTCGATCGCTCCGATCAGCATATGTTCGGCAAAAGCTTCTTCGTCATTGTCGATATCAGTGGGCTCGCTCATGGCGGTGCTCCTCAAGGAAAGGGCGCCAGTCTACCCCCATTCAAGCAGGTGATGCTGCTGGTCAAGCGGCCACCGGGCGTCTATAACGCTTGCAGCCAACCCCGCACACGGCCTGGAGGCTTTGCGATGCTCAAGCTTTACGGATTTTCGGTCAGCAACTACTACAACATGGTGAAACTGGCGCTGCTGGAGAAGGGCCTGCCCTTCGAAGAAGTACTGTTTTATGCCGGGCAGGCCCCTGACGTACTGGCGGTCAGCCCGCGCGGCAAGGTGCCGGTGCTGGAGGTGAAGCAGGGCTTTATCAATGAAACCAGCGTGATCTTGGAATATATCGAACAAACCCAGGAAGGGCCGTCACTGCTCCCGGCCGACCCGTTCGAGCGCGCCCAGGTGTTGGCCTTGTGCCGGGAAATCGAGCTCTATATCGAACTGCCCGCGCGCGCCTGCTTTGGCGAAGCATTTTTTGGCGTAGTGGTTGCGGAGGCGATCAAGGAAAAATCCAAGGCGGAATTGCTCTTGGGCATCGCTTCGCTGGGGCGGCATGGCAAGTTTGCGCCGTTTGTAGCGGGGGAGAGCTTCACCATTGCGGATCTGTACTTCATGTACAGCTTGAACCTGGCCTGCGGGGTCGGCGAGAAGTTGTTCGGGCTGGACTTGCTGGCGCAGTTGCCGGCGGCCAAAGCGTTGCTGGATCGCCTTAACGCAATGCCCAACGCGCAAAAAGTGGAGGCGGACAGGCAAGCCGCGATGCCGGCGTTCCTGGCCATGGTGGCGGCGAAAAAGTGATCAAGTGTGGGAGGGGGCAAGCCCCTCCCACTACTGTACTCAGCGGTTGGCGAGCAGGGCCTGGCCGCGCGCGACCGCTGCCTTGACCTGCGCCGGCGCGGTGCCGCCCACATGGTTACGGGCGTTGACCGAACCTTCCAGGGTCAGCACGGCAAACACGTCTTGCTCGATCTGATCGCTGAACTGACGCAGTTCTTCCAGGCTCATTTCCGCCAGGTCCTTGCCGGTGTCCACGCCGTATTTCACGGCGTGGCCGACGATTTCGTGGCAGTCGCGGAACGGCAGGCCACGACGCACCAGGTAGTCCGCCAGGTCAGTCGCCGTGGAGAACCCGCGCAAAGCCGCTTCGCGCATGATGGCGTGCTTGGGCTTGATCGCTGGGATCATGTCGGCAAACGCGCGCAACGAATCGCGCAAGGTGTCGGCGGCGTCGAACAGCGGTTCCTTGTCTTCCTGATTGTCCTTGTTGTAGGCCAATGGCTGGCCCTTCATCAAGGTCAGCAGGCCCATCAGCGCGCCGAATACACGGCCGCTCTTGCCACGTACCAGCTCTGGCACGTCGGGGTTTTTCTTTTGCGGCATGATCGAGCTGCCGGTGCAGAAACGGTCCGGCAAATCGATGAACTGGAATTGTGCACTGGTCCACAGCACCAGCTCTTCGGAGAACCGCGACAAGTGCATCATCGCGATGCTGGCGGCGGCGCAGAATTCGATGGCGAAGTCACGGTCCGAAACGCCATCCAGAGAGTTGCCGCCCACGGCGTCGAAACCCAGCAGTTGCGCGGTGTATTCGCGGTCGATCGGGTAGGTCGTACCGGCCAGCGCGGCGCTGCCCAAAGGCATGCGATTGGCGCGCTTGCGGCAGTCCACCAGGCGCTCGTAGTCGCGGCTGAGCATTTCGAACCAGGCCAACAGGTGGTGGCCGAAGGTCACGGGCTGTGCGGTCTGCAGATGGGTGAAGCCGGGCATGATGGTGTCCGATTCACGCTCGGCTTGCTCAAGCAGGCCTTTTTGCAGGCGGGTGATTTCGGACAGGATCAGGTCGATTTCGTCACGCAGCCATAGGCGAATATCGGTAGCGACTTGGTCGTTACGGCTGCGTCCAGTGTGCAATTTCTTGCCAGTCACACCGATACGATCGGTGAGGCGGGCCTCGATATTCATGTGCACGTCTTCCAGGTCGACGCGCCAGTCGAACGTACCGGCTTCGATCTCACCGCGGATGGTGGTCAGGCCGTCGATGATGCTGTCGCGCTCGGCCTCGGTCAGCACGCCGACCTTGGCCAGCATGGTGGCGTGGGCGATGGAGCCCATGATGTCGTGGCGGTACAGGCGCTGGTCGAAGGTGACGGAGGCGGTGAAGCGCGCGACGAAGGCGTCGACGGGTTCACTGAAGCGGCCGCCCCAGGACTGGTTGGTCTTGTCGGTGCTCATGGATTCGCTCGTGAGTTGCTTTAATAAAAAGGCGTGGAAGTGTGGCGCCGATCATAACAGGGTTGCTCGCGGAGGCGGTGGCGCGGGTCGTCGGCATTTTTATTTGTGCAAAGGATGGCTAAGTGCCTTGCCGTCGATCGCGTCCGGGACGAGACTGGAAAAAGAGACTTATTGAAACGATATTTGACGATTGAGCAATGTCGTCTCGGCAAGCGTCTACAGTTGGACTGATAGTGTGTGAATGCACCAAAGTCGGGTAATGCGGTCAGAGCCCAGACTAACCATTAAACAAGGGGGGTATTCGGATTGTGTATCAGCAAACCCTACGACGATGCCCGAAGGCAGCGGGTCTTGGGCGCTAATGAACAGGTCCGGGTAAATATGGGTGCCACCTTCGGGGCACTTTTTGCCGCTCGCACGAGTCTTAGCGTGGATCGCTGTGACGCAAGTCACCGCACCTGTCTACGTTATCCTTGTGCGAGACTCACGCAGGAATCCAGCGCAATATGAATGTCCTGATCGTTGATGACGAACCCCAAGCCCGCGAGCGACTGAGTCGTTTAATCAGTGAACTCGAGGGTTATACCGTTCTTGAACCGAGCGCCACCACCGGTGAGGAGGCGTTGACGCTGATCGACAGCCTCAAGCCCGATGTGCTGTTGCTCGATATCCGTATGCCGGGCCTGGATGGTCTGCAGGTTGCTGCCCGCCTGAGTGAGCGCGAATCGCCACCGGCCTTGGTATTGTGTGCGGCTCAGGACGAGTTTCCCGCGCAGACGCTGGAAGACAGTGGCGTGAGCTTCGTGACCAAACCGGTGACGGCCGAAGCGTTGCTCAAAGCCCTGAAAAAGGCCGAGCGCCCCAGCCGCGCCCAGCTCGCCGCGTTGACCCAGCCCGCCGCCCAAAGTGGCAACGGCCCCCGCAGCCATATCAGTGCACGTACCCGCAAAGGCATCGAGTTGATCCCTCTGAATCAAGTGGTCTACTTCATCGCCGATCACAAGTACGTCACGCTGCGTCACGAAGCGGGTGAAGTCTTGTTGGATGAACCGCTCAAGGCCCTTGAAGATGAGTTCGGCGACCGCTTCGTGCGTATCCACCGCAATGCGTTGGTGGCCCGTGAGCGTATCGAGCGTCTGCAACGTACGCCGCTGGGGCACTTTCAGTTGTTCCTCAAAGGGCTCAACGGCGATGCCTTGATTGTCAGTCGTCGGCATGTCGCCGGCGTGCGCAAAATGATGCAGCAGCTTTAGCCCGAGGGCTGTAGCGGGACTGCATTCCTTATCCCGGTGCGACGAGGCCAGGGAGGCCCCGCACTTGCTGATTCAAATCAAGGCGTATTTGCCTGAGCTGTTATTATCTGCCGTATCTATTCAGTACGGATTGATCCATGTCCCCTCGCGAAATCCGCATCGCCACCCGTAAAAGCGCCTTGGCCCTATGGCAGGCCGAATACGTCAAAGCTCGCCTTGAGCTGGCCCACCCCGGCCTCAAGGTGTCCCTGGTGCCCATGGTCAGTCGCGGCGACAAGCTGCTCGACTCACCGTTGTCGAAGATCGGCGGCAAGGGCCTGTTCGTCAAAGAACTGGAAACCGCGCTGCTGGAGAACGAAGCCGACATCGCCGTGCACTCGATGAAAGACGTGCCCATGGACTTCCCTGAAGGTCTGGGCCTGTTTTGCATCTGCGAGCGCGAAGACCCCCGCGACGCTTTCGTTTCCAATACCTACGCTTCACTGGACGAGTTGCCCCTGGGCAGCATCGTCGGTACCTCCAGCCTGCGCCGTCAGGCCCAGCTGTTGACGCGCCGTCCGGATCTGCAGATTCGCTTTCTGCGCGGCAACGTCAATACGCGCTTGGCCAAGCTGGATGCCGGTGAGTATGACGCGATCATCCTCGCCGCCGCCGGTTTGATCCGCCTTGGCTTCGAAGACCGCATCACCTCGGCCATCAGTGTCGAAGATAGCCTGCCCGCCGGTGGGCAGGGCGCCGTGGGTATCGAATGTCGCAGCGCCGACAGTGAAATCCATACTCTGCTCAAGCCACTCGACCATCGTGATACCGAAGTTCGCGTCACCGCCGAGCGTGCCTTGAACAAGCACCTCAATGGCGGCTGCCAAGTGCCGATTGCCTGCTACGCCGTACTTGAAGGCGATAACTTGTGGCTGCGCGGTCTGGTGGGCGATCCGGAAGGCGGCACCTTGCTGACCGCCGAGGTGCGTGGCCCGCAATGCGAAGCGACGGCTTTGGGCATCCAAGTGGCGCAAGAGCTGCTGGAGAAAGGCGCCGGCGCCATCCTGCAAAAAGTCTACGGCGAGGCCGGCCCGCAGTGACCGGCTGGCGTGTGCTGCTGACGCGGCCCGCCGAGGAATCGGCGGCGCTGGCGACGGTGTTGTCTGACGTCGGGATCTACAGCAGCAGCCTGCCCTTGCTGGATATCGAGCCTTTGCCGATCACCCCTGACCAGCAAGCGCTGTTGCGTGACCTCGGCCGCTACTGTGCCGTGATTGTCGTCAGCAAACCCGCCGCGCGCCTGGCCTTGCAACAGCTGGATCGCCAATGGTCCGAGATGCCCTGGTTCAGTGTGGGGGCAGCTACTGCGCAGGTGCTGGCCGATCAAGGCTACACGGTTCACTATCCGCACACCGGCGATGACAGCGAGGCCTTGCTTGAACTGCCGGCATTACGCGAGGCTATTGCGCGCCCCGATGCACGGGTGCTGATCCTGCGGGGTGAGGGCGGCCGCGAATTGCTGGCAGAGCGTTTGCGCGAGAGAGGTGCTAGTGTCGACTATCTGGAGTTGTACCGGCGGTTCCTTCCGACCTACGACGCCGGTGAGTTGATGCAGCGCATCCAGTTGGAACGCTTGAACGGCGTGGTGGTCAGCAGTGGGCAGGGTTTCTTGCACCTGCAAGCCCTGGCCGGCGCCGATTGGCCGGAGGTGGCACAGCTGCCGTTGTTCGTGCCCAGCCCAAGAGTCCAGGAAATGGCGCGGGCTGCCGGTGCAGAAAAAGTGGTGGATTGTCGCGGCGCGAGTGCCGCGGCTTTGTTAGTGGCGTTAGGCGGCTATGTCTTATAAAAACATCCCGCCCCCACTCTCTGATACGCAAAGGACGGATACGTGAGCGAAACAGCCTTGCCTAAAGATGAAGCTCAACCCGCACTTGATGCGCCGGTCGAGACACCGGTCACCGCGCCGCGCCGTGGCAATGGCCTGGCGGTCGTCGCCTTGCTGCTCGGCGCTGCCGGAGTGGCCGCCGGCGGTTGGGGGATCTGGCAGGTCCGTGCCCTGCAAGCCAGTCACCAGCAGCAACTGGGCCAGGTGCAGACCCTGGATGAGCAATCCCAAACTCTCAAGCAAACCCAGCAACAACTGGCCGCGCGACTGGCTCAACTGCCGGGTGCGGATGAGCTGGAGGAGCGTCGCCGTCTGGTGGCCCAATTGCAGGGTGATCAGCAACACCTGAGCCAGCGCTTGGAAACCGTTCTGGGTGCCAGCCGTCAGGACTGGCGTCTGGCCGAGGCCGAGCATTTGATCCGCCTGGCGAGCCTGCGCCTGTCGGCCTTGCAGGACATCAATAGCGCCCAGGCGCTGGTGCAGGGCGCTGACGAGATTCTGCGCGAGCAAAGCGATCCGGGCGCCTATGCGGCCCGTGAGCAATTGGCCAAGAGCCTGGTCGCTCTGCGCAGTACCGAACAGCCGGACCGCACCGGGCTGTACCTGCAATTGGCCGCCCTGCGCGATCAAGTGGTGCAGCTGGCGGCGATTGCGCCGGAGTATCAACTGACTGAACCTGCCGCTGAAGGTCGTCCCACCACCGATACCGAGGGACGTTGGAGCCAGTGGTGGGAGCAGATTTCTCGCTACTTCCGCATTGATTTCAACCCAGACGACAACATCCGTCCGTTGCTTGCCGGTCAGGGGCTGAACCAAGTGCGTCTGGCCCTGAGCCTGGCGCTCGAACAGGCGCAATGGGCGGCGCTCAATGGTGAGTCGGCGGTGTATAGCCGCTCACTGGGTGAGGCGCGCAGCGTGCTGCAGGACAACTTCAATCAGGACAACCCGCAGAGCAAAGCGATGCTGGCGCGCATTGCCGAGCTTGAGCCCAAAGCCGTGTCGGTGGTGACACCGGACCTGGCCGCGAGCCTCGCCGCGGTGCAGGCGTATCTTGATCGTCGCCACCTGTCTGCCGATGAAGCCAAGGCGGCTGCCAAGCCGGCGTCCCAGGAGTAGAGCCGATGAAGCGTTTCTATGTGATCCTGGTGCTGGCGATCGCGATCGCCCTGGCACTGGCTGTGGGCATCTCGAAACACACCGGCTACGTGCTGATTACTTATCCACATGTGCTGCATTACGAGTCGAGCCTGTGGGCGACCCTGTTCGCCGTGTTTGCCATCATTCTGGCGATCTACCTGGTCCGCGTCTTGCTGAGCCTGGTTACCACGTCGGGCGGCGTGGTCAACCCTTGGTCGCGGCGTAATCGCAGCCGCCGTACACAGATCGCTATCGAACAGGGCCAGATGGACCTCGCCGAAGGGCGCTGGGCCAGTGCCGAACGCCATTTGCGGCGTGCCGCCGAAGCCGAACGCCAACCGTTGTTGTACTACCTGGGCGCGGCGCGAGCCGCCAATGAACAGGGGCGTTACGAAGAGTGCGATGCTTTGCTTGAGCGCGCTTTGGAGCGCCAGCCCCAGGCTGAGCTGGCGGTCGCCTTGAGTCATGCGCAACTGCAACTGGACCGTGGCGATACGGACGGTGCGCTGGTCACGCTACAGGCAATGCACGAGCGTCATCCGCATAACGCGCAGGTGCTACGTCAGTTGCAGCGTTTGCATCAACAGCGCGGTGACTGGTCGTCGGTGATTCACCTTTTGCCGCAGCTGCGTAAGGACAAGGTGCTGCCCGCCGGCGAACTGGCCGAGCTGGAACGTCGCGCATGGGGTGAAAACCTCAGCCTTGCGGCTCAGCGTGAGGAGCAGGACGAAGCTGGCCAGCAGTCCCTTGAGCGGGCTTGGCAGCAGCTTACCTCTGCCCAACGTCAGGAGCCGCAGTTAGTGCTGGCTTACGCCGAGCAACTGCGCCAATTGGGTGCCGACGCCAAGGCCGAAGAGGTCTTGCGTGGTGCGATCAAGCGCGGTTACGACAGCCATCTCATTCGCCTCTACGGTCTTTTACGCGGCAGCGACTCGGCTCGGCAGTTGAAGTTCGCCGAAGGTTGGCTCAAGGATCATCCCGGTGATGCCAGCCTGTTACTGACCTTGGGGCGCTTGTGCCTGCAAAACAGCTTGTGGGGAAAGGCGCGCGACTATCTGGAAAGTAGCCTGCAGGTGCAGCGCAACCCTGAGGCTTGCGCCGAGCTGGCGCGTCTGTTGGCGCAGTTGGGAGATACCGAACGCAGCAACCAGTTGTTCCAGGAAGGCCTGGGGTTGTTGGATAGCCGTTTATTGGCGTCACCTTTGCCAGTCCCTGCCCGGGTTTGATGTAGGAAGGAGCGGAGGGTTGACTCAGATATGTCAAACCCTCACCCCTTTGATGCACGCGAAAAGGGAGGGTCAGTGTCTGGCAGCAAACTCCTACGCGCCGTCGCCTGAAGTCTTCCATCCTCTGGCGGGATGTCTGCAGGCTCTCACGGAATCGTCTGGTCTAACGTATATTGAAAGCGTTCAGGCCTTTCCTCTACCGTAGCGATCTACTTTTCGCGATGCGGATAAAGCATGTCTTTGGCCCCTTCTCGCTCCTTGTTTTTTCTGGCGTTCCTGGCCGGTGCGCTGACGTTGGGCGCATCCTATTACCTTGAGTTCGGCGTCTCGTTACGCCCGTGTTTCTTATGCCAACTGCAGCGGGTTTTTCTGGCTGCTTTCACGCTGATCAATTTGATCGCTGCCCTCCATAACCCCAAACGTCCCGTCATCTCGCTATATGGGCTGGCCAGCGTGGCGTGCGCAACGCTGGGCGCTATCACGGCGGTACGCCAGATACTGCTGCAAAATGCCGCACCCGACCAAACCGCCGATTGCTGGCCCAGCCTCAACCATATGCTCGAAAATCTTTCGCTTTGGCAGGCGCTGCAACAGGCCGTCGAAGGCACTGTCGACTGCGTGGAAATCAACTGGACGTTGTTCGATTTAAGCCTGCCGGAGTGGAGTCTGCTGTTTTTCGTGGGGATGCTGATTCTGGGCATCACGCAGTTTTCACGACCGTTACTTCGCCGTCGCCTGTACCCGACGAGGCCATAAAAGCAGGCTGAGGTTTGTAGGACGGGATTAAACACTTGTATGAACTTTCTGTCCTGCGTACCTTGAAGCCATAGTCATGCGGGCATAATCTGGCCCGCACGCGTTATTCAAACCAGTTGTCTGATGCAGCCCTGTCCCGCTGCTGCTTTATCCTTGAAGTGTTGCGCGGGCATCAGGCGGCAGCGCCCCTAATAGGGAAGAGAGATCATCATGTTGGAACGTTGCAAGAATGCTCGCGAACGCTGGGGCGGGGTGCACAAGCTGATCGACAGCTGGTTGAAGGCACGTCACGAATTGATTCGGGCTTTTGATGCGCTCGGTGCCGAGCCCGAGGCGTTGGCCGAGAAGCGTGAACCGTTGCAGGATTTCTGCGTGGTGTTGGTGGATTACGTGTCCGCAGGGCATTTGAGCATCTACACCCAGCTCACCAAGGAGGCGGAAGCCTTCAAAGACCAGCGCGGTCTGGATTTTGCCAAGACCCTTTACCCACGCATCGATGTGATCACCGAGAAGCTGCTGGCATTCACCGATCTGTGCGATCAAGGCAAGTGTGTCGCCGAGAAATTCAAAGAATTGGGTGCGCTGCTCCACGAGCGTTTCGAGCTGGAAGACTGCCTGATTGAAGTGCTGCACAACGCTCACAAAGAAAACACTGTCGCTCAGGCCTGACTTCGGGATACGCGATAAAAAAAAAGGTGCGCAGGTCGCACCGTTTTTTATTGGGTCAAGAACGGGTATCGAGCAATTCGATCTCGAAAACCAAGGGCGTGTACGGCGGGATCAATTCGCCGGCACCGTCGGCGCCATAAGCCTGCGCCGATGGAATCACCAGGCGCCACTTCGCACCCACGGGCATCTGTTGTAGAGCACTGCTCCAGCCGCTGATCACGCTGTCCAGGCGAAACCACTGAGGCTGTGTGCTCTTGTCGAAAACCGTTCCGTCGGGCAGCCGACCGACATATTTCACTTGAACCTGACCATTGGCTTTCGGCGTGGGGCCGGTACCTGGCGTGAGTTCCGTGAGCAGAATTCCATCCGCCAATTCACGAACGCCTTTCATGGTTTTTTCCTGGGTCAGGAATTGTTGTTCGGCAGCGAGTGCTTTTTCACTCAGGGGCGCTTGGGCGTCCGCTTCGCTCTGCGCTTCGTGCTGCGCGAGGATCTGCTCGATACGCGCGTTATCCAAGGCCAGTGGCTTGCCTTGATAGGCTTGTTTGAGGCCGTCGATCAGGGCCTGGATCTGCAGGTCTGGAACCTCCTGGCGCAGGCGCTCACCGAGGCTGGCGCCCAGGCTGTAGGCGAGGTCATGCCGATCCGGCTCGATGGTTTTAGACGGCGACGGCGCGCTCGCATTGGCTACCGAAATCGCCAGGCCAAGCACAAGAAAAAGGTAACGCGACATGGACATTCTCCGGCCGAAAGTGCGATGGATTATGCCAGTGTGGAAACGTAAAAAGTGCCGCCCATTTTCGTTCTCACGATAAGAATTTTCGTACGGTGCAACGCGAGGCAATCGATACTGTCAACATGCGCTAGCGGCGGTAAGAGCAGAGGGCTAGTATGAGCCGCACCCACGTCAGCCAGGAGGTAAACCATGTCGGCCAAACAGAAGCCTGTTAATACCCCGTTGCACTTACTCCAACAACTGTCGGGCAGCTTGCTCGAACATCTGGAAAGCGCCTGTTCCCAAGCGTTGGCCGATGCAGAAAAACTGCTCGCCAAGTTGGAAAAACAGCGCGGTAAGGCGCAAGAAAAGCTGCACAAATCCCGCACCAAATTGCAAGATGCCGCCACCGCCGGCAAGGCCAAGGCACAAGCCAAAGCCAAAGACGCTGTTAAAGAACTTGAGGACTTGCTGGACGCTCTCAAGGATCGCCAAGCTGAAACCCGCGCCTACATTTCTCAACTCAAAAAAGATGCTCAGGAAAGCCTGAAACTGGCCCAGGGCGTTGGGCGTGTAAAAGAAGCCGTGGCTAAAGTGCTGGGTGCTCGTACACCGGTAAAAGCTGTTGCAGCAAGCGCGGCGAAGAAGCCTTCGGCCAAACCAGCGGCTAAAACCGCTGCCGTTAAGCCAGCAGCCAAGTCAGCAGCTAAAACCGCTGCCGCTCAACCAGCGGCCAAACCAGCAGCTAAAACTGCTGCCGCTAAACCAGCAGCCAAACCAGCAGCTAAAACCGCTGCCGCTAAGCCAGCAGCCAAACCAGCAGCTAAAACCGCTGCCGCTAAGCCAGCCGCCAAACCAGCAGCTAAAACCGCTGCCGCTAAGCCAGCAGTCAAGCCAGCAGCTAAAACCGCTGCCGCTAAGCCAGCCGCCAAGCCAGCAGCTAAAACCGCTGCCGCTAAGCCAGCCGCCAAACCAGCAGCTAAAACCGCTGCCGCCAAGCCAGCCGCCAAGCCAGCAGCTAAAACCGTTGCCGCCAAGCCAGCAGCCAAACCAGCAGCTAAAACCGCCGCCGCTAAGCCAGCCGCCAAGCCAGCAGCTAAAACCGTTGCCGCCAAGCCAGCAGCCAAACCAGCAGCTAAAGCCGCCGCCGCTAAGCCAGCAGCCAAGCCAGTGGCTAAAACCGCTGCCGCTAAGCCAGCAGCCAAACCAGCAGCTAAGCCCGCCGCCGCTAAGCCAGTAGCCAAACCTGCTGCCGCCAAGCCGGCCGCTGCGAAGCCTACGCCGGCCACTCCGGCAGCGACCCCGGCAGCCGCCACCGCTCCAACCGCACCGGCAAGCAGCACCCCTGCACCGGCAGCGCCAAGCACTACCCCAACCAGCGCTTCCTAAGCGCCGGTGGCCGCGACGCGCAGCTGCTGCAGCGCGTCGTGGTCAAGGTTGGCGGCATCCTCGGCCGCCAGTCTTTCCAACCATCGTTGTTGATCTGCCCGCTTGCCCGATGGCCATGTCTCGGCCAGCCCTTCAAGACGCATCAACAAGTGCCGTTCGGCTTCCAGCTCCATCGACTTGATCCGTTCCCTTAAGGCCGCCAGCGGCTGGTCGTGCTGCGCGCTCGCTCGCCATTGCACGCGCAATTGGCGCAACGGCTCGATCACCTGCGTCTGCCAAGGCCCGGCGATGTGCTTGAGTGCCTGCACTCGCTCGTCGGTCAGAATAACGCCGCGCTGTTCCAGCCAGACGCCGCACAGCATCAGGCACACATCGGCCCCTTGCGCCTGCAACCGCAGGCAGGCGGCTTCCATACCCGGACGGGCGTAAATCGAGAGAGCAAAGCTCCACAGGTCAGCGCACATAGTCACACCCAAGCCAGCGGCCAACGAAGCTGGTAGACTCCGCCGCCATTATGATCCGACTTCAAAGCCTAACATTACAGCGTGGCCCGCAACGTCTTCTCGAAGACGCCGAGCTGACCCTGCACGCCGGTCACAAAGCCGGCCTGATCGGTGCCAACGGCGCCGGCAAATCCACGCTGTTCGCCCTGTTGCTGGGTGAACTGACCCCGGACTCCGGCGACTGCCTGCTGCCGGCCGACTGGCGCATCGCTCATATGCGCCAGGAGATCGACACCCTGGACCGCATCGCGATCGACTACGTGCTCGATGGCGACCTGCGCTTGCGCCAGGTGCAATACGACCTGGCCGAAGCCGAGAAGGCCCAGGATGGCGCAGCTCTGGCGCGCCTGCACTCGGAGCTCGACAGCGCCGACGGCTACACCGCCGACGCCCGCGCTCGCAAGATGCTCGCCGGCCTTGGGTTTACCAACGAACAGATGGACCGCCCGGTCGCCGACTTCTCCGGCGGCTGGCGGATGCGCCTGAACTTGGCCCAGGCGCTGATGTGCCCCTCGGACCTGTTGCTGCTCGACGAACCGACCAACCACTTGGACCTCGATGCGATCCTGTGGCTGGAAGACTTCCTCAAGAGCTATCAGGGCACTTTGCTGCTGATCTCTCACGACCGGGATTTCCTCGACGCCGTGGTCGATAACATCGCCCATGTCGAGCAGAAAAAAATCACCCTCTACCGCGGCGGCTACACCGCGTTCGAGCGTGCGCGTGCCGAACGCCTGGCCCAGCAACAACAGGCTTACGAGAAGCAGCAGGCGCAACGTGCGCATATGGAAAGT
This sequence comes from Pseudomonas sp. MD330_10, assembly GCF_042610415.1. Taxonomy (NCBI): domain Bacteria; kingdom Pseudomonadati; phylum Pseudomonadota; class Gammaproteobacteria; order Pseudomonadales; family Pseudomonadaceae; genus Pseudomonas; species Pseudomonas sp. MD330_10. The sequence goes on from NZ_JBHGZU010000001.1 coordinate 389,749, forward strand.
TACATTGCCCGGTTCAAGGCTCAGGCCACCAAGGCCCGCCAGGCCCAGAGCCGGATCAAGGCGCTGGAGCGCATGGAAGAATTGTCGGCAGCTCACGTCGATTCGCCGTTCGACTTCGTGTTCCGCGAGTCGGTGAAGATTTCGAGCCCACTGCTGGATCTTTCGGATGCGCGCCTGGGTTATGGCGACAAAACCATCCTGGAGAAGGTCAAGCTGCAACTCACGCCGGGGGCGCGTATCGGTTTGCTGGGGCCTAACGGCGCGGGTAAATCGACCCTGATCAAGAACCTCTCGGGTGAGCTGGAACCTCTGGCCGGTCGCTTGACCCGTGGCGAGAACACCGTGGTGGGTTACTTCGCCCAGCATCAGTTGGACTCCCTAGACGCCAAGGCCAGCCCATTGCTGCACCTGCAACGCCTGGCGCCGACCGAGCGCGAGCAGACCCTGCGTGACTTCCTCGGTGGCTTCGACTTCCGTGGCGCGCGCATCGATGAGCCGGTGCTGAATTTTTCCGGCGGCGAGAAAGCCCGTCTGGCCTTGGCCCTGATCGCCTGGGATCGTCCGAACCTGTTGCTGCTCGACGAACCGACCAACCACCTGGATCTGGAAATGCGCCTGGCGCTGACCATGGCGTTGCAAGAGTTCAGTGGTGCGGTATTGGTGGTGTCCCACGATCGGCACTTGCTCAAGAGCACCACGGATAACTTCCTGCTGGTGGCCGATGGCAAAGTCGAAGAGTTCGACGGCGACCTCGACGACTACGCCCGTTGGCTGACCGATTACCGCCTGCGCAATGCGCCGGTGAGCAACACCCCGGTGAATCCGGACAAAACCGATAAGAAGGCCCAGCGCCAGGCCGCCGCTGCATTGCGTCAGCAGCTGGCGCCGCACAAGCGCGAAGCCGACAAGCTGGAAGCTGAGCTGGGCAAGGTGCATGAGCGCTTGGCCAAGATCGAAGCCAGCCTCGGCGACAGCGCCGTGTACGAAGCCGCGCGCAAGGACGAACTGCGTGACCTGCTCGCCGAACAGGCCAAGCTCAAGGTGCGCGAAGGGCAATTGGAGGAAGCCTGGATGGAAGCCCTCGAACTGCTCGAAACCCTGCAAGCGGAGCTGGAGGCGCTGTCCTGATGGAAGCGTTGCAGTTGCCGGCACAGTGGATCGAGCCCGTGTGGATTGGCGTGCAGATCCTGTTGATCCTGCTGGCCGGTTACCTGGCGCAGCGCTTTGTGAGCAAAGTCCTTACGCGCCTGGGCGAGCGCTACCCATTCCCACCGCAGCTGCTGATGCCACTACGCGGCGGCCTGCGCTGGCTGATCATGGGGAGTGCGCTGATTTTTGTTCTGGAGCGCCTGGGTGTGTCCGCCACCGTGTTGTGGACGGCACTGTCGGGCTTCGTGGCGGTCGCCGCCGTGGCGTTCTTCGCCATGTGGTCGGTATTGTCCAACCTGCTTTGCGCGGTTCTGATCTTTACCGTCGGCCCATTTCGCCTCGGCGACATTGTTGAGTTGGTGGATACCGTCGACAAACCGGGCGTCAAGGGGCGGGTGGTGGCAATCAATTTGCTCTACACCACACTGGTTGAAGTGGAGGCCGCCGGTACCGACAGCGCGATCGTGCAGGTGCCTAACAGTCTGTTTTTCCAGCGTTCGGTACGGCGTTGGCCAGGTACCCACGTGTTTCCGGGCGATCGCTAGCCTGCACGGTGATAAAAACCGATAGCCAGCCTCTGGTCGGCGGAGTTAGCTTAAGGCTCCACCGCTTATTCTCACGCGAGGTATGTCATGGCTCTCGATACATGGCTGGCCTTTTTCCTGGCCAGTTGGATCATCTCCCTTTCCCCGGGCGCCGGCGCCATTGCGTCGATGTCCAGCGGCCTGCAATACGGTTTTTTACGCGGTTACTGGAACGCCATCGGCCTGCAACTGGGCCTGGCGATGCAGATTGCCGTGGTGGCGGGTGGCCTGGGTGCCATCCTGGCTGCGTCGTCCACCGCGTTCTATGCGATCAAATGGTTTGGTGTGGCGTACCTCGTGTACCTGGCCATCAAGCAATGGCGTGCCTTGCCGCTGGACATGACCGATGACGCGGCCGTACGCCCCATCGGCAAGCCGATGGCGATGATGTTCCGTGGCTTCCTGGTCAACGCCAGCAACCCCAAGGCCTTGGTGTTCATGCTCGCGGTGTTGCCGCAATTCGTGAACCCGCAGGCGCCGTTGCTGGCTCAGTATTTGATCATCGGCGCGACGATGATCAGCGTCGATATGATCGTGATGGCGGGCTATACGGGGTTGGCGTCCAAAGTCCTACGCCTGTTGCGCACGCCCACGCAGCAAAAGCGGGTAAACCGAACGTTTGCCGGATTGTTCGTGGGGGCAGCGGGTTTCCTGGCCAGCTTGCATCGCGCAACGGCGTAAAGCTCGGTCGCTAAACGTGTGAGAGGGGGCTTGCCCCCGATAGCAGCGTGTCAGTCAGCTTAGCTGTAGCTGAGGCACCGCCATCGGGGGCAAGCCCCCTCCCACATTGGTTTTGTGTTGCCTGGGGGATTACCGCTCAGCGCAGAATCTTCGGCGCTTCATCCCTTGGCAGGTTGTTACGCGGTGCCGGTTGGCCAGGTTCCTGATAGCCACCGCCCAACTGCTCTGCCAACTGCCTGGCCACATCCTCACCCAGCGCTTTCGACACTTCCTTCACCACCCGTGGCCGGTTCAAGCTCACGCGGATGTCACGGCTGTTGACCAGTTTGGTGTCCTGGCCTTCGCCCATGGCGGTAAACGCCGAGGTGATCTCGTAGGTACGGGTGTTGATCAGGCTGAAGTCCGCCACCAATGTCAGGCCCAGCACCGCGGAGTAACTGTTGGTGTTGTCCAGGGCGTTGATGTCCTGGGTGAAGTCGATGTCCGACAACGTGCCGAACAGCACATAATCGGCACCCTTGAAGTGGCCGGCCTTGATGCGTTTGATCACGTCGTAGACGTCACCCTTAGCATCGGCGGTGTAGGGCGTGCCCTGCACCAGCTGGAACTGCCGTGACTTGAGGATCTCGCCCTTGATATCACCGCTGAATTTACGCAGCTCGGTCTGCTCGATATAGCTGGTACGGCTTTCGTACTCGCTGTAATTGGAGGCGCCACTGGCGTGATAAGCGCTGGCCTGGAAGGTGTCGCTGGCCGAGACCTGGTGGATGTATTCCTCGACCCGTGCCTCGTAGGCCAGGTCGGTCACCGCGATCTTAGGCGCGGCCGAGGCGCCAAAGGCGCACAGCAGGCCGATCATGCCGATCCATACACGCATTGCTTAGCGCTCCGTGGTTTTGCGGATTTCTTTTTCGTCCATCCATTCGGCCACGCCGCTTTCGACGTCGATCAGTTGCAGGCTGAACTTGTAAAACACGTCCTTGTAGTCCGCGCTGCGTTTGACAATGGAGCTGATGGAGCCTTCCAGACGGTACTGCGCGGCGATCATGTTGCCGGTCTTGCTGACCGTGGACTTCTTGTACAGGCCGCTCTGGTTTTGCAGCTTGAGCTGGTCGACCTGGCTCTGCATGTCGGTGTTGTCGCTGGCGAAGCGCGCGGTGCCAGTCTTCATCAACTGAGTCTTGATCGACGTGGTGATCTCGCGGGTATCGATGTACTCGCTGGTCTTGTTCTTCACGTCATACACCTGCACCACCGGGCGGCCTCGCAGCACGCCGGACTGGGCCAGGGAGCGGGTCATGCTTTCGGCGATCATCTGCAAGTCGGTGGAGCCGAACTCGTTGGTGACTGTTTCCACGGCCTTGGTATCGCCGTAGTTGATGTTCTTGCTGCCGAGTACTGGCGAGGTATTGGCGCAACCGCTGGCCAGAACGGCGACCACGGCGAGCATCGAGAAGCGTGCAAACATGGGGAAATCTCTCAGAAAGGATGAGCGGCTCAAGGGGTTTTCACTTCAAGACGGAAATCCGCCGCCTGGGGCAGGTTGGCGATGGCCGGCAGGAAAGTGGCCTGGTTGGCATACAGGTTGAGCACTTTCCAAGTCTCTTCGTCGCCTACCGGGAAGCCGTCGGCGCCCAGCCAGGCGAAGCGGTAATACATCGTCTGGTTGCTGCTGGTGATGTTGCTCAGTTGCACTTTGGCGGTCAGGAAGCCGTTCTCCCGCGCGACGCGGATAGCGCCGACGGCGATGCCCTTGAATTTGCCCATCACTACGATTTTGCTGGCGGCGCTGCCGGGTGCCGGTGGCGGCGGGGTGGCGCAGCCGGCGAGCAGGACCAGCGCCAAAGCGCCGAGGATGAAATGACGCATAGCGTGCTCCTTAAGGTTGTTTGAGGGTGGCGATCGCCTGGGGCGTGCTGCTCGGCACCACATGGGCCGCGAGGCCGCCGGCGAACACCTGATTGCCCACCACGCGCAGGGTGATCACCTGGTAGCGCTGATCGGCCTTGACCGTCACCAGCGTGCCGCCCAATGCGTTGGGCAGGCTGACCTGGTGCTCGCCGTGCTTGAGGCGCAGGCGCGTCACTTGGGTCATGTCCGGCAAGGTGCGCCAAGTGCGTGTGTCGGCGCCTTCGGTCACGGCCGAGGCGATGCCCAGCACCAGGCCGGCCATGGGGTTGGTCTTGTTCAGGTTGTTCTGCGCCACACCACGGCTGACTGCGCGTACGGTAGTGCGCAGGATGATCCCCGGCATGTCGTCACGCAGGGCGCGGCGGGACATGGCAGTGGTGCTGTTGAGCGCGGTGAGGTTCTGTTGCTGACCGTCCACCCCGATCTGGGCGAAGGTGGCGGTGGAGGTGTCGGCTTTGATCACCGGGAACGACAGCGGGGTAATCACCAGGTTGCCGTTGATGGGGATCGGCAACGGCAGGCGGATCGAGTCGCGGGCCGGCGCAAGGCCGCTCTGCACCACAATCAGCACGTCGGTTTCATTGGCGCCGACCTTGGACTTGTCCAGGTCCCGCAAGGCCTGTTCCAGCAGCGGAGTGTTAGGGCGCAATTCGGCTGCCTTGCGATAGCCAGGGGCGGCCAGGTCTTTTTCGCCCAGGGCTTCATAGACGAAGCCGGCAAGATAATGGCTGAACGCGCTCTGGTAACTGTTTTTCAGGCCGACCACCTCCGGGGCGTTCAGGGCTTCCACCGGGTAACCGTTGAGGTCTTTCAACTGGGTGGTCACGCCTTCTCGCTCGGCTTCGCCCTCGCGCTTGAGGTATTCCTTATCGCGCAGCTCGGCGATCACCGCTTCGCGTTCGTGGGTTTTCTTGATCTCGGTGCGGGCGCCGTCGAAGTCGTTCACGGCCAGCAGGTTCAGGGCCATCTGGGTGGTCAGCATGACTTTTTCGTAGTCGTAGCCTTCGTAGCGCCGAACCTTGTCGTTGGCCACGAAGCTGCCGAACTGGGCGAGGTACTTCGCGCTATCGAACTTGACCGATTCTTCCCACTTGAAGACTTGCAGGTCCGCGCTGCGCCAGGCGGTCTGGCTGCCGGTGAGGTCGCCTTTGGCGCGCAGCAATTCACCTTTTTCGAAGAAATAGAGCAGGTCTTTGTCTTCGCCGGTGTTGTTCTTTTCCAGCAGGGTCAGGGCGGCATCGACGTTGCCGGTGGCCAGTTGCTGGTTAGTGGCTTGCAGCTCGGTGTCGTAGCTGCGGAACATCGAACAACCGGACAGCAAGGTTACCGCCGCGAGCGTGAGCGGGGTTAAAGCGCGAAATGCCATGCAGATTTCTTCCCTGAAAGTTGTCAGCCAATGTGGTCATTTCGCATAAAAATCCGGAATGACATTCCCTTTCGCACTAACAGGGCGCGGCATTATAGGCGCCATAACTGGCAAAACAATGGCTTTTTGCTGTGATGCGATTAACAAAAATGCCACTACTGACGGATTAAACGGTTGCGCTCAGGTGTGCTAAATCACGAACGGCTTGAGTCAAAGCCTTTAACGTTAAACAATGTGTTACTTCGTATTTCCCTTTGAGATTCATTCATGACTGCCCCCCACCGTTTTCTCGCCTGGCTGGTGTTGCCGGCGTTGATGTCGTGCAGCTTCAACCTGTTGGCCGCGACGGCCGAGGGCGCGCCCCAAGCCCTGCATTTACTGGATTACATCGGTGCTGATTACCCGCCGACGGTAGACGCGGGCAAGGTGGTGGACCCTTCGGAATACCGTGAACAAGTTGAGTTCCTTGGGGTGTTGCAAGGTTTGGTAGCGGACTTGCCGGCCAAGCCGGAACGCGACGAACTGGTAACAGGCGTCGAAGAACTGCGCACAGCGGTGACCGCTCGTCAGGACGGTGCCACCGTTGCCCGCCAGGCTCGGCAGTTGGGCGCCAAGTTGGCGGTGGCTTATGAAGTGAGCCAGGCCCCGGCCATCACGCCCGACCCAACGCGCGGCGCACCCCTCTACGCCCAGCATTGCTCGGTATGTCACGGCACAGCCGGCGCTGGCGATGGCCCGGCGGGTGTGGGCCTTACGCCGCCGCCGGCGAATCTGCGGGACGCCGCGCGGCTGGATCGCCTGAGTCTCTACGCGATCTACAACACTTTGGGCCTGGGCGTCGAAGGCACCGACATGCCGGCGTTCGCCGATCAATTGGATGACCGCCAGCGTTGGGACCTGGCCACCTACATCGCCGAATTTACCGCCGACCCGGCGGCCGCCAAGAGCGAGCAGCCGTTCAACCTCGCCGACCTGGCCCGTCGTACCCCCAATGAAGTGCTGGCCGCTGACGGCGCCGCAGCTGCCGCGGCCTTCCGCGCCCAGCGCGCGCAGCCGCCGCAGGTCAAGCGCGGCCCGGCACAGTTGCTCGACTACACCGCGAGCACCTTGGACAAGAGCCTGGCTGCGTACCGCAATGGCGATCACGAACAAGCCTATGACCTGTCGGTAGCGGCGTACCTGGAAGGCTTCGAGCTGGTGGAAAGCTCCCTGGACAACGTCGACGCCAACGTGCGCAAAGACACCGAAAAGGCCCTGATGGCCTATCGGCAGTCGTTGCAGGACGGGTTGCCGATCAAGCAGGTGCAACAACGCCTGGACGTGGCCAAAGCCAAGCTCGCCGCATCGGCCGGTTTGCTCGGTGGCGATGGCCTGAGCTGGTCGTTGAGTTACATCTCCGGTTTGCTGATCCTGCTGCGTGAGGGCCTGGAAGCGATCCTGGTGCTGGCGGCGATCCTGGCGTTCCTGCGTAACACCGGCCAGCAATCGGCGGTGCGTAGCGTCAACGCCGGCTGGGGTTTGGCGCTGTTGGCCGGCCTGGCTACCTGGGCGTTGGCGGCGTATGTGATTGATGTCAGCGGTGCCCAGCGTGAATTGCTGGAAGGGTGCACGGCGTTGTTCGCCAGCGTGATGGTGCTGTGGCTGGGAGTGTGGATGCACGACCGGCGCCACGCGGCGGCCTGGCAGGACTACATCAAGAGCAGCCTGGTGGGCGGCGGTGGACGCTTCGGTTTCGCGGTGCTGGCGTTTTTCTCGGTATACCGCGAGCTGTTCGAAGTGATCCTGTTCTACGAAACCTTGTGGCTGCAAGCCGGCCCGGCTGGGCATAACGCAGTGTTGGCGGGGGGCGCCACCGCGCTGGTGCTGCTGGTGGGGCTGGCCTGGGTGATCCTGCGCGGCTCGGCGAAGCTGCCGCTGGCGCTGTTCTTCGGTATTAACGCGGCGCTGCTGTGCGCGCTGTCGGTGGTGTTCGCTGGGCATGGTGTCAAGGCATTGCAGGAGGCGGGTGTATTCGGTACACGGCCGGTGGCGTTCTTTGACTTCGACTGGCTGGGCATCCACGCCGACGCTTACTCGCTGAGTGCGCAGGTGGTGGCGATCCTGGCGATTGTGGTGCTGTACGGCCGCAGTCGTTTGGCCGAGAAGCGCCGAGTGGCGGTATAACCGTGCGCGTCTGGATCGATGCCGACGCCTGCCCGCGCGCGGCCAAGGACCTGGTGGTGAAGTTCGCCCTCAAGCGCCAGTTCGAGGTGGTGCTGGTGGCCGGGCAGAGCCAGATCAAACCGGCTTTTGCCTGCGTGAAGCTGATCGTGGTACCCAGCGGCCCGGACGCCGCCGATGACTACCTGGTTGAGCACGCGGTGCCCGGCGAGTTGGTGATCTGCAGCGACGTGCCACTGGCCGATCGCTTGGTGAAAAAGGGTGTCACCGCGCTGGACCCGCGAGGCAAGGAGTTCAGCCCGGCGAACATGAGCGAGCGGTTGGCGGTGCGCAACCTGTTCACCGACTTGCGTGAACAGGGCCAGATGGGCGGCGGACCACCGCCCCATGGGGAGAAGGATAAGCAGGCGTTTGCCAATGCGCTGGACCGAATCCTTACGCAACTGATGCGCCAGGGTTGAGGGTGGAGCGGCTTACCGCATAGTGCCGGTCAGGCGATCACTCGTCGTTCTCGTGGGTCAGCTCCAGCACGCGATCCACCAACTTATTGATGCCTGACGCCACCTCGCTGATGTTCTTGCCCAGCATATAGGCCGGCGTGCTTACCAGTTTGCGCGCTTTGTCCTCGACGATGTCTTCAACCGTGCACTCCTGGTGAGTGGCGCCCATCTTGCCCAGGGCGGCTGCGGTGTCGGCATCGTTGCCGATGGTGCAGGTTACGCCCGGGCCGTAGATCTTCGCGGCCAGGGCCGGCGAGATGCAGATCAGCCCTACGGGTTTGCTCGCCTCGGCGAAGGCCTCCGCAAACGCCAGCACCTGCGGGTTGACGCTGCATGCGGTGCCTTCGCTGGCAAAATTCGACAGGTTCTTCGCCGCGCCAAACCCGCCGGGTACGATCAGAGCATCGAAGTCGTCGACATTGGCCTGGCTGATGTCCTTCACCTCGCCACGGGCGATGCGCGCCGACTCCACCAGCACGTTGCGCGTTTCTGGCATTTCTTCGCCGGTCAGGTGATTGATGACGTGGTGTTGCTCGATATCGGGTGCGAAACATTGGACCTGAGCGCCGCGCTGATCCAGGCGCAGCAAAGTGATCACGCTTTCGTGGATCTCTGCGCCGTCATACACGCCGCAGCCGGAAAGGATCACTGCAATCTTTTTGCTCATGGGCATTTCTCCTGGGTTCTTGGCGTTAAATGTCTACTAATTTGTAACCTGTTGCCAATGGGATCTCACAGCGCTGCACCTAATCTTGATGTAACAAAAATAGACCGGACTTGCCCATGGACTTCGTGCCTTACGCGGTACCGTTTTTCATTGCCTTGATCGTGGTGGAGCTGCTTGCCGACCGTTGGCGCGGACAGCGCAATTACCGGGTGGCGGATGCCATCAACAGCCTGAGCACCGGTGTGCTGTCTACCACCACGGGGCTGTTGACCAAGGGCGTGGGCGTGTTGACCTACGCGTTCGCTCTCAAGCATCTGGCGCTGTTCGATTTGCCGGCGCAGAGCCCTTGGACGTGGCTGTTCGCCTTTGTGTTCTATGACTTCTGCTACTACTGGCTGCATCGCATGGGGCATGAGCGCAATATTCTGTGGGCCGCGCACTCGGTGCACCATCAGAGCGAGGACTACAACCTCACCACGGCCCTGCGCCAGACCAGCACGGGGTTTCTGCTGAGCTGGATTTTCTACCTGCCCCTGGCGGTGGTCGGCGTGCCATTGGTGGTGTTTATCAGCGTGGCGTCGCTCAATTTGCTGTATCAATTCTGGGTCCATACACGGCATGTGCCCAAGCTCGGCTGGTTCGAGTGGTTCTTCGTTACTCCGTCCAATCATCGGGCCCACCATGCACAGAACGCTCTCTACATGGATCGCAACTACGGTGGGGTGTTCATTATTTGGGACCGCCTGTTCGGCAGTTTCCAAGAAGAAGACGAAAACGAACCGGTGATTTTCGGCGTGACCACGCCCCTGGCCAGTTGGAACCCGTTGTGGGCCAATCTGCAGTTCTATGCGCAACTGTGTAGCGATGCGCGGCGAACGCAGAGCCTGTGGGACAAGCTGCGCATCTGGTTTATGCGCACCGGCTGGCGCCCGGCGGATGTGAAGGCCAAATACCCATTGGCCAAGCCCGACTTGAGCCAGTTCCGCAAATATGAAGTGCCGCTGGATGTGCGTCAGCAGGTGTACGTGGCCGTGCAATTTGCGGCGTATGTGGGGTTTGGCAGTTACTTGATGAACGTCGGCGAAGGTCTGCCCAAGGCGGCGCTGGTCCTGGGTTGGGGGGCGATGGCGTTGGGGCTGTTTACCTTAGGCGTGGCCCTGGAAAATCGCCCGTGGGCGTTGAAGGCTGAGCTGCTGCGCCTGGCGCTGAATGCGCCGCTGGTATGGCTGGCGCCGTTGGTCGGGCTATGGCCGGCAAGCAGCCTGGGCTGGCTGGGCCTGGCCAGTTACAGCTTGCTCAGCGTGATCGGCCTCTACTGCTGCAGAAGCCGGCTTACTCGACTGGCGTCTTAGGTTTCTCCACCGGCACCGGCTCGGCAGCGCTCTGGGCTTGTGCGTCGGCGCATGCCTGACGGGCGATACGCGCGTTTTTGAAGCGGCGGCGCACCCACAGGCCAAAACCCAGTACCAGCAATGCGCCCAACACCCACAGCTCGTACTTCTTGACGCTGCCGAGCATGCCTTCTAGCACGGCGCCAAAGTGGTAAGCCGCTGCGCCCAGCGCGGCGGCCCAGATCGCGGCACCGATGCCATTAAGGATCAAGTAGCGTAACGGCGGGTAGCCGGACAGCCCGATTGCCACCGGCATCACGGTGCGCAAGCCGTAGACGAAGCGAAAGCTCAGCACCCAGATGTCCGGGTGCTTGCGGATATGCTCCAGGGCCTTGTCACCCATCAGTTGCCAGCGCGGCTTGCGCGCCAGCAGCTTGCGGCCATGCTTGCGTCCCATGTAGTACCAGAGCTGGTCGCCGGCGTAGCTGCCGAAGAAGGCAACGACCACCACCAGGTTGATATCCATGTAACCACGGAACGCCAGAAAGCCTGCGAGCACCAGGATGGTTTCGCCTTCGAAGAAGGTGCCGAGGAAGAGGGCAAAGTAGCCGAAGTCATGCAGAAATTGTTGAAGCATGGTCTGGGTGCTGGCGAAATGAACGCGCAGCCTACGCCTTCGCGAACATTCATGAAAGTATCGAGATGTGTCACGAAGTGAACAATTCCTACATAAACGACGAATGCGACGACAGGTCGCATCGATAAGCACAACTGTCATTCCTTCGTCATAATGGCCGCTTATAACTGCAACGCTCGCCCGTGAACCCGGGCTCAGGAGTCTGTCGTGAGCTTTACCCCTGCCAATCGCTTGTTCCCCGCTACCCGCCTGCGTCGCAATCGCCGTGATGATTTTTCTCGCCGCCTGGTGCGTGAAAACGTGCTGACGACCGATGATCTGATCCTGCCGGTGTTTGTGCTGGACGGTGAGAACCGCCGCGAAGCCGTGGCGTCGATGCCTGGGGTGGAGCGTTTGACCATCGACCTGCTGCTTGAGGAGGCGGCTGGCTGGGTTGAACTGGGTATTCCGGCGCTGGCGTTGTTTCCCGTCACGCCCACTGAACTCAAGTCCCTGGATGCTGCCGAAGCCTGGAACCCGCAAGGTATTGCTCAGCGCGCCACCCGCGCATTGCGCGAACGCTTCCCGGAGTTGGGGGTGATCACCGACGTGGCGCTGGACCCGTTCACCACCCATGGTCAGGATGGCATTCTGGACGCCGACGGCTATGTTGAGAACGACATCACCGTCGATGCGCTGGTCAAGCAGGCGTTGTCCCACGCTGCGGCCGGGGCGCAGGTGGTGGCGCCGTCGGACATGATGGACGGACGCATCCAGGCGATTCGCGAAGCCCTGGAGCTGGCCGGTCACGTCAATGTGCGGATCATGGCCTACTCGGCCAAGTACGCCAGCGCCTACTACGGCCCGTTCCGCGACGCGGTGGGCTCGGCGCTGAACCTGGGCAAAGCCAATAAGGCTTCGTACCAGATGGACCCGGCCAACAGCCATGAGGCCTTGCACGAAGTGGCCGCCGATCTGGCCGAAGGGGCTGACATGGTGATGGTCAAGCCCGGAATGCCGTACCTGGACATCCTTTATCGGGTCAAAGAGGAGTTCAAGGTGCCGACCTTCGTTTATCAGGTCAGCGGCGAATACGCGATGCACATGGCCGCAATACAGAATGGATGGTTGAGTGAGGGAGTGATCCTTGAATCCCTGACTGCCTTTAAACGTGCCGGAGCTGATGGCATTCTGACCTACTTTGCCGCCCGCGCCGCCCAATTGCTTAGAGCGCAACCGTAGCTCTCACAGGACACTCGATGAATACCGAAGGACTCTCCGAAGTTGCCGTAAAAGACGCCCACCCGGTGGTGGAGCAAGTCTCCGAGACACCCCCGGAACATGAGCCGCTCGCGCCCGTCGTCGCTGAAGTGCCGGTGCCAGCCCCGGCGCCGCCGGTGGTCAATCTGGATGACAGCAGCCTGTACATTCATCGCGAGCTGTCGCAACTGCAATTCAACATTCGCGTGTTGGAGCAGGCGCTGGATGAGTCTTATCCCTTGCTGGAGCGGCTGAAGTTCCTGCTGATCTTCTCCAGCAACCTGGATGAGTTCTTCGAAATCCGCGTGGCGGGCCTTAAAAAGCAAATCACTTTTGCCCGCGAACAGGCCGGCGCCGACGGCCTGCAGCCGCACCAGGCGCTGGCGCGCATCAGCGAGCTGGTCCACGGCCATGTGGATCGCCAATACGCGATCCTCAACGACATTCTCCTGCCGGAACTGGAAAAGCATCAGGTTCGCTTTATCCGTCGCCGTCACTGGACCACCAAGATCAAGACCTGGGTGCGTCGCTACTTCCGCGACGAGATCGCGCCGATCATCACCCCCATCGGCCTTGACCCGACTCACCCGTTCCCGCTGCTGGTGAACAAGAGCTTGAACTTCATCGTCGAACTGGAAGGCATCGACGCCTTCGGGCGCGACTCCGGCCTGGCGATTATCCCGGCGCCGCGCTTGTTGCCACGGATCATCAAGGTACCGGAAGAGGTGGGGGGCGCTGGCGACAACTATGTATTCCTGTCGTCGATGATCCACGCCCACGCCGACGACCTGTTCCAAGGCATGAAGGTCAAGGGCTGCTACCAGTTCCGCCTGACCCGTAACGCCGACCTGGCGCTGGACTCCGAAGACGTCGAAGACTTGGCCCGTGCCCTGCGCGGCGAGCTGTTCTCGCGGCGCTACGGCGATGCGGTGCGTCTAGAGGTGGCCGATACCTGCCCCAAACACCTGTCGGACTACCTGCTCAAGCAGTTCAACCTGGGCGAGAGCGAGCTGTATCAGGTCAATGGCCCGGTCAACCTCACGCGTCTGTTCAGCATCACCGGTCTGGACAGCCACCCGGAGCTGCAATACACGCCGTTCACCCCGCAGATCCCCAAGCTGCTGCAAAACAGCGAGAACATCTTCAGCGTCGTGAGCAAGCAGGACATTCTGCTACTGCACCCCTTCGAGTCGTTCACGCCTGTGGTGGACCTGCTGCGTCAGGCCGCCAAGGACCCCCATGTATTGGCGGTGCGCCAGACCCTGTACCGCTCCGGCGCCAACTCGGAAATCGTCGATGCGCTGGTGGACGCCGCGCGTAACGGTAAGGAAGTCACCGCGGTTATCGAACTGCGCGCGCGGTTCGACGAAGAGTCCAACCTGCAACTGGCTAGCCGCCTGCAAGCGGCCGGTGCGGTGGTGATCTACGGCGTGGTGGGCTTCAAGACCCACGCCAAGATGATGCTGATCCTACGCCGCGAGGCCGGCGAGATCGTGCGTTATGCCCACCTGGGCACCGGCAACTACCACGCCGGTAACGCCAAGCTTTACACCGACTACAGCCTGCTGACCTCCGACGACGCCTTGTGCGAGGACGTCGGCAAGTTGTTCAGCCAGTTGATCGGCATGGGCAAGACCCTGCGCATGAAGAAGCTGTTGCACGCGCCGTTCACCCTGAAGAAGGGCATGCTCGACATGATTGCCCGCGAAACCCAGTTCGCCCTCGACGGCAAGCCGGCGCACATCATTGCCAAGTTCAACTCGTTGACCGACCCGAAAATCATCCGTGCGCTGTACAAGGCCAGCCAGTCCGGTGTGCGTATCGACCTGGTGGTGCGTGGCATGTGCTGCCTGCGTCCGGGGATCGTCGGGGTTTCGCACAACATCCATGTGCGTTCGATCATTGGTCGCTTCCTGGAGCACACCCGCGTGTTCTACTTCCTCAACGGCGGCGAAGAGCAGATGTTCCTCTCCAGCGCCGACTGGATGGAACGTAACCTCGATAAGCGCGTCGAGACCTGTTTCCCGGTGGAAGGCAAGAAGCTGATCATGCGGGTCAAGAAAGAGCTGGAGAGTTATCTGACCGATAACACCCACAGCTGGAGCCTGCAGTCCGACGGGCGCTACGTGCGCAACACCCCGACCGGCAACCAGAACCCGCGCAGCGCGCAGGCAACGTTGTTGGAAAAGTTGGGTAGCCCGATCCTGGCGGTGAACTAAAAACCGACGATGTCTGAAAGGTGGGAGGGGGCTTGCCCCCGATGACGGTGGAGCAGTCACTGAATCTGTTGACTGCCACTCCCTCATCGGGGGCAAGCCCCCTCCCATATTTGTTTTCGGTGTTCTCTAGCGCAGGTTCAGACTGATCCCCACCCGCGTCAACCATTCCGCTTCCTGGGCAAAATCCGCCTGGGTCAGCTGGTTTTCTTCCAGCCAGCCTTTGGGGAACATCACTTCCAGGCTGTCGCCATCGGCCCGCAGTTTGACCTGGGGCATCTCCTGCGTGCCACGGATGTGGTGGAACAGGATCGCAAAACGCAGCAGCACACACAGGCGAATCAGTTTGATGCCGTCGTCACCAAATTCCGCGAATTTGTCCTTGGGGATATTACGGCGATGGCCGCGCACCAGCAGCGCGAGCATCTGTTGGTCTTCCCGGGAGAAACCGGCCAGGTCCGAATGCTCGATCAGGTAAGCGCCATGCTTGTGGTAGTGGTAGTGAGCGATGTCCAGGCCCACTTCATGCACCTTGGCCGCCCAGCCCAGCAGTTCGCGCCAGACGCCGTCTTCCAGGCCCCAGTCCTCGGCCACTTGGTCGAAGGCATGCAGCGCCTTGCGTTCAACGCGGGCCGCTTGCTCCAGGTCGACGTGATAACGCTCCATCAATGAGCTGAGCGTGCGCTCACGCACGTCTTCATGGTGGTGACGGCCCAGCAGGTCATACAGCACGCCTTCACGCAGGGCGCCATCGCAGTGGTCCATGCGTTGCAGTTCGAGGGCGTCAAAAATCGCTTCGAGAATCGCCAGGCCGGCGGGGAAGATCGTGCGTCGATCAGGTTTGATGCCGTCGAAGTCGATTTTTTCGGCATCCCCCAGCTTGAACAGTTTGCGCTTGAGCCACGCCAGACCTTCGGCGTTGACCTCACCGGTGCCGTGCCCGCCCGCTTTGAGGGCCAGGCCGATGGCGCGGATGGTGCCGGACGAACCGATGGCTTCATCCCAAGTCAAGCGGTGCAGGGCGTGTTCGATGCTCATGATCTCCAGCCGCGCGGCCGTATAGGCCTGGGCGTAGCGCGCCGGGGTGATCTTGCCGTCCTTGAAATAACGCTGGGTGTAGCTGACGCAGCCCATCTGCAGGCTTTCGCGCAGCAGCGGCTCGAAACGCTGGCCAATGATGAACTCGGTACTGCCGCCACCGATGTCCGCCACCAGGCGTTTGCCGGGGGTATCGGCCAGCGTATGTGACACGCCGAGGTAGATCAGGCGTGCTTCCTCACGGCCTGAGATGACTTCCACGGGGTGGCCGAGGATTTCTTCGGCGCGGCGGATGAATTCGCCACGGTTGCGCGCTTCGCGCAGGGCGTTGGTACCGACGATTCGAACGGCGCCCAGGGGCATACCGTTGATCAATTGAGCGAAACGCTTGAGGCAATCGAGCCCGCGCTGCATGGATTCTTCATTGAGCTGACGCTCGTCGTCGATTCCGGCGGCCAGTTGCACCTTTTCGCCGAGCCGCTCAAGGATGCGGATCTCACCGTTCTGGGCCTTGGCCACGACCATGTGAAAGCTGTTGGAGCCCAGGTCGATGGCGGCGATCAGGGACAGATTCTTGGCTTGGGATTGCGGCATGGTTTGGGGGTCTCGGTCGATAACCTCGCCATCGTGCCACGATCGACCGCTGACGCCAACGCGTAGTGCTTCGGGAATTGCGCCGAGGTTGCCCATAAGAATTAGCTGTAGGAAAGGTAGGTTGTCGTTCTCGACCTCTGTAGCGCCCTCGTGTGTTCTTGTAGGAAGTTATAACTTTTATCTGTGGTAGTACGAATTATGATTCTGCCTACACCTTTCATGTCGATATTTCATTCCTTTTTTTGTTGAGGCCTACTCTAGGTTCACGCTTGGCTGACAATATATTTTTATCGCTCCCACACTAACTGATGTGTTGTCTCATTTTTTAGTTAGGTACTAAGGAGACAGACTGTCACTCGGCAATAGTGCCGTGGTGTTATTTATTTATGGTTGCCGTAAGGAACAATAAATAAATGCGCCTGATAACTTTCAGTGACAGGACCCTTATGAAAAAGATTGTTGGATTGACTTTCGGTATCGCTTGCCTGGCTGCGGCCATCAACGCCCACGCTTCCAGCAGCGCCGAGCTGATCGTCAGGGGCACGATCAAACCTGCCGCCTGCAACCTCAGCATGACCGGTGGTGGCATCGTCGACTACGGCACAATCCCTTCCGGCCAATTGCTGCCAACTGCGTTCAACCCATTGCTGCCCAAGACCGCTCCTCTGAGCATCAACTGCGGCACTACCCCAGCCAAGTTCGGATTGAAGTTCGTCGACCTGCAGGGCGCCAGCAAGGTGCCTGGCATCCTCAATGCGTTGGGGGCCGGCTATACCGAAGCCCATAACTATGGCCTGGGTGCCGTTGGCGGCCGCAGGACCGGTGGTTTCGCCATCACCCTCAAAGACCTGCGTTCGTCCACCACCACGCTGTTTCCTATCGTGCGTGTCGGCACCGGCGCCTGGCAAAACTCGGATGGCAAAGTGGCCCAGGCGCCTAGTCAGTATTCCTGGCGCAACACCACGGCTGTCACCCCAGCCGCGATCAGTCAACTGACCGGCACCCTCGAAGTGCGCGCCGTTATTAATCGGGGCCAGGACCTGGACCTGTCGCGCGATACGGTTCTGGATGGGCGTGCGACGCTTGAGTTGAGCTACATCTAAGCGACTTATTTACGGCCGATCAGAACTCCCTTGTTTCCGATCGGCTGTTTTAATAGGAGCGCTTAGCTATCAAGGGTCAACTTAAAGGCGTGGGGAACACTGAATGCTTAGTCTTTCAGTAATAAATAGTGCACGTGTGTTATGTGCCAGTTTTTGTGTGTGGTTTGCCGGTGCTGTAATGGCGGATGGAATGTTGCCGGAAACAACCGTGGTTGTGTTTTATGAAGACCAGGGCGAAGCGACGATATCTATCAAAAATACTGACGCGACGCCGGCGTTGCTTCACTCGGTTATCGAAAACGTACCGGAAGATGTGGAGCCGCTTTTAATCGTGACGCCGCCCATTACGCGAGTGGAGGCGGGCGAAACCCAGTTGGTGCGCTTCATCGGCACCTTGAAGGAGCCGCTGAAAACCCAGCGATTGAAACGCGTGTCCTTCGAGGGCATCCCCCAGGCCCGTGCGCCAGGCCGTGCGACCATCGGTATCACCTTGCGGCAGAACTTGCCGCTGATCCTGCATCCGCGGGGCCTTCCTCTGCATCACAGCCCCTGGGAGCTGTTGAAGTGGAAGCGTGTGGGCGAGGGCCTCAGCGTTCATAACGACAGCGCCTATGTCGTGCGTCTGGCGCCGGAGGTACTGCTGCTACCACAGAAGGCCCTGGCAACATTGCCCCGAACCTACATTTTGCCGGGGGAGGCGCTGACATTGAGCGTCGAAGGCGCTCTGGAGGGGGTGGCTGCTGTAGAGATTCAGCCCGCCACTGTCTACGGTTTCTCCGCAGACAACTACCGAGCTTCGATCAATGCCGGCGAGGGTTGATCGACTCATGATAAATCTGTCGAGTAACCGAGTTCTGGCGTCGCTCTGGCCCTGTCGGCCCACGCTGCTCATGGGGGTTGCAACGTTGTGGAGCTTGCCTGGTGTGCTGCCCGCCCTGGAGTTGGGAGAGGGGTTTGACCTGGCGGCGCTGACTGCCCACGGTATTGATCCGAAGGTCTCCGACTATTTCCGCACGGCCCCGCGTTTTCGTGAGGGTGTGCATGTGGTCGGGTTGCGGCTCAATGGCAACCCGCTCGGGTTGGTGGAGGCGCGGTTCGATGCGCATGGGCAACTGTGTTTTACCGCCGGGCTGCTCGATAAGGCCGGGTTGGTCAAACCGAGTGGCATTATCCAAGAGACGGCTGATGCGACTCAGGCCTGTCATGACTTCCTGGGGGCTTTCCCTAATACGATGGTGCGGCTGCGGCCCGGTAACGATGAGGTCGCGCTGGTGGTGCCGACGCAGGCACTGCGCGAGCCGCAATGGGAGGCTGGGCACTTTGCCCGGGGCGGGGCGGCGGCGTTGTTCAACTATGACGTGCAGGGGTTCGATAGCCATTCGCGCAGCGGTGCGAGCCGGTTCGTATCGGCTTATACCGAGGCGGGGTTCAATCTCGGAGATTGGATCGTTCGCAGCCGCCAATATTATGTGTCCGACAATGGCGAGGCCCGCACCGAACATTTGAATGCCTATGCCCAGCGGGATATCGGCGCGTTGCAATCGACCTTCCAGGTCGGCCAGTTGTCCAGCAATAACCCGCATTTCGGTGGCCTCCAGCTGTCCGGTGTGCAGTTCTTTCCCGACGGCCAATCCCGTGTGCCGGCGGGCAGCAACAATGCCGTGGTTGAGGGGCTGGCCCAGAACCAGTCGAGGATCGAAGTGCGTCAGTCGGGTGCCTTGATCCATAGCACGCTGGTGCCCGAAGGGCCTTTTCGGTTGACCGGGTTGCCGCTGCTCAATGGCACCAGCGACCTGGAAGTCAGCGTGATCGATGTGCGAGGAGGCACGCGCAGTTTTGTGGTGCCAGCGGCTTCGTTTGCCGGTGCTGCTCCCGCGTCACCCGGCTATTACTTCGCTTTGGGCAAGGTGCGTGAGAACACCTATGAAGATGCGCCGTCACCCATCGTCGCCATGGGCAGTGGCACCTGGGGCCTGGGGCGCGACTCATCCGCCGGCTTTGGCCTGTTGAGTACCGATGACTACTGGGCGGCCGGAGGCACGCTGAGCAGCGTGTTTTTCCAACGCGTGAACGTGGGTGCTCGCCATAACCTTTCCCGAGACAGTCTTAATGCGGTGTCCGGTTCACGCAGCAGCCTAAGCGTGAGCAGCCCGGTGTCCGCCGATATGGACCTGAGCCTCAGCGCTACCACCCAGACGCGCGGTTATCGCGAAGTGCTTGAGGCGGGTCGCTCGTCCAAGACCGATGAATTGGATTCTCGTTTCAAGCATCAATACACCGCCGGAGTGAGCTGGATCGACCCCGCGCTGGGGGCATTCTCTTTGGGCTATACGCGCAGCAACTCATTCGACGGGCACACCACCGAGCATCTGTTCGCCTCATGGAACCGCTCATTCAGCCATGCCGACGTCACCTTGATCGCCGATTCGCAGGTGGGTGGCACCCGCAAACGGCATGACGTTACCCAGGGCGGTAGCCGGCGTGATTCGGCGTTCGACGATGATCTGTCGGTGCGCTTGCAGGTGACCGTGCCCCTGGGCGGTGATCGTCGAGTCAACAGCTATATCAGTCGGCGTGGGGACCGCGCGCGGGCTGGCGCCGCCCTTACGGAGCGGGTCAATGACTACGTGAACTACGAAGTGGGCGTCGAGCGTGACCTCAGTGCGCGGGAGCAAACGTTGCGCGGTCAGTTGGACCTGATGCCACGCTACACCCGAGTGGGCATGGGGGTCAGTCGCAACCCCCAGGGCACCGATTATTCCGGGCAGTTGCGCGGCGGCGTCGTGGCCCACGGAGGCGGTTTGACGTTCTCGCCGTATGCCGTGCAGGACACCTTTGGCATTGTCTCGGTGGGTGATATCGGCGCCGCCAAAATCAGTACCCCGCACGGCCCGGTATGGACCGATTTCAGCGGGCAGGCAGTGATCCCCGGTTTGCCGGCCTATACCGACAGTCGTATCGAAGTACAGACCCAGTCCTTGCCCAAACGCGTGGACCTGAAGAACGGCACGCACACCCTCGCTGCCGCTCGCGGGTCGGTGAACAACGTGACGTTCGATGTGGTGAAAGTGCGCCGAGTGCTGGTCACCGGCACCGATGAACAGGGCCGACCATTGCCTCAGGGTGCTTCGGTGTTCGATAAGAACAACCGTTTCCTGACCAGCGTGGTGGGTGACGGCATGATTTTCCTGAACGACATGAACGACTCCCAGGCGTTGCGGGTTTCTTTGTCGGATTCTTCTACTTGCCAGCTCAGGCTTACTCCCGAGACCCAGCCCGACAATGACACGTTCTACGAGACAACATCGGCGGTGTGCCATGGCCGTTAAGCTGAAGAAACTGGGCCTCGTACTGTTGTGCACGGTGATGATGAGCGAGGCTGTACAGGCGCAGAACTGCCGGTTGTCCGTGAGCCAGCCGACGGTCGACTATGGGGTCATTCGCAGTGCGCCGCTGGTACACAGCCCCACCCTCGCACTGGGGACGCGCATGCTGCACTTGAGCGTGCTGTGTATGGAGCCTGCGACCATCGCGCTGCGATTTGCCGGAGCTGCCGATGGGCAAAGTTTCCGGTTTGGCCGTCAGGGGCACTTCCGTCTGACACTCAAGCAGGCCCAGATGGATGGGCATGCTGTCGAGTGGGCGCCGGTACAGCTTGCCGGTGAACCCGTTGGCGGGCAGCTATTGCCAGGGCAGGTACTGTTCACCAGGGCGGCTGGCAAGCGCTTGACCGCCCAGGTGCAAATCGACACCGAACTGCCCTCCGACGCCTTGCAGGTGCGCGATCACGCGGTGCTGGAGGGGAGGGGCCGTTTCGAGCTGGTCAGCCCGACTGCTCCACTGAGCCGATAAAGTTCGCGAACTCGGGGGTACGTGGGTTGGCGAATAACACCTTGGGATCGCCCACTTCATGCACCTTTCCCTGGTGCATGAAGACCAATTTATCACCGACCTCCCGGGCGAAGCGCATTTCGTGGGTCACCATGATCAGCGTCATTCCGTCCTTGGCCAACTGGCGCACCACGCTGAGTACCTCGTTGACCAGTTCCGGATCCAGGGCCGAGGTGATTTCGTCACACAACAGCACCTTGGGCGACATGGCCAGGGCGCGAGCAATGGCGACCCGTTGTTGCTGGCCGCCGGACAGACGATCGGGGAAGGCGTCGAATTTTTCACCCAGCCCAACGCGCTCCAACATTTGCCGAGCCAGTTGGGCGGCCTTGGCCTTGGGCACTTTCTGCACCACTTGGGGCGCGAGCATGACGTTTTCGCCCACGGTCAGGTGCGGGAACAGGTTGAACTGTTGGAACACCATCCCGACTTTCTGCCGCAGGCTGCGCAGGTCGGCGCGTGCGGCGTCGAGGTACTCTCCGTCGACCTCGATCACCCCATCGTTGATCGACTCCAGGCCATTGAGGGTGCGCAGCAAGGTGGATTTGCCCGAGCCGCTGCGACCGATGATCGCCACCACCTGGCCTTCTTCAACCGTGAGGTCGATGCCTTTGAGGACATGATGGTCGCCGTAATACTTATGCAGGGCCGAAATTCTAAGCAGAGGCATGCAGTCTCCTTTCCAGGTAGCGCGCACTGAGGGACAAGGGGTAGCAGAGCAAAAAGTAACCAAGGGCCACCAGGCCGTAGACCATAAAGGGCTCGAACGTGGCATTGGCGAGCATGCCGCCGGTCTTGGTCAGTTCGGTGAAGCCGATAATCGAGGTGACGGCGGTGCCTTTTACGACCTGTACCGAGAACCCCACGGTCGGCGCCACGGCAATGCGCAGGGCCTGAGGCAGGATCACATAACGCAGTTGCTCAAGCGGGTTGAGTGCCAGGCTGGCGGAGGCTTCCCACTGCCCATGAGCGATTGACTCGACGCAGCCGCGCCAGATCTCGGCGAGGTAGGCACTGGTAAACAAAGTCAGGGCGATCGCCGCCGCCAGCCAGGGCGAAATATCCACGCCGAGCAGCGCGATGCCGAAAAACACCAGGAACAACTGCATCAACAGCGGTGTGCCCTGGAACAGCTCTATATAGGTGCGCGCAACATTGCGTGGAAATGCCTTACTGCTGATGCGCAGAGTCATCACCAACAAACCGATCAGGCCTCCGCCGATAAATGCCACCAGCGACAGCAGCAACGTCCACTGCAGGCCCGTAAGCAGGTTGCGCACAATGTCCCAGAATGAAAAATCACTCATTGGCTATTCCTCATCACAAAGCGACGGCCGATCCAATTGAGCAACTGGCGAATCATCAGCGCCATGCACAAGTACACCAGCGTGGTGAGGGCATACGTTTCAAAAGCGCGGAAATTGCGGGATTGGATGAAGTTGGCGGCGAAACTCAATTCTTCGGTGGCGATCTGCGAACACACCGCCGACCCCAGCATCACGATGATGATCTGGCTGCTCAGGGCTGGCCACACCTTGCCCAGCGCTGGCAGCAGCACCACATGACGGAAGGCTTCGAAGCGTGTCATCGCCAGTGCGGCGGCGGCTTCCAGTTGCCCGCGAGGAACGGCCTGGATGCCCGCGCGGATGATCTCCGTGGAATAAGCCCCCAGGTTGATCACCATCGCCAGTACGGCGGCTTGCCATTCGGTGATTTTCAGCCCCAACGACGGCAGGCCGAAGAAGATGAAGAACAGCTGCACCAGGAATGGCGTATTGCGGATCAACTCGACATAGACCCCAAAGCACCAGGCCAAAGGCTGGATTTTCCAGGCACGCACTACTGCACCGACGGTGCCCAGGGCGACGCCGAGGATCGCGCCGATAGCCGTCAATTCCAGGGTAAATAGCGCGCCCCGCAACAACAGGTCGGTGTTGGCCAGCACCGGAACAAAGTCAAATTGATACGCCATCAGTCAGCTCCGTGGCTTCACAGATCGGCGGGCAGCGGCTCTTTCAGCCATTGCATCGCGTTCTTCTCCAGGCTGCCGTCAGCCTTGGCCGCGACCAGGATCTGATTGACCTTCTCCAGCAGCGCCGGCTCGTTTTTATTCACGCCCACGTACACCGGCGAGTCCTTGAGTTTCACTTTCAGCGCCGGTACGCGTTTGGGGTTGCGCTCGCTGATCGCCACCATCACCACGTTGCCGCTGGCGATCAGGTCGACTTGGCCGGCCAGGTAGGCGGCGATCGTCGAGTTGTTGTCTTCGAAGCGCTTGATCGTGGCTTCTTTGGGCGCCACGGCGGTCAGCTCGATGTCTTCGATGGCGCCACGGGTCACGCTGATGGTTTTGCCCTTGAGGTCGTCGGTGCTGGCGATGGCGGCCTCGGGCGGGCCGAACACGGCGAGGTAAAAGGGCGCGTAGGCCTTGGAAAAGTCGATGACCTTCTCGCGCTCGGGATTTTTACCCAGGCTAGAGATCACCAGATCGACTTTGCCGGTGGTGAGGAAGGGGATACGGTTGGTGCTGTTGACGGGGGTCAGCTCCAGCTTGACCTTGAGCTGGTCGGCCAGCAGCTTGGCGGTGTCGATGTCCAGGCCACGGGGCTTCATGTCCGGGCCGACCGAGCCGAACGGCGGGAAATCCTGCGGCACGGCAACCTTTAAAGTGCCACGGGCCACGATATCGTCCAGCCCGTTGGCCTGTGCGGGTGTGTGACTCAGCATCAGACTGGCAAACAGGGCAGTCAGCAGGGCGCTGTAGCGCTTGGTCATGGCAACTCTCCGAGAAAGGCGAAGGAATGTTCTGTCAGTGGTCAGTGCACAGCCCATGCCAGTCGTGGCCGATTGCGCTGCAAGGCTGGGTTTTACTGGCGTGTATTGGTCTTACTGGTCTGAACAGTAAGTAAGTTTTTTGCACCCTTTTCGAGCGCCGCTAAAACCTCGCGAGCGCCTTTAGGGCGTGACTTGCCGCCGACTGCGAATAGCTTTACAACTAGCCGCTCAGTTGACTGAAACCTTGAGTTTTTTATGAATTCCATCGCCCAAGCGGTACCGGAGGCGGCGTTGCAGGCCATCCGCAAACTGATCAAGGAGCAGGGCTTCGGCCCAGGCGATGCCCTGCCGTCTCAGCGTGAGTTGGCCGTGCAACTGGGCGTGAGTCGGGCGTCATTGCGCGAAGCGTTGTCGTCCCTGAGCGCTCTGGGTGTGGTCAGTGTGCAACCGGGTAAAGGTGTGTTCGTGCAAACCGCGCAGGAGCCGCCGGCGGGTTTTGCCTGGCCTTTCGCGGCGCAGGCCACGCCGTTGGAGATTTTTCAGTTGCGCTATGCCTTGGAGGGCTTTGCCGCGGGGTTGGCGGCGGTCACGCTGACCATCGAGGCGTTAGACAGCCTGGAAGACAACGTCGAGGCAATGCGTCACGTGCTCAAGGCCGGTGATTTCGAAGCGGCTGCGCGGCTGGACTTTGAATTTCACCAGCGCATTCTCCTCGCCAGCGGTAACCGAGCGATGGTCAGCATCCTCAGTGCCAGCGCCGAGGTGTTTCTGGAGAGTCAGAAACTACCGTTCATCCGGCCGGAGCGGGCCATGGAAACCTGGCAAGAGCATCGCAAGATCCTCCGCGCCCTGGCTCAACGCAACAGTGCAGCGGCGCAGAAAACCATGCAGCAGCACGTACGCAACGCGGCGTTACGTACCGGCATCGCGTTCCTGACCCCTGCCACCCCCTGAATAAGGCAATATCCAAACTCATTGATCGCCATAGCGAGACTCAATCAGAGGCGGCTTCCTGAACGGGGGAAGGGCGGCTATGATGGGCAACGTTTTTTTTGCTTACAATCCGGAGACATCCATGAGCAACGATCTTATCAAGCACGTCACGGACGCGACCTTTGAGGCCGAAGTACTCAAGGCTCAAGGCCCGGTGCTGGTTGACTACTGGGCTGAGTGGTGCGGCCCTTGCAAAATGATCGCTCCGGTTCTGGACGACATTGCAACCACCTACGAAGGCAAGCTGACCGTTGCCAAGCTCAACATCGACGACAACCAGGAAACGCCTGCCAAACACGGCGTACGTGGTATTCCTACGCTGATGCTGTTCAAGAACGGCAACGTTGAAGCGACCAAAGTGGGCGCATTGTCGAAGTCGCAGTTGGCTGCATTCATCGACGCGAACATCTAAGCGTCGTCAAAAAAGCCCCGCAAATCGCGGGGCTTTTTCGTAAAACAGGGCTAGACGCTCCGAAATTCAGGTGTTACATTCGGCCCCGCACTGGTTTCTCCACTGCCCCCTGCAAGCCGTCGCCGACGCACTCCTTTTCGATTAGTACGCGATCCTGTCGCCTTCTCCGCGGCGCGGCCTCATTAAGCCAAAAGCTTAATTTCCCCCTCCATAAATGATTACGTCATTCCTATATGAATCTGACTGAACTCAAGCAAAAGCCGATTACCGACCTGCTCCAATTGGCCGAAGAAATGGGCATAGAAAATATGGCCCGTTCGCGCAAGCAGGACGTGATTTTCTCCCTGCTGAAAAAGCACGCGAAAAGCGGCGAGGAAATCTCCGGTGATGGCGTGCTGGAGATTCTCCAGGACGGCTTCGGCTTCCTCCGCTCTGCAGACGCTTCCTACCTCGCCGGCCCAGACGATATTTATGTCTCGCCGAGCCAGATCCGCCGCTTCAACTTGCGCACCGGTGACACCATCGTGGGCAAGATCCGTCCTCCGAAGGAAGGCGAGCGGTATTTCGCCCTGCTCAAGGTCGACACGATCAACTTCGATCGTCCTGAGAACGCGAAAAACAAGATTCTCTTCGAGAACCTGACGCCGCTGTTCCCGACCGTGCGCATGAAGATGGAGGCCGGTAACGGTTCCACCGAAGACTTGACCGGCCGCGTGATCGACCTGTGCGCGCCGATCGGTAAGGGCCAGCGTGGCTTGATCGTTGCGCCGCCGAAAGCCGGTAAGACCATCATGCTGCAGAACATTGCAGCGAACATCGCACGTAACAATCCTGAAGTTCATCTGATCGTATTGCTGATCGATGAGCGTCCGGAAGAAGTGACCGAGATGCAGCGCACCGTGCGCGGCGAAGTGGTTGCCTCCACGTTCGATGAGCCGCCAACCCGCCACGTGCAGGTTGCCGAGATGGTGATCGAGAAGGCCAAGCGCCTGGTCGAACACAAGAAAGACGTTGTGATCCTGCTCGACTCCATCACCCGTCTGGCCCGTGCCTACAACACCGTCATCCCTAGCTCCGGCAAGGTATTGACCGGTGGTGTCGATGCCCACGCCCTGGAGAAACCCAAGCGTTTCTTCGGCGCCGCGCGGAACATCGAAGAAGGCGGCTCGCTGACCATTATCGCCACCGCGCTGGTTGAGACCGGCTCGAAGATGGACGAAGTGATCTACGAAGAGTTCAAGGGTACCGGCAACATGGAACTGCCTCTGGACCGTCGTATCGCGGAAAAACGCGTCTTCCCGGCCATCAACATCAACCGTTCCGGCACCCGCCGCGAAGAGTTGCTGACCGCCGACGACGAGCTGCAGCGTATGTGGATCCTGCGCAAGCTGCTGCACCCGATGGACGAAGTTGCGGCCATCGAGTTCCTGGTGGATAAACTGAAAACCACCAAGACCAACGATGAGTTCTTCTTGTCGATGAAGCGCAAGTAATACGACGCTTCCGCTTCGAAAAAATGGCGCCCGACTAGGGCGCCATTTTTTTGCGTCGTGATGCAGCAATTTTTATGGCATAAGTGTCCGTTAAGTAACAAAAATTGTACGCGCGACTACGCTTACCCCTTTCGTCACAGACTGACCAGATTTCTTATGACCATTCTTGCTTACCGCAGAGACATCGATGGCCTGCGTGCTATCGCTGTCCTTGCTGTTGTGTTGTTTCACTTCGGAGTTCCTGGCATTACCGGCGGTTTTGTTGGCGTTGATGTGTTTTTCGTCATCTCCGGCTTCCTGATCACTTCGATTATCTGGCGTGAACGCCAGGCCGGCCGCTTCAGTTTTATCGATTTCTGGGCTCGGCGCGCGCGGCGCATCCTGCCGGCGTTGTTTGTGATGATTGCGGTCACACTGGTAGTGGGATGGTTTCTGTTGGCGCCCAAGGATTACAAGGATCTTGGGCGGTCGGCGCATTATCAAGTGACGTTTACGTCCAACCTGTTGTTTTCGCGTCAGCATGGTTATTTCGACTCCGCCTCTGACATCAAGCCCTTGCTGCACACCTGGTCGTTGGCGGTAGAAGAACAGTTTTACATTGTCTTCCCGCTGCTGCTGATATCGCTCTCCAGCCGTTTGAAGCACTGGCGCCTGGCGTTGTTTGCGGTGTTGTTGGCATCGTTTGGCATGAGTGTCTGGGCGGTCGAACATCAACCACAAAAGGCATTCTTCCTGTTGCACCTGCGCGCCTGGGAGTTGCTGGCCGGCGCCATGTTGGCCGTGATGCCCAAGCGTGACTGGCGTGCGCCTGCTGCCCTGGCGCAGGGCGTCAGTCTGGGGTCTATGGCGCTGATACTGATCGCGGTGCTGGGCTACGACGCGACCACGCCATTCCCTGGACCCACGGCATTGCTGCCGGTGTTGGGGGTTGTCGGTTTGATCTGGGCCAATGGGCAGCAACACACCTGGGTTTCCCGTCTGTTGAGTTCTCGGGTGATGGTGGGCATCGGGCTGATCTCCTATTCCTGGTACCTGTGGCATTGGCCGGTCTTCGTGTATGCCAATTACGCAGCGGTAGATGGTTTGAGTGCGCTGGAATTGGCCGGGTTGATGCTGCTCTCGCTGATCCTGGGCTACCTTTCCTGGCGCTTCATTGAAACGCCATTCCGTGAGAAGCGCTTGCTGGCCGGACGCCAGGCGATTCTGGCGAGTGCGCTGATCGGCATCTTATGTCTCGGTTTTACCGGCCTGGCCATCCGCAAAGCCGACGGCGTGCCCTCGCGGTTATCCGAACAGGCGCTGCGTTACGCCCAGGCCAAGAAGTGGAGCCCGGATTTATTGGCGTGCATGGCCGATAAAGACACGCCCGATGAGCGGCTGTTCTGCCATTTCGGTCCGACCGGTCGCTCCATGTCAGCGCTGGTGTGGGGCGACAGCCATGCGACTGCATTGATTCCTGCACTCAAGGACGGTGCTGATCGGCACGACATCAGCCTGGTAGGGGCCAGTTTTGCTGGCTGCATACCGTTGGATGGTCTGGAGAATATTGCCCGTTGTGCGCATTTCAACCACCGGGTCGAGAAGGCCATGGCTGAGCAGACCTTCAGCGATGTGGTGCTGGCGGCTCGCTGGAGTCTATATGTCTACGGACAAATGTCCGGTGACAAAGAGCATGCGCTCAAGGACCCGAGCACAGGCAAGTATGTGCGTGCCGTGGCCGAACAACGGTTCGCTGAGGGCCTGCGCCAGCGTGTAAAGCAATTGCGCGCTGCCGGACATCGCGTGTGGCTGGTCAAGGAGGTTCCTTTGCAGGAAATCATCGTGCCTTATCGCCTCAGTCGACTGGCGATGATGAACCGGCCGGTGGACGGCGAGGGGCTTCCCGTAGCCGAGCATGTGAAGCGCCAGGCCTTCATTACCCAGGTGTTCGACGAGTTGGCGGCGGCCGATAGCGGCGTAACGGTCTTGGATCCGGCGCCTTTGCTATGCGGTGCCGACGGTTTGTGCCGGGTCGAACTCAATGGGCAAGCGCTGTATACCGACGATAACCATCTTTCTGAGGTTGGGGCGCGGCACATCGAAGCCTTCCTGGAGCCGCTGTTCCGTTCACTCAAGTCACGGGGGCTGACGGCCAATTAAGCTGCCAGCCGCCTTCAGAGCAGGTAGGATGTACGCCTATTTTACGGGTGGCATGGTTAATGAAATTCAAGGATCTTCGGGATTTCGTGCAGCAACTTGAGCAGCGCGGAGAGTTGAAACGTATCCAGATGCCGATTTCCCCGGTGCTGGAAATGACTGAGATTTGCGACCGCACCCTGCGTAACAAGGGCCCGGCGCTGCTGTTCGAAAAGCCGACCGGCTTCGATATCCCGGTGCTGGGCAACCTGTTCGGCACGCCCGAGCGCGTCGCGTTTGGCATGGGTGCCGAGTCGGTCAGCGAGTTGCGTGAAATCGGCAAGCTGCTGGCATTCCTCAAGGAGCCCGAGCCGCCCAAGGGCTTGAAGGATGCCTGGTCCAAGCTGCCGATTTTCCGCAAGATCATTGCGATGGCGCCCAAAGTGGTCAAAGACGCTGTGTGCCAGGAAGTGGTCATCGAAGGCGATGATGTCGACCTGGGCATGCTCCCGGTGCAGACCTGCTGGCCAGGCGACGTCGGCCCGTTGATCACCTGGGGCCTGACCGTCACCAAAGGCCCGAACAAGGATCGCCAGAACCTGGGCATCTATCGCCAGCAAGTGATCGGCCGCAACAAAGTGATCATGCGTTGGCTGAGCCATCGTGGCGGCGCTCTGGACTTCCGTGAGTGGTGTGAAAAACACCCCGGCCAGCCGTTCCCGGTCTCCGTGGCCTTGGGCGCCGACCCGGCCACCATCCTCGGTGCCGTAACGCCGGTGCCGGATAGCCTTTCCGAATACGCCTTCGCCGGCCTGTTGCGTGGCAACCGCACCGAACTGGTCAAGTGCCGCGGCAACGACCTGCAAGTGCCGGCCACCGCGGAAATCATCCTGGAAGGTGTGATTCATCCCGGCGAGATGGCCGATGAAGGCCCCTATGGCGACCACACCGGTTATTACAACGAAGTCGACAGCTTCCCGGTGTTCACGGTCGAACGCATCACTCATCGGATCAAGCCGATCTACCACAGCACCTACACCGGCCGGCCGCCGGATGAGCCGGCCATCCTCGGCGTGGCGCTCAACGAAGTGTTCGTGCCGATCCTGCAGAAGCAATTTCCTGAAATCACCGATTTCTACCTGCCGCCGGAAGGCTGCTCGTACCGCATGGCCGTGGTCACTATGAAGAAGTCGTACCCAGGCCATGCCAAGCGGGTCATGCTGGGTGTGTGGTCGTTTTTGCGACAGTTCATGTACACCAAGTTCGTTATTGTCACCGACGACGACATCAACGCTCGGGACTGGAACGACGTGATCTGGGCCATCACCACGCGCATGGACCCCAAGCGCGATACGGTGATGATCGATAACACGCCAATCGACTATCTCGACTTTGCGTCGCCGGTGTCGGGCCTGGGCTCGAAGATGGGCCTGGATGCCACCCATAAGTGGCCGGGTGAAACCACCCGCGAATGGGGCCGGGTGATCGTCAAGGATGCAGCCGTGACCGCGCGTGTCGATGCGATCTGGAAAGAATTGGGAATAGATTGATGCGTGTAACCCTGCAACCTTCCGGTGCTGTACTGGAGCTGGTCCCTGGCGAGCGGATTCTCGAAGGCGCCCGTCGCCTGGGTTATGAATGCCCCCAGGCCTGCCGCAACGGTGTATGCCATGTGTGCGCCGCCTTGCTGGTGGAAGGCCGCGTGCAGCAAGCCGGTGAAGTGCGTGACCACGGTGAATTCTTCACCTGCATCGCCGAGCCGCTGGAAGACTGCGTTGTGTTGTGGGATGGCGTGCTGGCCCCCGGCGAGCTGCCGCTGCGCAAGTTGGCGTGCCAATTGAGCGAGTGCGTCGACGTGGGTGGCGATGTGTGGCGTGTGCGCCTGCGCGCGCCCGCCGGCAAGGCGGTGCGTTACCACGCCGGGCAATACCTGATGATCGAACGGGATAACGGCGAAAAGTCGGCGTTTTCCCTGGCCTCGGCACCCCATTCTGGGCGTGAGCTGGAACTGCATGTACTGGCCCGTGAAGACAGCGCACGCAACCTGCTGGCCCAACTGCAGCGTGATCAGATAGCGCGTGTGGAACTGCCGTTTGGCGACACTCACCTGGCCGAGCTGCCCGACGGCCCGCTTGTGCTGATCGCCGCAGGCACCGGTATGGCGCAAATGCACAGCCTGATCGAGCATTGCCGCGCCTCCGGTTTCAAGCACCCGGTACACCTGTACTGGGGCGTGCGCCGCCCGGAAGACTTCTACGAAATCGAGCATTGGACGCAATGGCAGCAACTGCCCAACCTGTTTCTGCACAAGGTCGTCAGCGACCTGTGCGGTTGGGAAGGGCGCTGTGGGCTATTGCATGAAGCGGTGTGCGAAGACATCCGCGACCTGAAGGCCGTGCACGTCTATGCCAGCGGTTCACCGGCGATGATCTATGGCACGTTGGATGCGCTGGTCGAAGCCGGCATGGACGCGCATCAGATGCGCGCTGACGTATTTGCCTACGCCCCCCGACCCTAGAAGCGCACGCCCGCGGTGAGCATTGCCGCGTTGAAGCCCAACAGCACCAGCTCCGCCGCCACCGGCCCGTGATGGGTGCCCACCGACGGAATGATCACCGGCGCCACGCCGAGTCCGTTCAATGGGATCTTGTCGCGGTACTTGCCGCGATAGCCCTGAAGCGCGCCCCCGGTCAGCTTTACGTACACCGGGTAATCCGCCATGTCATAGCGTTTGCCCCCATAGACGTAGTACGAACGCTGGCTGAACGAGTTGCGGAAGGTAGCCCCGCCATACAACCATCCTGAGGCTTCATTGCGTTCCAGGCCGATCAGGTCCTGATGGTTATTGTGGTCTGGGTCGGGGGAGAAATGCCGGGTGTAGACGCTGGTCTGCGCATACCAGAAACCTTTGTCGTCTTCGCCAGGCGGCGCTTCGGCGGCCAGTGCGGTAGTGGCCTGGGCCAGAAACAACAGTCCTGGCAGTCGAAATTTTTTCATAGGGCGACCTCGGTAGTCGGTGGGGGCGGCGGCTAGTGGGTCGTGATCGGCACATCATTTTGACGGCAGGAACTTGCCCCAGGCTGAACCGGGGCTGAAAGTAGCGGGATTATGGGTTTCAATCCTGACGAATGGCCGTTGGCCTTATATCTCTGCTTATTCACTTCCGGTATTTATTGTCCCCGGTGGATATCCCTAAGCTATATCCCCAAGGCTGCAGGTTCAGCACACCCCATACTTTTGGCCTAAACGGTTCCTGCGGCGCGTTTTATTGCGCTAAAGTCGCTTACAGCTGGTTACACAGGAGGCGCACCGCTTTTCGCCATGACCGCCATTGAAACCGATCTTCTGCAGTTGGCTTACCCTCCGCGGCTCGATCTGGGACCGCAACTTACCCACGAACAGTTAATGAGCTCCATGCAGGCCACCATGGCCCGGCATAAGGGTGGGCCGGTCTGGCTATTTGCGTATGGTTCATTGATTTGGCGGCCGGAATGCTCGTCGACCGAGCGGGTGCGGGCCCGGGTCCACGGATATCACCGTGGCCTGTATTTGTGGTCTCACGAGCACCGTGGTACGCCGGAATTGCCGGGGTTGGTATTCGGTTTGGATCGCGGCGGGTCATGCAGCGGGTTTGCTTATCGCTTGCCGGAAGATCAGCTGGAAGCCTCGCTGTATGCCTTGTGGCAGCGCGAGATGCCCTATCCCTCGTACCGGCCGCACTGGCTCAGTTGTCGGTTGGAGGATGGCACGCAGGTGCAAGCGCTGGGGTTTGTGTTGGAGCGGCATTTGCCCAGCTACGCCGGCAACTTGCCTGATATCGTGCTTAACCATGTGCTGCAAAGCGCGAGTGGGCGTTACGGTACGACCCGCGATTATGTCGAGCAGACCGTCAACGCCCTGCGCAGCCACGCCATGCCAGATAAAAACCTGGAGGCGCGGCTCAAGCGGTGTGCAAAAGGATGCTCAGGCGCTTAACGGGCCGAGCTGACACTGTTGGTGTGCCACAGGGTCGGGATCAGGAATGCGATGGCCAGCAGGCACGCGCCGATCAGTAGCACAAAGCCACCGTCCCAGCCGAAATGGTCAACGGTGTAGCCCATGGCCGCACTTGCCGCCACCGAGCCGCCCAGGTAACCGAACAGACCCGTGAAACCCGCGGCGGTGCCGGCGGCTTTCTTCGGTGCCAGCTCCAGCGCCTGCAGGCCGATCAGCATTACCGGGCCATAGATCAGGAAGCCGATCGAGACCAGCGCAATCATGTCCACCGTCGGATTGCCCGGCGGGTTGAGCCAGTACACCAGCGTCGCCACGGTCACCAGGCCCATGAACACAATGCCGGTCAGGCCACGGTTGCCACGGAAGATTTTGTCCGACATCCAGCCGCACAGCAGCGTGCCCGGAATACCCGCCCACTCATAGAAGAAGTACGCCCACGAGGATTTATCTACCGTGAAGTGTTTGGCTTCCTTGAGGTAAGTCGGTGCCCAGTCCAGTACGCCATAGCGCAGCAGGTAGACGAATACGTTGGCGAAGGCGATGTACCAGAGCATTTTGTTGCGCAGCACATATTTGACGAAGATTTCCTTGGCGCTGAATTCGTCTTCGTGGCTGGCGTTGTAGCCTTCGGGATAGTCGTTCTTGTATTGCTCGATAGGCGGCAGGCCCACCGATTGTGGGGTGTCACGCATCGTGATGAACGCAAACGCCGCCACTGCCAAGGCCACCGTGGCAGGCACGTAGAATGCCGCGTGCCAATCGTTGAACCAGGCCATGCCCAGCAAGAACAGCGGGCCGATCAGGCCGCCGCCGACGTTGTGCGCCACGTTCCACACCGACACCACGCCGCCGCGTTCTTTCTGCGACCACCAATGCACCATGGTGCGCCCGCTCGGCGGCCAACCCATGCCCTGGGCCCAGCCATTGATGAACAGCAATATGAACATCATGGTCACGCTGGACGTCGCCCAAGGCGCGAAACCGAAGATGAACATCACGCCCGCCGAGACCAACAGGCCAAAGGGCAGAAAGTAGCGCGGGTTGGAACGGTCGGACACCAGGCCCATCAGGAACTTGGACAGGCCGTAGGCAATCGCGATAGCCGACATCGCCAGGCCCAGTTCGCCGCGGCTGTAACCGTCTTCGATCAGGTAGGGCATGGCCAGGGAGAAGTTTTTGCGCAGCAGGTAGTACCCGGCATAACCGAAGAAAATGCCGGCGAAGATCTGCCAGCGTAGACGTCGGTAGGTACTGTCGATTTTTTCTTCAGGCAGGGGCGCCTGGTGCACGGCAGGGCGAAAGAAAGCAAACATTCAAGAGCTCCAGATTTCTTGTTTTGACTGCGGATGCGAATGTTACAGTTTCGTTACCGAAAATAGCATCGCCTCTTGAGGTCAAACACAGGAAAACGGCGTAACTGCATGTTCTTTTATGAACATGCCGCAAATAGGCAGGTTTATGTCGTTTTAGGCTTTTCTAGGAAATGTGGGGGGATTGCCCCTCCCACATTACTCACATTCAGACGGCGATCAGCGGGTCTGGACGACGACCTTCCCGACAGCCTTGCGCTGCCCAAGATCATTGATAGCCTGGGCCGCCTGTTCCAGCGGGTACACCTGCGACACCAGCGGCTTGAGCTTGCCCTCGGCATACCAGCCAAACAATTGCTGGAAATTCGCCGCGTTATCCTGCGGCTGGCGCTGGGCGAAGGAGCCCCAGAACACGCCGACCACCGCCGCGCCCTTGAGCAGCGCCAGGTTCACCGGCAACTCGGGAATGCGTCCGCTGGCAAACCCCACCACCAGCAGGCGGCCGTTCCAGGCAATCGCGCGAATAGCCTGGTCAAACAGGTCGCCGCCCACTGGGTCGTAGATCACATCCGCGCCATTGCCGTCGGTGAGGCGCTTGATCTCATCCTTCAGGCTGGCTTCGCTGTAATTGATCAATTCGTCGGCGCCCGCAGCCTTGGCGATTGCGAGCTTGTCGGCGCTGCTGGCGGCAGCAATCACCCGGGCGCCCATGGCTTTGCCGATTTCCACCGCGGCCAGGCCCACGCCACCGGAGGCGCCGAGCACCAGCAGGGTTTCGCCGGGTTGCAGGTGGGCCCGTTGTTTGAGCGCGTGCATTGAGGTGCCGTAGGTCATGCTGAACGCGGCGGCGGTGTTGAAATCCATGCTGGGTGGGATCGGCAGCACGTTATAGCCCGGCACTGCGACCTGTTCGGCAAAGCTGCCCCAGCCGGTCAAGGCCATGACCCGATCGCCGACCTTCAGGTGGCTGACTTTCTCCCCGACTTCGCTGACCACCCCTGCGGCTTCACCCCCCGGCGAGAACGGAAAGGGCGGTTTGAACTGATATTTGCCCTCGATAATCAGCGTGTCCGGGAAGTTGACCCCGGCAGCATGCACGTCCAGCAGGATTTCGTTTTTCTTGATCGCCGGGCTGGCGACATCTTCCAGCACCAGGGTTTCGGCGGGGCCGAAGGCTTTGCACAGCACAGCTTTCATCGGACTATTCCTTTTGGCGTCGTGGCCGATAAGTGTAGGAGGGCAGGCCCCAGGGTCAACAAGCATGCCCCGGCCTGATAAGTCGCCATAAGCTTGTGCTCAGCCTTGCTAGCGTTATGCTACCGGGCACCGAATGTGAGGAATGAATTGTGAAAGCGCGGATTCTGTTGATGCTGGCCCTGATCCTGCCGATGGCAGTACAGGCCGAAGAAGCCAAGGAAGGCAAAGAGGGCGAGGCGCCGAAAGTCAGCTATATCAGCTTGAGCCCGCCGTTCGTGGGTAATTACGGCCTGGATGGCACGGCGAAACTCAAGGTGTTCAAGGCCGACATCGCCCTGCGCGTGACCGGCACCGAAGCCGCCGCCGCCGTTAAAGCCAACGACGCGTTGATCCGCAATCAACTGGTGGCGTTGTTCACCCAGCAGACCAACGAGGCGATGAGCACCGTGGAGGGCAAGGAAAAACTGCGCCAGGAAGCCCTGAAGCAAACCCAGCAAGTGATGAACGACGAGACCGGCAAGCCCATGGTCGAAGACCTGTTGTTCAACAACTTGATCATCCAGTAAGCGCGTCAGGTGTGCGGTTTCAGGACGCCAGGCTCTTCCTGAACCGCGCCAGCGCCACGGCGAAAAACAGCAGGCCGATCCCTGCCAGCGCCAGCAAATCCGGCCATACCACGCTTACCCCCGCATCGCGGAATAGAATCGCCGCGCTCAAACTCACAAAATGCGTCGACGGCGAGCCCTGCATCACCCATTGCAGCCACTCCGGCATGCTGTCCAGAGGCGTGCTGCCGCCGGATAGCAACAGCATTGGGATGATCACCGGAATCGCCAGCAGCCCGAATTGCGGGGTCGAGCGGGCGAGGGTGGCGAGGAAAATCCCCAGCGCCGTACTGGCGAACAAGTACAACGCCGTCACAAACAGAAACAACCCCAATGAGCCTGCCAGCGGCACACCCAGCAAGCCTTTGACCACCACTTCCAACGACACCCACGTGCACAGCACCACCACCAGCATGTTGCTCCAGATTTTTGCCAGCATGATTTCCAGCGCCGTCAGGGGCAGCACCAGCAAATGGTCGAGCGTGCCGTGTTCGCGTTCGCGCAGCAGGGCGGTGCCGGTCAGCACGATGGCCAGGATGGTGATGTTGTTGACGATCTGGATCACTGCCAAAAACCAGCCGCCTTCCAGGTTGGTGTTGAACAGCGAGCGGGTGGTCAGCAGCGCCGGTGTCTGTGCGGCGGCATCGGCCTGGCCGCTGTAGCTCAACAATTCGCGCTGGAAAATCCTGCCAATGTAACCGGCACCCATGAATGCCTGGCTCATGGCCGTTGCATCCACGTTGACCTGCACGCTGGGTTGGCGCCCGGCCAGCAAGTCGGCCTGGAAATTGGCCGGCACATTGATCACGAACGTGTACTCGCCGCTGTCCATGGCCTTGTCCAACAGGTTGTAAGGCAACGGCGCTGGCGTCTGGAACTCCGGCGGTTGCAGTGCTTCGCCCAGTTGTCGGGACAGGGCGCTGTGGTCTTCATCCACCAGCGCCACGCTGGCGTTATGCACACCGATCACTGAGCCGGCGGCGGGCATATAGATGGCCACGGTGAACGCGTAGAACAGAAACAGCAGCAATACGCTGTCGTGGCGCAGGCTGGTGAGTTCTTTCAGGCCCAAGCGCAGGATGTGCGCGAACTTATGCATCAGACCTCCTGCTTCTTGAGCATGACCAAGCTCAACCCGGTGAACCCGACAAAGAACCCGAACAGCGCCAGGCATTGCGGCCACAGCTGGCGCAGATCCAGAGCCTTGGTAAAGGTGCCCACCGCGATATCCAAAAAGTGCCCGGCCGGAAACAGCATGCCCATCAGCGCTGCGGCGCCTTCCAGGGATGAGCGCGGCACGATCAGCCCGGAGAACTGGATGGTCGGCAGGCTAGTGATGATCATCGTGCCGAGGATCGCCGCGATCTGGGTGCGCGTGAATGCAGAAATCAGCAGGCCCATGCTGGTGGTGGCCAGCACATACAGCAGCCCACCGAACGCCAGCGTCAGGCCGCTGCCCTTGAACGGCACGCCAAACAGCCAGCGGTTCATGGCCACCAGCACGGCCAGGTTGACCAGACTCACCACCAGGTATGGCGCCTGTTTGCCCAGCAGAAACTCCAGGCGCGTCAGGGGTGTTGCGTAAAAATTAGTGATCGAGCCCAGCTCTTTTTCCCGCACGATGCCCAACGCGGTAAGCATGGCCGGGATAAACGCCAGGATCAGTGCCATCACCCCAGGGCCGATGGCGTTCACGCTGACGACGTCCTGGTTGTAGCGAAAGCGGGTTTCGAGTTTGGCGGCGCCCTGGCTGCCGCGCGGCAGGCTGCTCAGCTCGGCCAATTGCTGGAGGTTGCCCAAGTGTACGGCTTCGACATAGTTACGGCTGGTTTCCGCGCGGAACGGCATGCCGCCGTCGAGCCATGCGGCCACCGTGGGTTGGCGCCCGGCGTACAGGTCGCGGCCAAAGCCCGGTGGGATTTCCAATGCCAGTTTGATTTCCGAGCGTTGCAGGCGCCGGTGCAGTTCGTTCGCATCTTGAATGGGCGGTCGTTCGGCGAAATAGCGCGAGCTGCGAAACGCTTCCAAGTAGGCGCGACTTTGCGGGGTCTGGTCCTGGTCATAAACGGCGAACGCCAGGTTTTCCACATCCAGGGAAATGCCGTAGCCAAAGATCACCATCATGAACATCGCCCCGAGCAGCGCGAAGGCCATGCGCACTTTGTCGCGCAACAGCTCTTTGCCTTCACGGCTGGCCACCGCCAACAGGCGCGCCAGGCTGAAGCCGCGCTTGCTCTGCGGCGGTGCGCTGGCTTCGCTGACGGTTTGGCTCGGCGCGGCGGGTTCGGCTTCGCCTTGAGCCTGCTCCAAGCAGGTGACGAACGCGGCTTCCAGGGTCTCGCCCTTGAATTGTTGCTGCAGCGCGTGCGGCGTGTCGCAGGCCAGCACTTTGCCTGCGTGCATCAACGAGATGCGGTCACAGCGCTGGGCTTCGTTCATGAAGTGGGTGGACAGAAATATCGTCACCCCTTGCTCGCGGGACAGCTCGATCAGCAACCGCCAGAAATCATCCCGGGCGGCCGGGTCGACGCCGGAGGTCGGCTCATCGAGGATCAGCACTTCCGGGCGATGCAGCACCGCGACCGCCAGGGACAGGCGCTGACGCAGGCCCAGGGGTAACTCCCCCGACGGTTGCCCGGCCACGTCGCCCAACTCGAAGCGTTGGATCAGTTCGTCGATGCGCGGGCCGCTGTCGGCCTTGGGCAAGTCGAACAGTTGGGCGTGCAGCGCCAGGTTCTGGCGCACGCTGAGCTCGCCATACAGGGAAAAACTCTGGGACATGAACCCCACGCGCTTGCGGGTGGCCAGGTCTTTGGCGTCCACCGTCTTGCCCAACAGTTTCGCGCTGCCTTCAGTGGCGGGCATCAGCCCGGTGAGGACCTTCATGGTGGTGGTCTTGCCGCAGCCGTTGGAACCGAGGAAACCGAAGATTTCCCCTCGGCCAATCGCGAAACTGACCTTGTTGACCGCAGTGAAGTCGCCAAAGCGCAGGGTCAAGTCGTGGGCCTCGATGGCGATGTCGGCGCTGGTGCTTTCCCTCGGTGGAATCACCAGCGGCGGTTTGTCGTGAGCGCCGTCGCCTTGAAAGTGGGTGAACGCTTCATCCAATTTTCCGCTGGGAGTGGCGGCGGCCAGTTCACGGCTCAAGCCATTGGCGATCAGCGTGCCGCGATCAAGCATCAGGCAGTGTTCGAACTGCTCGGCTTCCTCCATGTAGGCGGTGGCGACCAGTAGCGTCAGTTGCGGGCGTTCGCCGCGCACCGTTTCGACCAGTTCCCAGAAACGTCGGCGCGACAGCGGGTCGACACCGGTGGTGGGCTCGTCGAGGATCAGCAGGTCAGGTTCATGGATCAACGCGCAGCACAGGCCGAGCTTTTGTTTCATCCCGCCGGACAGCTTGCCGGCAGGGCGCTCGGCGAAGCGTTCAAGGTCGGTGGCCAGCAGCAGGCTGTGCATGCGCTGGTCACACTCGGCCTTCGACAACCCGAACAGAGTGGCGAAGAAGCGAATGTTTTCGCGGATGGACAGCTCGGGGTACAGGTTGCCGCCCAGTCCCTGGGGCATGAAGGCGATGCGCGGGTACAAGCTGTTGCGGTGGCGGCGGTCGGTGATGGCGCCGCCGAGTACGTCGAGCTGGCCGTCCTGCAGCTTTTTAACCCCGGCGATCAAGCCCAGCAGGCTGGATTTGCCCGCGCCGTCCGGGCCAATCAGCCCGCAACGCGTGCCGGCGGGCAGGCTGAAGGCTATATCGACCAGCGCCTGTTGCTGGCCATAGCGGTGGTTGATCCCCGTGGCGTGCAGCGCCAGGCCGGTCATTGCAGGTTGGCCGGCCAGTCTATGTCGGCCGTGCGCACGTAACCTGCGCCCGGCATGCCGGGTTTGGCTTGAGGCACGGCGCTGGGTTGGGTCAGGCGCAGCTTGACGCGGAACACCAGTTTTTGC
Organism: Pseudomonas sp. MD330_10; assembly: GCF_042610415.1. Lineage (NCBI taxonomy): Bacteria > Pseudomonadati > Pseudomonadota > Gammaproteobacteria > Pseudomonadales > Pseudomonadaceae > Pseudomonas > Pseudomonas sp. MD330_10. The sequence continues at coordinate 429,654 of NZ_JBHGZU010000001.1, forward strand.
CGCTCATCGCGGGTTTCCACTTCTTTGGGGGTGAACTGGGACTTGGCCGCGACAAAGGTGATTTTCGCCGGCAGCGCTTGCTGGGGCAGGGCATCGAGCAGGATGCGGGCGTCGCTGCCCACCGTCAGGCGACCGGTCACCGACGCGGGCAAATACAGGTTCATGTATTGATCTTCGGGATCGATCAGCAGCAACACGCGGCCACCGGCACCCAGCACTTCACCGGGCTCGGCCAGGCGCAGTTGAATGATGCCGTCGATGGGGGCGCGCAGGCTGCTGTCATCGATTTCGCTGCTGAGTTGGGCCACCTGCGCCTGGGCGGCGCCGATGGCGGCCTTGGCCGAATTGACCTGGGCCTGTGCGGCGACTACGGCCGCATTGCCGGTGTTGTGCCGCGCCTGTTGCTGATCGATCAGTTGGCTGCTGGCGAAGCCGCGCTTGTACAGCTCTTGGGTGCGCTTGAGTTCCTGGTTGGCCAGCAACTGTTCGCTCTGGCGCAATTGCACATTGGCTTCGGCGGCGGCGAGATTTTCCTTGGCGCGCAACACTTCGGCTTCGGCCTGGGCGCGCTGGGCCTCTAGCGTGCGGGTGTCCATGCGCGCCAGCAATTGGCCCTTGAGCACCTTGTCGCCTTCGTCCACCCGCACTTCGGCCAGGCGACCGGGAATTTTGGCGGCGATCTGCACTTCGGTGGATTCCAGGCGACCATTGCCCATGCTCAGGCCTTCGGGCAGGCGGTCTTGAGTGGATTTCCAGTAACCGAACCCGCCGGCGGCGAGCAACAATGCGATCAGGAGCGTGGCAAACAGCTGAGAGGTGCGATGGTTCGTCGACATGGAAGCATCCTGCGGCGTTAGCGTCCTAGTTTGACGGTATTGCCGCTGTGGGCGTTGATACCGGTCAAATGAAGCGCAAGCCTAGCGCGATTGCGGCCCAAGCGCATGCGTCGCGAGCGTGACTGTAGGGTTCTGGCGCCTAGCGCAGTGCCAGTACGGCGGCCCATTGCTCGGCGGTCACCGGCATGACCGAGAGGCGGCTGCCTTTTTGCACCAGGGGCAGTTCGGCGAGTGCCGCCTGCTGTTTCAGGTAACCCAGGCCCAGCACCTTGGGGAAGGTCTGGACATGGGCGACCGTGATCGCGCTCCACGGGTTTTTCTCCGGGCTGGCCTTGGCGTCGAAGTAATGGCTGTCGGGCTCCAGTGCGGTTGGGTCCGGGTAGGCCGCCTCAATGATTTTGCCGATGCCGGCGATGCCCGGTTCGGGGCAGCTGGAATGGTAAAAGAAGAATTCGTCACCCACCGCCATGGCGCGCAGAAAGTTACGTGCCTGGTAGTTACGCACGCCATCCCAGCGGGCTTTTCCGAGTTTTTCCAGGCCCTTGATGGACAGTTCGTCGGGCTCGGATTTCATCAGCCAATAGGCCATTTTTAGGCTCCTCAAACAGGCATTGGGCAAGTTGTCGGGCAATTGCCGCACAAACCGACAGTCGGTTGGCGTCAAGGTTTGCGTGTTGGTTCACGTTAACGCAAAATGCCGGGATTTTAAGCTTGACTCAGCTGCAACGGGCTACTTTGGAACGTTGTTGTCATCGTGTACGAGGTGCCTGAAGGGGGGCAATCGATGCAACGTAAACCGGATTTACTATGGATATTGGTTATTTTGTTTGGTCTGGGCGTCGTGACCACCGGGTATGCGCAAAGTCTTTGGTCGAACAAGGCCGATGCCCCAGTTGAATTGTCACCAGTGCAGCAACAGTACAAGCGTTAATACGGCTTCAAGGCGTCGCTGATTCCAGCGACGCTTCTGCGATATACCATTGCTTATTCGTCACCGTGCCAGCCATCGGCACATCCCAACTTGCCTGCGCCAATCGATCGACTTTCTGACATTCATGGGCCAGGCCCAGCAACGTCGGCTTGCGCCAGCGCTGGCGGCGTGCGAGGTACGCCAGGCTGCGGTCATAGAAGCCCCCGCCCATGCCCAGGCGGCCACCTTCATCGTCGAATCCCACCAGCGGCATCAGCACCAGGTCCAGCGCCCACACCTTGCGTTGCCGGCGGATATTCACCCGTGGCTCCAGGATGCGAAAGCGATTGGGCAGCAGCTTTTCCCCGGGGCGCACACGCTGGAATACCATCTTCGTGCGTGGCCAAGCGCTAAGCACCGGCAGATACGTGGCTTTGCCCCGGCGCTGCGCAGCACGCAGCAGCAGGCTCGGATCGATTTCACCGTCGGTGGGCAGGTAAAGGGAGATATGTTTGGCTCGGCGAAACAGCGGGTGCTGTGCCAGCTGCCGGTACAGGCCCTGAGCGGCCTGGCGTTGCTCGCTCGGCGTGAGGGCGCGGCGGGCCTTGCGCAACAGGCGTCGAAGTTGCGGACGGGAAAGCGGCGCAGTTTCGGTCATGGCTTTTCGGCTCATAAAACAATGCCAGTCCTGGGACTGGCATTGAGTTTGGGAATTCAGGCTCCCCGACAGAGCCGCTGTCGACTTAGCCCTTGAACCCGAAAGTTCAAGGTGGAAGAAGCAGTAGGCTTTAAGGCTTTCCGTCTAGCGGACATGCACACCAGCCCAACGTGCAACTTCCAGGGTAGTGCGAATCGGCTCAGGGACATCGCCGACTGGCAAACACGCCAGGGAGTGAGGGCGAGTATACCTTAAACAGACGCGGCAATCAGCCCTTGGGTGCATCCGAGTCGCTGGCGAGCGCCAGATCCACGCGTTCCAGCAGGTCACGCACTTGCTCGCGCGTCGAGCCGCTGGCCTGTACGTCCGGGCGTTCCTGCTTGTGCAACAAGTCATGGGTAATGTTCAGCGCAGCCATCACAGCGATGCGGTCGGCGCCGATGACTTTGCCGCTGCTGCGGATTTCACGCATCTTGCCATCCAGGTAGCGGGCGGCGCTCACCAGGTTGTTGCGCTCTTCCTGGGGGCAGATGATCGAATACTCTTTATCCAGGATCTGCACGGTGACGCTATTGCTTGAACTCATGAGTCTTGCTCCAGGGCCTTCAGGCGCGAAATCATCGATTCGACCTTACGCCGGGCGATTTCGTTTTTTTCAATGAGGTGAGCGCGTTCCTCGCGCCAGGTCTTTTCCTGAGCTAATAGGAGTCTGTTTTGACTCTTAAGTTGCTCGACCCGAGTAATTAGCAGCTCGAGTCTGGCCATCAGCGCTTGCAGGTCGGTGTCTTCCATTGGGTTCCACTGGATTTGTCTGATGAATGGCAACTGCAGGATAAACGATCTGACGCCCTTGATAGTCGGGTGCGTCTGCCGGTGCTAGGATACAGCGCTTCATTCTAGACATCGCGCCGCCTGGCGCCTAGCTCATCATGCCCATTAAGAATTCCCCATACGACGCTTTCTCCGCTCTGCTGAACGCCAGCGGCCACCCTTGCTCCCCGGCCGAACTGCACGGCGTGCTGTTGGGCCGCAGTTGCACCGGTGTCGGCTTCGACCCCGACAACTGGTTGGCCGATGTGGCCGAACTGTTGGAAAAAGAGCCCGAAGATAACGTGCGCAATGCGCTGGTCGGCTTGCAGGAAATGGTCAAGGGCGAACTGACCGGTGATGACATCACCGTGGTCCTGCTGCTGCCGACTGACGACGCACCGCTGGCCGACCGCGCCGCAGCGCTGGGCCAATGGTGCCAGGGCTTCCTCCACGGTTTCGGCGTGAACGCCGCCGGCCTGGAGCTGAGCACCGACGCCAAGGAAGTCTTGCAGGACCTGGCCGCCATCTCTCAGGTGCAAGACGCCCTGGAAGAGTCCGAGGACGGCGAAAGCGATTACATGGAAGTCATGGAATACTTGCGCGTCGCGCCGCTGCTGCTGTTCACCGAGACCAAGAAATCCGCTGAACCTGCCGCGCCCAAGCCGTCGCTGCACTGAGAAAGGAAGCCCATCTGCCCATGATCCATATCCCCAAAGCGGAATACACCCGACGCCGCAAGGCGCTCATGGCGCAGATGGAACCCAACAGCATCGCGATCCTGCCAGCCGCCGCTGTAGCTATCCGCAATCGCGATGTGGAGCATGTTTACCGCCAGGACAGCGACTTCCAATACCTGAGCGGTTTCCCCGAACCTGAAGCAGTCATTGTGCTGATGCCCGGTCGTCAACATGGCGAGTACGTGCTGTTCTGCCGCGAGCGCAATGCCGAACGCGAACTGTGGGACGGCCTGCGCGCCGGTACTGAAGGCGCGGTCCGTGACTTTGGCGCCGACGACGCCTTCCCCATCACCGATATCGACGACATCCTGCCCGGCCTCATTGAGGGTCGCGACCGCGTGTACTCGGCCATGGGCAGCAATGCCGAATTCGACCGGCATTTGATGGAGTGGATCAACGTGATCCGCTCCAAGGCCCACCTGGGTGCCCAGCCCCCGAACGAATTTGTTGCCCTGGATCATTTGCTCCACGACATGCGCCTGTATAAATCGGCGGCGGAACTGAAGGTGATGCGCGAAGCTGCACGGATTTCCTGCGCCGCCCATGTGCGAGCGATGCAGGCCAGCCGCGCCGGTTTGTACGAGTTCAGCCTGGAAGCCGAGCTGGACTACGAGTTCCGCAAGGGCGGTGCAAAGATGCCGGCCTATGGGTCTATCGTCGCCGCTGGTCGCAACAGCTGCATCCTGCACTACCAGCAGAATGACGCACTGCTCAAGGACGGCGATCTGGTGTTGATCGACGCCGGTTGTGAAATCGACTGCTACGCCAGCGATATCACCCGCACCTGGCCGGTCAATGGCCGGTTTTCGCCGGAGCAGAAGGCGATCTATGAAATCGTGCTGGCCTCCCAGGAGGCCGCGTTTGCGCAGATCGCCCCCAACAAGCATTGGAACCAGGCCCATGAGGCCACCGTGCAGGTGATCACCGCCGGGCTGGTGAAACTGGGGTTGCTGCAAGGCGATGTCGACGAATTGATCGCCAGCGAAGCGTACAAAGCTTTCTATATGCACCGCGCCGGCCATTGGCTGGGCATGGATGTACACGATGTGGGCGAGTACAAAGTGGGCGGTGAGTGGCGCGTGCTGGAAGTCGGCATGGCGCTGACGGTGGAACCGGGGATTTATATTTCGCCGGACAACCAGAACGTGGCAAAGAAATGGCGTGGCATTGGCGTGCGCATCGAGGACGACGTGGTGGTGACCAAGCAAGGCTGTGAAATCCTGACCGGCGGCGTGCCCAAGACCGTCGCCGATATCGAAGCATTGATGGCGGCGGCCCGATGAGCCGGGTCAACCTGGCGATTATCGGCGGCGGCTTGGTGGGCGCCAGCCTGGCGCTGGCGTTGCAGGCCGGGGCCAAGGCGCGCGGTTGGAAGATCGTGCTGATCGAACCGTTCGCCCCCGGCGACAGTTACCAGCCCAGCTACGACGCGCGCTCCTCGGCGCTGTCGTTTGGCGCTCGGCAGATCTACCAGCGCCTGGGCCTGTGGCAGGCCATCGCCCGCCGCGCCGAGCCGATCAAGCAGATTCATGTGTCGGACCGTGGGCGTTTTTCCACCGCGCGCCTGTCCGCCATGGAAGAGGGCGTGCCGGCCTTGGGCTATGTGGTGGAGAACGCCTGGCTGGGCCAGTGCCTGTGGCAAGGCCTGGACAGCGACGTGGTGAGCTGGCGCTGCCCCGCGCAAGTCACCCGCATGGTGCCGCTGCCCGATGGCTATCGCCTGACCCTCGACGATGAAACCGAGCTGGAGTGCGACTTGGCCGTGTTGGCCGATGGCGGCCGTTCCGGTTTGCGCGAGCAACTGGGCGTCGGCGTGAAAACCCGGCCCTACAACCAAAGTGCGCTGATCGCCAATATCACCCCTAGCGAAGCCCATAACGGCGAAGCCTTCGAGCGCTTCACCGATGATGGTCCGATGGCTTTGCTGCCGTTGCCCGACAACCGCTGCGCGCTGGTGTGGACGCGTGTCGGCATGGACGCCCAGCGCCTGGCCGACCTTGACGAGCGCAGTTTCCTCAGCGAGTTGCAGGCCGTGTTCGGTTATCGCCTGGGCACGCTCAAGCAGGTTGGCGCGCGTCATCTGTATCCGCTGACGTTGGTGGAAGCCGAAGAACAAGTGCGCTCGCACCTGGCCATCATCGGCAACGCCGCCCACAGCCTGCACCCGATTGCCGGGCAGGGTTTCAACCTGTCCCTGCGTGACGCCCATGCTTTAGCCGAAGCGCTGCTGGCTGGGCCGGCCGTGCCAGGCGATCTGGCGACCCTGCAAGCCTATCGTGACCGCCAACGTATGGATCAGAAGCTTACCGTGGGCTTCTCCGACCAGGTCACGCGCTTGTTCGGCAGCGCGCAACCCTTGGTGGCGCTGGGTCGCAATGTGGGCCTGCTGGGCCTGGATCTTCTACCGCCGGCCAAGCGCTGGTTCGCCCGTCAGGCCATGGGCCTGGGTACGCGCCCCGATGCGTAAATGGCTGATCGAGCGCCTGGGCAAGGCGCGCCTGTTGCGCTGGGTCATGACCCTTTACCCGCCGTACCTGGGCGCGGGCATTAGCGTGCAGCACATGAGCGCCGATTTTCGGCATGTCAAAGTGCGCATGGGCCTGGGGTGGTACAACCGCAATTATGTGGGAACGCAATTCGGCGGCAGCCTGTATTCGATGGTCGACCCGTTCTACATGCTGATGCTCATGGAGAACCTGGGGCGCGATTACATCGTCTGGGACAAAGCGGCCAGCATCGATTTCATCTCGCCGGGTAAAGGCCCGGTGTATGCCGAGTTTTTTATCGACGACACCTTGCTCGACGAGGTGCGTCGCCAGACCGAAGGGGGCGAGAAATACTTGCCCCACCTCAAGGTCCAGATTCATGACGGCTCCGGCACCCTGGTGGCGCGAGTCGACAAAACCCTTTACGTGCGGCGCAAGCCGCCAGCGAGACAGGCTTAAAGCATGGACATGCGCGCAGATGTGCTGATTGTCGGGGCCGGAATGGTCGGAAGCGCCCTGGCGCTGGCGTTGCAAGGCAGCGGGCTACAGGTGCTGCTGCTTGATGGCAGCCCGCTGAGTGTCAAGCCATTCGACCGCGACGCGGCCTTCGAACCCCGTGTGAGCGCGTTGTCGGCCGCCAGCCAGCGCATCCTCGAACGCCTGGGCGCGTGGGACGGCATCGCCTCGCGCCGCGCCAGCCCCTATGGCCAGATGCAGGTGTGGGACGGCAGCGGCACGGGGCAGATCCACTTTTCGGCGGCCAGCGTGCACGCCGAGGTGCTCGGGCATATCGTCGAGAACCGCGTGGTTCAGGACGCCTTGCTCGACCGCCTGCACGACTGCGACCTCGGGCTTTTGGCCAATGCACGACTTGAGCAGATGCGGCGTTCCGGCGATGAATGGCTGCTGACCCTGGCCGATGGCCGCACGCTGCGGGCGCCGCTGGTGGTGGCTGCCGACGGAGCAAACTCCGCCGTGCGCCGCCTCACCGGCACCGCGACCCGTGAGTGGGATTACCTGCATCACGCCATCGTCACCAGCGTGCGCAGCAGTCAGCCGCACCAGCGCACGGCCTGGCAGCGCTTTACCGATACCGGCCCCCTGGCGTTTTTGCCGCTGGAGCGTGACGGCCAGCAGGATTGGTGCTCGATTGTCTGGTCGACCACGCCGACTGAGGCCGAACGCTTGATGGCATTGGATGAAGACAGCTTCTGCCGTGAACTGGAGCGCGCCTTCGAAGGCCGCCTGGGCAGCGTGGTGAGCGCCGACCCGCGGGTGTGCGTGCCATTGCGCCAGCGCCATGCCAAACGCTACGTGGCTGAAGGCCTGGCGCTGATTGGCGATGCCGCCCACGTCATCCATCCGCTGGCAGGGCAGGGCGTGAACCTGGGGTTTCTCGACGCGGCGGTGCTGGCCGAAGTGCTGCTGGCGGCCACTGAGCGTGGTGAGCGCTTGGCGGATGTGAAAGTGCTGAGCCGCTACGAGCGGCGCCGCATGCCGCATAACCTGGCGCTGATGGCCTCGATGGAGGGATTCGAGCGGTTGTTCCAGGCCGACCAACTGCCGCTGCGCTGGTTGCGCAATGCGGGCTTGAAAATGGTCGACCAGATGCCGGAAGCCAAAGCGCTGTTCGTGCGTCAGGCCCTGGGCTTGAGCGGGGACTTGCCGGAGTTGGCCAGGCCCTGAACGGGTCGTGCAACATCTGGTAACGCCTCCACCGAGCGATTGATTGAGGTACCAAATGTGAGTCCTTATCATTTGCCCTCTATTTGCAAATGAGAGACCGCCCCTATGCTGGTACCCAAGCGCCTCCTGACTGCCCTGGCACTTACGCTCGTCGGCACCTGCGCCGCGCAGGCCGCTGATGAGGTGGTGGTCTACTCCTCGCGCATCGACGAACTGATCAAGCCGGTGTTCGACGCCTATACCCAAAAGACCGGCGTGAAGGTGAAGTTCATCACCGACAAGGAAGCCCCGCTGATGCAGCGCATCAAGGCCGAGGGTGAAAACGCCACCGCTGACCTGTTGCTCACCGTCGACGCCGGCAACCTCTGGCAAGCCGAGCAAATGGGCATCCTGCAACCGTTCACCTCCCCGGTGATCGACAAGAACATTCCCCTTCAATACCGCTCATCGGCCCATTCCTGGACCGGCTTGAGCCTGCGCGCGCGGACCATCGCGTACTCCACCGACCGGGTTAAACCCAGTGATCTGACCACGTACGAAGCCCTGGCAGACAAGCAGTGGGAAGGCCGCCTGTGCCTGCGCACGGCGAAAAAGGTCTACAACCAGTCCCTGACCGCGACCCTGATCGAAACCCATGGCGCGGCCAAGACCGAAGAAATCATCAAGGGCTGGGTCAATAACCTGTCTACCGACGTGTTCTCCGATGACATCGCCGTGTTGGAGGCCATCAATGCGGGCCAGTGCGATGTAGGCATCGTCAACACCTACTACTACGGCCGTCTGCACAAACAGAAGCCTGACCTGCCGGTAAAACTGTTCTGGCCCAACCAGGGCGACCGAGGCGTGCATGTGAACCTGTCTGGCATCGGCCTGACCAAGTACGCGCCATATCCGGACGCCGCCAAGGCCCTGGTGGAGTGGATGACCACCCCTGAAGCACAGAAGATCTTCGCCGACGTGAACCAGGAGTTCCCGGCCAACCCGGCAGTGCCGCCGTCGGCCGAAGTGGCGACCTGGGGTAAGTTCGTTGCGGATACCCTGCCGGTGGAAGTCGCCGGTAAACGTCAGGCAGAAGCCATTCGGTTGATGGATCGCGCCGGCTGGAACTAAGTACAATTTGTAGGACGCCGCAGATCTAACTGTGGGAGGGGGCTTGCCCCCGATGTCAGAGTGTCAGTCTACTGATCAGTGACTGATCCGCTGCCATCGGGGGCAAGCCCCCTCCCACATTGGGTTGCGGTGATTTCAAGATATTCATTACCGAGAGCCCCCCTTTGGCCCACCCCGCCCAACGCCGCTGGTACCTGCCGGTCTTCACCGTCGCCGCCCTGGTGCTGCTGCCGCTGAGCGTGCTGGTGTTGTCCTGGCAAAGCATCGATGCGCAAATCTGGTCTCACCTCTGGGATACCCAGATGCCACGCCTGCTGGGCAATACCCTCACGCTGGTGCTGGGTGTGGGCGTGGGCGTGACGCTGCTGGGGGTCAGCCTGGCCTGGCTGACCAGTCTCTGCGAATTTCCCGGACGGCGCTGGCTCGACTGGGCATTGATGTTGCCTTTCGCCATTCCGGCTTATGTGCTGGCTTTTGTCTTTGTCGGCTTGCTGGACTTTTCGGGTCCGGTGCAGACGCTGCTGCGTGAGTGGTTCGGTACGGGCCTGCGCCTGCCCCGGGTGCGTTCCACCAGTGGCGTAATCATCGTGTTGGTGCTGGTGTTCTATCCCTATGTCTACCTATTGGCACGCACCGCGTTCCTGGCCCAGGGCAAGGGCTTGATGGAAGCCGCGCGGGTGCTGGGGCAATCGCCCTGGCAGGCGTTCTGGCGTGTGGCGCTGCCCATGGCGCGACCGGCCATCGGGGCGGGTGTGGCCCTGGCGCTGATGGAGACCCTGGCGGATTTTGGCGCCGTCTCGGTGTTCAACTTCGATACGTTCACCACCGCCATCTACAAGACGTGGTACGGATTTTTCAGCCTGTCCAGCGCAGCCCAGCTGGCTAGCTTGTTGCTGCTGGTGGTTATGCTGGTGCTCTACGGCGAGCGCCGCGCGCGAGGCGCCAGCCGCCCCAGCAATGAACGGCCGCGGAGCAAGGCGCTGTATCACCTGCGAGGGTTCAAAGCGGCGGCGGCGAGTACCTGGTGCGGGCTGGTATTTGCGTGCGCGTTTGTGATTCCGATGCTGCAGCTGGTGGCTTGGTTCTGGCAACGCGGCCGCTTCGACCTGGATGAGCGCTACGCCGGCTTGATCGTCCACACCCTGTATCTCGGCGCGATTGCCGCGTTGATCACTGTGAGCGTGGCTTTGGTGCTGGCCTTCGCCAACCGGCTGTCGCCGACTCGGGCGATTCGTTCCGGGATCAGCCTGGCCAATGTGGGCTATGCCTTGCCGGGGTCGGTGCTGGCGGTGTCGATCATGTTGGCCTTCAGCTATCTGGACCGCGAACTGGTGGTGCCGCTGTCTGGCTGGCTGGGCGGTGCGGGCAGACCGTTGCTGCTCGGTAGCCTCGCTGCGTTGGTGCTGGCGTATCTGGTGCGCTTCCTGGCGGTTGCGTTCGGGCCACTGGAAAACAGCCTGGCGCGAATCCGTCCATCGTTGCCGGAGGCTGCGCGCAGCCTGGGTGTGAGTGGTCCGCGACTGTTTTGCAAAGTGTATCTGCCGCTGTTGCTTCCCGGCGCCTTGAGCGCGGCGTTGTTGGTGTTTGTCGATGTGCTCAAGGAAATGCCCGCCACCCTGCTGATGCGCCCGTTCGGCTGGGACACGCTGGCGGTACGCGTGTTTGAAATGACCAGCGAGGGCGAGTGGGCGCGGGCCTCTCTGCCGGCATTGACGCTGGTGTTGGTGGGTCTGCTGCCGGTCATCGGGCTGATCCGTCGTTCAGCTCGGCAAATCGGTTAGGTGCCAGTCCTACGGCTTGCGGCTACAATGCGCGGCATTCGGTGCGGTCCATCCTTCGGATCGGCGCGCTTAGCGTGACTGCAGACCTTGTCGTTCAAGGCTTCCAGCGCGTTTGGCAACGCTGCGCACCTTCGCCAAGCCCGGAAGGAGAAACCCATGGGACAGCGTACGCCTCTGTATGACCTGCATCTCGCCCTCGGCGCGAAAATGGTCGATTTTGGCGGTTGGGATATGCCTTTGCACTACGGCTCGCAAGTTGAAGAGCACCATCAGGTGCGACGCGACTGCGGGGTGTTCGATGTATCTCATATGACCGTGATCGATGTCACAGGCCCCCAGGCCAAGGAATGGCTCCAGCACCTGCTGGCCAATGATGTCGGTCGTTTGCATGGCTGCGGCCATGCGTTGTACAGCGCCATGCTCAACGAGCGGGGCGGTGTGGTGGACGACATGATCGTGTACCGCACCGAAACCGGTTACCGGCTGGTGGTCAACGCCGCCACCCGTGACCAGGACATGGCCTGGATGCAGGCGCAACTGGGCGAGTACCAAGCGCAACTGCGTGAACGGCCGGAACTGGCGATGCTCGCCATCCAAGGCCCCCAAGCCCGGCATAAAATTGCCGAGCTGGTCACTCAGTCGCGTGGCGCCTTGATTCATCAACTCAAGCCTTTCGAAGGCCAGGCCGATGGCGATTGGTTTATCGCCCGCACGGGTTACACCGGCGAAGACGGCCTGGAAATTGTGCTGCCTGCCGATCAGGCACCGGGTTTTTTCAACGATCTGGTTGGGGCCGGCATCTCGCCCATCGGCCTGGGCGCTCGTGACACGTTGCGCCTTGAGGCCGGTATGAACCTCTATGGCCAGGACATCCACCAAGACGTTTCGCCGCTGGCAGCCAATATGGCTTGGAGCATCGCCTGGGAGCCGGCCGAGCGCAATTTCATCGGTCGCGCCGCGCTGGAAGCAGAGCAGGCGGCGGGTGTGCAGTTCAAATTGGTGGGGCTGGTGCTGGAAGAACGTGGGGTTTTACGCGCTCATCAGGTGGTTCGTATCGCCAATGTTGGCGAAGGGGAGATCACCAGTGGTAGTTTCTCTCCTACGCTGAGCAAATCCATTGCCCTGGCGCGTGTACCGAAGGCAACCGCCGACCGGGCCGAAGTGGAAATCCGCGGCAAGTGGTACCCGGTTCGAGTGGTCAAACCGACCTTTGTACGTCATGGCAAAACCTTGATCTAACTATTCCGGCGGGCCAATGGCCGCTGACATTTCTTCTTGAGGACACAGACAATGAGCAATATCCCAGCCGACCTGCGTTTTGCCGAGAGTCATGAATGGGCCCGTTTGGAAGCTGACGGCACGGTGACCGTCGGTATTTCCGATCACGCCCAGGAAGCGTTGGGGGATGTGGTGTTTGTTGAGTTGGCTGAGGTGGGCGCCACGTTCGCGGCCGGTGGCCAGGCTGGGGTGGTTGAGTCGGTGAAAGCGGCTTCGGATATCTACGCCCCGATCGCAGGTGAAGTGACTGCCGTCAATGAGGAATTGAGCGGTAGCCCTGAACTGCTGAACTCCGACCCGTACGCGGCATGGATCTTCAAGCTCAAGCCAAGCAATCCGGCTGAGTTGGACAAGCTGCTGGATGCCGCCGGCTACAAAGCTTCCATCGGCGAATAACGCACGTCTCATGTGGGAGGGCGCCAGTTCCTTCCCACATTGAGCCGTGAGTGTTCAGCTCGCCGTCAAGACGGCCTTTACCGCCGCCACCGAGCGCTCCACATCCGCCTCCGTCATCGCCGTGAACATCGGCAACGACACGATCAAACGCCCGACCTTTTCCGCCACCGGGAACATGCCTTCCTTGAAACCCTGCGCCCGATACAGGCTCAGCAGGTGGATCGGCGGGTAGTGATAGCCAATGCCAACACCGTGGGCCTGCATCCGCTCCATAAATGTAGCGCGGGCGGGCAAACCGTCCTGGCGTTCCGGCAGCACGAGTTGGAACAGGTGCCAGTTGCTGTTTTCGAAGTCGGCCGGCGGCAGTTGCGCCCCGTACTTTTCTTCGAAGTCACTGCCAAAACAGTTGAAGTAGTGACGCGCAAGATTCTGGCGATGGGCAGTGATCTGCTCGATATGAGCGAATTGTCCCTGCCCAATGGCGGCGGCAATGTCAGTCATATTGAACTTGCCGCCCAGCACATCCACATCCAGACCGTCGAAGCCGGTACGGGTCACGCCCTGCAGGCGGTACTTTTCGGCCAGCCGCGCCTCATCGGCATTGTTCAGCACCAGGCAGCCGCCCTCGGAGCAGGTGATGTTCTTGTTTGCCTGGAAACTGAACGACACGAAATCCCCAGTGGCGCCGATGCGCTCGCCGTCCCAGGTGGAGCCCAGCGCCTGGGCGGCATCTTCGACGATACGCAGGTTGTACTTATTGGCCAGTGCATAGAGCATCGGCATGTCCAGCGGCAAGCCGGCCAGATAGACAGGAATGATTGCCTTGGTGCGTGGCGTGATCGCGGCTTCCACTTGGGCCAGGTCGATATTACGGGTAACAGGGTCGATATCGGCGAATACCGGTGTGGCGCCAACTTCCAGAATGACGTTGGCGGTGGCTACCCAGGAGATCGGTGTAGTGATGACTTCATCGCCCGGCCCGATGCCCGCGATGCGCAAGGCAATCTCCATGGTGCAGGTGCCTGAGTTAAACGTGCGCACCGGACGGCCGCCAAAATATTCCGAAAGTTGCGCCTCGAACGCCTGCACCTTCGGCCCGCTGGTGATCCAGCCCGAGCGCAATACGTCGCCTACTGCCGAAATGGTGGCTTCATCGATGGTGGGTTTGGAAAACGGCAGGAAAGGCTGTTGGCTCATGACGATGACGGCATCCGTTCTGATTGGCGATGGTGGTGAGGCGTGTGCGCACCGGCATGGTTGCACGGTTCGACTGAATATAGCCTGTCGCCTGTGAATGAATCGTCGCCTTACGGGCAAAAAAATGCCGCTTCAAAAGCGGCATTTTTCAGCGAGAAGCTATCACTCAGTGACAGCGTTTTTCGCGAGGATGGCGTTGGCCAACTCCATGTCCGTGGCTTGCAAGCCTGGGTTGTCGGCGCGGACTTTCTGCATTGCGGCCTCCAGGTACGGGCCACGGATACCACCGTCGCTGGCTACGAAGCTGCCGGCGTCGTCTTGAGCGGCGACCACCAGTTTGTGGTCTTTGAATGTCAGGTAGGTCGAGCCGGTGGTGGCACCGGAGGAGATGACATTGCGCCAGAAACTGTCGGCCATGGCTGAACCGACAGGAAGGGAAAGCACAGCGAGGGTTGCGACAGCATATTTGAGACGCATGATGGGTGACTCCGGGTGGGTGATCTGTACGTTTGGATCGTGGTTAGCCCAATCGAGTTCCGTCATTGACTAAACAGTTTCAACCTTCAACACCACGCCTTCCTGGGCAATCACGCGTACTTGAGCGCCTACCGGGCAGTCGGGGCCGCTGACCATCCACACACCGTCGCCGACCTTCACCTTACCTCTTCCATCCACAATCGCCTGGTGCACCACGAATGTGCGGCCGATCAACTCTGAGCCGCGTTCATTCAGCCCCGGTTGGTCACTGACCTTGGCGCTGCTGCGCTGACGTTTCCACCAGTACACCGCCGTCAATATCGACAGCACGGCAAACAACAGAAGTTGCCATTCCAGCGCGAGGGGCGGAACCAGAAACTTGATCACGCCCACGGCTGCCGCTGCGATACCCATCCATAGCAGGTAACCACCGGCGCCGAAGACCTCAAGAATCAACAGCACTGTGCCCAAGGCCAGCCAATCCCAAAACGACAGGTGCAGCAGGAAATCCCACATGGCGATGGCCTCAGCCCTTCTTGTTATCGAACGTTGCCTTGACGATCTCGCCGATGCCACCGACCGCACCGATCACCTGGCTGGCTTCAAGCGGCATCAGGATGACCTTGCTGTTGTTGGCCGAGGCCAGCTTGCCCAGGGCGTCGATATACTTTTGCGCGACGAAGTAGTTGACCGCCTGCACGTTGCCCGAGGCGATGGCTTCCGACACCACTTGGGTCGCCCGTGCTTCAGCCTCGGCCTGGCGTTCGCGGGCTTCGGATTCGAGGAACGCCGCTTGCCGGCTACCTTCGGCCTCCAGAATCTGGGCCTGCTTTTTGCCCTCTGCGGTGAGGATCGCCGAGGCCCGCAGCCCTTCAGCTTCAAGGATTTGCGCACGTTTGATCCGCTCGGCTTTCATCTGGCCGGACATGGCCGCCATCAGGTCGGCCGGGGGGCTGATGTCTTTGATTTCGATACGTGTGATCTTGATGCCCCAGGGCGCGGTGGCTTCGTCCACGGTTTTCAGCAGTTTTTCATTGATGCCATCGCGCTGGCTCAGCATCGCATCCAGTTCCATCGAGCCGAGTACGGTTCGGATATTGGTTTGCAGCAGATTCCGAATGGCGTGTTCGAGGTTGTTGACCTCGTAGGCAGCCTGAGCGGTATTGACCACCTGGAAGAAACACACGGCATCGATCTGCACGGTGGCGTTATCGGCAGTGATGACTTCTTGCGGCGGGATATCCAGCACGCTTTCCATTACGTTGATCTTGCGACCGATACGGTCCATGACCGGGATGATGATATTCAGGCCTGGCTTGAGCGTGTTCGTATAGCGGCCAAAGCGCTCGACCGTCCATTGGTAACCCTGGGGCACGACTTTGAAGCCCATGAACAGAATGGCGATGGCCAATCCTACAAAGAGCAGCAGTACGGTTCCGATTTGCATGACGATTCCCTATCTGATGATGTCAGTGACGCAACGTTTGCTGATTGTAATGGTGTTGTCTGCGATAAGAACGATCTGCCCGCGCCGTAATCTAGGGATTTGTTACTGAATCTGAGGGGGTGACCCGCAGCACTTCAGCCAAGGTGGTCTGCCCCGTCCTGACCTTCTGCATGCCCGCCATGCGCAAGCTGCACATCCCGTGCGCCATCGCCGCCTGACGCAGGGCTTGAACATCGGCGCCCGGGGTAATCAGCGCTTTGAGCGACTCGTCCAATATCATGATTTCGTAAACACCGGCTCTTCCCCGGTAACCGCTGTGACGGCACTCCGCACATCCCACCGCTTCATGGCCGTCATCGCCCATACGCTTGCAATAAGGACATAGCACCCGTACCAAGCGCTGCGCCATCACCCCCAACAAGGTAGCCTTGATCAAATAATGAGCAATACCCAGTTCCTGAAGCCGACTGATGGCGCTGGGCGCGTCGTTGGTGTGCAGGGTGGACAGCACGAGATGCCCGGTCAGCGCGGCCTGGATAGCCATTTCTGCGGTTTCCTGATCGCGAATCTCGCCGATCATGATGATGTCCGGGTCCTGGCGCAGTAGAGCGCGGATGCCGCTGGCAAAGGTCAGGTCGATATTGTGTTGCACCTGCATCTGATTGAACGCCGGCTCGACCATCTCGATCGGGTCTTCCACGGTGCACAGGTTGACCTCACGGGTCGCGAGCTGCTTGAGCGTGGTGTAGAGCGTGCTGGTTTTGCCTGAGCCGGTAGGCCCGGTGACCAGGATGATGCCGTTGGTCTGGCGCGTCATGGCATTCCAGCGGTGCCGGTCGTCATCCGACAAACCCAACTGGTCAAAACTCTTGAGCAGGACCTGAGGGTCGAAAATCCGCATCACCAGTTTTTCGCCGAAGGCCGTGGGTAGGGTCGACAGGCGCAACTCGATTTCAGTACCCGCCGGGCTTTTGGTCTTCACCCGACCGTCCTGGGGTTTACGTTTCTCCGCCACGTTCATGCGGCCCAGGCTCTTGAGGCGGCTGACCACAGCCACCGTAACCTGGGGTGGGAATTGATAGACATCGTGCAGCAACCCGTCAATGCGAAAGCGCACGCGGCCCTGATCCCGGCAGGGCTCGATATGGATATCACTGGCCCGCTGGGCAAAGGCGTACTGCAGCAGCCAATCGACGATATGGACAATGTGTGCATCGTTAGCGTCCGGCTCCTGATCGCTGCCCCCAAGGTTGAGCAGGTCCGGATGGCCCGGTGCGGTGACCTTCTGCTCAGCACCGTTGACCGATTGTGCCAGTCGATAGAATTCGCCGATGCAGCGTTGAATATCCTGCGGGTTGGCCACCACGCGCGTGATCGAACGCTTGAGCACCTGCGCCAGGCCGGCCTCCCAGCAGGTCACATAGGGCTGCGCACTGGCAACGGTGACGGTTTGCGCGTCCACCGCCACCGCGAGGATGCCGTGGCGTTGGGCGAACGCATGGGACATCAGCGGCACCACCGTCGCGACGTCGATCTTCAGCGGGTCGATGCGTAGATAGACTTGCCCGGCCTGCTCGGCAAGCCACTGAGTGAGGCGTTCCAGGCATGGCCCCAGCTCCGCGATGCGCTCCAGTGGGTGGCGGGTCGTATCGGCTGGCAGCGCCGATAAGCGGTGCGCGATGTCGGGCGTAATCAGCCCATATTCCACCAAGGGTGGCAGCAACGGTTGCAGCTCCAAACGACGATCAGCAGGCATGAAGAGGTTTCCGGATGGCCTTGGATGTTTCCCCAGGCTAGTCAGCCTCCGACGTTCTCCACGTCAACCTGTGTTGCAGGTTTTTACCTGGCGACCGCCATCTGGACGCCGGCCCCCAGTGCATCGGGCGTCCACACGTCCAGAGAACATACGCTGATCAGGTTTCGAATCTTTTCGCCGATCACCTGGGCCCGATGCCAGCTCAGACCATCGAGCACAATTTGGATATTCAGTGCGTCTACGTCTCGACTCACCGAGACCTGCCGAGGCGTAAGAAATTGCAGGGCGAAATAGTTGAGCACGCGGCACAGCACATCGGGCTCGGCTTCGGCGACGATCTGGTAATGGGCCTGACAGTGGGCGGTGTTGACGGCCCATGCATCGACGCGGGTGACAGGCGGAGTGGTTTCGACGGCGTGCATGCTGACTCTCCAAATTGAGTGGAGGAATTTTTACATCCAACCTCGGAGATTTCTTATCTAATATTGGCGTAAATACGGACATAAAAACGTATTCAATCCAATAGACGGTCTAAAGAAGGTATTTTTATGCACAGTGAATTGGACGCCTACGATCGCCGCATCCTGGCGTTGCTGCAAGAAGATGCATCGCTGTCCAGCGCGCAGATCGCCGAGCAGGTCGGCCTGTCCCAGTCGCCCTGTTGGCGCAGGATTCAACGGCTCAAGGAGGAAGGGGTGATACGCGGTCAGGTGACATTGCTGGATCGCAAGAAAATCGGCCTTAACACGCAGATATTCGCCGAGGTCAAACTCAACGCCCACGGCCGTTCCAACTTCACCGAATTCACCGAGGCGATTCGCGGGTTTCCGGAAGTGTTGGAGTGTTACGTGCTGATGGGGGCAGTGGATTTCCTGCTGCGCATCGTGACGTCGGACATCGAGGCGTACGAACGGTTTTTCTTCGAGAAGCTGTCAATGGTGCCGGGGATTCAGGAGGTCAATTCGATTGTGGCGCTGTCTGAAATCAAGTCGACCACCAGCCTGCCAGTATTGCGCTGACCGGGTGGACCTTATCGGGGGCGAGCCCCCTCCCACACTTGGAATGCATTTCAAATGTGGGAGGGCTGGCGGCCGATTGCAATGTTACAGACGCAGCAGGGTCTTCCACGCACGGTTCTGATACACCGCAATCGCCTGGTGCATCCGCGCATCCAGCGACTCATCGGTGATCGGCTGGTTGGCCAGTAGCGCCAACTTGTTCAGCTCGCCGTAGAGACGATCCAGTTCCGGAATGTCCAGCACATGGCGGGTGTGGTGTAGCCAGGCCTGGATGCGTTCGATACGTGGCAGTTGCTCGGCCAAGTCTTCCGGCTGCTGCTGGTAGCGTGGCAGTTGCAAGGCGACGGCGTCGTCGGCCAGCAGGCGCGGCAACCAGTTGGCGATTTGCGCGGCGCCCTGGCGGTTGCCACGCACGTTGCGGTCGGCGGTCCAAGTGCGGGCCATCAACCAGCGCGACGTGTTGAGTGAGAACAGGCCCCAGCGCACGTCTTCCAATTCTTCGGCGAATTGTTCCGGTGCGGCTTTACGGATGTCTTCATCATCGTCACCGGCCTGCACCAGTGGGCGCCAGTCTTCCAGCAGCGCGTCCAGCGCAGTGCGCAGTTCGCTGGTGGACTGGCGGGGCGCGGCCTGGCCGAGGCTGCCGACCAGAGCACGCAGTTCGCCGAGGTTATCGACCCAGTCCTGCAGCAGGCGCCAGTGGCCGTTGAAACGGTATTGTTCAGCCAGGCGCTGGCTGCTGCCGAGCAGGTGCCACATCAGGGCGGCGAAAGCATCGTCCAGCGGCATTTCGGCGTGTAGCTGTGGCGCCGGCAGGCTCAGGGAGTAACTGCTGGCGTCATACAGGCGGTAGCCGCGCTCGGCCTTGCTGATATCGCATGGCATCAGCGCCAGGGTGGCGGCCAGTTCGGCGGCCAGTTCCAGCAGGGCGGCCGGCTCGCCTTCGCGCAGTTCCAGTTCCAGCTCGCAGATTTCTTCTTTCTGTTTGCCGGCCACTACATGGCCCAGGTCCAGAGCGGCTTCGATCACTACCTTGGCCTTGCCGCGGCCCCAGGCGATTTCGGCGCGTTCACGCACGAAGTCGGTGGTAAAAATCGGTTTGAGGGTTTTTTTGTCCAGCTCGGCCAGTTGCTCGGGCCAGCACTCGCCGTCGAGTTTCTTCACGTCGAGCTTGGCTTTGGGCAAGTCCCAGTTGTACTCATTGCGTTCCGACAAGCCGGCGACGCTCTGGCCACGGGTCTTGAGGGTTTGAATGATGTCGTCACCGTCCTTGCGCAGGCGCAGGGCAACCTTGGCCTGGGCCAGGTCGCGCTCGGGGGTGTCGAAATACTGGTTCATCAACTCACGGCGTTCCCAGCCACTTTTGTTGCGTTTTTTCAGTAACGGGTGCTCACGCAGCGCGGCGAGTGTTTCGCGGCTGACGCGGAGCTTGATTTCGGTTTCTTTCTGCATGGCCGGAAAATCCAGGATCGGGAGCGCAGCCGGGGAAAAGAGTGGCTGCCAAGGTCGTGCAGTGTACAGGACTGAGCCCGGCAACGCGCCGCAACGGTTTATTGTGTCGTGCAGATGCCTCTATAGTGAGGTTCATCCGGGAAGTGGGGAGACTGTATATGCCGTTGCCGTCCATGAAAGAGCAGTTCGCCGCGTTGATTGCCGCGCCGTCGGTCAGTTGCACCCAGGCGTCCCTGGACCAGACCAACCGCCCGGTGATCGACCTGCTTGCCGGCTGGCTGGGTGACCTGGGGTTCAGCATCGACATCCAGACCGTCAGCCCAGGCAAATTCAATCTGCTCGCCAGTTTCGGCAGCGGCCCTGGCGGCCTGGTGCTGGCCGGGCATAGCGACACCGTGCCCTATGACCCCGCGTTGTGGAAAACCGACCCGCTGAAACTGACGGAAATCGACGGTCGCTGGGTAGGATTGGGCAGTTGCGACATGAAAGGCTTTTTCGCCTTGATAATCGAGGCAGTGTTGCCGCTGCTGGATCAACCGTTCAAGCAGCCCTTGCTGATCCTCGCTACCTGCGATGAAGAAAGCTCCATGTCCGGCGCCCGTGCGCTGGCCGAGGCCGGTCGCCCACTGGGCCGCGCGGCGGTGATTGGCGAGCCGACGGGCCTCAAACCGATCCGCCTGCATAAAGGCGTGATGATGGAGCGCATCGACATTCTCGGTCGCAGCGGCCATTCGTCGGACCCCAGCCTCGGCCATAGCGCCCTTGAAGCCATGCACGATGCCATCGGTGAACTGCGCGGCCTGCGCCTGGCCTGGCAGCGCGAGTACCGCAATCCGCAATTCAGCGTGCCGCAACCGACCCTGAACTTCGGCTGCATCCACGGCGGCGACAACCCCAACCGCATCTGTGGCCAATGCTCCCTGGAGTTCGATTTGCGCCCCCTGCCCGGTATGGATCCTCAAGTGTTGCGCGATGCCATTCGGCAGAAGCTCCAACCGTTGGCCGAGCGCCATCAAGTCAAGATCGACTACGCGCCGCTGTTCCCGGCGGTGCCGCCATTCGAGCAGCCGGAAGACGCCGAGCTGGTGCGGGTTGCGGAACGTTTGACCGGTCATCGTGCCGAAGCAGTAGCGTTCGGCACCGAAGCGCCTTATCTTCAGCGCCTTGGTTGTGAAACCCTGGTGCTCGGCCCTGGCGATATCGCCTGTGCGCACCAGCCGGGCGAATACCTCGAAATGTCACGCCTGACGCCTACAGTGCGTCTATTGCGGGATTTGATCGAACATTACTGCCTGAAACCCGCATAAATTAACCCCTGCCTGTTCGTACATAGAAGGAGAGTGAGCGTGTCGCCAAGCCTGTTCCGACGATAACCATCAGCCCGCCGTGCGCTTTCACGATTCATCCTTTTTTGGCTGCTTTTTATTACAGGCCCAGGTGTTATGCCCGAATACGTCAATTGGCTTCGTCATGCTTCCCCTTACATCAATGCCCACCGCGACTGCACCTTTGTGGTCATGTTGCCGGGCGATGGTGTGGACCATCCCAACTTCGGCAATATCGTCCACGACCTGGTGCTGCTCCACAGTCTGGGCGTGCGCCTGGTGCTGGTGCACGGTTCGCGTCCACAGATCGAAGCGCGCCTTGAAGCGCGCGGCCTCACCCCGGCTTACCACGAAGGCATGCGCATCACCGATGCCGCTACCCTGGAGTGCGTGATCGATGCGGTCGGCCATCTGCGTATCGCCATCGAAGCGCGCCTGTCGATGGACATGGCCTCATCGCCCATGCAGGGCTCGCGCCTGCGGGTGGCCAGCGGCAATCTGGTAACTGCACGCCCCATCGGCGTACTCGAAGGCGTGGACTACCACCACACCGGCGAAGTGCGCCGGGTCGACCGCAAGGGCATCAATCGCCTGTTGGACGAGCGCTCTATCGTCTTGCTGTCGCCCCTGGGTTACTCGCCCACCGGAGAGATTTTCAACCTGGCCTGCGAAGATGTCGCTACTCGCGCCGCGATCGACTTGGGAGCCGATAAATTGCTGCTGTTCGGTGCCGATCTCGGCCTGATCGATGAACATGGGCGTTTGGTGCGCGAGTTGCGTCCGCAGCAAGTGCCGGCGCATTTGCAGCGCCTGGGCAGCAGCAACTACCAAGCCGAATTGCTCGACGCAGCGGCCCAGGCTTGCCGGGGCGGGGTAGGGCGCAGCCATATCGTCAGCTATGCCGAAGACGGCGCGCTGCTCACCGAACTGTTCACCCGCGACGGTGGCGGTACGTTGGTGGCTCAGGAGCAATTCGAGTTGGTGCGCGAGGCGGCGATTGAGGACGTCGGTGGCCTGCTCGACCTGATCAGCCCGTTGGAAGAGCAGGGCATTTTGGTGCGCCGCTCGCGGGAAGTGCTGGAGCGCGAAATCGAGCAGTTCAGCGTGGTCGAACGCGAAGGCATGATCATCGCCTGCGCGGCGCTGTACCAGATCGCCGATTCGGATGCCGGTGAACTCGCGTGCCTGGCGGTGAACCCCGAATACCGCCACGGCGGGCGCGGCGATGAGCTGCTTGAGCGCATCGAAACCCGCGCCAGGGCTCAGGGCTTGAAAACGTTGTTCGTCCTCACCACCCGCACTGCCCATTGGTTCCGGGAGCGTGGGTTTGTGCCAAGCAGCGTGGACCGTCTGCCGTCCGCGCGCGCCTCGCTGTACAACTACCAGCGCAATTCGAAGATTTTCGAAAAAGCCCTCTAAGCGCCGCGTAAGACTGTAGGTGCGAGTCAGCTCGCGCCTACTTTTTTGTGGGCTTTTTCAGAACTTGCCGAGCGCTTGGGGTGCGACAACGTGACAGTCGTAAAGCGCCACAAACCCTTCAGAAAGCTTGATTTTGACCGATACCGTAAGCGCTGTACGGCGTAGATTGCGTGGCGAAGACGCTGCCCTGGCCCTTCGGTTGCTACGACACTGTAATCAAAAGAAGCTGTTGCGATACAAAAACTGTAACAAATTGACGGGAGGATATGCGTTTAGCCATCATGGCGTCGCCTTTTTGATCGTGAGTGACGTATGCAGCATTACGTCTACTTTTTACTGATCTAAATAGCGCCAAAAAAAATACTTTTTAGGAATTACCATCCAGATAGGTTCGTCTACTCTGACCTACCCGATCTACGCAATGGCTTATTCCAAAACAGTATGAAAAAGAATGAAACAATTCTTTTTGGGTGTATGAAAAACTCATGACCCTGCAGGGACCAAATCAACAGCGGTTAGACGAAAGTAGTAGACACACTAGGTTACGATTGACTTGGTAGTCACTATCTGGCGCTAATCGCGCATCTGTGGATCGAGGGCGTCAGACCCGAGACCAAAGAACTACAAAAATTAGAAACGAGAGGAGCGGTACATGAAGAAGTCCACCTTGGCATTGGCTGTAGCCCTGGGCGCAATCGCTCAGCAAGCAGGCGCTGCTGGTTTCATTGAAGATAGCAAGGCAAGTGTCAGCTCGCGCACTCTGTATTTCGATAACGATCAACGTGACGGCGGCAGTGATCAGCGCGAAACAGCCACCGGCTTGAAGTTCAACTACCTGTCTGGCTTCACTCAAGGCGTGGTTGGTTTTGGTATTGATGCTCAGGCATTGGTCGGTTTCCACTTAGATGGCGGCAAAGGCCATCACCCGAACAGCAACACCTTCGTGCCAAGTGACACCGACGGTTCTGCGGTGAGCAGCTGGAGCAGCGCAAGTGCCAACGTCAAGGCCCGCTTCTCCAAGACCGAAGCGCATCTGGGTGGGGCTTTGGCACCGAACCTGCCGATCCTGATTGCGAGCGACGGTCGTCTGCTGCCGCAAACCTTTGAAGGCGGCACTGTTACCTCCAAAGAAATCGACAATGTGACCTTTAACGCCGGTCAACTTGAGCACGCTACTGGCCGTGCGTCGAGCAACAGCACCGGGCTGGCCGTTAACGGCGGCACCCAGGAAAGCAACAAGTTCATGTTTGGCGGTGCCGACTGGAAGGTCACCAAAGACCTGACGCTGCAGTACTACTACGCCAACCTGGAAGACTACTACAAGCAGCACTTCCTGGGCCTGGTCCACGTATACCCGATCAGTGAAGGTCAATCGTTCAAGACCGATCTGCGTTACTTCGACAGCAGCTCCGACGGCAAGAACGGCGACGTTGGCTACCGTTTCAACAACAACGGCGGCTACGCGAAGAACACTGGCGAGGTTGATAACAAAACCTGGAGCGCCATGTTCACCTACTCCCTGGGTGGCAACGCCTTCATGGTCGGCCACCAGCGCGTCAGCGATGACGGCGGTTTCGTCTGGCTGAACCAGGGCAGTGTCGTGGATGGTCGCGGTCGTAACGAAGGTGCTGGCGGTTCGAGCTTCTACCTGTTCACCGACAGCATGATCAACTCGTTCGTCCGTGCGGGTGAAAACACGACTTTCGGTCAATACTCGTATGACTTCGCCGCACTGGGTGTTCCAGGCCTGAAAACCTCGATTGCCTACCTGCATGGCGACAACATCAAAGCCGTGGGCGGTGGTGGTGATCAGTCCGAGTGGGAACGCGATATGCGTATCGACTACACCATCCAACAAGGTGTGCTCAAAGGCTTTGGTACCACTCTGCGTCACGGTGCTTACCGTGGTAGCGGCACCGGCATCCAAGACCAGGATCAGACTCGCCTGATCTTCAACTACACCTACAGCTTCTTGTAAGGTTGTATGGAAGAAACCTCGCATATTGCGAGGTTTCTTCGTTTACTCAAGTCGGGCTCACCCCCGTAAGCCCTTCCTGAACCCCTCTTTGTGCAGCGTCTCAAGGCCTTCTCGAACCTTGAAATTGATGATGCACAGCCTCCGTTTCGCCGTCCAATGAACGATTTTTAATATTCTTTTATCGTCTAGATAAATCGATATTTATTCTTTTTAAAATAGCCACAACCCATGCACAGTGGGCTCCATAAGCACTCATCAGGAGCCACACCATGAGCCTCAGACTGGGCGATATCGCCCCCGACTTCGAACAGGATTCCAGCGCCGGCAAAATTCGTTTCCACGAGTGGTTGGGCGATAGCTGGGGAGTGTTGTTTTCCCACCCGGCCGACTTCACGCCGGTATGCACTACCGAGCTGGGCTTCACCGCCAAGCTCAAAGACGAATTCGCCCAGCGCGGCGTCAAAGCCATCGCGCTGTCGGTTGACCCAGTGGACTCGCACCACAAGTGGATCGAAGACATCAACGAAACCCAGAACACCACCGTCAACTTCCCAATCCTGGCCGATGCCGATCGCAAGGTCTCTGATCTCTACGACCTGATCCACCCCAATGCCAGCGACACCCTCACCGTGCGATCGTTGTTCGTAATTGACCCAAACAAAAAGATTCGCCTGACCATCACCTACCCGGCCAGCACCGGGCGCAACTTCCATGAAATCCTGCGGGTGATCGACTCGCTGCAATTGACCGATAACCACAAGGTCGCCACGCCCGCCAACTGGCAAGACGGGGATGAAGTGGTGATCGTGCCGTCGCTCAAGGACGAGGACGAGATCAAGAAACGCTTTCCAAAGGGCTATCGCGCAGTGAAGCCGTACCTGCGGCTGACCCCGCAGCCCAATCGTTGACGCTATCGCCTCGGGGGCAAGCCCTCCTCTCGCAGACGATGTACCGCATCTGTAACTGAATCAAAGCAGGGGTTTTCAGGCCGTTTCCACGGCCTTTTTTTTCGCCTGGCGATTGATAAAGTGCATATGTTTTTAAGGAATAAACAAATGAAAAAATAAGATTTATAGATATATGAATCAGCTGATAAGGTCTGTTCCATCTTGGCGCCATCGCCACTTCAGCGAACCGCCGGCACTTGCTCAAGGAATTCCTGCATGTTGGTCGTAACACTCGGAGGCAGTCCCAGCCAGCGTTCCCGCTCCGGGGTCTTGCTGGAAAAAACCCGTCAGTGGTTGCAACACAAAGGCGTGGAAGTAGTGAGTTACCAGGTACGGGACTTCCCGGCCGAAGACTTGCTGCACGCTCGGTTCGACAGCCCAAAGGTCATCGACCTGCTGGAGCAGGTCGCCAACGCCGACGGCCTGGTGATCGCCACGCCGGTTTACAAGGCTTCGTTCTCCGGCGCGTTGAAAACCGTGCTCGATCTGCTGCCTGAGCGGGCCTTGGCCCATAAGGTGGTGCTGCCAATGGCTACCGGCGGCAGCATCGCGCACATGCTGGCAGTGGATTACGCGTTGAAGCCAGTGTTGTCGGCGCTCAAGGCGCAGGAGTTGCTCCACGGCATTTTTGCCGAAGACAGCCAGATCGCCTATGGCGAAGGCAGTGCCCAGGCGCAGTTGGTGCCGGTGCTGGAGCAGCGATTGTACGAGGCGCTAGAGACGCTCTACGGCGCCATGGCCCGTCGCCCGAAACCCCTTGATCCGCATGTATTGAATGAACGTTTGTTGAGTGCTCGCTGGAGCATTTAAGCCGTACCTGAAACCTGGAAACACTCACCTTACTCAGCCGCCAACGGCCAAGCAGGTGCAGCCAAAACCCCTCATCGCATTTTTGGAGAGAGCGCCATGCGCACTGTCATCTTGCGTCGTGGTCTGGTCGCACTGTTTGCTGCGGCTGTGTCCTTCGGCGCCATTGTTCAAGCTCACGCCGCCGAGACCCTGCGGATCGGTTATCAGAAATACGGCACCTTGGTCCTGCTCAAGGCCAAGGGCACCCTGGAAAAACGTCTGGCCGCCCAAGGCGTGCAGGTGCAGTGGACCGAGTTTCCTGGCGGCCCGCAGTTGCTTGAAGGTCTGAACGTCGGCTCCATCGACTTCGGCGTGACCGGCGAAACCCCGCCGGTCTTCGCCCAGGCGGCCGGTGCCGATCTGCTCTACGTGGCCTACGAGCCACCGGCACCGACCAGCGAAGCGATCCTGGTGCCCAAAGACTCACCGATCAAATCGGTGGCCGAGCTCAAGGGCAAGAAAATCGTGCTCAACAAAGGCTCCAACGTGCATTACCTGCTGGTGCGCGCCTTGGAGGACGCCGGCCTGAAATACAGCGATGTGCAGACCGTATTCCTGCCGCCTGCCGATGCCCGTGCGGCGTTCGAGCGGGGCAGTGTGGATGCGTGGGTGATCTGGGACCCCTACCAGGCCGCCGCCGAGCAACAACTGCAAGCACGTACCCTGCGTGACGGTACTGGCATCGCCGACAACCATCAGTTCTACCTGGCAACCAAACCCTACGCCGAACAGCACCCCGACGTGATCACCGCGTTGGTGGAAGAGGTGCGTGCCGTGGGCGAGTGGTCCAAAGCCAACCCGCAGGAAGTCACCGACCAAGTCGCGCCGCTGCTCGGCCTGCCGGCTGACATCACCCTCACCTCGGTAAAACGCCAGGGCTACGGCGCGCTGTTCCTGACCCCGCAAGTGGTGGCCGCTCAACAGAAAATCGCCGACAGCTTTTACCAACTCAAATTGATCCCCAAGCCCTTGAGCATCAAGGACGTGATCTGGACGCCTCCGGCCGCTGTTGCTAAAGCGCCGTAATCCGACTTCTTCAGGAGACAACTCCATGAGCCTCAATATTTTCTGGTTCCTGCCTACCCACGGCGACGGTCATTACCTTGGCACTGCCGAAGGCGCTCGCGCCGTGGACCACGGTTACCTGCAACAAGTCGCCCAGGCTGCCGATCGCCTGGGCTTCGGCGGGGTGCTGATCCCCACCGGGCGTTCCTGCGAAGACTCGTGGCTGGTGGCCGCTTCTCTGATCCCGGTGACCCAACGTCTCAAGTTCCTGGTCGCACTGCGCCCGGGGATCATTTCCCCGACGGTGGCCGCGCGCCAGGCCGCGACCCTGGATCGTTTGTCCGGCGGGCGGGCGTTGTTCAATCTGGTGACCGGTGGCGACCCCGAAGAACTGGCCGGTGATGGCCTGTTCCTAAGCCACGAAGAGCGCTACCAGGCCTCGGTGGAGTTCACCCGTATCTGGCGCCGCGTACTTGAAGGCGAAACCGTGGATTACGACGGCCAACACATCAGCGTCAAAGGCGCCAAATTGCTCTACCCGCCGATCCAGCAGCCACGGCCGCCGCTGTACTTCGGTGGCTCCTCCGAAGCGGCCCAGGACCTGGCGGCCGAACAGGTGGAAATGGTGCTGACCTGGGGCGAACCACCGGCCGCCGTGGCCGAGAAAATCGAACAAGTGCGGGCCAAGGCCGCCAAGCTCGGGCGCACTGTACGCTTCGGCATTCGTCTGCATGTGATCGTGCGCGAAACCAATGACGAAGCCTGGAAAGCCGCCGACAAACTGATCTCCCACTTGGACGACGACACCATCGCCCGCGCCCAAGCCTCACTGGCGCGGTTCGATTCGGTGGGCCAGCAACGCATGGCCGCCTTGCACGGCGGCAACCGCGACAACCTCGAAGTCAGCCCCAACCTGTGGGCTGGCGTCGGCCTGGTTCGCGGCGGGGCGGGTACAGCGTTGGTAGGCGACGGCGCAACCGTGGCCGAGCGCGTAAAGGAATACGCAGCGCTGGGCATCGACACCTTTATTTTCTCCGGTTATCCGCACCTGGAAGAGTCGTACCGCGTGGCCGAATTACTGTTCCCGCACCTGGATATCGAGCGTCCAGAATTACCGAAAAGCGCCGGATACGTGAGCCCGTTCGGCGAAATGGTCGCCAACGATATCCTTCCCAAAGCGGCGTCACAGAGCTGAGGCGGCGCGATGAACCTTGAAAAAGTGAGCCATCGCGTGGCGCCTTGGGTACTGCCGCTGATGTTGCTGGCGGTGTGGCAGGTGTCGGTGTCGGCGGGGTGGTTGTCGACGCGCATCCTGCCGGCGCCGAGCGCGGTGATCGAGGCCGGGGTTAACCTGGTGCGCAGCGGTGAAATCTGGACGCACCTGGCCATCAGCGGCTGGCGCGCGGGCCTGGGTTTTGTGATCGGCGGCGCTATCGGCCTCGCTCTGGGCTTTATCACCGGGCTGTCGACATGGGGCGAGCGCCTGCTCGACAGCTCGGTGCAGATGATTCGCAACGTGCCGCACCTGGCGCTGATCCCGCTGGTAATCCTGTGGTTCGGCATTGACGAAACGGCGAAGATTTTCCTGGTGGCCCTCGGCACGCTGTTCCCGATCTACCTGAATACCTACCACGGCATTCGCAACGTCGACCCGGCGCTGGTGGAGATGTCGCGCAGTTACGGGTTGTCCGGGTTCAGCCTGTTCTGGCAGGTGATCCTGCCGGGCGCGTTGCCGTCGATCCTGGTGGGCGTGCGCTTTGCGCTGGGCTTTATGTGGTTGACGCTGATCGTGGCGGAAACTATTTCGGCCAGTTCCGGTATTGGTTACCTGGCGATGAATGCCCGCGAATTCCTGCAAACCGACGTGGTGGTGCTGGCGATCGTGATGTACGCGATCCTCGGCAAACTGGCGGACCTGGCCGCGCGCGGTCTGGAGCGGGTGTGGCTGCGTTGGCATCCGGCGTACCAAACGCATAAAGGAGGTGCGGCATGACCGCTCAACAACCTCCACGCCTGCTCAAGGGGATTCCCCTGGCGGTGCGTAAGTTGCGCAAAGCCTTCGGCACGCGGGAAGTGCTCAAGGGCATCGATCTGCACATTCCGGCGGGGCAATTCGTCGCCGTGGTGGGGCGCAGCGGTTGCGGCAAAAGTACCTTGCTGCGCCTGCTGGCCGGGTTGGACGACGCCAGCGGCGGAGAGCTGCTAGCCGGTTCCGCACCCCTGAGCGCGGCCCGTGAAGACACGCGATTGATGTTCCAGGAAGCGCGTCTGCTGCCGTGGAAAAAGATCATCGACAACGTGGGCCTGGGCCTCAAAGGCGACTGGCGTGCCAAAGCACTGCAAGCCTTGGACGCGGTGGGGCTGGCCGAGCGCGCCAATGAATGGCCGGCGGCCTTGTCCGGTGGCCAGAAGCAACGCGTGGCGTTGGCTCGCGCGCTGATCCACCAACCGCGCCTACTGTTGCTCGATGAGCCGCTGGGCGCGCTGGATGCCCTGACCCGCATCGAGATGCAGCAACTGATCGAAAACCTTTGGCAGCAGCATGGCTTTACCGTGCTGCTGGTGACCCATGACGTCAACGAAGCCGTGGCGATTGCCGACCGGGTGATCCTGATCGAAGACGGTGAAATCGGTCTGGACCTGATCGTTGACCTGCCCCGCCCACGGGCCCGTGGCTCCCACCGCCTGGCCGCGCTGGAAGCCGAGGTACTCAACCGCGTGCTGTCACTACCCGGTACACCGCCCGACCCCGAACCTGTTTCACCGCTGCCGACGCAATTGCGTTGGGCGCAATAACTCACCTATCCCCATGAAGAGAGAACGACATGACTATTAAAGCCATCAACGTGCGTAACCAGTTCAAAGGCACCATCAAGGAAATTGTGGTCGGTGACGTGTTGTCGGAAATCGACGTGCAGACCGCCTCCGGCATCGTCACCTCAGTGATCACCACTCGCTCGGTCAAAGAGCTGGAGCTGGTCATTGGCAGTGAAGTGATTGCCTTTGTGAAATCAACCGAGGTGTCGATCGCCAAGTTGTGAACTGGCTTGAGGTCGTCATCGGGGGCAAGCCCCCTCCCACCTTTTGAAAGTATTCACAAGTCAAAGTGTGGGAGGGGGCTTGCCCCCGATGGGATCGCCCCAGTCAACGCAAGGCTCAACGCTTGGGCAGGTAAGCCGGTAGATACAGCCCCACATACGCATCGAACACCCGCATGCCTTCCTCGGCCATGCGCGGCGTGATCAGCCCATGCTGATGCACCGAGCGCGCGTACACGCGGTCGCTCAGCTCCAGCGCCAGGGCGAACACATCCACATCGCTGGGCAGTGTCGGCACCTCGAAGTGGTGGTTGAAAACCTTGAACATCAGGTCGCCCAGTTCCAGATCATGTTGGCGGTCGGCCTGGGTTACTTCGGTGAGGCCATGCTGCGCCAGGATCAATTGGCGCGCGGCGGCATCCTGGTCGTAGATGGTGAGCATGCGTTGCTCGACGATGCAGGACAGATCGCGCCATTGCTTGAGGGGTTCATGATCGATGGGCGCCTGAATCGCCGCACGAAAGGCCCCATGCACATCGGCGGTCAACGCCTCCAGCAGCGCCGGCACGCTGGCGAAGAAGTGATAAACCGACGACGGTGGAATCTGCGCGCGTTCTGCCACGCTGTAGATCGACAGACTTGCCACGCCTTCGGCGGCCAGCAGGGTGCGGGCGGCATCGAGAATCGCATCGATCCGCGCCTGGCTGCGGGCGCGGGGTTTGCGAGGGGCGGCGGGGCGGGTGGTCATGGAAGTCTCCTACAAGGCAGCGGGCATTGTATGAGCAGGAATCTGTGTTGTCTGCCAGGCAGCTATCGGGGGCAACCCACTCCCACATTTTTGATCTGTGAATACATACCAAGTTTGGGAGGGGGCTTGCCCCCGATAAGACCGACCCGGTCTCTCAGAACAGCCCCATAAAAAAACGCCACAGACCCAAAGCCTGTGGCGTTTTTTTATCGCGGCAACCGCTTACACGGTATGCAGGTACCAGTTGTATTCAAGGTCGGAGATGGAGTGTTCGAACTCTTCCAGCTCACTTTCCTTACAGGCGACGAAGATATCGATGTACTTAGGATCGATGTACTTGGCCATCACCTCGCTGTCGTCCAACTCGCGCAGGGCATCGCGCAGGTTGTTCGGCAAGCTCTGCTCGTTTTGCTCGTAGCTGTTGCCTTCCACCGGAGCGCCAGGCTCGATCTTGTTGGTCAGACCGTGGTGCACGCCTGCCAGGACCGAAGCCATCAGCAGGTAAGGGTTGGCGTCGGCGCCCGCCACGCGGTGTTCGATACGCACCGCATCGGCCGAGCCGGTTGGTACGCGAATCGCCACGGTGCGGTTGTCCAGGCCCCAGCACGGCGAGTTCGGCACGTAGAACTGTGCGCCGAAACGGCGGTAGGAGTTGACGTTAGGGCACAGGAACGCCATTTGGGCGGGTAGGGTCTCCAGCACACCGCCGATCGCGTGACGCAATGCGGCGTTCTGCTCGGGATCCTCGCTGGCAAAGATGTTCTTGCCGTCCTTGTCCAGGATCGAAATGTGTACATGCAAACCGTTGCCTGCCTGGCCTGGGTAAGGCTTGGCCATGAAGGTGGTGTCCATCTCATGGTCGTAGGCGATGTTCTTGATCAGGCGCTTGAGCAGTACGGCGTAGTCGCAGGCCTTGATTGGGTCGGCCACGTGGTGCAGGTTCACTTCGAACTGCGCCGGGGCACTTTCCTTGACGATGGCGTCGGCCGGGATGCCTTGCTCTTTGGCACCTTCCAGAATGTCCTGGAGGCAGTCGACGTATTCGTCGAGGTCGTCGATCAGGTAGACCTGTGTCGAGTGCGGGCGTTTGCCGGAGATCGGCGAGCGGGGCGGTTGTGGGCGGCCGTTCACGTTCTCCTGGTCGATCAGGTAGAACTCAAGCTCGAAGGCGGCGCAGATGGTCAAACCGAGGTCGTCGAATTTGCTTACAACCTGGCGCAGGACTTCGCGCGGATCGGCGAAGAAAGGTTCACCTTCCAGTTCGTGCATGGTCATTAGCAGCTGCGCGGTAGGGCGCTTTTGCCAAGGTTCATTGCACAGGGTGTCGGGGATTGGATAACAGATTCGGTCAGCATCGCCGATGTCCAGACCCAGGCCGGTGCTTTCCACCGTCGAGCCGTTGATATCCAGGGCAAATAAAGAGGCAGGCAGGTTAATGCCCTTCTCGTAAACCTTGTGGAGGCTGGTGCGTTCGATGCGCTTGCCGCGCACCACACCATTCATATCCGCAATTAGAAGGTCTACGTACAGAACCTCAGGATGATCCTTAAGGAACGCGTTCGCTTCGTTAAGCTGAACGGCACGCGGGGGTACCGACATGATGCAACACCTTTGTTGTTAAAAATATCAATCATTGATCTTTTCTGGTTTCAGTCAACCCGAACGGCATGCCGAAGTCAAGCGAGGCCTTTTTTGCCCTAAAAAAGCGCCGTGACGGCTTTTTTGGGGCTTTTCGGGGCGTTTTTTCCGCTTTGAACGGCTTGGGCACCGCAGGCTTGAGCGGGCCGTGTTGTATTTTTTACGGGGGTGTTGTGTAAAAAAATGAACAAGGCTAAGCTCGATTCAAACCCATAACAGCAATAATACCGGGGTGCTTCATGTCTCGCCTGCCGCTAATCGGCGTCTCGGCCTGCCTCACACGGGCTTTGTCATCCGTTCACCCATCCTGCGTGAATACCCATGCCCCGGCCAATATTCTTGACGCCTCGGGCGACCTTTTTCCTGCCCCTTCACTCACCGCGCCTTCGCCTCTGAAGGGCGCCGACCCCGGGTGCCGCTCATGATTCTGCACGACTTTGGCGTGAGGAATGCATTACCACCCCAAATGGCAGGTAAGCTCCTACCCTGAGTGAAGAAACGACGCGGATGCTGCGTCAACCAACGCCTGGCCTTTAATGGATGCCAGGAAACCCAGCCCAGAGGCATTTATGAGTAACAACCTCGACCAGCTCACCGATTGGTTGAAAGACCACAAGATCACAGAAGTCGAATGCATGATTGGCGACCTCACCGGTATCACCCGAGGCAAGATTTCGCCGACCAACAAGTTCATCGCCGAAAAAGGCATGCGCCTGCCCGAGAGCGTTCTGTTGCAGACCGTGACCGGCGACTATGTCGAAGACGACATTTATTACGAATTGCTCGACCCGGCCGACATCGACATGATCTGCCGCCCCGACCAGAACGCGGTGTTCCTGGTGCCCTGGGCCATCGAGCCCACCGCACAGGTGATCCACGACACCTACGACAAGCAAGGCAACCCCATCGAGCTGTCGCCGCGCAACGTGCTCAAGAAAGTCCTCAAGCTCTACGCCGATAAAGGCTGGCAGCCCATCGTGGCGCCGGAGATGGAGTTCTACCTGACCAAACGCTGCGAAGACCCGGACTTCCCACTGCAACCGCCGATTGGGCGTTCCGGTCGCCCGGAAACCGGTCGCCAGTCCTTCTCTATAGAAGCGGCCAACGAATTCGACCCACTGTTCGAAGACGTCTACGACTGGTGCGAGCTACAGGAACTGGACCTCGATACCCTGATCCACGAAGACGGCACTGCGCAGATGGAAATCAACTTCCGTCACGGCGATGCGCTATCCCTGGCCGACCAGATTCTGGTGTTCAAACGCACCATGCGTGAAGCCGCGCTCAAGCACGATGTGGCCGCCACTTTCATGGCCAAGCCCATGACCGGCGAGCCCGGCAGCGCTATGCACCTGCACCAGAGCATCATCGACATCGCCACCGGCAAGAACGTCTTCTCCAATGAGGACGGGACCATGAGTGAGCTGTTCCTCAACCACATCGGCGGCTTGCAGAAATTCATCCCTGAATTGCTGCCGTTGTTTGCGCCCAATGTGAACTCGTTCCGCCGCTTCCTGCCGGATACCTCGGCGCCGGTGAACGTGGAGTGGGGCGAAGAAAACCGCACCGTGGGCCTGCGCGTACCGGATGCCGGCCCGCAGAACCGCCGCGTGGAAAACCGCCTGCCGGGCGCCGATGCCAACCCGTATCTGGCGATTGCCGCCAGCCTGCTGTGCGGTTTTATCGGCATGGTCGAAGGCCATAACCCGAGCGCGCCGGTGGTGGGTCGTGGTTACGAGCGACGCAATCTGCGCTTGCCGCTGACCATTGAAGATGCCCTGGAGCGTATGGAAAACAGCAAGACCATCGAGAAATACCTGGGGCACAAATTCATCACAGGCTACGTCGCGGTCAAGCGGGCCGAGCATGAAAACTTCAAGCGCGTCATCAGTTCGTGGGAGCGGGAATTCCTGCTCTTTGCCGTCTGATGCGCCGGGCGCGCCCTTTGAACGGCGCGCCCTTCACTGAAAAGTCTAGGAGATCGGTATGTCCAGCAACAACCCGCAAACCCGTGAATGGCAAGCCTTGAGCAGTGATCACCACCTGGCGCCGTTCAGCGATTTCAAGCAATTGAAAGAGAAAGGCCCACGAATCATCACCAAAGCCCACGGCGTGTACCTGTGGGACAGCGAAGGCAACAAGATCCTCGACGGCATGGCCGGCCTGTGGTGCGTGGCGATCGGTTACGGTCGCGATGAACTGGCCGACGCCGCCGCCAAGCAAATGAAAGAACTGCCGTACTACAACCTGTTCTTCCAGACCGCTCACCCGCCGGTGCTGGAACTGGCCAAGGCCATTTCCGACATCGCCCCAGCCGGCATGAACCACGTGTTCTTCACTGGTTCCGGCTCCGAAGGCAACGACACCATGTTGCGCATGGTCCGCCACTACTGGGCGATCAAAGGCCAGCCGAACAAGAAAACCATCATCAGCCGCAAGAATGGCTACCACGGTTCCACCGTGGCCGGTGCCAGCCTGGGCGGCATGACTTATATGCACGAGCAGGGCGATTTGCCGATTCCGGGCATCGTCCATATCGCCCAGCCGTATTGGTTCGGTGAAGGCGGCGATATGAGCCCCGAAGAGTTCGGCGTGTGGGCTGCCAACCAGCT
Organism: Pseudomonas sp. MD330_10; assembly: GCF_042610415.1. NCBI lineage: Bacteria > Pseudomonadati > Pseudomonadota > Gammaproteobacteria > Pseudomonadales > Pseudomonadaceae > Pseudomonas > Pseudomonas sp. MD330_10. The sequence continues at coordinate 465,249 of NZ_JBHGZU010000001.1, forward strand.
TGAAGAGAAGATCCTGGAACTGGGCGTGGACAATGTCGGTGCCTTTATTGCCGAGCCGATCCAGGGCGCCGGCGGCGTGATCGTACCGCCTGAGACTTACTGGCCGCGCATCAAGGAAATCCTCGCCAAGTACGACATTCTGTTTGTCGCCGACGAAGTGATCTGCGGTTTCGGCCGTACCGGTGAGTGGTTTGGTAGCGATTTCTATGGCCTCAAGCCGCACATGATGACCATCGCCAAGGGCCTGACCTCGGGTTACATCCCCATGGGCGGCCTGATCGTGCGCGATGACGTGGTGGCCGTGCTTAACGAAGGCGGCGATTTCAACCATGGCTTCACCTACTCCGGTCATCCGGTAGCGGCGGCAGTCGCACTGGAAAACATCCGCATCATGCGCGATGAACAGATTGTTAAGCGTGTACATGACGAAACGGCACCCTATTTGCAGAAACGTCTGAGGGAGCTGGCGGATCACCCTCTGGTGGGTGAAGTGCGTGGCGTCGGCATGCTCGGTGCGATTGAACTGGTGCAGGACAAGGCCACGCGCAAGCGTTACGAAGGCAAGGGCGTTGGCATGATTTGCCGCACGTTCTGCTTCGAGAATGGCCTGATCATGCGCGCCGTGGGCGACACCATGATCATTTCGCCGCCGCTGGTGATCAGCAAGACGGAAATCGACGAGCTGGTGACCAAGGCTCGCCAGTGCCTGGACCTGACTTTGGCGGCATTGCAAGGCTAAGTGCTAGGCTCAGTGCTCAGCGCACCGAGTGGTTATAAATGTGGGGGCTTTGGTTGAAAGCCGGCCCCTGAACTTGCCAGACTGTCGCCCTGTTTTGTTGCCCATTGGCTGGGCTGCGGAACATACATAGCTTGTGGCCCAAAAAAGAAAAAATTGGAGCATCACCAAATGAAGGCATTAGGTTTGAAGAACGCGGGCAAGACCCTCCTCGCCTTGTCCCTGATGGGCGCAATGGCAGGCGCGGCCCAGGCAGACGATAAAGTGCTGCACGTCTACAACTGGTCCGACTACATCGCACCGGACACCATCGCCAACTTTGAAAAAGAGTCGGGCATCAAAGTGGTGTACGACGTGTTCGACAGCAACGAGACCCTGGAGGCCAAATTGCTGGCCGGCAAGTCCGGGTATGACATCGTCGTACCGTCGAACAACTTTCTGGCCAAGCAGATCAAGGCCGGCGTTTATCAGGAGCTGGACAAGTCCAAGCTGTCCAACTACGACAACCTGAACAAATCCCTGCTCAAAGCCGTGTCGGTCAGCGACCCTGACAACAAGCACGCCTTCCCGTACATGTGGGGCTCGATCGGCATCGGCTACAACCCGGAGAAGGTCAAGGCTGCGCTGGGCGTGGACAAGATCGACTCGTGGGACACGCTGCTCAAGCCTGAAAACATCGCCAAGCTCAAAAGCTGCGGCGTGAGCTTCCTTGATTCGCCGACTGAAATGTTGCCGATTGCCCTGCATTACCTGGGCCTGCCGACCGACACCCAGAAGAAAGATGACCTGAAGAAAGCCGAAGAACTGTTCCTGAAGATCCGTCCTTCGATCGGTTACTTCCACTCCTCCAAGTACATCTCCGACCTGGCCAACGGCAACATCTGCGTAGCCGTGGGTTATTCGGGTGACATCCAGCAGGCCAAGTCCCGCGCGGCTGAAGCCGGTGGCAAGGTCAAAGTGGCGTACGACATTCCGAAAGAAGGCGCCGGCAGTTTCTACGACATGGTCGCCATTCCTAAGGATGCCGAAAATGTCGACGCGGCCTACAAGTTCATGAACTACCTGCTCAAGCCAGAAGTCATGGCGTCGATCACCAACAGCGTGCGTTTCCCGAACGGTAACGAGAAGGCTACCGCCCTGGTCGACAAGGACATCACCAGCGACCCAGGCATCTACCCATCGGCGGATGTGCAAGCCAAGCTCTACGCCATTGCTGACCTGCCAGCCGCGACCCAGCGTGAAATGACACGCAGCTGGACCAAGATCAAATCAGGCAAGTAAGCCTTTAAACCTGTGGGAGGGGGAAACTCTCTCCCACACATTAATTAAATGACAGAAAGTTTTGCCGGATCGGTTTATCGAGGGTAAGTTGCGCGCCGGTTTTGTTGCCGGGCAACAACTTTGGGCCCAACTATTTAAGAGGACCTCCACTTGCCAATTTCTTTATTTCGCAAAGCCATGCTGCTGAGTGCAGGTATCACGCTGGCTATCAGCGTGCAGGCTGCACCGACCGTGCATATTTATAACTGGTCGGATTACATCGGCACCGACACCCTGGCCGACTTCGAGAAGGCGAGCGGCATCAAGCCTGTGTACGACGTGTTCGACTCCAATGAAACCCTGGAAGGCAAATTGCTGGCCGGGCACACCGGCTACGACGTGGTGGTGCCGTCCAATCACTTCCTCGGCAAGCAGATCAAGGCCGGGGCGTTCCAGAAGCTCGATAAATCGTTGCTGACCAATTACGCCAACCTCGACCCGGCACTGCTCAAGCGCCTGGAAAAGAACGACCCGGGCAACCAGTACGCCGTGCCGTACCTGTGGGGCACCAATGGCATCGGCTATAACGTCGACAAAGTCAAAGAAGTGCTGGGCGTCGACCATATCGACTCCTGGGCCGTACTGTTCGAACCGGAAAACATGAAAAAACTGGCCACCTGTGGTGTGTCGTTCATGGATTCGGCGGATGAAATGCTGCCCGCGGTGCTCAACTACATGGGCCTGAACCCCAACAGCACCAACCCGGAAGACTACAAAAAGGCCGAAGCAAAGCTGCTGAAAGTGCGGCCCTACGTGACCTACTTCCACTCATCCAAATACATCTCTGACCTGGCCAACGGCAATATCTGCGTGGCCGCCGGGTTCTCTGGCGATGTGTTCCAGGCCAAGGCTCGCGCAAGCGAGGCGGGCAAAGGCGTGAACATCGCCTACGTCATTCCGAAAGAAGGCGGCAACCTGTGGTTCGACGTGCTGGCCATCCCTAAGGACGCCACCAACGTCAAGGAGGCCCATGCCTTCATCAACTATTTGCTGCAACCTGAGGTCATCGCCCAGGTCAGCGACGTCGTCGGTTACGCCAACCCTAACCCAGGGGCGGACAAGCTGATGGAGCAATCGATACGCACCGACGAAGCGGTTTACCCACCGCAGGCGGTTCTCGACCGGACATTCGTCAACTTCGAGCTACCCCCGAAGGTGCAGCGTTTAATGACCCGTAGCTGGACCAAGGTCAAGACGGGCAAATAAGGCACAACTTTCCTGGGTTCGCCCGCCTCGGGTGAACCGCAGTCTATTTTTTTGGGAGTTTCGTAAATGGCAGTTGCCTCCGGCGCCTATAAGAAAGCCCTCGAGGGCGACCAGACACCGAAAAAGGTGCTGGTCAAAATCGACCGGGTCACGAAGAAGTTCGACGAGACGATTGCCGTGGACGATGTGTCCCTGGAAATCAAGAAAGGCGAGATCTTCGCCTTGCTCGGCGGTTCGGGTTCGGGCAAATCCACCTTGCTGCGCATGCTCGCGGGCTTCGAACGGCCAACGGAAGGCCGCATCTACCTCGACGGTGTGGACATCACCGATATGCCGCCCTATGAGCGGCCGATCAACATGATGTTCCAGTCCTATGCGCTGTTCCCGCACATGACCGTGGCGCAGAACATCGCCTTCGGTCTGCAACAGGACAAGATTCCCAAGGCCGAGATCGACGCCCGCGTGGCCGAGATGCTCAAGCTGGTGCAGATGAGCCAGTACGCCAAGCGCAAGCCGCATCAGTTGTCCGGCGGCCAACGCCAGCGCGTGGCCCTGGCCCGCTCCTTGGCCAAGCGCCCGAAGCTGTTGCTGCTCGATGAGCCTATGGGCGCCCTGGACAAAAAACTGCGTTCGCAGATGCAACTGGAGCTGGTGGAAATCATCGAACGCGTCGGCGTGACCTGCGTGATGGTGACCCACGACCAGGAAGAGGCCATGACCATGGCCGAGCGCATCGCAATCATGCACCTGGGCTGGATCGCCCAGATCGGCAGCCCGATCGATATCTATGAAACCCCCACCAGCCGCCTGGTGTGCGAGTTCATCGGCAACGTCAACATCTTCGACACCCAAGTGGTGGACGACGCCGAAGGCCACGCGGTGCTCAAGTGCGCTGATCTGGACCGCGACATTTACGTAGGCTACGGCATTGCCACCTCGGTGGAAGACAAGTCGGTGACCTACGCCATCCGCCCGGAAAAACTGCTGGTCACCACCGAAATGCCGACCTGCGAACACAACTGGTCCAGCGGCAAGGTCCACGACATCGCCTACCTGGGCGGCCACTCGGTGTTCTACGTGGAGCTGCCGAGCGGCAAGCTGGTGCAGTCCTTCGTGGCCAACGCCGAGCGCCGTGGCCAGCGCCCCACCTGGGGTGATCAGGTTTACGTCTGGTGGGAAGACGACAGCGGCGTGGTACTTCGCTCATGAACATGAAGAAGCTCAAGCGGCGCTTGCTCCGCATCGTCCCCAGCGGCAAGCAGGTGGTCATCGGGATTCCATTCCTGTGGCTGTTCCTGTTCTTCGCCCTGCCGTTTTTCATCGTGCTGAAAATCAGCTTTGCCGAAGCCGATGTAGCGATCCCTCCGTACACCGAGATCTACACCTTCGTTGAGCAGAAGCTGCAGTTGGTGCTCAACCTGGCCAACTACGCGATGCTTGGCGACGACGAGTTGTACATCGCCGCGTACCTGGGCTCGCTGAAAATGGCGTTCTTCAGCACGCTGCTGTGCCTGCTGATCGGTTACCCGATGGCCTACGCCATCGCCAGCGCGCGCAAAGAGATGCAGACCGTGCTGGTGCTGCTGATCATGATGCCGACCTGGACCGCGATCCTGATCCGCGTGTATGCGTGGATGGGCATCCTCAGCAACAACGGCTTGCTCAACGGATTCCTGATGTCCATCGGGCTGATCAGCGAACCGTTGCAGATCCTCAACACCAACATCGCGGTGTACATCGGCGTGGTCTATTCCTACCTGCCGTTCATGATCCTGCCGCTGTACGCCAACCTGGTGAAGCACGATCAGAGCCTGCTGGAAGCCGCGTCTGATCTGGGTTCGAGCACCTTCAACAGCTTCTGGAAGATCACCGTGCCGCTGTCCAAGAACGGCATCATCGCTGGCTGCATGCTGGTCTTCATTCCGGTGGTGGGCGAGTTCGTGATCCCTGAACTGCTGGGCGGCCCGGAAACCCTGATGATCGGTAAAGTGTTGTGGCAGGAATTCTTCAATAACCGTGACTGGCCGGTGGCCTCTGCACTGGCGGTGGTGATGCTGGCGATCCTGATCGTGCCGATCATCCTGTTCAACCGCAGCCAAGCCAAAGAGATGGAGGGCAAGATATGAAGCGCTTCAGTTTCTCAAGCTTCATGCTGGTGGCGGGGTTGCTGTTCATCTACCTGCCGATGCTGATTCTGGTGATCTACTCGTTCAACGAATCCAAACTGGTGACGGTGTGGGGCGGTTGGTCGATCAAGTGGTACGTGGGCCTGTTGGATAACACCCAATTGATGGGCTCGGTGGCCCGCTCCCTGGAAATCGCCTGCTACACCGCAATCGCTGCGGTGGCGCTGGGCACCCTGGCGGCCTTTGTGCTTACGCGCATCAGTCACTTCAAGGGCCGCACGCTGTTCGGCGGCCTCGTGACCGCGCCACTGGTGATGCCGGAAGTGATCACCGGTCTGTCGCTGTTGCTGCTGTTCGTGGCCATGGCGCAGATGATCGGCTGGCCCCAGGAGCGTGGCATCGTCACCATCTGGATCGCCCACACCACGTTCTGTGCCGCGTATGTGGCGGTGGTGGTGTCGGCGCGCTTGCGTGAGCTGGACCTGTCGATCGAAGAAGCGGCGATGGACCTGGGCGCGCGGCCGTGGAAGGTGTTCTTCCTGATCACCATCCCGATGATCGCGCCGTCATTGGCGGCGGGCGGCATGATGTCGTTCGCGTTGTCCCTGGATGACCTGGTACTCGCCAGCTTCGTGTCGGGCCCAGGCTCCACGACCCTGCCGATGGAAGTGTTCTCGGCCGTACGTCTGGGGGTTAAGCCCGAGATCAACGCCGTGGCCAGCCTGATTCTGCTGGCGGTGTCGCTGGTGACCTTCCTGGTGTGGTTCTTCAGCCGGCGTGCCGAAGAGATGCGCAAGAAAGCCATCCAGCAAGCCATCGAAGAGGCCGCCGCCGACGGCTGGCAGCAACCGGACAAGCGCCGCGCGCCAGCACCGGTCTAAAGATCTACGCGATCCAAATGTGGGAGGGGGCTTGCCCCCGATAGCGGTGAATCAGTCAACAGATGCAGTGACTGACCCACTGCTATCGGGGGCAAGCACCCTCCCACTTTTTTGCCCGCGCTACAGGCCGTTATCGAGCGGGCAATAGCTTCAGCGTGCCGCGGGTATTGGCCGTGACTTCTTCATCGCTCAAATGCGCCTGCTCATAGCCCCCTTCGATATAGGTCTCGGCCTGGTCGCCGTAATGCTTGTCGAACGGCACGCCGCTTTGCCCCACGGGATTGATGGTCAGGGCGTGGGCTACATCGGCGAAGTCGATCAGGCGGCGGGTGGATGGGCCGTACGTCACTGGCCAGGGCGCCGGGCCGATGGCAGCGGATTGGTTATTCGGCACTTCATGGGTGCCCGGTGCGGGGAACGGGCCGACGTTGAATACCCTATCCAGTGGCTTCTGCATGCCCAGCGGATGACCGTGGGTCAACGTATGCGCCTTGCCCCATTGCCACTGGTTCGGGTCGTCGCCGAGGGTGGCCTTGAGGTGGGCGAGGCTGCTGTCCCAGGCGAGCTTGACGGTGTCGGTGCGTTTGCCGCCCCACCAGGGCGAGTCCGCAGCGGCTGCCAGGCGTGGCAAGGCAGCGTCGATCACGCGGGTGCTGATCAGGGTCTTGAACATCGCGTCGCCGAGTTTGGGGTGGAAGGCCGCATCGGCGAGGTTGAACAGGAACTGGTTGAACAGCGTGGCGCTGATGGAATCCAGCGGGTAGTCGCCTTTCCAGTTGGCCAGTTGATCCACCAGCTTAAGTTGCGCCGGGTCCTTGACCACCTCACGCAGCACTGGCAGCAGCGGTGCCAGCAGGCGTGGGCCGAACGCGGTGGTGGTGCCCAGTTGCAAGGCTTGGCTGTTGGTCACGTCCCACTTCACTCGGGCGTCGCTCAACTGGGCGTTCAACTGCTGGCCACGGTCGGCCAGGTTGTAATAACCGGGGATTTCCATGCCCGTAGGCGACGCTGGCTGGGCGTTGGCAGAGACCACATAGCCGCGCGCCGGGTTTTCTTCCTGAGGGTTGGCGCTGAAGGGGTAGAAGCCAAGTTTGTCGGCCTGGGTGGTACTGCCGTCGAGGATAAACCCTGGGTTCACGCCTGCCGCACGAATCGGTAACTGCGCCGCCGCCCACCAGCCGATATCGCCCTTGGCATTGGCCCACACGATATTCAAGCCGGGTGCCGAGACCTTGGCCGCAGCGGCGCGGGCTTTGGCCAGCGTATCGGCGCGGTTGAGCTGGTAAAAGCCTTCAAGGATCGGGTTCTGAGTGTCGAGAAAGGCCCACCACATCGCGATGGGGGTGTTGCCTGCCGTCTCGCCAAGCACGTCATTGATGATCGGCCCATGGGGCGACTGGCGCAGGGTGAGGGTGACCGGTGCCTGGCCCTTGACCGCGATCTGTTGTTCGCTGCGGGTCAGGTCGACCCACTGACCCTGATACCAGACCTGATTGGGATTGTCCGGGTTGACCTTCTCGGCGATCAGGTCGAGGTCGTCGTTCTGGAACATGGTCAGGCTCCACCCGAAATCCAGGTTATGCCCCAAGAATGCCATCGGCACCAATGCATTGTGATAGCCGTACAACTCAAAACCCGGCGCCGACAGTTGCGCCTCGTACCACACCGACGGCACGGAAAAACGGATATGCGGGTCGCCCGCCAGCAACGGTTTGCCGCTGCGGGTACGGCTGCCGCTGATGGCCCAGGCGTTGCTGCCCTCGAACTGCGGCAGGCCGTTGCCGGCCAGGGCCTGGTCGCTCAGAGCGGCGAGGGCGCCGAGGGATTGCCAGTCGCTGGCGGCCAGGTTAAGGGCGCCCTTGGGTTGCCAGTCGAGGTCGAAAACCTTCAGGTAGTCGCTGCCCAATTGATCGCGGATGTAAGTCAGCAATGGTTCGGTACGAAACGCGGCAGCAAAGCTGTAGGCCATATACCCGGCCACGCTGATGGTGTCTTCAGCCGTGAAGGGCCGCTTGGGGATGCCCAGCACGTCGAACTCCATCGGGCTGGCGTGGCTGTCCTGATACTGGTTGATTCCATCCAGATAGGCTTGCAGCGCCTTCCAGTGCGCCGATGCATGATCCAGCTGCGCCACATAGGTCGCGGCGCGGTCGCGGATGCGCAGGCTGCGGAACAGTTTGTCGGTGTCGACCACCTTGGGGCCCAGCACTTCGGCGAGTTCGCCACGGGCCAGGCGGCGCATGATCTCCATCTGAAACAGCCGGTCCTGGGCGTGCACATAGCCCAGGGCGCGATACAGATCGGTTTCGTTCTCGGCACGGATATGCGGCACGCCACGGTCGTCATAGCGCACGGTGACCGAGCCTTGCAGATGGGCCAGTGTCACCGTGCCCTGGCGCGTGGGTTGTTTGCTGTACACATACCAACCGGCGCCGAGAGCGAGCAGCACCACTACAGCCGCGAGAGCCTGCAAGACGCGCTTCATGAAGAGTCCTTACCAAGAATGGGGTGGCGGCCTACGGCCCGGTTGACCACGAACAATAGCAGCCCACCGCCAGGGTGTGCGTGGCATTCACCTCGCGCCCGGCGTCGAGCGCTTGCAGGATCGGCTCGATAAAACTGTTGTTGGCGTTGCACGTCAGGCCCTCGCTGTAGGGCCCGAAATACGCGAGCTTGCCGCTGCGGTCCCAGATGCCCACGGCGGGGCTGGCCGGCACCTGGTCGGCACCGGGCAGGGCAGTGAGGATTTTCATCTGGCGCAGGTTGTCCGGTAATTGGCCATGGCTGCCGGCTTTTTGCAGGGCGTAGAACTCAACGCCTTTGGACGCGTACTGCTCGATCAGCTCGCCCAGATGTTGCTGGTTGATCACATTGCACGGGCACGCCGGGTCCCAGAAATGCACCAGGCGGATCGGGCCTGGGCCGCTGAGTTCGGCGGGCAGTTGCAGCGCATCGCCGGAAAAAACCGCCGTGTGCTCGCTGAAAGCGCGCAGATAGCGGCCCTGAAACCAGTCATACGCCGTCCACAGCACGCCGGTGCAGATAATCAGGATCAGGCTGGCGAACAGGGCGGTACGGTGGGTCTGTCGCATTCGGATCTATCCTCGCAGGTCGCGTAGCTTGCCATGCCTGCCCTGACAGATGAATATCGCAGCTCGATATTGTGAGCCTGGAAACCCTTTATGCCCGTCACCTTTGACCCGGATCATCTGCGCGACAGCTTGCGCCCCTTGTCGGATGCGCAACCGCTCAGCGCCGAGGCGCGGGTCTACCAGCGTTTTTACGGGCTGGACCTGCCCGCGCGCAAAGTGCCGGCGGTGAGTCGCCTGGGGCGCTTTGAGGTGGACGGTTTCGACGTGGTGGCGCAGGTGTGGTGGCCGCCGGTGCCGGTGGCGACGATGTTTTTGTTTCACGGCTTCTACGACCACATGGGGCTGTACCGCAACGTAGTGGACTGGGCACTGGACCAGGGCTTCGTCGTGATCGCCTGCGATTTGCCGGGGCATGGCTTGTCCAGTGGCGCGCGCGCCAGCATCGATGATTTCGCGGTATACCAAGATGTGGTTCAAGCCCTGTTCGCCCAGGCCGAGACACTGCAGCTGCCCAAGCCTTGGCACCTGTTCGGGCAAAGCACCGGCGGCGCGATCGTGGTGGATCATCTGCTGCACCACGGCGCCGAGAGCCCGGCGCAAGGCAAAGTGCTGCTGCTGTCACCGCTGGTGCGTCCGCGCGCGTGGGGCTGGTCCCAGGTCAGCTATTACCTGCTGAGGCCATTCGTCAAAGGTATTGCGCGGCGGTTCAGCGACAACTCCAACGACCCGGCCTTTCGGCCGTTCCTGGAAGCCGATCCGCTGCAGCCGCGGCAACTACCCACCGCCTGGGTGGGCGCCCTGGCGCGCTGGATCAAACGCATCGAGGCCGCCCCGCGCAGCACGCGGCGGCCGGTGATCGTGCAGGGGGAGGAAGACATGACGGTGGACTGGCAGCACAACCTGCACGTGCTGCGCGGCAAGTTCGACCGGCCCGAGGTGCTGATGCTGCCCCGTGGACGGCATCACCTGGCCAATGAGATTCCAGAGATTCGCGAAGAGTACTTCCGGTATTTGACGGACCATCTGAAATAACGCGGTGCAAGTGGGGGAGGGGGCAAGCCCCTCCCACATTTCTACTGCGTCAGGCTTGAGGTGCTCTGGCCGACTGCCAGGCCTGCGCGAATCGCCGCCAGCGCCGCCTGGTAATACGCCTTACCCTCCGGCGACTCGGCGAACGTGGCGAATTCTTCCAGCTCCGGGTCGGACAAATCGCGATAGACGTACAGCAACGTGTTGTTCAGGTCATTACCGATCTGCTGCATCAAGCGCTCACGTTGGCCATTCAACATGCCCTGGGCCTGACCGCCGCCCAGCAGGCCAGGGATCATCTGGCTGAGGCTGTCGGCCGCCACGCCGGCAATCGCCAGGCTGACCTCTGCGCCGGCCTCACGGGCGGGCAGGGCTTGGGCCAGGTGGCCGATGATCAGGCTGCGGGTGGCGTCGGCCTGGATCTTCGGCAGGCCCTGGGCGTTTTTGGCCAATTGATCGCGGCGGGTAGCGAGTAATTCGGCGGCGACGATCTTGCGCCCCAAGGGTGACTGAAAGAACGCCAGCGCCGGTGCCGGGTCCGCCAAGTGCTTGCGCAACTGCGCTTTGGCGCGCTGATCCATGGCCTGGGCGGCGAAGCGTTGGTTGCTGTTGTCCACCAGTGCCTGATACACCGCCGGCGGCAGGCTATTGCGGTAGCGCTGTTGGGCCGCCGCGAGGGCATCGGTGAAATGCGCACGTTGTTCGGCCCAGCCGGCAACCTTGTACAACTGGTCATGGCCGTCTGCCCAGGCGGGCAAAACGCAGAACATCAGCAAGGAAAAAAACAAACGACGCATATGGACTCCTGTCAGTCGGCCACTATTGTCCGTGTGGGGCGTAGGATTTGTCGAGAAATCCTGTCAGTCACATGAACTAATCTGTGTTCAGACGCTCGGCGGCTCTGTCGGATTCACAGGCGTATGGATACTATGCGCGCCATGCAAATACCCTTCGATCATCCCCTGCTGCAACGTATTGTCGACGACCTGGTCGAGAAAGGTTGGTCGCAGCAGAACGGCTTCCTGCCCCAGGCTCTGACCCTGGAACTGGCGGCTGAGTGCCGTAAACGTGCCGCCGAAGGTGAATTGGCGCCCGCGGCGGTAGGGCGCGGCCCGGCCCAGGAGATCCGCGAGGGTATTCGCGGCGACCGTATCCAATGGCTGGAGGAGGGTGACGCCGCCGTCTGCGACACCTACATGGCGGTGATGGATAGCCTGCGCCTGGCCATGAACCGGGGGCTGTTCCTCGGCCTGGAAGATTTCGAAAGCCATTTCGCCATGTACCCGCCAGGGGCGTTTTACCTCAAGCATCTGGACCGCTTTCGCGATGATGACCGGCGCATGGTCTCGGCGGTGATCTACCTGAATGACGCCTGGCTGCCCGAACACGGCGGCCAGTTGCGCATGTACCTCAAGGACGACATCGAATACGACGTGACCCCTGTCGGCGGTTGTCTGGTGGTGTTCCTGTCCGGCGTCATCCCCCACGAAGTCATGCCCGCCACGCGCGAACGGCTGTCCCTGACCGGCTGGTTCCGTCGCCGGGGCAACGAGCCGTTCTGAGCATGCACAAGATATTGATCAGCCGTTGCCTGCTCGGGCATAAGGTACGCTACGACGGTGGGGCCAGTGGGCCGTTCGACCAATTGGCGGCTTGGCAGGCAGAAGGGCGGGTAGTGGCGGTTTGCCCGGAAGTCGCGGGCGGCTTGCCGACGCCGCGCCCGTCTGCGGAGATTCCGGGCGGGCAGGGCATCGATGTGTGGGAAGGCCGGGCCCAGGTGCTCACCGCCGCGGGCGAAGACTTCAGCGCCGCGTTCCTCGACGGCGCGCGCCAGGCGTTGGCGCTGGTGCAGCGCTACGGCATCCGTATCGCTGTGCTCAAGGCCAATAGCCCCTCCTGCGGCAATCTGCTCACCTATGACGGTACGTTCACAGGCGTCAAAGTCAGCGGCGAAGGGGTCACGGCGGCGCTACTCAAGCGCCATGGCGTGCAGGTGTTCAGCGAGCTGGAGTTGCCCGAGGCTGCCGCCGCGCTGGCTCAGCTTTCAATCCCGACCTAATCAAAAAGGCGGGAGAGGGCTGCCAGCGCGTTGGCGTTACTGGGCGTCGCTTTCAAGCCACTTGTGGGACAGCGCCTTCAACCGCCCATCCGCCTTCACCCGCTCCAAGGCTTTGTCCAGGCTGGCCTTGAACGCCGGATTGCCCTTCTGGAACGGGATCGCCAGGTCAGGCGCCTGGTTATAGCTCTCGCTGAAATCGAACCGATCACGCAGCTCGGCAGTCATAGCGATATGGTTGATGGCCACGTCGTATTTGCCGCTTTCCACCCCTTGCAGCAAGTCAGTGTCATCGGTGGTGATGAAGGACGGGCGCACATCCATTTCCTTGGCCAGTTGCTCGCCCAGCTCCACTTCAAAGCCGGTGAGCTTGTCGCCCTCCTTGAAGTTGAACGGCGGGTGAGTGGCTTCAAGGGCGATGCGCAGTTCGCCGCGATCGTTCACATCGTCGACCAGTTCGGCATGGGCCAAAGGGCTCAGAAGAGGAAGCAGCAGTAACAGGCCAGGCGAAAAGCGCATGGTCACTCCTAGAGAATTCGAATGTGCGAGGCGCCGTTCAGCATCGCTTTGCTATGGTGTTGAGTGCCTTGGACAGCAATTTGCCGCGAAGTTGTCATAAACCTACAGATTTCACAGAAAAACTGGAGAAGCGAATGAAAGCCCTTTTGTCCCGTGCAACGATTGCCAGCCTGTTGCTGGGTGCCTCGATGTTGGCCAGCGCCGCCGACCTTCCACGTACGCCGGCGCCTGAAGGTGCCGAAGTGTTTATCGTCTCGCCGAAGGATGGCGCGACCGTCGACAAAACCTTCAAGGTCAAATTCGGCGTCAAGCACCTGGACCTGGAACCTATCGATAAGCAAGTGCCTAACGCCGGCCACCATCACCTGCTGGTCGATCAGGACGTGACGGCGCTTAAAGCCGACGAGGCGATCCCGGCCACCGCCACCTCGATCCACTTCGGCAAGGCGCAAACCGAAACCGAACTCACCCTGACCCCAGGCAAGCACACCTTGCAACTGGTGGCGGGCGACAACGTGCATCGCCAGTTCGAGCCAACGGTCGCCTCGAAAGTCATCACCGTTAACGTTAAGTAAGCGTTCTACGGACAAAAAAATGGGAGACCCCTGCGGGTCTCCCATTTTTTGTGCAGCGGTTAAAGCCTTAGAACAACACGCGGCTACGGATAGTGCCGTTGATGTGCTGCAGCTTCTCTTGCGCCAGGTCCGAGTACTCGGCGTCGACATCGATTACCACGTAGCCGACTTTCTCGTTGGTCTGCAGGAACTGACCGGAGATGTTGATGCCGTTTTCCGCGAAAACCTTGTTGATCTCGCTCATCACACCCGGAATGTTCTGGTGGATGTGCAACAGGCGGTGCTTGCCAGGGTGAGCCGGCAGGGCCACTTCCGGGAAGTTGACGGACGAGACCGACGTACCGTTGTCGCTGTACTTGACCAGCTTCTCGGCCACTTCCAGGCCGATGTTGGCCTGGGCTTCAGCGGTGGAACCGCCGATGTGCGGGGTGAGGATCACGTTGTCCAGGCCACGCAGCGGGCTTTCGAAGATGTCGTCGTTGGAGCGAGGTTCTACCGGGAATACGTCGATGGCGGCGCCGATCAGGTGCTTGTCCTTGATCGCGTCGGCCAGGGCGTCCAGCTCGACCACGGTGCCGCGCGCGGCGTTGATCAGGATGCCGCCTTTCTTAATGGCGCGGATTTCCTTCTCGCCGATCATCCACTGGGTCTCAGCGGTTTCCGGAACGTGCAGGGTCACGATGTCGGACATGCCCAGCAACTCGGTCAGGCTCGACACCTGAGTGGCGTTGCCCAGCGGCAGCTTGGTCAGGGTGTCATAGAAGAACACCTGCATGCCCAGGCCTTCAGCCAGCACCGACAACTGCGTGCCGATCGAACCGTAACCGACGATGCCCAGCTTTTTGCCACGGATTTCGAAGGAATTGGCCGCGCTTTTGATCCAGCCGCCACGGTGGCAGGAAGCGTTCTTCTCCGGGATGCCGCGCAGCAACAGGATCGCCTCGGCCAACACCAGCTCCGCCACGGAACGGGTGTTGGAGTACGGTGCGTTGAACACCGCAATACCGCGCTCGCGTGCGGCGTTGAGGTCGACCTGGTTGGTGCCGATGCAGAAACAGCCGACCGCCACGAGTTTCTTGGCGTGATCGAAGATCTCTTCGGTCAACTGAGTGCGTGAGCGAATGCCGATAAAGTGCGCGTCGGCGATCTTTTCCTTGAGCTGGGCTTCCGGCAGAGAACTGGTGATGTACTCAATGCTGGTGTACCCGGCGGCTTTCAGAACGTCGACAGCCGATGGGTGGACGCCTTCCAGAAGAAGGAACTTGATCTTGCTCTTATCGAGAGAAGTCTTGCTCATCTGCGTAAACCTGTATCCCGGAGAAAAATGGCAGGGAGTCGGATCACTTAAGCTGACCCGGACGGCAGGAAAGCCGTCACCGCAGAAACGCCCTTGGGCTCTGTCCTGCGGGGGCGGTATGCTAGCATATGCGCCCCGCTAAACACCTATCCTGCGACGTGAAGCGTTCTCAGGATGACCATGAATTGTTCGAGAGTTCTGTCGATGACCCATCCTGCCCTGATTGATGAGCTAAAGACCCTGGTTGAGCCCGGCAAAGTGCTGACCGACGCCGACTCCCTGGAGGCTTACGGCAAGGATTGGACCAAGCACTTCGCTCCCGCGCCGACCGCCATCGTGTTTCCCAAGACCATCGAGCAGGTGCAGGCGGTTGTGCGTTGGGCCAATGAGCGCAAGGTGGCGCTGGTGCCGTCCGGCGGGCGTACGGGGCTGTCGGCCGCAGCCGTTGCGGCTAATGGCGAAGTGGTGGTGTCTTTCGACTATATGAACCAGATCCTCGACGTAAACCTCACCGACCGCACCGCCGTGTGCCAGCCGGGCGTGGTCACCAAGCAGTTGCAGAACGTCGCCGAAGAAAACGGCCTGTACTACCCCGTGGACTTTGCATCCTCCGGTTCCAGTCAGATTGGCGGCAATATCGGCACCAATGCCGGCGGGATCAAGGTCATTCGCTATGGTATGACCCGTAACTGGGTGGCCGGCATCAAAGTCGTCACCGGCAAGGGCGACGTGCTGGAGCTGAACCGCGACCTGATCAAGAACGCCACCGGCTATGACATGCGCCAGCTGTTTATCGGCGCCGAAGGCACCCTGGGCTTTGTGGTCGAAGCCACCATGCGCCTGGACCGTGCACCGAAGAACCTCACCGCCATGGTGCTGGGCACCACCGATTTCGACTCGATCATGCCGGTGCTGCATGCCTTCCAGGGCAAGTTGGACCTGACTGCTTTCGAATTCTTCTCCGACAAGGCCCTGGCCAAAGTCCTCGGCCGTGGCGACGTGCCGGCGCCGTTCGAAACCGAGTGCCCGTTCTACGCGCTGCTGGAATTCGAAGCCACCACCGAAGAAGTCGCCAACCATGCCCTGGAAACCTTCGAGCACTGCGTCGAGCAGGGCTGGGTGCTGGACGGCGTGATGAGCCAAAGCGAAACCCAATTGCACAACCTGTGGAAACTGCGCGAGTACATCTCCGAGACCATTTCCCACTGGACGCCTTACAAGAACGATATTTCGGTGACCGTCAGCAAAGTGCCGGCGTTCTTGAAGGAAATCGACGCGATCGTCGGTGAACACTACCCGGACTTCGAGATCGTCTGGTTCGGTCACATTGGTGACGGCAACCTGCACCTGAACATCCTCAAGCCGGAAAATCTGAGCAAGGATGAGTTCTTCGCCAAGTGCGCCACCGTCAACAAGTGGGTCTTTGAAACCGTCGAGAAATACAACGGTTCGATCTCCGCCGAGCACGGCGTGGGTATGACCAAACGCGACTACCTGACCTACAGCCGTTCGCCAGTTGAAATCGAATACATGAAAGCCGTCAAAGCGGTGTTCGACCCGAACGGGATCATGAACCCCGGCAAGATCTTCGCTGTTTAAACCGCCCCTGAAGGAGTCGTTTCATGAGCTACCAGCACAAGTATGTCGACGGCACCAATATCCACTTTCCTGTGGGGAAAGTGGTGTGTATTGGGCGCAATTACGCCGAACATGCCAAGGAACTGGATAACCCGGTGCCGACCGAACCTTTGCTGTTCATCAAGCCGGGCAGTTGCGTGGTGCCGTTGGAAGGCGGTTTCGCTATTCCCGCAGAACGTGGTTCGGTGCACTACGAGGCGGAAATCGCGGTGTTGATCGGCAAACCATTGTCGGCCAAGCCCAGCCGTGAAGAAGTGCTGGATGCCATTTCCGGCTTCGCCCCAGCTTTGGATCTGACCCTGCGCGACAAACAGGCCGAACTGAAAGCCAAGGGGCTGCCGTGGGAAATCGCCAAGTCGTTCGACGGCGCGGCGGTGATTGCACCCTTCGTGGTCGGCAGCACCTTCCCGGACCTGACCGACATCGGCATTCGCCTGACCATCAATGGCGAACTGCGCCAGGACGGTAACAGCGCGCAGATGCTCAACCCTATCGTTCCGATGATCCAGTACATGGCCGGCTGCTTCTCGCTGCAGGCGGGGGATGTGATCCTCACCGGCACCCCGGCCGGCGTAGGCCCGTTGAATGCAGGCGATGAACTGGTGCTGGAATTGCCGGGCGTAAGTCGCTTCGAAAGCGTCGTCCGCTAAGAGCGCTAGGAGGGGGGCTTACCCCCTCCTGCGTTCGGTCTGAGCATGTCTCACTAAGCGACGTTTGCATTTTTTTCACACGCGATCCGGATAATCTTCAGACCCCAGCACGCGAGCCCATTGATCCTGTGCTAATTCCCTACTCACTCCTCGGAAAAGCGCTCAATGGCCGTGCCTCTGCCCTCTGCAACATCCAAGCCCCGCTCCCGCTTCGCCCTGCGCTGGTATTCCTGGCTGTTTCTGGTTGGGGCGGTGGTGTATGGCGTGGCGTGGGCGATGCATTGGGACGATCGCGGTGTGCTGTGGGTGCTGGAGCGATTTGAAAGCCCTGCCGAGCGCAAGGAAAGTGTCTGGCTGCCGGACTATCAGGCGGTGATCGATGCCAAGGTGCTGCCGGGCATGGAAAAAGACGAAGCGTCGGACCTCACCTATAACCCACAGACCAAAACCCTGTTTTCTGTCATGGGCAAAAACGCCTTTCTTGTGGAGCTGAACCTGCAAGGCGACGTGCTGCGCAAGATGCCGCTCAACGGCTGGAGCAACCCGGAGGGCGTCACGATGCTGGAAAACGGCCTGATGGCGGTGGTCGATGAACGTCAACACACGCTGACCATCGTCAAGGTCGATGCCACGACCCAGCAGTTGAACAAAGCCGACTTTACCAGTTACGACCTGGGCCCCTCCATAGACCAGAACAAAGCGTTTGAGGCCGTAACCTGGGACAAACGCACTCAGCAACTGGTGCTCGGTGAAGAGCGTCCACCGGCATTGTTCACCTGGAAAAGCGACGGCAGCCAGACCCTGACTGGCGATAAACAAAAGCTGGCTAGCAAAGAGTTGGACATGCGCAATCTCTCGGCTCTGGCCATCGATCCGCGCACGGGCCACATGCTGGCGTTATCGGCCGATTCTCACTTATTGCTGGAGCTGGATGAAAAGGGCGAGCAGGTGAGCTTCATGACCTTGCTCGGTGGCTTCAACGGCCTCAAGGACACGATTCCGCGAGCCGAAGGGGTGACCATGGACGAGGACGGCAACCTGTACGTGGTGAGCGAGCCGAACCTGTTCTATCGTTTCGAAAAGCAGAAATAGCTGGCGAAATACGTCGGATATTTCTCTTTCAACGGCATTCGTCAGACAGTGGGGCGCGTTTAAGTTTAAATTCAGACCGGCGTGATATTTATTCGCCACTTTTTGACTTTGAGCTCGCCCAATGCGTCGACTTGCCCGCCCTAAACCTATTCTTTTGATGATTGCGCTGGTCATCGTGATCAGCGCCGTCGCTGTTGCGCAGTACTTCCGTCTCTTTGAGCGCGCCTGGTTCAACTGGCAGGCGTGGCGCCAGCCCACCAATGAGCAATCCATTGGCCTGGCGGATTACCGCGTGGTGCTGGAGGCGCAGGTGATTGAGGGGTTGGATGATGACGTGTCGGCCCTCACCTATGATCCGATCCGCAAAAGCCTGTTTACCGTGACCAATAAAAACGCCGAGCTGATCGAGCTGTCCCTGGAGGGCAAGATCCTGCGGCGTATTCCCCTGATCGGGTTTGGCGATGCCGAGGCCGTGGAGTTCATCAGCGAGAACATTTACGTCATCAGCGATGAGCGCCAGCAACGGCTGATCAAAGTACATGTGGACGATGACACCGAGTTCCTCGACGCTGCGGACGCCGAACAAATGACCTTGGGCGTGCATGTCGGCGGCAACAAGGGCTTTGAGGGCCTGGCCTATGACTCGGTAGGCAAACGTCTGTTCGTCGCCAAGGAGCGCGATCCGATGCTGATCTACGAGGTGCACGGCTTTCCTCATTTCAAACCGGAAAAAACCTACTCGGTGCATGTGATCAACAACCCCAAGCGTGACGCCGGGTTGTTTGTGCGCGACCTGTCGAGCCTGCAATACGACGAGCGCAGCGGTCATTTACTGGCGTTGTCGGATGAGTCGTTTCTGGTGCTGGAGTTGGACATCGACGGTCGTCCGTTGAGCAGTCTGTCTCTGCTCAACGGACGCCATGGTTTGAAAAAACGCGTGCCCCAGGCTGAAGGCATTGCCATGGATGACGATGGCGCGCTGTACCTGGTCAGCGAGCCGAACCTGTTCTACGTGTTCAAAAAGCCCTGATCAGAACATCCATTGCACACCCAGTGAATAGCCGGTCTGGCTGCCTTCGCTATGGCCCAGGCGGCTATTGACCTCGGCATACACCCCCAGCTGTGGGGTAATCGCCAACTGGCTGCCCAGTTGGGCGCGACCAAAATGCTTATCCACAGCGCCGAGCCGCGCGGTACGCGCCTGGCCATCGGCGCGGGCGGTCAATTGCAGATCGTCCAGGCGACCGTCGGCCAATTCCTCAACCCAAGCAATGTCGCCGTAGGGCATCAGGCTTAGGCCATGAGGCAGTGCGACGGTACCGCGTACTCGCCAACCAAGGCTGGCTTCCAGGGAGTCGAAGGATTGTTCCTCGTATTCAAGGGCGGTGCGCAGGTTTTGTTTCTCGTGGAATTTATCGATGCGTGAGTGGCTGTAGTCCAGGCCGGCGAACGGGCCGCTCTTGATTGCGCCGAGGTCAAAGTCGTAGCCGCCCAGCACCCGCGCGCCGAGCGTCAATGCGTCAGTGCTGCCGGTCAGCTGTTGATTGAGCAGGATCGGCCCACCATTGGCCTGGATCAGCAGGTTGCGCCGGCTATCGAAGCGGCTGTGGCCGATGCTCAGGTCGCCGGCCAGCCAGCTCGGCCCGCCATCGTTAAGCAGCGCATAGGCGGCAGCTTGCCAGGTGTCGCTGTCGAGTTTGCCGCGGTGCTCCAGTTTGTCGCGGCCGTTGAGGTAACTGAGGCTGGCGCCGATGTTCAGGCTCGCGCTGAGTTGGTAATCGCCCAGGGCGTGCAGGCCCACGCGCCGGGCCTCTGGGTTGGGCGCCGTGTCGAAGCCACTGTCGGGGTTGTATTCACCGTCCACGCCAATCTCGCCGTCAAAGCTGCCGACCTCGCGGCTGGCCGATTGCAAGGTCAGCCAGCGGCGATCGTGCAGGCGCACCATCGCCTGGTGCTGGCGCTGCAAGTTGTCCTGCATATTGCGCGCGACGGCGCCGCCGGAAGCGGTTGAGGCCAGCAGGTCAGCGTTGGTCAGCTCCAGCACCAAGCGGCTGAGCAGGCGCGAATAGTCGCGCAGACGCTGGTCAATGCGCGCCTGGCCGAAGGCATCAGTGAGTACCGCTTTGTTGTCTTCAGCGGGGTCGTGCCAGGTCGAGCCGCCGGGGATTTTCGGGTTATTGGTCTGGGTATAGCCGTCCAGGTCGCCCAGTTCCCAGTTAGTGGCCTCTATATATAGGATTGGTATGTTCAGCGCTTCGAATGCTTCGCCGTCGCTGCAGCAACCGGTGCCTGTGGGGTATTGCGGGTCGAGTCCGGGGTTGGTGAACAAAGGAATATTCAATTCCTTGGCGATCTGGAAGGTGTGCTCGCGCAATGCCGCCAGTGCGGGGTTGGCGGTGCTGTTCTGGCCGGCGTGGGCGTACATCATGTCGCCGGTGATCAGACTGTCGAGGTTGATCATCGCCAGCATATTCGCGCGCTGGCTGGCGCTCAGCGAGTCGACGAACGCCCGGGAGCCGCGCAAGCCTTCTTCTTCCGCGCCGAAACCGACAACCTGCAGGCCGTTTTCCAGCTGCAGACCGCCCAGGTTCTTCGCCACTTCGGTCAGCACACTGGCGCCGGAACCGTTGTCATCCAGGCCTTGCAGGGTAGGGCGGCCAAAGTAAGTGTCGAAATGCGCGCCAATTACCACGTACTGCGGCCGAGTGCCGGCGGCGTAGGCCACTACGTTCTGCGAGGCGCGGCTGCCGTTGTTCCAGGTGAAGTCCTGACGGCTGATGGTGTAGGCCGTGCCCATCTGGCTTTGCATCCAGTCGGCCGCGCCGGCGAAATTGGCCGTGCCACGATACCGGCCGGGGTAATCGTTGATCAGCTTTTCCAGGGTGGTGTTGGCGTGCTCGCCGTATTCGTAGGCTGAGGCTTGCAGGGATACCAGGGCGCAGGTCGCGCCGATCGCGAAGGCGAGGGGCTTTATCACAGGGTCTTCCTTGAAGTGACGGAGTGGTTGAGCCGAGACCCTTTGCACAATGTGCGCCTCATTCCCTGGGCGATTGTGAATTGGCGCATTGTTAAACGGCGGGGTCGCGTGGTTGTAAGTTGTAACGGATTTGATACCAGCGACGGCATTGAATGTCGTGATTTGGCGCACGATTTTGGAGAGGGGTGCTGCGAAAGGTAGCGTTTTTGTTACATGAACAGGGCTATGGGAGGAGGCTGGCTCCGTCCCACAGTCAACCTGTGCTTAAGCCTTGAGGGTTTTCACGCCTTCAGGCGTGCCCAGCAGCAACACATCCGCCGGCCGCGCGGCGAACAAGCCATTGGTGACCACGCCGACGATGGCGTTGATCCGGGTTTCCAGCTCGACCGGGTTGGTGATCTGCATGTTGAACACATCGAGGATGATGTTGCCGTTGTCGGTCAGCACGCCTTCGCGGTACACCGGGTCGCCGCCCAGCTTCACCAATTCCCGGGCTACGTGGCTGCGGGCCATTGGGATGACTTCCACCGGCAGTGGGAATGTACCGAGTACCGGCACCAGTTTGCTGGCATCGGCGATGCAGATGAAGGTCTTGGCCACGGCCGCGACGATCTTCTCGCGGGTCAGGGCTGCGCCGCCGCCTTTGATCAGGTGCAGGTGTTCGTCGCTTTCATCGGCGCCGTCGACATAGAACTCCAGGTCGCTCACGGTGTTGAGCTCATACACCGGAATGCCGTGGCCCTTGAGGCGCGCGGCGGTGGCTTCGGAGCTGGCCACGGCGCCGTCGAACGCGCCCTTATGCTGGGCCAGTGCATCGATAAAGCAGTTGGCGGTGGAGCCGGTGCCGACGCCGACGATGCTCTTGTCGTCGAGTTTGGGAAGGATTAAATCGACGGCGGCCTGGGCCACTGCCTGTTTGAGTTGATCCTGGGTCATGCGGGCTCCGGAACGGGCGGGGAGTTAACGAGGGCGGCGAGTATACCCCAACAAAACCTCGGGATTCGTGTGGTCGTACGGCTAAAAGCCGGGTTAGACTCCTTGGCCCTGCCCAACCCGCCCAGTGATGCTTTCCGATGCTTGAACAGTACGTCAAAAAGATCCTCACCTCGCGCGTCTACGACGTTGCCGTAGAAACCCCGTTGCAGACCGCCCGCCAGCTCTCCGAGCGCTTGGGCAACAAGGTCTGGCTCAAGCGGGAAGACTTGCAGCCGGTGTTCTCGTTCAAGATTCGCGGCGCCTACAACAAGCTGACCCAACTGAGCGCCGAAGAACGTGCGCGCGGTGTGGTCACCGCCTCGGCGGGCAACCATGCCCAGGGTCTGGCCCTTGCGGCCAAGGTGCTGGGGGTCAAGGCCACTATCGTGATGCCCAAGACCACCCCCGAGATCAAGGTCGAAGGCGTGCGCTCCCGTGGCGGCAAAGTGGTGCTGCACGGCGATTCGTTCCCGGAAGCCCTGGCCTATTCGCTCAAGCTGGTCGATGAAAAAGGCTACGTCTACATTCACCCCTACGACGATCCGCACACCATTGCCGGGCAGGGCACCGTGGCGATGGAGATTCTGCGCCAGCACCCAGGGCCGCTGGACGCAATCTTCGTACCGGTGGGCGGCGGTGGCCTGATCGCGGGTATTGCGGCATACGTGAAATACCTGCGCCCGGAAATCAAGATCATCGGCGTCGAGCCGGATGACTCCAACTGCCTGCAAGCCGCGATGGCAGCGGGCGAGCGCGTGGTGCTGCCGACCGTGGGCCTGTTTGCCGATGGTGTGGCGGTGGCGCAGATCGGTCAGCACACGTTCGATATCTGCAAGGACTACGTGGATGAAGTGATCACCGTCAGCACCGACGAAATCTGCGCGGCGATCAAGGACATCTACGACGACACCCGCTCCATCACCGAGCCGGCGGGGGCATTGGGCGTAGCGGGCATCAAGAAATACGTGGAAACCCGAGGCGTCAGCGGGCAAACCCTGGTGGCTATCGATTCCGGCGCTAACGTCAACTTCGACCGCCTGCGCCATGTGGCCGAGCGCGCCGAGCTGGGTGAAGGCCGCGAAGCGATCATCGCCGTGACCATTCCCGAGAAGCCTGGCAGCTTCAAGGCGTTCTGCGAGGCCGTGGGCAAACGCCAGATTACCGAGTTCAACTACCGCTATCACACCGGCAGCGAAGCGCACATTTTCGTCGGTGTGCAGACGCATCCGGAAAGCGACCCGCGCAGCGCCTTGATCGCCAGCCTCACCCAGCAGGGTTTTCCGGTGCTGGACCTGACCGAGAACGAATTGGCCAAGTTGCACATCCGCCATATGGTCGGTGGGCATGCGGCCAAGGTGAGCGATGAAGTGGTGTTGCGCTTCGAGTTTCCGGAGCGGCCGGGGGCCTTGTTCAACTTTCTTAACAAATTGGGCGGGCGCTGGAACATCTCAATGTTTCACTATCGCAACCACGGCGCGGCGGATGGCCGTGTGGTGGCCGGCCTGCAAGTGCCGGCGAACGAACGTCACCTGGTACCGGCGGCCCTGGCGGAAATCGGTTACCCGTACTGGGACGAAAGCGATAACCCGGCCTACAAACTGTTCCTCGGTTGAGCGACTACGCTGATTGGGGCGGCCTTTAAGGAATACGACACATGCAAACCCTGATCACCCTCAAAGTTATCCACATTGCGGCCACTGCGGTGTTGTTGCTCTGCGGCCTGGGCCTGGCGCTGTTGGCCTGGCGCAAACGCAGCGCCGGTCCGGCGGTGGTCGTGCAGCGCCCTTGGGCGTTCGTATGGTTGCTGATGGGGGTTTGCCTGCTCAGCATGCCATTTACCGGCTGGTGGCTGGTGCACCTGGTGGGCTGGCCGTTGGGGCAGACCTGGATTCTGGGCTCCAGCCTGCTCTACACCGTGGCGGCGCTGGCCTGGTTCTGGCTGGTGGCGCGGCTCAACCGGTTGCGCAAGGGCGAGGGCGGTAGCCTGAATTTCACTTTGGTGCTAGCGGTGGTCAGCCTGGTGGGGTTTGTGGCGATTGCCGGGTTGATGGGGGCCAAGCCGGTTTAACCCGTTGGATCGTGTCGCCTGTATCGGGGGCAAGCCCCCTCCCATATTTAACTGAGTCCTTGTGGGAGGGGGCTTGCCCCGATAGCGCTATCAGCTACGCAGGGTAATCACCGGCCAACCCCGCTTCTCGGCTTCGGCGCGCAAATTCGGGTCCGGGTCGACCGCCACCGGGTTCGCCACCTGCTCCAACATCGGCAAGTCGTTCATCGAGTCGCTATAGAAGTAACTGTCTTCCAGGCTATGCCCGGTCTCTTCCAGCCAACGATTCAAGCGCGTCACCTTGCCTTCACGGAAACACGGCACATCCGTGCTGCGTCCGGTATAGCGGCCGTTTTCCATCTCGCATTCAGTGGCGATCAGGGTGTCCACGCCCAGGCGTGCGGCAATCGGCGCCGTGACGAAACGGTTGGTGGCGGTGATGATCACCAGCTTATCGCCGGCGTCGCGGTGCTTGGCCAGCAGTTCGGAGGCGCGTGGCAGCATGATCGGTTCAATGCAGTCGCGCATGTAGTCGTTATGCCAGGCGTCCAGCTGGGCCATCTCGGTGCGGCCGAGGATTTCCAGGCAGAAGTTCAGGTAAGCGGCGTTGTCCAGTTGGCCGGCCAGGTAATCCTGGTAGAACTCGTCGTTGCGAGCCTTGTAGGCCACCGGGTCGAGAATCCCGCGTTCACACAGGTAATCGCCCCAGGCGTGGTCGCTGTCACCGCCGAGAAGGGTGTTGTCCAAGTCGAATAAAGCCAGGCGCATTGCAGTTACTCGCTGAAATGTCTGTAAAAAGGCGTCCAGAATACGGTCTTTTCACAAGAGTGCACATAAGCTAAGAAGCCTCGTTGCCGCTTGCGCAAGCTTTGTGGAACAATGCGGCGACATGCGTTTGCGAGGTTGTTGCCGTGATCGACCCCGATGGTTTCCGTCCAAATGTCGGGATTATTCTTACGAATGATGCCGGACAGGTGCTATGGGCTCGCCGAATCAACCAAGATGCCTGGCAGTTTCCTCAGGGCGGAATCAACCCCGACGAAACCCCTGAAGACGCCTTGTACCGTGAGTTGAACGAAGAAGTCGGCCTTGAGCGCGAAGATGTGCAAATTCTGGCCTGTACCCGTGGCTGGTTGCGCTATCGTTTGCCGCAACGCCTGGTGCGTACCCACAGCCAACCGCTGTGCATCGGCCAGAAGCAGAAATGGTTTCTCCTGCGCCTGATCTCCAATGAGCAGCGGGTGCGGATGGATTTGACCGGTAAACCGGAGTTCGATGGCTGGCGTTGGGTCAGTTATTGGTACCCGCTGGGCCAGGTGGTGACATTCAAGCGCGAAGTTTATCGTCGCGCTCTCAAAGAGCTTGCCCCGCGCCTTTTAGCGCGCGACTGACGACGGAGTTCGACCCCGAGCCATGCTCAATACGCTGCGCAAGATCGTCCAGGAAGTTAACTCCGCCAAGGATCTCAAGGCGGCGTTGGGGATTATTGTGTTGCGCGTCAAGGAAGCCATGGGCAGCCAGGTCTGCTCGGTTTACCTGCTGGACCCCGAGACCAACCGTTTTGTGCTGATGGCCACCGAGGGCTTGAACAAGCGCTCCATCGGCAAGGTCAGCATGGCGCCCAATGAAGGTCTGGTTGGCTTGGTGGGGACGCGTGAAGAACCCCTGAACCTTGAACATGCGGCCGATCACCCGCGTTATCGCTACTTTGCCGAAACCGGCGAAGAGCGCTACGCCTCATTTCTCGGCGCACCCATCATTCACCACCGCCGCGTTGTCGGCGTGCTGGTCATTCAACAGAAAGAACGCCGCCAGTTCGACGAAGGTGAAGAAGCCTTCCTCGTGACCATGAGCGCGCAATTGGCCGGGGTTATCGCCCACGCCGAGGCCACCGGTTCCATCCGTGGCCTGGGCCGTCAGGGCAAGGGTATTCAGGAAGCCAAGTTCGTCGGCGTGCCGGGTTCGCCAGGTGCTGCTGTGGGTACGGCGGTGGTCATGCTGCCGCCGGCCGACCTCGATGTGGTGCCGGACAAAACCATCACCGACATCGACGCCGAAATCAAACTGTTCAAGACCGCCCTCGAAGGCGTGCGCGCCGACATGCGCAACCTCTCGAACAAACTGGCCACCCAATTGCGCCCCGAAGAGCGGGCGCTGTTCGAGGTGTACCAGATGATGCTTGACGACGCGTCCCTCGGGAACGAAGTCAAGACCGTGATCAAGACCGGCCAGTGGGCCCAGGGCGCGTTGCGTCAGGTGGTCAGCGATCACGTCAACCGTTTTGAAATGATGGACGACGCCTACCTGCGCGAGCGCGCCTCGGATGTGCGTGACCTCGGTCGCCGTCTGCTGGCCTACTTGCAGGAAGATCGCAGCACCAATCTGGTCTACCCCGACAACACCATCCTGATCAGTGAAGAACTGACCGCCACCATGCTTGGCGAAGTACCGGAAGGCAAACTGGTGGGCCTGGTGTCGGTACTCGGTTCGGGTAACTCCCACGTCGCGATCCTGGCCCGCGCCATGGGCATTCCGACGGTGATGGGCCTGGTGGACCTGCCGTATTCCAAAGTCGACGGCATCGACATGATCGTCGACGGCCATCGCGGCGAAGTCTTTACCAACCCCAGCGAAGTGCTGCGCAAGCAATATGCCGAGGTGGTGGAAGAAGAGAAGCAACTGGCGTTGGGCCTCGATTCCCTGCGCGAGTTGCCGTGTGTGACACTCGACGGCCACCGCGTGCCGCTGCTGGTCAACACGGGCTTGCTGGCCGACGTGGCCCGCGCGCAACAGCGAGGCGCCGAAGGCGTGGGGCTGTACCGCACCGAAGTGCCGTTCATGATCAACCAGCGTTTCCCGAGCGAGAAGGAACAGCTGGCGATCTATCGTGAGCAGTTGGCGGCGTTCCACCCGTTGCCGGTGACCATGCGCAGCCTGGATATCGGCGGCGACAAGTCGTTGTCGTACTTCCCGATCAAGGAAGACAACCCGTTCCTCGGCTGGCGCGGTATTCGCGTGACCCTCGACCATCCCGAGATTTTCCTGGTGCAGACCCGCGCCATGCTCAAGGCCAGCGAGGGCCTGAACAACCTGCGTATTCTGTTGCCGATGATCTCCGGCACCCACGAGCTGGAAGAAGCGTTGCACCTGATCCACCGGGCCTGGGGTGAAGTGCGCGACGAAGGCGCCGACGTACCGATGCCGCCGATTGGCGTGATGATCGAAATCCCGGCAGCGGTGTATCAAGCCAAGGAGCTGGCGCGGCAGGTGGACTTCCTGTCGGTAGGCTCCAACGATCTGACTCAGTACTTGCTGGCCGTGGACCGCAACAACCCTCGGGTTGCCGACCTGTACGACTACCTGCACCCGGCCGTGCTGCAAGCCTTGCAGCATGTGGTTCGCGACGCCCATGCCGAAGGCAAACCAGTGAGTATCTGCGGCGAAATGGCCGGCGACCCGGCAGCGGCAGTGCTGTTGATGGCGATGGGTTTTGACAGCTTGTCGATGAACGCCACCAACCTGCCGAAAGTGAAGTGGCTGCTGCGCCAGGTCAACCTGAGCATGGCCAAGGATCTGCTGGCGGAGGTGATGACCATCGACAACCCGCAAGTTATCCACAGCTCGCTGCAATTGGCCCTGAAAAACCTGGGGCTGACGCGGATGATCAATCCGGCTTCGGCGAAAACCCTATAACGCTGACACCGATCAGAATTGTGAGAGGGGCTTGCTCCCTCCCACATCGGCGTTGTGGTGTGGCTAGAGGTTGATCTCCACTTCGCCCAGCCGCCCGCCCTTGGGCCCGAAACTACGCTCCACCATCCACCGTGTGCCGTCGGCATTCACGATCAATGCTGTGCTGGCTCGGGTCCCATAAGTAGGGCTGGCGATAAACACGCTCGACAACAGGCTTTCAGTCGCCAGCCCCACGCCGGTATCCGGCAACTCGGCGAACGGCGCGGTCTGCGGATCACTCAACAACGCCAGCAAGGTATGCGGGTGCGGATCATCCAGCGCCTGGCTTAACGCTGCCTTGGCCTTGAGCAGCTTCGGCCACGGCGTATCCAACCCGGCATTGGACAACCCATACACTCCCGCCTCCAACCGGGCAGGCTCGGTGTGATTGGCGTTGTAATGCCACATCTCTTCCCGCGTCCCCACCAGCAGGTTGAAGCCGGCATATTCGATGGATCGGCCATTTACTTCGGCTAAATACTCGTCAATCGGCAGCGAACCACTGAGAAACCGCGCCACCAGCTCGCCGCGGGACTTACGCGCCGGCGGCTGGTGCGGATCGCGGATATTGGTCAGTGCCGCAAACCGCCCATCGGCACTCACTCCCAGCCAGGTGCCGCCGGCTTCCTGATCGCGGCCGGCATACACGTGAGGCGCATCCGGCCACTGGGCCAGCGGCAGCGTAGGGCGGGCGTAGAACTCATCACGGTTGGCCGCGACGATCAGCGGCTGGGCATGACCCGGCCGCCAGGCGAAAACGATCAAGCACATCAGGCGATCCCTTTTGTGTTTTTTGCCACTCTACTCACTCAAGCAGAAGCGTTCCATCGTCTCCAGTTGGGTCGCATGCCTTCCATCCGTTAACATGCCGGACTTGTTTCGGGGGCTCCCATGGAATTTCTGCTGTATCTGGTGCTTGGCGCCTGTGCGGGCGTGCTCGCCGGGCTGTTCGGTGTGGGCGGCGGGATCATCATCGTGCCGGTGCTGGTGTTCAGCTTCACCTTGCAGGGCTTCGACCCGCAGGTACTGACGCACTTGGCGGTGGGAACGTCCCTGGCGACTATCATCTTTACCTCGGTCAATGCCGTGCGCGAGCACCATCGGCGTGGCGCGGTGCGCTGGCCGATCTTTGTGTGGATGACCGTCGGCATCCTGATCGGCGCCGGTTTTGGCGCGCTGACCGCCGAAGCGATTTCCGGGCCGCACTTGCAGAAGATCATCGGCGTATTTGCCCTGCTGGTGGCGCTGCAACTGGGCCTGGACGTCAAGCCGAAGGCCAGTCGAACGGTGCCGGGCAAGGTCGGTCTGACCCTGGCCGGCACCGTGATCGGCTGGGCCTCGGCGATTTTCGGGATTGGCGGCGGCTCGCTGACCGTGCCATTCCTGACCTGGCGCAGCGTGCCGATGCAGCAGGCAGTGGCGACGTCGTCGGCCTGCGGCCTGCCGATTGCGCTGGCCAGTGCATTAAGTTTCATGATTCTGGGCTGGCAGGATCCGCTGTTGCCCGCTCATAGTCTGGGGTTCGTGTATTTGCCGGCCCTGCTGGGCATTGCCCTGACCAGCATGGTGTTCGCGCGCTTCGGTGCACGCCTGGCGCACCGGCTGTCGCCCCGCCTGCTCAAGCGGCTGTTTGCCGGATTGCTATTGTGCGTCGGTTTGAATTTTTTGCTGTAACGAAGGCTTAATCGCGCCCGGGCATGGTCCGGACGCCATAACGAATGATTTAACGAGGAGTCGCAATGCTGCCTTACCCGCAGATCGACCCGGTGGCCCTGGCCATCGGTCCGCTGAAAATCCACTGGTACGGGTTGATGTACCTGATCGGCATCGGCGGCGCGTGGTTGCTGGCGTCTCGGCGCCTGAACCGTTTCGACCCAACCTGGACCAAGGAGAAACTCTCCGACATGGTGTTCTGGTTGTCGATGGGGGTGATCGTCGGCGGACGCCTGGGGTATGTGCTGTTTTACGATTTGTCGGCGTATATCGCCAACCCGATGCTGATTTTCGAAGTGTGGAAGGGCGGCATGGCGTTCCACGGCGGCTTTATCGGCGTGATGATCGCGGCCTGGTGGTTCGGTCGGCGCAACGGCAAGTCGTTCTTCCAATTGATGGACTTTGTCGCGCCGCTGGTGCCGATCGGCCTGGGCGCCGGGCGCATCGGTAACTTTATCAACGCCGAGTTGTGGGGCAAGCCGACCGACGTGCCGTGGGCCATGGTATTCCCGCCGTTCAGCGACCCGGCCCAGTTACCGCGCCATCCGTCGCAGCTGTACCAGTTCGCCTTGGAAGGTGTGGCACTGTTTCTGATTCTGTATATCTTCTCGCGCAAACCGCGCCCGACCATGGCCGTGTCCGGCATGTTCGCGCTGTTCTACGGGATCTTCCGGTTTATCGTCGAATTCGTACGGGTGCCGGATGCGCAGCTGGGTTACCTGGCGTGGGGCTGGCTGACCATGGGCCAGATCCTCAGCCTGCCGATGATCCTGGTCGGCCTGGGCCTGCTGTGGTGGGCGTACAATCGCCCGCAGCCGCTGAAGAACACCGCGCTTTAAATTCGAACGCCTGGGCCCAGCCGCGCTGGGCCCAGGCTTCAACGAAACGGGTATCCACATGAAGCAATATCTCGAACTGCTGCACGACGTCGTGACCAATGGCCTGACCAAGGGCGACCGCACCGGCACCGGCACCAAGGCCGTGTTCGCTCGCCAGTATCGGCATAACCTGGCCGACGGCTTCCCGCTGCTGACCACCAAGAAGCTGCACTTCAAAAGCATCGCCAACGAGTTGATCTGGATGTTGAGCGGCAACACCAACATCAAATGGCTCAATGAAAACGGCGTGCGCATCTGGGACGAATGGGCCACCGAAGACGGCGACCTGGGCCCGGTCTACGGCGAGCAATGGACCGCCTGGCCGACCAAGGACGGCGGCACGATCAATCAGATCGACTATATGGTTCACACCCTTAAGACCAACCCCAACAGCCGTCGCATCCTGTTCCACGGCTGGAACGTCGAGTACCTGCCCGACGAAACCAAGAGCCCCCAGGAAAACGCGCGCAACGGCAAGCAAGCCCTGCCGCCGTGCCATCTGCTGTATCAGGCGTTCGTGCATGACGGTCACCTGTCGATGCAGTTGTATATCCGCAGCTCCGACGTGTTCCTCGGCCTGCCATACAACACCGCCGCCCTGGCGTTGCTGACCCATATGCTGGCTCAACAGTGCGACCTGATCCCCCACGAGATCATCGTTACCACCGGCGACACCCACGCTTACAGCAACCATATGGAACAGATCCAGACCCAGCTGGCGCGCACGCCTAAGAAGCTGCCGGAATTGGTGATCAAGCGTAAACCTGCGTCGATCTACGACTACAAGTTCGAAGACTTCGAGATCGTGGGTTACGACGCCGATCCGAGCATCAAGGCCGATGTGGCTATCTAGAGCCTGACGCTGTCCAATATGGGAGGGGGCTAGAGCCTGACGCTGTCCGAAGTGGGAGAGGGCTTGCCCCCGATTGCGGTAGGTCAGCTGAAATACCGCATCCAGGGCAAGCCCCCATCCACATTTGAACAGTGTTCGCATGAGTCAATGCCCGTGGCTCCTGCCTACGTGTGAGGGCTCGGCCTCGCTCGCCAGCACTCCGCCGTTGACCTCCAACCGCTGCAAAATCCCGCAGTGATCCCCGCCCCCACAGCGTTGGCGCAGGTCCAGCAATTGTTCCTGCAAGGCCAGCAGCCCGTCGATGCGCGTCTTTACATGCTGGATATGCTCGTCGATCAACGCATTGACGCTTTCGCACTGGTCCTGAGGGCTGTCGCGCAGGCTGAGCAGGCTGCGGATTTCCTCAAGGGTCATGTCCAGGCTGCGGCAGTTGCGGATAAACACCAGCCGTTCGCTGTGCGCCTGGGTGTACACGCGGTAGTTGGCATCGGTGCGCGCCGGGGGGGGCAGCAGGCCTTCCTTCTCGTAGTAACGGATGGTCTCCACCGGGCAGTCGGTGAGTTTGGCCAGTTCGCCGATCTTCATCGCAGCAATCTCCAAATGGGTGCTTGACCCTATAGTGGCTACAGGGTCTTTACTTGGCAACAAGCACTCTTACGGACGCCACAGCATGAGCGATTCCCACCACACCCCGCATAAACATGATCACACCCACGATCATGGCACTGAAAAACTCACGCCCGTACACAATCACGGCCACGGCGGCTCCTGCTGTTCCGGTGGCCCCGCGCCTGCGGTGGTGACACTGAGCGAAGCACCCACCGCCGGTTCGCGCCTGAGCACCTTCCGTATCGAAGCCATGGACTGCCCCACCGAGCAGACGCTGATCCAGAACAAGCTGGGCAAGCTCGCTGGCGTGCAACAGCTGGAATTCAACCTGATCAATCGCATTCTCGGCGTCACCCATGACCTGCCGAGTACTGCGCCGATTATCGATGCGATCAAATCCATCGGCATGCAAGCCGACCCCATCGAAGAGGGCGCGCCCGCAGCTACTCCCCCGGCCAAGAAACATTGGTGGCCGCTGGCCGTGTCGGGTCTTGGGGCGTTAGGCGCCGAAGTCCTGCACTTCACCAATGCCGCGCCGACCTGGGTGATTGCCTTGGTGGCGCTGGTGTCGATCCTCAGCGGCGGCCTTGGCACCTATAAAAAGGGCTGGATCGCCCTGAAAAACCTCAATCTGAACATCAACGCGCTGATGAGTATCGCGGTCACCGGCGCGATTCTTATCGGCCAATGGCCGGAAGCGGCGATGGTGATGTTCCTGTTTACCGTGGCCGAGCTGATCGAAGCCAAGTCCCTGGACCGCGCGCGCAATGCCATCAGCGGTTTGATGCAGATGACCCCGGAACAGGCCACCGTGCGGCAGCCTGACGGCAGTTGGGTTGAACAAGAGGTTAAAAGCATCGAACTGGGCGCTGTGGTGCGGGTAAAGCCCGGTGAGCGCATCGGCCTGGACGGTGAGGTGACCGCGGGTCAATCCACTGTCGATCAGGCGCCCATTACCGGTGAAAGCCTGCCGATTGAGAAGACGGTGGGCGATAAAGTCTTCGCCGGCACCATCAATCAGGCCGGTTCCCTGGAATACAGCGTGACGGCGGCGGCCAACAACTCCACCCTGGCGCGGATCATCCACGCGGTGGAACAAGCCCAGGGCGCGCGGGCTCCGACCCAGCGCTTTGTGGACAGTTTTTCCAAGATCTACACCCCGGCTGTGTTCCTGTTCGCACTCGGCGTGGCAGTGATTCCACCGCTGTTCATGGCCGGCGCCTGGTTCGACTGGATCTACCGCGCGCTGGTGCTGTTGGTGGTCGCGTGCCCCTGTGCGCTGGTGATTTCCACGCCGGTGACCATTGTCAGCGGCCTGGCCGCTGCGGCGCGCAAAGGCATCCTGATCAAGGGCGGCGTGTACCTGGAGGGCGGTTACAAGCTCGATTACCTGGCCCTCGACAAGACCGGCACAATCACCCACGGCAAACCCGTGCAAACCGACTACCTCGCGCTGTTCCCCACTGTCGAAGACAGCGCGCCGGCCCTCGCCGCCAGCCTGGCGGGGCGTTCCGACCACCCCGTGTCCCTGGCAATCGCCAACGCAGCTGTGGATAAAAACCTGCCGACCCATACTGTGGATAACTTCGAGGCCCTGGCCGGGCGCGGCGTGCGAGGCGATATCAACGGCGAAACCTATCACCTGGGCAATCACCGCCTGGTGGAGGACCTGGGCCTGTGCTCGCCAGCGCTGGAAGAGAAACTCTTCGCCCTGGAGAAACAAGGCAAGTCGGTCGTGCTCCTACTGGACAAATCCGGCCCGCTGGCGCTGTTTGCCGTGGCCGACACCGTCAAGGACAGCAGCCGAGAAGCCATCCAGCAGTTGCATGAATTGGGCATCAAGACCCTGATGCTCACCGGCGACAACACCCACACCGCCCAGGCGATTGCGGCGCAGGTAGGTATCGATCAAGCCCAGGGCGATTTGCTGCCCACCGACAAACTCCACGCCATCGAAACCCTCTACACCCAAGGCCGTCGGGTGGGCATGGTCGGCGACGGCATCAACGACGCTCCGGCCCTGGCTCGCGCCGAAATCGGCTTTGCCATGGCCGCCGCCGGCACCGACACCGCCATCGAGACCGCCGACGTGGCGTTGATGGACGATGATCTGCGCAAGATTCCGGCATTCATTCGGTTGTCGCGGCAAACGTCGAGTATCCTCAAGCAGAACATCGCCCTGGCGTTGGTGATCAAGGCGATCTTCCTCGCGGTGACGTTCATGGGCATGGCCACCATGTGGATGGCGGTGTTTGCCGACATGGGCGTGAGCCTGCTGGTGGTGTTCAATGGCCTGCGCCTGCTGCGCAAATAGACAAGAGAGGGTGGTGTGCTGAGTGCCGAGCTGAAGGCGTTTTTTATGGTCGCCCGCCTGGGCAGCATTACCCAGGCGGCGAAAAAGCTCGGCCTGAGCCAGCCCACGGTCACCACCCAGATCCGCAACCTGGAAAGCCAATACGGCGTCGAGCTGTTCTATCGCGGCGGGCGCCGCCTCACCGTCAGCGACGAAGGCGCGCGGCTGTTGCCGATGGTCAAGACGCTGTTGCAGCAGGAAGCCGATATCGAGTTTTTCCTGCGCAACAACGGTCAGTTCCAGGGCGCACTCAGGATTGCCGCAACGGCGCCGTACTACATCCTGGATCTGGTCAAAGCCTTTCGCGAGCGCCTACCCCAAGTGGAGGTGTCGGTGGAAATCGGCAACTCGCAGCAGGTGCTCGAAGCGCTGGATGACTACCGCGTCGATGTGGCGGCGTCCTCACAGCTGCTCGACGACCCACGGCTGATACGTCGCGTCCTTGGCACCGACCCGCTGGTGCTGGCGGTGCATCGCAACCATCCCCTGGCCAAACTCGATCATGTGCCGTTGAGCGCGCTCGCCGGACACACCCTGTTGATGCGCGAGGTCGGCTCCACCACACGCCGCCTGACCGAAGACATGCTGCGCGGCGCTGGCGTGAACTACGGGCCGCTGCTGGAAATCGGCAGCCGTGAATCGATCCGCGAGGCGGTGTTGCGCAATATCGGCATCAGCATCATCGCCCGCCAGGAAGTGCCCCATGACCCGCAGCTCAAGGTGCTGACCCTTGAGCATGCGCCGCAGATTCCGGAGTATCTGTACTGCCTCAAAGAACGAAAAGGCGCTCGCCTGCCGGCGGCGTTTTTGGGGTTGGCCCAGGAAATGTCGCCAATCTAAAGCCTTGTAGTGGCTTTGGGGACCAATCGGGGGCAAGCCCCCTCCCACATGTTGAATTGTGAATGCCTTTAAGTGTGGGAGGGGGCTTGCCCCCGATTGGCGATACCCCAGCAACTCAGTTCGAAGAGTCCTACACAAATCTGCGAATACCACTATCGCCGCGTTTTGCCTTCCTGCCACAAGAGCGACGCATTGCCTGCCTAGCATGGCCTTCATCCGTTTGATGAGGTGCCACCATGAACACAGCCCTGACCCAACCCGGCGCGCCCATGAAAGTGCGCGGTATCCAGAAGCGCTTCGGTGCGTTCACCGCGCTGGACAACGTCTCCCTGGACGTCGCCGCCGGCGAACTGGTGTGCCTGCTGGGCCCGTCCGGCTGCGGCAAGACCACCTTGTTGCGCTGCATTGCCGGCTTGGAGCGCCAGGACAATGGCGAACTTTACCTGGGCGGCCGTGACGTTTCCCTGCTGCCGCCGCAGGCGCGGGACTACGGCATTCTGTTTCAGTCCTACGCGCTGTTTCCGAACCTGACCGTCGAAGCGAATATCGGCTATGGCCTAACCGGCAGCGGCCGCGACGAAGTGCGCCAGCGTGTCGGCCAGATGCTGGAGCTGGTGGGCCTGGTGGGCAGCGAAAAGAAGTACCCCGGTCAACTCTCCGGCGGCCAGCAGCAGCGGGTCGCCCTGGCCCGCGCGCTCGCGCCGGCGCCGTCGTTGCTGCTGCTGGATGAGCCGATGTCGGCCCTCGATGCCCGGGTGCGCGAGCACTTGTGCACCGAACTGCGTCAGCTGCAACGGCGCCTGGGCATCACCACCTTGATGGTGACCCATAACCAGGACGAAGCCATGTTGATGGCCGACCGCATTGCCGTGATGAACAACGGTAAGGTCGAGCAATACGCTACGCCGCAGGAAATCTACGACCACCCGGCCACGCCGTTCGTGGCGGAGTTTGTCGGCCAGGGCAACTGGTTGCCGTTCAGCCGCAACAGCATCAGCCATGCCCAGGTCGGCGGGATGACGATGCGCCTGGCCGATGACGCCGGTAGAGCCAAGTCCGGTCGGCTGTTCTGCCGCCCGGAAGCGATCAGCGTCAACCCTCCCGTGCACGAAGAAAACCTCTTCCCGGCCAAGGTCCGTGAGATCACCTTTCTCGGCAACCGCTGCCGCATGAGTTTTGAACTGGAGCACCTGCCCGGTCATCCGCTGCTGGCCGAACTCGCCCCCGAAGCCATGCCGCGCCTGGGTGCCCAGGACATCTGGGTGGCTTTGCCGCCGCGCAGCCTACAGGTGTTTGCCTGAGATGGCCGCAGTGATGAGCTTGCCTGCAACGCGTCAGGTGTCCCGTGCCGAGTGGGGCGACCGCATTTTTGTGGTCGGGGGCAAATGGCTTTGGCTGAGCCTCCTGAGTGTCGCGGTGTTGCTGCCGTTGCTGGCGATCTTCTGGCGTGGTTTCAGCAACGAGGCCGGGCAGGGTGGCGGCCTGGTCGCGGCGCGGGAACTGCTCACCAGCGCCAACTTCCACTGGTTGCTGGGCAATAGCCTGAAAGTCTCTCTCAGCGTGGCGGCCATCGTCGTACCGCTGGCCTACCTGTTTGCCTACGCGCTGCAACGCACGCTGATCCCCGGCAAAGCGATCTGGCGCGGCTTGTCGCTGTTGCCGCTGATGGCGCCGTCGATGTTGCCGGGCATTGCGCTGGTGTACCTGTTCGGCAACCAAGGCCTGTTGCGCGGGTTGATCGCGGAAAATATCTACGGCTTCTGGGGCATCGTGCTCGGTGAAGTGATCTACACCTTCCCACACGCCCTGATGATTTTGCTGTCGGCGCTCTCGCTGGCCGATGCGCGCCTGTTCGATGCCGCCTCAAGTATGGGGGCCAGCCCGGCGCGGGCGTTTCGCAGCATCACCTGGCCGGCCACGCGCCAGGCGGTGTTTGCCGCGTTCTGCCTGGTGTTCACGCTGACCATCACCGATTTCGGCGTGCCTGTGGTGGTCGGCGGCGATTATCAGGTGCTGGCGCTGGAAGCCTACAAGGCGGTGGTCGGTCAGCAGCAGTTCGGTCGCGGTGCGTTGATCGGCATGGTGTTGCTGTTGCCGGCGCTGTTCAGCTTCGCTGTGGACGCATGGTTGCGCCGTCGCCACGGCGATGCCATGAGCGGCCGCGCCCAAGTCTTCCGCCCGGCGCCGTCGCGCTTGAGGGACGGTTGCTACCTGGCCATCGTTCTATTGATCTGCGCGGTGCTGCTGCTGGTATTCGGCATGGCGGTGTATTCCTCCCTGGTGAAGTTCTGGCCGTACAACCTGTCGCTGTCCCTCGCTCATTACCAGTTCGAGGACACCGCCGGCGGTGGTTGGCTGGCCTACCGCAACAGCCTGACCATGGCGCTATGTACGGCCGTGATCGGCAGCGTCCTGATCTTCAGCGGCGCCTATCTGATGGAAAAGACCAAGGGCCAGAAACACCTCAATCTGGCGCTGCGCATGCTCAGCTTCGTACCGATGGCGGTGCCGGGGTTGGTGCTGGGCCTAGGCTACGTGTTCTTTTTCAACCTCAACGGCAACCCGCTGCATGTGTTCTACGGGACCATGACCCTGCTGGTGGTGTGCACCATTGCTCACTATTTGACCACCGCGCAGATGACCGCTACGACCGCGCTGCGTCAGCTCGATGCGGAATTCGAAGCCGCCGCGCTGTCCCTCAAGGCGCCGCTGTACCGCCATTACCTGAAAGTCACGGTGCCGATCTGCCTGCCGGCCTTGCTGGATATCGTGCGCTACCTGTTCGTGTCGGCGATGACTACCGTGTCCGCCGCGATTTTCCTCTACAGCCCCGACACCATCCTTGCCGCCGTCGCCGTGTTGAACATGGACGACGCCGGGAACGTGGGCGGTGCGGCGGCCATGTCCACCCTGATCCTGTTCACCTCGGCCAGCGTTTCGTTGCTGCTGGCGTGGGCATCGCGCGGCGCGCTGCGTCGCTCCCAAGCCTGGCGCCAGAGCGCGCCCGGCCAATAAACAACCCTGAAGGAGGTTCCTCATGTTCAAGCCCCTGGCGCTGGTCGCTGCCGTACTCACCGCATTCAGCCTGAATGCCTTCGCCAAAACTGATCTCACCGTGTATACGGCCCTCGAAGCCGAGCAGTTGAAGACCTATAAAAAGGCCTTCGAACAGGCGAACCCCGATATCGAAATCAAATGGGTGCGCGACTCCACCGGGATCATCACCGCCAAGCTGCTGGCCGAAAAAGACCGCCCCCAAGCCGATGCCGTGTGGGGCCTGGCTGCATCGAGCCTGGCGATCCTCGACCAGCAAGGCATGCTGGACAACTACGCGCCGAAGGACCTGGACAAGATCGGCAAGAATTACCGCGACCCTGCCAACCCGCCCGCGTGGGTCGGCATGGACGTGTGGGCCGCGACAATCTGCTTCAACACCGTCGAAGCCGAGAAGCAGGGCCTGACCAAGCCGGTGAGCTGGCAAGATCTGACCAAGCCTGAGTACAAAGGCAAGATCGTGATGCCCAACCCGGCCTCATCCGGCACCGGCTTTCTGGATGTGAGCGCCTGGTTGCAGACCTATGGCGAGAAGCAAGGCTGGCAGTACATGGATGACCTGCACCAGAACATCGGCCAGTACGTTCATTCCGGTTCCAAGCCTTGCAAGTTGGCGGCTTCCGGTGAATTTCCGATCGGGATTTCCTTCGAATACCCAGCGGTGCAGTTGAAACGCCAGGGCGCGCCACTGGACATCATCCTGCCCAAGGAAGGCCTGGGCTGGGACATCGAAGCCACCGCCGTGATGAAAGGCACTGCCCATGCCGATGCGGCGAAAAAACTCGCCGACTTCTCCGCCAGCCCCGCAGCCATGGAGCTGTACAAGGACAACTTCGCAGTCCTCGCCCAGCCGGGCATTGCCAAGCCGCAGACCGAATTGCCGGCCGACTACGAACAACGCCTGATCAAGAATGACTTTGCCTGGGCTTCGAAAAACCGCGACAGCATCCTGGCCGAATGGCGCAAGCGCTATGACGGTAAGTCGGAGAAGGTCGCGGGCCAGTAATTACTCGGGTTTTGGCTGAAGGTCCTAGCGGGGGCGAGCCACCTCCCACATTGAAAGGCATTCAAAAGGTGGGAGGGGGCTTGCCCCCGATAGCGGTCTTGAAAACAGGACATCACTACATGACACAGCACAGCGACCTACTGATTGTCGGCGCCGGCATCCTTGGCCTGTCCCACGCCTACGCCGCGGCTCGACGCGGCCTCAAGGTCAAGGTGTTCGAACGCAGCGCTACGCCCTTGGGCGCCTCGGTACGCAACTTCGGCCAGGCTTTGGTCACTGGCCAGCCACCGGGAGCGATGCTCGATCTGGCGCGGCAAAGCCGTGCTATCTGGGGGCATTGGGCTCAGGTGGCGGGTCTGCAACTCAAGCGCAACGGCGCCTACCTGTTCGCCCGCACCGAAGCGGAAGAACACCTGCTGGAAGCCTTCTGCGCCGGGCGCGCGCAGGAACACGGGTACAACGTGGAGCTGCTGCAAGGTGCGGCGATGCGCGATTTGTACGGCGGCCAGTTCCGCCATCACCGGGCCGCTTTGCATGGCCGCGACGATCAGCAACTGTATTCACGCGAGGCGCTCCCGGCGCTGATCCGCTACCTGAGGGAGCACCTGAACGTGGAATTTCACTTTTCCACCCTGGTGCGCGATGTCGAGCCGGGCCTGTTGCACAGCACCGCCGGCAGCTTTCGCGGCGAACAGATCATCGTTTGTTGCGGCCATGACTACCAAACCTTATTGGCCGAAGCGTTGGCCGAACTGCATCCGAGTATCTGCCGCTTGCAAATGCTGCGGGCGCGACCGGCGCTGAATCTGAACCTGCAGCATGCCTTGCTTACGGGTCTCAGTTGCGTGCATTACGGCGCATTTGCCGACTTACCGGAAGCGGCGGCGGTTCAGGCGCAAATCCTGCGCGAAGCGCCGCACCTGCACGAGCACGGAATTCATCTGTTGATCAGTCCTACGCCCTATGGCGAGCTGATCATCGGCGATTCCCATGATTACGGCCTGGATGCGTCGCCCTTCAACGGCGAACAGGTGGACAACTGGATGCTCGAACTGGCCGAGCAGACCCTGGGCTGTGGGATCCAGGTGGTCGAGCGCTGGCAGGGGGTCTATGGCGCGCGCGGGCCGGGACCGTTTTCTTTCGTACGGGCGGCGCCGGGGGTCAGTGCCGCGTTGATGCATACCGGCGTGGGCATGAGCGTGGGGCCGGCGCTGGGCGAGCGCAACGTCGCGGCACTGTGGGGTGAGGCGTGATGCATCCTGAACAGGTGATTG
Organism: Pseudomonas sp. MD330_10; assembly: GCF_042610415.1. NCBI lineage: Bacteria > Pseudomonadati > Pseudomonadota > Gammaproteobacteria > Pseudomonadales > Pseudomonadaceae > Pseudomonas > Pseudomonas sp. MD330_10. Next base: position 505,777 of record NZ_JBHGZU010000001.1, read on the forward strand.
CCGAGGTGTTCGGGCTGTACGAACAGCACGGCACGGCGGACTACATCGGCGAAGCGGTGTCGCAGATCGAACATATGTCCCAGACCGCGCAACAGGCCGTGGCCGAAGGCTTCGATGACGAAGTGGTATTGGCGGCGTTTTTTCACGATATCGGCCATCTCTGCGACCAACGTGCCGAGAGCATGGGCGGTTACGGCGTGGTCAGTCATGAGCGGCTGGGGGCGGATTACCTGCGCCGGGCCGGTTTCAGCGAGCGCTTGGCCAGGCTTGTGGAATATCACGTCCAGGCAAAGCGTTACCTGACCTTCAGCCAGCCCGACTACTACGCACAACTGAGCGAGGCCAGCCGCCGCACCCTGGCGTATCAAGGCGGCGTGATGAGCGCCGTCGAGGCCCGCGCCTTTGAACAGGACCCGCTCTGCGCGGTGAGTGTGCGTCTGCGGTATTGGGATGAGCAGGCCAAGCAGGCCAACGTGCCGCTGCTCGACCTTGCATGGCTCAAAGCCAAGGCTCGGCGGTTGCTGACGGCTCAGTCCTGATCGAGGCGCTCGGCGAGGGCGTCGATCTGTTCCTGGCGCTCGGCCTGGCTCAGTTTGGCGTGAGGGTTGAGGGACGACCATTGCGGGTGGGCGCGGGCCTTATGCAGGGCGTCGGGTAATTTGCCTTCGCGCCAGGTTTTGTCCTGGGGTGTGTCGACTTTGATGCTGTGCATCGCCGCATGGCCGCGCAGGTTGAGGGCTTTGAGCAACTGGCGTTGGCGCAGGGCGAGCAGGCGCAGCACGCTGTCGTCCACGGTCAACTCGCGGTGGCCCTTGAGCTTGCCCATCAAGCGATTGCCGTAGCTGCGCGCGGTTTGCAGCGCGCCCCCAGCGATGGCGCCGGCCAGGGCGGCGGCGCCGAGGGTCAGGCCGCCGACCAGCAGGTCCACCCCCGCGCCGGCCGCCGCACCGGCAGCGATGCCTCCGCCGACGCGCACGCCGAGTTGCTTGAGGGTTTCCGGGTTGAACAGGTCGTCGCCCCAACGCCCGTCCAGCAACGGCAGATCACTGGCGGCGGCGTCCTGGGGGCGGAACCCGAACAGTTTGAGCAAGGCTTCCACACACTTTTGTTCCCGTTGGCGTACGGCCTTGCGCAGTTCGCCGATGGCGTTGTGTTCGTCCTCGCTGACCACACTGCGCCGGCACGCGGCGCAGTCGATCAGCAGCTCGGCGATCAACCGCGCCGCGCTTTGCTGGCGAGCCTGGCGCTGGGCTTGCTGATCAAGCATCAACCGCTCCAACTGCGGCCGGGCGTTTTCCAGCAGGAGCGCCAGGCTTTCATACAGACGCCGTTCGCCGTCTTCGGGCGGCGCCACGCTGTCGAAGCGCACCAGCGCATGCAAACCCAGGCGGGCCAAGGCTTCGCGCCAATCGGGCTCGCGGTGGTCGCTGCTGCTGACAAAGTTGAGCACCGGCAACAACGGCTTGCCGCAACTGGCCAGCACCTGCAGCTCGTCGCGGTACTTGGCCAGCACCGGTTCGCGGGCATCGATCACGTACAGGCCGGCGTCCGAGGCCAACAGTTGGCGCAACACTTTGGCTTCTTGTTCGAAGCGTTGGCGCGCTTCGCTGCCCTCCAGGAAGCGCGCCAGGCGTGCCGGGCCGTCGAGGCGTTCACCGGGGCGGTCCAGGCGTTCCAGGTAATCGAGCAAGGCGATGGCATCTTCCAGGCCGGGCGTGTCGTACAGCTCCAGCAAGGCTTCACCGTCCACCGACAAGCGTGCGCCTTCCACATGACGCGTGGTGCTGGGGCGATGGGACACTTCGCCGAAGCCCACGTCGCGAGTCAGCGTGCGCAACAGCGAGGTTTTGCCGACGTTGGTGTGGCCGACCACGGCGAGTTTCAGAGGCTTAGTCATGACCGGTCTCCAGCCAGTTCAGCGGCGCGCAGTCGGCGAAGGGAAGGTCGAGCTGTTGCAGCGCGTTGTGCCAGTCGCCCAGGCGCTCGGCGTCCAGCGCCTGGCCGGGCGGCGCTTGCAACAGCCAGACGCGGGTGGCGCTGGCGCTGCGGGCCAGTTCGGCGATCAGCGCCAGGCTGCCGCGATCCGGCGAGCGCCGAGGGTCGCAGGCGATGGCCAGGCGCGCGGGCGGGAAGCGGCTGAGTTGTTCGAGGAGTTTGTGGCGCGATTCGCGGCTGTCGAGGATGCCGGCGTTACTGACGTTGGCGGGCAGTTTGGGCGGCCAGGGGTATTGGTCGTCCAGCTCGATGGCTACCAACAGGGCGCCGGCGCTGTGCTGTTCACTGACGCCGCCAGTGACGGCGTGCAGGTGTTCGGGCGCAGCATCATTGACCCCAAGGCGCTCGCTGCTCGGCATCAGGCGTTCGCGCAGTTGGCTATAGCCGGGCAGGTTGAGGTCCAGGCGCAGGGCCGCGCGCCCGCGTTTCCAGCGCCACAGGCACAGCAGGGCGAGGGTCAGGCGCGGCAGCAGGCCGTAGACCAGCAGCACGCCGACCAGCCAGGCGGCCCAGGCTTGGCGGGCGCTCTCGATATTCAGGGCGCAATCCCCGCTGGCGCGGATCATCTCTACAGTCGGCACATTGAAGCCGAGCAGGGCAGGCAAGGTGCCCAGTGCTTGTGTCACGGCCACGAAAGTATCGGCGCCGAGGATGGTGGTTTCCCACACGAAGCCGTAGCGACGGGTGGCGAGTAATGTCAGAAGGATCACCAATGCACTGAGCAATGCCAGCAGCCACAGGCTGTTGACCAGTACGCCTACGGCCCAGCGATTGAGTTTCTGCCGTTGCAACAGCAGTAACAGGGCCGGTGCCAACTGCGCGGCCTTGGCATCGCGCGCGAATTTTTCGCTGAGCCACAGCCACAGGCGCCCGAGGCTGGCGCTATGTTCGCCGGCAAATAGCAGGCCCAAGGCCCAACTGATCAGCAGAATCAGGTTCAGGCCGAGCAGGCTGCCCAAGGCCCAGAACACGTTCACTGGCGCCGATCCGTTGCCCAGCGCGGCAAACGCCAGGCCGGCGCCGCTGACCACCGCGAATATCGCCAGCAGCACCAGGGCCAGGCGCGCGCCTTGTAACCAGCGGGTAAGGGCGACCACCAGGCCATCGCGCTCGGCCAGGTGCAAGGCGCGGCATTGAATGCGCGTTGGCAGGTCGCCTCCGGCCGCGCGGGCCAGGCGGTTGGCTTCCAAGTCTTCGAGGTTGCCGGCGTGTTCTTCACGCAGGCGCACGGTTTCGGTCAGCCAGAGTGTGTGGAGCGAGTTCAGTGCAGTCACGCGCTGTCCTGTTGAGCAAGTGAGCCTGGAGCATAACTGCTGACTCGCGGCTCTGGTATTCTCGTCGCCATGAAAAAAACTCTCCCTCTAAGCCTGATCGCAGCCCTCGGTGAAAACCGCGTGATCGGCGTCGACAACCGCATGCCCTGGCATTTGCCGGGGGATTTCAAATATTTCAAGGCCGCCACCCTCGGCAAGCCGATCATCATGGGGCGCAAAACCTGGGACTCCCTGGGCCGACCGCTGCCGGGGCGCTTGAACCTGGTGGTCAGCCGTCAGACCGGCCTGGCGCTTGAAGGTGCGGAAGTTTTTCCGTCACTGGAGGCCGCCGTCGAGCGTGCCGAGGCATGGGCACTGGAGCAGGGCGTGGACGAGCTGATGTTGATCGGCGGTGCGCAGTTGTATGCGCAGGGCCTGGAACAGGCCGATCGCCTGTATTTGACGCGGGTGGCGTTGAGCCCGGAAGGGGATGCATGGTTTCCGGAGTTTGACCGCGGCCAGTGGACGCTGGTGTCGAATACTGAGAATGCGGCTGAGGGCGACAAGCCAGCCTACAACTTTGAAGTCTGGGAAAAAGCCTAAAAGCATCGGGGGCAAGCCCCCTCCCTCATTGATATGCACGCCAAATGTGGGAGGGGGCTTGCCCCCGATAGCGGTCTATCAGGCCTGCGCTAACTCCGCATGCTCATCCGCCTCCAATAACCCCTTATCCGTCTGTCCCATGATCTGGCTGGTAATCGCACCGGCTGTCATCGAACCGTTCACGTTCAACGCCGTGCGGCCCATGTCGATCAGCGGCTCCACGGAAATCAGCAGCGCCACCAGTGACACCGGCAAGCCCATCGCCGGCAGCACGATCAGCGCGGCAAAGGTCGCGCCGCCGCCCACGCCGGCAACGCCTGCCGAACTCAAGGTCACAATCGCCACCAGGGTCGCGATCCACAGCGGGTCCAGCGGGTTGATGCCCACGGTCGGCGCCACCATCACGGCCAGCATGGCAGGGTAGAGGCCTGCGCAGCCGTTTTGGCCAATGGTGGCGCCAAACGAGGCGGCGAAACCGGCGATGGACTGCGGGATGCCCAGTCGACGAGTCTGCGCTTCGATGCTCAAGGGAATGGTCGCTGCGCTGGAGCGGCTGGTGAACGCGAAGGTCAGCACCGGCCACACTTTGCGCAAGAAGCGCAGCGGATTGATCCCGGCCACCGACAACAGCAGGCCGTGCACCACGAACATCAGGCCCAGGGCCAGGTAGGACACCAGCACAAAGCTACCGAGCTTGATGATGTCTTGCAGGTTGGAACCGGCGACTACCTTGGTCATCAGCGCCAACACACCGTAGGGCGTGAGCTTCATCACCAGGCGCACCAGGCGCATTACCCAGGCTTGCAGGGTGTCGATGGCATTGAGCACTTTCTGGCCTTTTTCCACTTCGTCCTTGAGCAGTTGCAGCGCGGCCACTCCCAGGAACGCGGCGAAAATCACCACGCTGATGATCGACGTCGGCTTGGCCCGCGCCAGGTCGGCGAATGGGTTGGCTGGCACGAACGACAGCAGCAGCTGCGGGATATTCAGGTCGGCGACTTTGCCGGCGTAATCGTTTTGGATCACCTGCAGGCGCGCCATTTCCTGAGTACCGGCCACCAGGCCCTCGGCGGTGAGGCCGAACAGGTTGGTCAGGCCGATACCGATCATCGCCGCAATTGCGGTGGTGAACAGCAGGGTGCCGATGGTCAGGAAGCTGATCTTGCCCAGGGACGCCGCGTTATGCAGGCGCGCCACTGCGCTGAGGATCGAGGCAAATACCAGCGGGATCACGATCATTTGCAGCAGTTGCACGTAGCCATTGCCGACCAGATCGAACCATCCGATGGAGGCTTTGAGCACCGGGTTGCCGGCGCCATAGATGGTATGCAGCGCCACGCCGAACACCACGCCCAGTACCAGCGCCAATAGAACCTTTTTGGCCAGGCTCCACTGAGTGCGGCGGGTTTGTGCCAGGCCCAGCAATAGGGCCAGGAACACCAGTAGGTTGAGAATCAGCGGCAGATTCATTTGAACTCCATTGTGAGGGCGCCAATCGCCTGAGCCTGCGATTGCGAACCGGGGAGCCTAACAGCTTGATAAATAATGAATTAATACCGATATGGAATGGTAACTGTCGTTTTTGGAATAAGTGTTTGACGCTCACGCGCATGGCCTTGGCGGAAACGGGACGCGTGCGGTCGCGCTCGAAGCGGGAATTGTCACAGGGATTTGCTAGCGTCGGTGTCTTTCACTCAGGGAGACAACGCCTATGAAGCTCGCGCCGACACTATTGGTATCCGCCGCATTCTGCCTTGGCTTGGCCAGCCAGGCGTTCGCCGCCACCGAGTTGAAACATTGGCCCGCCCCGGCCGCCAAGCAACTGAACGAGATGATCGCCGCCAATGCCAACAAAGGTAACTTCGCGGTGTTCGACATGGACAACACCAGCTACCGCTACGACCTCGAAGAGTCGCTGTTGCCCTACATGGAAAACAAGGGGCTCATCACCCGCGAAAGCCTGGATCCATCGCTCAAGCTGATGCCGTTCAAAGACACTGCCGACCACAAGGAAAGCCTGTTCAGTTACTACTATCGCCTGTGCGAAGTGGACGACATGGTCTGCTACCCATGGGTCGCCCAAGTGTTCTCCGGCTTCACCCTCAAGGAACTCAAGGTCCAGGTCGACGAACTGATGGCCTCCGGCAAGCCCGTGCCGGTCAGTTATTACGAAGGCGATGTGGTCAAGACGTCCGAAGTGCAGCCGCCGAAAGTCTTCACCGGCCAGGCCGAGCTGTACAACAAGCTGATGGAAAACGGCATCGAGGTGTATGTGATGACCGCCGCTTCCGAAGAGCTGGTGCGCATGGTCGCTGCCGATCCGAAGTACGGCTACAACGTCAAACCCGAGAACGTCATTGGCGTGACCACTTTGCTCAAGGACCGCAAGACCGGCGAACTGACCACCGCGCGCAAACAGATCAGCGCCGGCAAGTATGACGAGAAGGCCAACCTCGGTCTGGAGCTCACCCCCTACCTGTGGACCCCGGCGACCTGGATGGCCGGTAAGCACGCGGCGATCCTCACCTACATCGACGAATGGAAAAAGCCGGTGATCGTCGGCGGCGATACACCGACCAGCGACGGCTACATGCTGTTCCACGATGTGGACGTGGCCAAGGGCGGTATCCACCTGTGGGTCAACCGCAAGGACAAATACATGGCCCAGCTCAACGGCATGATGGCCAAGCACGCCGCGGCCCAGGCCAAGGAAGGCTTGCCGGTGACGGCGGACAAGAACTGGGTGATCGTCAAGCCGGATGAAATCCAGTAACTGCTCAAAAATGTGGGAGGGGGCTTGCCCCCGATTGCAGTAGTTCAGTTGCAAATGTGCTAACTGGCGCGCTGGCATTGAGATTTGGCCAGGCAAAAAAAATGCCCCGCACTTGGCGGGGCATTTTTATGGGCGCAGGTCTTACAGACCGTCGAGCATCGCCTTGTTACGCACAGCACCCTTATCGGCGCTGGTGGCCAGCAGGGCATAAGCCTTCAGCGCGGTGGTCACTTTACGTGGACGTTTTTCAACCGGCTTCCAGCCTTTTTTGTCCTGCTCAACCCGGCGCGCCGCCAGTTCTTCGTCGCTGATCAACAGGTTGATCGAGCGGTTCGGAATGTCGATCAGCACCTTGTCGCCATCCTGCACCAGGCCAATCGCGCCACCGGCAGCAGCTTCCGGCGAAGCGTGGCCGATGGACAGGCCCGAGGTGCCGCCGGAGAAACGGCCGTCGGTCAACAGCGCACAGGCTTTGCCCAGGCCCTTGGATTTCAGGTACGAGGTTGGGTAGAGCATCTCTTGCATACCCGGGCCGCCTTTGGGGCCTTCGTAGCGGATGATCACGATGTCGCCTTCTTTGACTTCGTCGGCGAGGATGCCGCGTACGGCGCTGTCCTGGCTTTCGAAGATCTTGGCGTTGCCTTCGAACACATGGATGGACTCATCCACGCCGGCGGTTTTGACCACGCAGCCGTCGAGGGCGATGTTGCCGTACAGCACGGCCAGGCCGCCTTCCTTGGAGTAGGCGTGCTCGACACTGCGGATGCAGCCGTTTTCACGGTCGTCGTCGAGGGTGTCCCAGCGGGTCGACTGGCTAAATGCGGTCTGGGTCGGGATGCCCGCCGGGCCGGCCTTGAAGAAGGTGTGCACGGCTTCGTCGTCGGTCTGGGTGATGTCCCACTTGGCGATGCCTTCGGCCATGGTCTTACTGTGCACGGTCGGCAGGTCGGTGTGCAGCAGGCCGCCACGGGCCAGGGAGCCGAGGATCGAGAAGATCCCGCCAGCTCGGTGCACGTCTTCCATATGGTACTTCTGGATGTTCGGCGCGACTTTGCACAGTTGCGGCACATGGCGGGACAGGCGGTCGATATCGCGCAGGTCGAAATCGATCTCGGCTTCCTGGGCCGCGGCCAGCAGGTGCAGGATGGTGTTGGTGGAACCGCCCATGGCGATGTCCAGGGTCATGGCGTTTTCGAAGGCCTTGAAGTTGGCGATATTGCGCGGCAATACCGACTCATCGTTCTCGCCGTAGTAACGCTTGCACAGCTCGACGATGGTACGGCCGGCTTGCAGGAACAATTGCTCGCGGTCGCTGTGGGTGGCCAGGGTGGAGCCGTTGCCCGGCAGCGCCAGGCCGAGAGCCTCGGTGAGGCAGTTCATCGAGTTGGCGGTGAACATGCCGGAGCATGAACCGCAGGTCGGGCAGGCGCTACGCTCGTATTCCGCGACCTTCTCGTCAGAAGCGCTGGAATCGGCGGCGATGACCATGGCGTCCACCAGGTCCAGACCGTGGGAGGCGAGCTTGGTCTTGCCGGCTTCCATCGGGCCGCCGGAGACGAAGATCACCGGGATGTTCAGGCGCAGGGCGGCCATCAGCATGCCGGGGGTGATCTTGTCGCAGTTGGAAATGCACACGATGGCGTCGGCGCAGTGGGCGTTGACCATGTATTCCACGGAGTCGGCGATGATCTCGCGGCTCGGCAGCGAATACAGCATGCCGTCATGGCCCATGGCGATGCCGTCGTCCACGGCGATGGTGTTGAATTCCTTGGCCACGCCACCGGCGCGTTCGATCTCGCGGGCGACCAGTTGGCCCAGGTCCTTGAGGTGGACGTGGCCGGGTACGAACTGAGTAAAGGAGTTGGCAATCGCGATGATCGGCTTCTTGAAGTCGTCATCTTTCATCCCCGTGGCGCGCCACAATGCGCGGGCGCCGGCCATGTTGCGGCCGTGGGTGGATGTTTTCGAGCGGTAATCTGGCATGGAGCACTCCGGGCGGCTAATCAGGTACTAAACAGGGGAGTGAGCTTCTATTGACGTCTGGAACACTCAGAAATAGCCGTGTGTCCGGAGGTTGCCTCTAACGCTGCGGGATCGCCGCGCGCCGTGGCCTTGAGCTCATAAACCCGCCGGGGGATGACTGGCGATGAATAGGGCCGATTCTACACCGCTGGCGGCTGGAGGGAATGGGCGCAAGCGTGAAGTGGGCCCTTAGGCCGCGTGCGCAGACCTTTGCTCCCTGGCGTTCAGGCCCATGCCGATACCGCTCAGAACCAGAAAGGTGATCGCCAGCACGTTCATCACCTGTTCGCCCGACTGGCTGACCAGGCTGCTGACCAAACCGCCACAGACAAAAATAATCACGTTTCCCGCCGACGCGCAGGTCCCGGCGGCCAGCGGGAATCGGCCCATGGCGCGGGAGGTTGCAATGGGGCGGGTGATGGTCGTTCCGGCGGTACAGAGGACCATCGGCAGCATCACTGTCATGACCGTCAGGCCCCACAAGTGATAGAGCGCCAGCATTAATACGCCCGCCGATGCGATCAGTCGCTGACCGGTGACGATCTGCGTATTGCCGTCCATCCATCGGTTCATCCAGCCCGCAGCGATGCCACCCAACACGTAGGCGGCGCCATAGAGCAGCAAGACCAGGGCAAACCGGTAAGGCGTAAGGCCCAATTGCTCCATCAGGATGATGGGCGACACAACGATAAAGGCGAAATGGCAACCGAAGGCCAGTGCCGAGATCAGCCAGTAGCCGACGAAACTGCGGTCACGCAGCACCTGTCGGTAGGCGTTCACAATCGAGAGTCGAGTATCGGAGGGCGGGCTTGGAGCGTCGAGTAGGAGCCAAGCCTTGAGGATCAATAACAGGCCAATGATGACAAACACCTGAAAGCTGCCGCGCCAGTCGAGCCAGGTCTGCAACCAACTGCCGAACAACGGTGACACGGAAATACAGATGCCGCTGGCCGTGACCATGGCAATGCGCAATCGCTCTTGTTCTTTGCCGATGAATAGATCCTGCACCAGTGCCTGGGACAGTACGAAACTGCCGCACCCGACCGCCTGGATCATTCGGAAGACCATAAACCAGGCAAAGTCCTGCGCCATGGCACAACCCGCCGAGCCCATGACGGCGACGCCCATACCGATTATCAACACACGCTTGCGCCCCAGGCGGTCGGACAGCGGTCCGACCAGCAGCAGCGATAACGATAAACCGATTGAAAACAGACTCACCGATAACGCGATATCGGCCACGGCCGTATCGAAGTAGCGAGCCATGGAGGGAAAGGAGGGCAGAATCACGTCCAGGGGAAATACGCCGAGGATCGTCATGTTCATCAGCAAGGCGATGGCGGCGGTTTTTCGGGCGGGGGAGGTCAGGTGGGTCATCGAGGAGGGCTCAGACCTTGAATGAGGGCTGAGAATCGATTTGAAGAGAGAACCCGGTCAATGCCCCATAGGGCGATCAGTGCTGTCTGAAATTTCGCAAAGAAGTGTGGGGGCGGCTGCCCCCACACATGAGCCGTTTACAAATGAACGGTCAGGCCAGCATCAGCTATTGGGCAACAACCGGCACGTAATGCTCTTGATATACCGCGTCTCCACGATCGCCGGATGCACCGGATGATCCGGACCCTGGCCGCCGCGTTCCAGCATCTGGATATTGCGGTCCAGATGGCGGGCGCTGGTCAGCAGGATGTTTTGCAGATCGTCTTCTGGCAGGTGCATGGAGCACGAAGCGCTGACCAGGATGCCGTCCTTGCTGAGCAGGCGCATGGCTTGCTCGTTGAGGCGGCGGTAAGCGCCTTCGCCGTTTTTCATGTCTTTTTTGCGTTTGATGAAGGCCGGTGGGTCGGCGACGATCACGTCGAAGCGCTCTTCGCTGGCTTTGAGTTCCTTGAGGGCTTCAAAAACGTCGCCTTCGATGCAGGTCATTTTCTCGGCGAAGCCGTTCAGCGCGGCGTTGCGCTCCACGCCGTCAAGGGCGAAGGCCGAAGCGTCGACGCAGAACACTTCACTGGCGCCGAACGCCGCGGCTTGCACGCCCCAGCCGCCGATGTAGCTGTACAGGTCCAGTACGCGTTTGCCTTTGGCATACGGCGCCAGACGGGCGCGGTTCATGCGGTGGTCGTAGAACCAACCGGTTTTCTGGCCCTGGATCACCGGGGCTTCGAACTTCACGCCGTTTTCTTCCAGCGCCACCCACTCCGGCACCAGGCCGAACACGGTTTCGACGTAACGGTTCAGACCTTCGGCGTCGCGTGCGGCGGAGTCGTTCTTGAACAGGATGCCGCTGGGCTTGAGCACTTGGGTCAGCGCGGCGATCACGTCGTCTTTATGGGCTTCCATGGTCGCCGAGGCGATTTGCACCACCAGAATGTCGCCGAAACGGTCGACCACCAAGCCCGGCAGCAGGTCGGAATCGCCGTAGACCAGGCGGTAGAACGGCTTGTCGAACAGGCGATCACGCAGGGACAGGGCAACGTTCAGGCGGTGCACCAGCAGCGACTTGTCCAATGGCAACTTGATGTCGCGCGACAGCAGGCGGGCGCAGATCAGGTTGTTCGGGCTCATGGCCACGATGCCCAGGGTCTTGCCGCCGGCAGCTTCCAGGATGGCTTGGTCGCCTGCCTGGAAGCCGTGGAGTGGGGTGGCGGCCACGTCGATTTCGTTGCTGTAGACCCACAGGTGGCCGTTGCGCAAACGACGATCGGCGTTGGCTTTGAGACGCAGGCTTGGCAGGGACATGACGTCGCTCCGGAAAAAAGAGCGGGAGTATACCCTTTGCGCGCCGGTTCATGTGGGAGCTGGCTTGCCTGCGATGCCGACGGCGCGGTGTATCTGACGTACGGCGGCGATGCTATCGCAGGCAAGCCAACTCCCACATTGATCGGGTTTTTGAGGTGTCGGTCAGCTTTGCTTAGGGGTTAGAATCGCGGCCTAGCCCGGAGTGTGTACTTATGTCCCAAGAGCTTACCGCCGAACAGATTCAACAGGCCCTGCAAGGCATCAGCGTGCCGCCGCAGCCGCAGATCATGGTGGATTTGCAGATGGAGCAGTACATGCCCGATCCGGATCTGGACGTGATCGCGCGGCTGATCTCCCAGGACCCAGGCCTGTCCGGCGCGCTGCTGAAAATCGTCAACTCGGCGCATTACGGCCTGAGCAACAAGATCGCCTCGATCCAGCGCGCGGTGAACCTGCTGGGCAGCCGTTCGGTGATCAACCTGATCAATGCTCTGTCGATCCGCGGCGAGATGAGCGATGAAACCATCGTCACCCTCAACCGCTTCTGGGACACCGCTCAGGATGTGGCCATGACCAGCCTGACCGTGGCCAAGCGCACCGGTTCTCAGGCGGTGGACGAAGCCTATGCCCTGGGGCTGTTCCACGATTGCGGCGTGCCGCTGATGCTCAAACGTTTCCCCAACTATATGGCGGTGCTCGAAGAGGCCTATGCCAACGCCGGGCCGGACTGCCGCGTGGTCGATACCGAGAACAACGCGTTCAATACCAACCATGCGGTGGTGGGTTACTACACCGCCAAGTCCTGGCGTTTGCCGGAACATGTGACCGACGCGATTGCCAACCACCACAACGCCCTGGCGGTTTTCAGCGATGAGTCCTCGCGCAATGCGCCGCTGAAGAACTTGTTGGCGATCCTGAAAATGGCCGAGCACATCTGCGCGTCCTATCGGGTGCTGGGCAACCAGTCGGTGGACCATGAGTGGAACGCCATTGGCCACCTGGTGCTCGATTACGTAGGCCTGTCGGACTACGACTTCGAAAGCATGAAGTTGTCGATCCGCGAATTGGGCGCGAACTGATTTATTACCCAAGAGGCGTACATGCCCGAGTTACCTGAAGTCGAAACCACCCGACGCGGGATCGCCCCGCACCTGGAGGGGCAGCGCGTCAGCCGTGTGGTGGTGCGCGAGCGGCGTCTGCGCTGGCCGATTCCCGAAGACCTGGATGTGCGCCTCTCCGGGCAGCGCATCGTGCTGGTGGAACGGCGTGCCAAGTACCTGTTGATCAATGCCGAAGTGGGCACCCTGATCAGCCACTTGGGCATGTCCGGTAATTTGCGTCTGGTGGAAACCGGCATGCCGGCGGCCAAGCATGAGCATGTGGACATCGAACTCGAATCCGGCCTGGCCCTGCGCTACACCGACCCGCGGCGTTTCGGCGCGATGCTCTGGAGCCAGGACCCGCACAACCACGAGCTGCTGCTGCGCCTGGGGCCGGAACCGTTGACCGACCTGTTCGACGGCGAGCGCCTGTTTCAACAGTCGCGCGGCAAGTCCATGGCGGTCAAGCCGTTCATCATGGACAACGCGGTGGTGGTGGGTGTGGGCAATATCTATGCGACGGAAGCGTTGTTTGCGGCGGGGATCGATCCGCGTCGCGCGGCCGGCGGCATTTCACGCGGGCGTTATTTAAAACTCGCGATCGAGATCAAGCGCGTGCTGGCGGCGGCCATTGAGCGCGGCGGCACGACGTTGCGGGATTTCATTGGTGGCGACGGGCAGCCGGGGTACTTCCAGCAGGAACTGTTCGTCTACGGCCGAGGCGGCGAGGCGTGCAAGATCTGCGGGACTGAGCTGCGCAATGTGGTGCTGGGGCAGCGGGCCAGTGTGTTTTGCCCCAGGTGCCAGAGCTGATTGCTGGGTGACGGCTGGTATCGCTATCGGGGGCAAGCCCACTCCCACAGTTTGTGAATACATTCAAAAAATGTGAGAGGGGGCTTGCCCCCGATAAGGCCCTAACAGGCACTAAATGGGCTCAATTCTTAGCGGTAATCTTCCGGTACTTATCCATCAACTGCTCTTGCGTCTCCGGATGGGCTTCATCCAGCGGAATGCAATCGACCGGGCACACCTGCTGGCATTGAGGTTCGTCGTAATGGCCGACGCACTGGGTGCAGAGGTTGGGGTCAATCACGTAGATCTCTTCGCCTTGAGAGATTGCAGCGTTCGGACACTCGGGTTCGCAGACGTCGCAATTGATGCAATCGTCGGTGATGATCAGGGACATGGAAACTCCTGCCAGGGCCGTCAGCCAAGGCATCTGAAAACGAATGCGCGCAATTGTGCCGCATTGACGCCCGCAGTGCGAGCAGGCGCCGATTGAGCGGTCTTACTTCTTGAAGCGCAGCGTCAGCGCATCGGCCACGGCCGGATGCACGAACTTGGTGATATCCCCGCCCAATGCCGCGATTTCTCGGACCAACGTCGAGGAAATAAATGAATAACGCTCCGACGGCGTGAGGAACAGGCTCTCGACATCCGGCGCCAGTTGGCGGTTCATGTTGGCCAGTTGGAATTCGTATTCAAAGTCCGACACCGCACGCAGGCCACGCAAAAATACATTGGCGTTCTGCTCTTTGGCGAAGTGCGCCAACAACGTGGAGAAGCCGACGACTTCCACGTTAGGCAAATGCTTGGTGACCTCACGCGCCAGCTCCACGCGCTGTTCCAGGGGAAACAGCGGGTTTTTCTTGGGGCTGGCAGCGACCGCGATGATCACATGGTCGAACAAGCGAGAGGCGCGTTCGACCAGATCGCCATGGCCTTTGGTAATCGGGTCGAAGGTACCTGGGTACAACACTCGGTTCATCGCGTCGTCCTGGCGGAGTCCGTTGGGGAACCGGATGGTATCGCAGCCTTCCCGGTCGGCCAAGTCGACTTACGTAGATAAATGCCGTGAATCCTAGGTGTTTTCACGCCGTTTTCAGACGTTCGGCCAATGAAGTCGCCAGTTTCGCGGTCAATCCATACACCGACAATTGCGGGTTCGCCCCGATGCTGGTGGGGAATAATGAGCCATCGTGGATGGACAGATTGCGCAATTGGTGATGACGGCCAAGGCTGTCGGCCACGGCCATTTTGGGGTCTTCACCCATGGCGCAACCGCCCATCACGTGGGCGCTGCCCAGGCAGGTGCGGTGCAGTTTCAGGTTGAGGCCCTCGATCAGCGTGCGGGCTTCGGCCAGGGTTTTCACATAGCGTGCATCGTGATGCAGCGGTTTGACGGACTTGGCGCCCGCCGCGAACTGGATCTCGGCCATGCTCTGGAAGGCCCGGCGTAGACCGTCCCAGGCGTAGTCTGAGACCTGATAGTCAAGCACTGGCGTGCCGTCGCCGCGCAGTTCCACATTGCCGCCCGGGCTGTCAGGGTGGAAACCGTCGCGCAGCAACGCCAGCATCGCGTGGGTATTGGGCAACTGGCTCATATCCAGCGCATTCTGTGTGCCATAGCCGCCCAGCAGAGTGCTGGCCAGCGCCGGATGCAGCGGTGGCGCTTCGAGTTTGTAGGACATTTTACCGGTAGTGCCATCCTGCCATTGGAAATGGTCGGAGTAGATCGACTGCGGCGCGCCGTAGAACGGGTTGATCACCTCGTCGAACAGCGCCGCGGAGAAATTCACCAAGTGCAGAAAGGTCCGCTTGCCCAGCCGCGAATGTGGGTCCGGCGCGTCCGAACGCATTAGCAACGCCGGGCTGTTGATGCCGCCCCCGGCCAGTACATAGTGTTTGGCGTTGACCGTGATTTTGCGCCCTGTGGGTGCTACGCAGCGGGCGTCCATCGCCATGCATTCCAGGCTGCTGACGGTGTCGCCGCGGTATTTGAAATGCTCGGCGCGCGCCAGGTAGAGCAGCTCCCCGCCGCGTTCCAAGGTGGAGGGGATGGTGGTGACCAGCATCGATTGCTTGGCATTGACCGGGCAGCCCATGCCGCAATAACCCAAGTTAAAGCAGCCACGCACGTTGCGCGGGATCACATGCCAGCTGTAGCCGAGTTTTTCGCAGCCCTTGCGGATCACATCGTTGTTGGGGTTGGGCGGGACGGCCCACGGGGCGATGCCCAGGCGTTGCTCCATTTTTTCGAACCACGGCGCCATCTCGGCGCTGCTGTGGCCCTTGACCGCATATTCGCTGGCCCAGTGGGAAAGGGTCGCGTCCGGTGTACGAAAACTGGAGGTCCAATTGATCAGTGTCGTACCGCCCACCGCACGGCCCTGGAGGATGGTGATCGCCCCGTCCTTGCTCATGCGGCCAATGCCTTCCTGATACAGGCTGGTGTAGGCCTCGTCCTCAAGCAACTTGAAGTCGCTGCTGGTCTTGAGCGGGCCTTCTTCGATCAGCAGCACCTTGTAACCGGCCGCGCTGAGGATTTCAGCAGTGGTGCCGCCCCCAGCGCCGCTGCCGATGATCGCCACGTCGGCTTCCAGGGTCAGGTCTTGATCGAGGGCGCTGCCATTGTGGGTTTTCCAGCCACGGGCCAGGCCTTCGCGGAACAGATCGGGTACGGGCATCAGGGTCATCTCTTGTTTTTATTGTGGGGGATGCGGATCAGATCTTCGGCGGCCCGGGGTAGCCGCAATGGGCCCAGGACACCGGCTGGAAGTACCAGGCCATGATCACCAGCTTGAGCAGCGAGCCCTGGCCCATGCGGAGCAGGTTCAGGTAACTGTTTTCCCAGCGCTGCAGAAAGTGGCGGATCTGTTCAGCGCTGGCGTTTTCCCAACTGCCCCAGATTCCGGTGAGCGGGCCGCGAGTGAGGCCCAGGCTCAGCACGTCGAACAATTGCTGGGTGAGCTTGAACATTTCCGGCGACAGGTGCTGCAGACTGAAGTCGAGTTTTTTCAGAGTGCCGTCGATGCCGCTGGCGACCGCCTGGGCGCTGGCCACGCCCTCCAGTAAAACGGGGATTACCGCGCGCAAAAACGGCAGATCGCTGTTGCGCAGCATGGCAAAGCCGCTGGCCGGAGTGCTGCTGGAGCAGCCACTGAGGCTGGCGCCCAGCCCTGCTGTGGCCAGGAAGGCACTGGCGCACAGGCCGATTTTCAAGACGCCGCGCCGTGACAGCGCGGGGGAATCCGTGAGGCTAGGGTTCATTGTTGTTGTTATCCCGTAGGTGGCGGAATCAGCGGACGAACAGCCTCTGGATCAACTTCTGTATGGCCTTGCCGTAGGGCGGGTAGATCAGCTTCGCCGCGTTCAGACGTTGCTTGATCAGCACCCCCTTGGCCTTGCTGAACGTCAGGAAACCTTCGTGACCGTGGTAGTGGCCCATGCCCGAGGGGCCGATGCCGCCGAACGGCATATCGTCCTGGGCGACGTGCAGCAGGGTGTCGTTCAGGCACACGCCACCGGAATGGGTTTCGTGCAGCACGCGCTGTTGTTCGCCCTTGTTGTAGCCGAAGTAATACAGCGCCAGCGGGCGAGGCCGTTGGTTGATGTAGGCAAAGGCCTGATCGATGCCGCGATACGGCACGATCGGCAGCACCGGACCGAAGATTTCGTCCTGCATCACGGTCATGTCGTCGCTGACGTTAAGGAGCAGGCTGTGAGGCATTCGTCGCGCCTGGCCTTGGTCGTACAGCGGAATCAGGGTGGCGCCCTTGTCTGTGGCGTCCTTGACGTAGGCGTTGAGCCTGGCCAGTTGTCGCTCATTGATAATCGCGGTGTAGTCCGGGTTGTCGGCCAGCGTGGGATAAAACCCGCGAACGGCGTTGCTGTAAGCCTCGACAAACCCCTCGACGCGGTCTTCTGGCACCAGCACGTAATCCGGCGCCACGCAGGTCTGCCCGGCGTTTAGCGCTTTGCCGAAGGCGATGCGTTCGGCTGCGTCCTTGAGCGGTACATCCGTGGAAACGATGGCGGGCGATTTGCCGCCCAGTTCCAGGGTCACCGGCGTGAGGTGTTCCGCCGCCGCGCGCATTACATGCTTGCCGATACTGGTGGCGCCGGTGAAGAGCAAGTGATCGAAGCGCAGCCGGGAAAACGCGATCCCCATATCGGCCTCGCCGAGCACCACGCACACCAGGTCTTCGGGGAAGATTCTCGCCAGCAACGTCTTGAGCAGTTGCCCGGTGGCAGGCGTGGATTCACTGAGCTTGAGCATGACCCGGTTACCGGCCGCCAACGCGCCGACCAACGGGCCGATGGCCAGGTACAGCGGGTAGTTCCACGGCACGATGACGCCCACCACTCCCAACGGCTGATAGATGACTTTGGCTGACGCCGGTTGGAAGGCAATGCCTACGGCGCGTCGGGATGGTTTCATCCAACGCTTGAGGTGTTTGCTGGCGTAGTGAATGCCATGCAGGCTGGGCATCAGTTCGGCGAAGAGGGTTTCGTCGGCACTGCGGTGGCTGAAGTCCTGGCTGATCGCATCGATCAACGCCTGGCGTTCATTGCTGAGCAGATCCCGCAGGGCTTTGAGCCATTGTTGACGCTGCGCAGCCGGCGGCATGGGATTGGCAGCGTAGGCACGCTGCTGTGCGTCGAACAGACCCTGGAGTTGATCCAGTGCCTGAGAATCTTGCAGGTAGGCAACGTTGGCAGACATGGCGCAGTACCGGTTGTTATTGGTCTGCGTGGATTTTTAGAGTCATTACTCTAAATTGTCAAATAACATTGCAGCAACATGATGGATTTATCCAGGCCGGGATAGCCCGTAAGATGCTCCATCCCGTGTATAGAAGCTGATCCCCTATGGCACCACGAGTAAAGACCAGCGAGCGCATTGTGCAAACCAGCCTGGAGCTTTTTAACCAGCAGGGCGAGCGCAGTATCAGCACCAACCATATCGCCGCCCATATGGAAATTTCGCCGGGCAACCTGTACTACCACTTCCCCAACAAGCAGGCGATCATCGCCGTGCTGTTTCGCGAGTACGAAGCGCTGGTGGACAGTTTCCTGCGTCCGCCCCAAGGGCGTGCGATGCAGGTGGAGGATAAGCGTTTCTACCTGCAAGCCGTATTGGCCGGCATGTGGCGCTATCGTTTCCTGCACCGCGACCTTGAGCACCTGCTGGAAAGCGACCCGGAATTGGCCACTGGCTATCGGCGTTTTTCCCAGCGTTGCCTGATCCAGGGCGGCGCTATCTACCAGGGGTTTGTCGATGCCGGCATTCTCAATATGGACCCGGTGCAAACCGAAGCCCTGACCCTGAATGCCTGGATTATCCTCACTTCCTGGGTGCGTTTTTTGTGCACCACCAATGAGAATTCTGCCCATCTGAGTGCCGAAGCGATCAAGCGCGGGGTGTACCAGGTGCTGGTGCTGGAGGCCGGCTTCGTCACGCCCCAGGCGAAAGACGCGGTGGACGCACTGTTCAAAGAATTTTACGTGCCGTTGAATCAGGCACTGGAAGAAGTGAAGTAGGCCCTTTCTCGAATCTGTTTACAGGAGTCCGCCATGCCGCTTGCCCAACTGATCAGCCCCCAGCAATTAGCCGAGCGCCGCAAGGCCGGAGGTTTGGTAATCCTGGATTGCCGTTTCGCCCTGGAAGACCCGGAATACGGGCGTTGCAGCTATGCCGAAGGCCATATCGAGGGCGCGCAATATGCCGATCTTGAGCGCCACCTCAGCGGTCAGGTGGTAAGAGGCGTGACCGGCCGCCACCCTTTGCCGGCGGCGGACACCTTCGCCGAGCAACTGCGGGCCTGGGGCATCAGTGCCGACACTGATGTCGTGCTGTACGACGACGGCCCCGGCGCTTATGCCGCGCGGGCATGGTGGCTGCTGGCCTGGCTGGGCAAGCGCGACGGCGTATCCATTCTGGATGGCGGCCTCAAGGCTTGGCACAGCGCCGGGTTCCCATTGAGCCTTGACGTGCCGGTAACCGAACCGGGGAGCTTTGTCGGCCAGCCGGACAATCATCTGCTGCTGGACGCCGAACACCTGCAAAAACGCCTGGGCCAGCCGGGCATGACCTTGATCGATGCCCGCGCCCCCGCGCGTTTTCGCGGCGAAGTCGAACCCATCGACCCAATTGCCGGGCATATTCCCGGCGCGCAGTGCGCGGCATTCAATGAAAACCTCGGCAGCGACGGGCGCTTTCTGCCAGCGGAACAACTCAAGCAACGCTTCGCTGCGCAGTTGCAGGGGCGCTCGCCGGAAGAACTGGTGGCCTATTGCGGTTCGGGGGTGACGGCGTGCCACAACCTGTTCGCCCTGAGCCTGGCGGGTTATCCACTGGGTAAGTTGTATGCGGGGTCGTGGAGCGAGTGGATCACCGATTCGAAACGGGCGATTGCTACGGGCGATTGACCGCCCACTCGTTTAGCCGTGTTGTGCCAATAGCCATTGAGGTATTCGACGCTCCAGGTAGTAGCCGGGGCGTTTCAGTGAGCCATCGACAAAGCCCACATGGCCACCCTTGGTCGTTAGCTCAAACTCGGTGCAATCCGATAGCTCGCTGGCCTCAGGCAAGCTATGGGCAAACACGAACGGGTCATCGGCGGCCTGGATAATCAGGGTTGGGGTGCGGATGCCGCCCAGATAGTAACGGCTCGACGCGCGGCGGTAATAATCCTCGGCACTCAGAAAACCGTGCAGCGGCGCGGTGACCCGGCCGTCGAAGTCCCAAAACGTGCGCATCTTCTCCAGCGAGCCGAGGGCCTCCAGGGTTTTCAATCCCTCCACCTGGCCATCCTGTAGGAAGCGGCGTTGCTTGAGGCGGATATACGTGAGCATTTCGCGCATGAAGTGCTTCTGATACACCCGCGAAAACCCCAGCCCGATGCGATCGGCGCACTGATCCAGGCGAAACGGCACCGACACCGCCGCTGCGCCTTGCAGGCCGGACATTTCCCCTGTTTCCCCTAAATGCTTGAGCAACACGTTGCCACCCAGGGAGTAACCCACCGCGTACAAGGGCGCCAACGGTCGCTTGGCGCGCAGGTGTGTAATGGTCGCCGCGAGGTCTTCGCTGGCGCCGGAGTGGTAGCTGCGCGCTAACAGGTTCGGCTCGCCGGAGCAGCCCCGCCAGTTCAGCGCGACGCTGGCCCAGCCCTGGCCGGCGAGGACTTTCTGCAAGCCCGCGACATAGGGGGAGTTGGATGAGCCGGTCAACCCATGCAGCACCAGCACCAGCGGCACGTGTGCGTCGTGAGGGCCGTGCCAGTCAAGGTCGAGAAAGTCGCCGTCGTCCAGCCACAGACGCTCGCGTTGGCGCTCAATGTGGGTTGTGGGGCGCAACAGCGGCCCCCACAGTGTTTGCAGGTGGGGGTTGCCGAGGCCGAAGGCGGGGGTAAACAGGTCGGAGGTCGGTGTCATGAAACTCTCAGTCTGTGGCGAGCCTGCCCGCCACAAGAATCCGCGTGCTGAAAAACATTAAGCGCCGCTTTCGACCAACCGATGCCACAACGCGTAAAACACCCGCCCGGATTTTTGCTCCCGATGCAGGCGCCATGCGCCAGGCAGGCCCAGGGTAGAGGGTGCGGTTTCGCTTTCAGTGTAGATCCACGCATCGGCTGCCAGCCATTGGCGCTCTTCCAGCAGCGCGCACACGGTGGGCAACAGGTTCTGGTTGAACGGTGGGTCGAGGAATACCACGTCGTATTCACTGGCGGGCTGGGTTTCCAGATAGCGCAGGGCGTCGGCGGTTTGCACCTGACCATTGGTGCAGCGCAGGGTGCCCAGATGCTCCTTGAGGCTGGACACCGCGACGTTGCTGGCGTCCAGCGCCTGGGCCTGGGCGGCGCCACGGGACAACGCTTCCAGGAACAACGCGCCGCTGCCGGCGAACGGGTCCAGCACCTTGGCCCCGCCGATGTAGGGTGCGAGCCAGTTGAACAGGGTTTCGCGCACGCGATCCGGTGTTGGGCGCAGGCCCACCACGTCGGGGAAGCTCAGCTTGCGGCTGCCCCACTCACCGCCAATGATGCGCAATTGGCCCACACCGTTATGTACGTTGTGGACAGGTTTTTTCGGGCGAGATGAACTGGCCATTAATGCTCCGGGACCCCGAGCGGCTGCTCGGCGGGTTTATCAGTAGGGGGCGGTAGTGGCTTCTGCGCAATGGTCGGGCCGGCGGTCACGATGACCATCTTGTCGGCGCTCAAGTGTTTGTTCAGCGCAGCCTTGACCTGCTCTACGGTCAAAGCCTGGGATTGTTTCATGAAATCTTCCAGATAGCTCAGCGGCAGGTTGTAGAAACCCATCGCCCCCAGCTGGCCGACGATATCGGCGTTGCTCGCGGTCGAGAGCGGGAAGCTGCCGGCCAGCTCGCGCTTGGCGTCATCCAGCTCCTTCTGGGTCGGGCCGGTCTTGAGGTAATCGGCCAGCACTTGCTCCACCAGACGCAGGGTGCCGCCGCTCATTTCGGCGCGGGTCTGCAGGTTGATCATGAACGGGCCACGCACCTGCATCGGCGAGAAACCGGAGTACACGCCATAGGTCAGGCCGCGCTTCTCGCGTACTTCGCTCATCAAGCGTGTGCCGAAACCGCCGCCACCGAGGATCTGGTTGCCCAGGGACAAGGCTGCGTAGTCCGGATCGGCCCGGTCGATGCCCAGTTGGGCGAGCAGCAGATGAGTCTGTTTAGATGGGAACTCGATGTGGCTCAGGCCGGCCTTGGGCTCGGTGGGCTGGGCGATTTTCGGCAGGGCAGGGCCCTTGGGCAGCGAGGCGGACACCTTGGCGGTCATGGCTTCGGCTTCGGTGCGGGACAAGTCGCCCACTACCGCAATCACCGCATTACCGGCGGCATAAGCTTTGGCGTGAAAGGCCTGCAACTGCGCCAGGGTGATGTTCGGCACGCTTTCTGGCGTGCCTTCACTGGCATGGGCATACGGATGATTGCCATATAGACGCTTGAACAACTCAAGGCTCGCCAGTTTGGCGGGGTTCTGCTTCTGATACTCGAAGCCGGCGAGGATCTGGTTCTTGATGCGCGCCAGGGAATCGGCCGGGAAAGTCGGTTGACCGATCACCTGGTCGAATAGCGCCAGGGCGGCATCGCGCTTGGCACTGTCGCTGAGGCTGCGCAGGGACACCAGCGCCATGTCGCGGTAGGCGCCATTGCCGAAGTCGGCACCCAGGCCTTCAAAACCACTGGCGATCTGGCTGACATCCTTGCCCGGCACGCCTTCGTTGAGCATGGCGTTGGTCATCAACGCCAGACCTGGCACGTCACCGTCCTGGCTGCTGCCGGCGGCGAACAGGATGCGCATGTCGAACATGGGCAGTTCATGGGCTTCGACGAACAGCACTTTGGCGCCTTCGGCGGTGGTCCAGGTCTGCACATCCAGCTTGCGGTTGGTCGGCGCCTTGCCGTCCAGTTCTGCCAGGGATTGCAGCTTGTTGGCCGATTGCGCTTGATCCAGCGCCTGGCTGGCAACCGACTCGCTGGGCCGCAGGAAGTACACGGCGCTCGCGGCGATCAAGGTAACGGCGATCAAGCCGGGCAGAATCAGACGGCTGCTTTTGCGATCACTCATGAGCGGTCTCCTCGGGCAGAACATGGGCGACGCTCAAACGTTCGCGGGTGAAGTAGGTGCGGGCGGCTTTCTGGATGTCTTGCGGGGTCACGCTTTGCAGGTCGGCGAGTTCGCTGTCCATGAGTTTCCATGACAGCCCCACCGTCTCCAGGGAGCCTATGGCCGTGGCCTGGCTGGTGATGGAGTCCCGCTGATAGACCAGGCCGGCGATGACCTGGGCACGGATGCGTTCCAGTTCTTCAGCGGTCGGCGGTTTGGCTTTCAATTCGTCCAGCAGGCGCCACAGGCCGGCCTCGACTTGGGCGATGGTCTTTTTCTTCTGCTGGTTCGGCGTGGCCGAGAGGGTGAATAGGGTGTCGCCACGGGTATAGGCGTCGTAATTGGTAGAGGCGGCGGATACCAGCTCTTCGCCACGTTCCAATTGCTCGGAAATACGCGCGCTATAGCCGCCATCCAGCAGAGCCGAGATCAGGCGCAGGGCCTGCACCGAGCGTTTGTCCTCGGCAGTGGCGAGGCCGGGTACGTTAAAGCCGAGGATTACGCTTGGCAGTTGGGTCTGCACACGCATTGTCAGTAGGCGCTCGCCGGGTTCGGCCAGCTCCATGGGGATCTTGGCTGGTGGCACGTCACGTTTGGGGATCGGGCCGAAGTAGCGTTGGGCCAGGTTCTTCACCTCGTCCGGAGTCACGTCGCCGACCACCACCAGGGTAGCGTTATTGGGCACATACCAGGATTGGTACCAGTGACGCAGCTCTTCGACCTTCATGCGCTCCAGGTCTGCCATCCAGCCGATGGTCGGCGTGTGGTAACCGCTGGCCGGGAAAGCCATCGCCTTGAAGCGTTCGAAGGCTTTGGACATCGGGTTGTCGTCGGTGCGCAGGCGGCGCTCTTCCTTGATCACCTCGATCTCGCGGCTGAATTCGTCGGCCGGCAAGCGCAGGCTGGCCATGCGGTCCGCTTCCAACTCGAAGGCCACGCCCAGGCGGTCGCGGGCCAGCACTTGGTAGTAGGCGGTGTAGTCATCGCTGGTAAACGCATTTTCTTCGGCGCCGAGGTCGCGCAGGATCAGCGAGGCTTCGCCCGGGCCGACCTTGGCGCTGCCCTTGAACATCATGTGCTCCAGAGCGTGGGACAAACCGGTCTGGCCCGGGGTTTCATAGCTTGAGCCGACCTTGTACCAAACCTGGGAAACCACCACCGGCGCGCGATGGTCTTCGCGTACGACCACCTTGAGGCCGTTATCGAGGGTGAATTCATGGGTCGGTTGTGGATCGGCAGCCAAGGCTGAAAGAGGCAGACAAACTGTGCTGAACAGCAGGCCTGCGGCGCGGCGGGCGAGAGCATTCATTCGTTTTTTAACCTGTTGGGCGGCCCGCTTGGTCTTAGCGTCGGCGGGCGAGGAGGTGCTAGGATACTGATCCGATTTAACGACGGCCACGGCTATCAGGCTCGGGGTGTTTACGACGCCTCGTATGTAGCCGTAGGAAACATGGAATAAGCAGTGGTTTTCCCTGAAGTTATTCTATTTTTCGCCGATTATGTGTCGCTAAAGCCCTGTATTGAATCGTTTTCCTGAGGCTTTATTTGGCCTTACAAAATGTTGCGCATGAACAAGCGGGCGTTAAAGCAGTCTGTTCTGCATCGAATTTTATTTACCGAGGCGCCCTGGCGCGTCGCTACTTTGAGATAGCCGTCCTCCATGTTTGGTTCCAACGACGACAAGAAGACCCCAGCTGCGGCTGGCGAGAAAAAAGGCCTGTTCGGATGGCTGCGCAAAAAGCCGCGGGAAACCGTCGTCGAACAGCCCCAGGTTCAACCTGAGCCTATTCCCGAGCCTCTTATAGAAGCCGCACCGGTTGCCGAGACACCGGCGCCCGTGGTGTTGCCTCTGGCCGAGCCGGTATTGCAGCCGGTGGTCGAAGCGGCGCCGGAGCCAGAGCCAGAGCACAAGCCGTGGCCGGAACTGCCGGTGGCCGAGGAGCCTGTTGCGCTGGTCGACGATGTGCAGGCTGAGCATGTGGTGCCGCCGATTCCGCCGGTGATCGAGCCCGAGCTGCAACCTGTGGTCGTCGAGCCGACGCCCGCTGCGGTGCCAGTGCAGGAGGTCGCGCCTGCGGTCATTGCCCCGGCGCCCGCCGAAACCAGCAAGACCGGTTTCTTTGCCCGCCTCAAGCAGGGCCTCAGCAAGACCAGCGCCAGTATCGGCGAAGGCATGGCTAGCCTGTTCCTGGGCCGAAAGACCATCGATGACGAACTGCTCGAAGACATCGAGACCCGTCTGCTGACCGCCGACGTCGGCGTCGAAGCCACTGCGGTGATCATCCAAAGCCTGACCCAGAAGGTCGCGCGCAAACAGTTGACCGACGCCGACGCGCTCTACAAGTCTCTGCAGGCCGAACTGGCCGCGATGCTCAAACCGGTCGAAGCGCCGCTGGTGATCACGCCGAACAAGCCGTTCGTGATTCTGGTGGTAGGCGTCAACGGCGCCGGTAAAACCACCACCATTGGCAAGTTGGCCAAGAAGCTGCAGTCGGAAGGCAAAAAGGTCATGCTCGCCGCCGGCGACACTTTCCGCGCCGCTGCCGTGGAGCAACTGCAAGTCTGGGGTGAGCGCAATAAGATCCCGGTCATTGCCCAGCACACCGGCGCCGATTCCGCGTCGGTAATCTTCGATGCTGTGCAGGCCGCCAAGGCCCGTAACATCGATGTGCTGATTGCCGATACCGCCGGTCGCCTGCACACCAAAGACAACTTGATGGAAGAGCTGAAAAAAGTGCGTCGCGTGATCGGCAAGCTCGATGCCGACGCGCCCCATGAAGTGCTGCTGGTGCTGGACGCCGGCACGGGCCAGAACGCTATCAGTCAGGCCAAGCAGTTCAACCAGACGGTGCAATTGACCGGCCTGGCCTTGACCAAGCTTGATGGCACGGCCAAGGGCGGCGTGATCTTCGCCTTGGCCAAACAGTTCGGGTTACCGATTCGCTATATCGGTGTCGGTGAGGGTATCGACGACTTGCGCACCTTTGAAGCCGAACCCTTTGTCCAGGCACTGTTTGCCGAGCGGGAGCGTTCATGATTCGATTCGAACAGGTCGGTAAACGCTATGCCAACGGGCATGTCGGCTTGCATGAGCTGAGCTTTCGAGTGCGTCGCGGCGAATTCTTGTTTGTGACCGGCCATTCGGGCGCGGGCAAAAGCACCCTGCTGCGCCTGCTGCTGGCCATGGAACGCCCGACCACCGGCAAGCTGCTGTTGGCGGGCCAGGATCTGGCCACCATCAGCAATGCGCAGATTCCTTTCCTGCGCCGCCAGATCGGCGTGGTGTTCCAGAATCATCAGTTGCTGTTCGATCGCACGGTGTTCAATAACGTCGCGTTGCCGTTGCAGATTCTCGGGTTGTCCAAGGCCGAGATCATCAAGCGCGTGGATTCGGCCCTGGAGCGCGTAGCGCTGTCGGACAAGACCGACCTCTACCCCGGCGACCTGTCCACCGGCCAGCAACAGCGCGTCGGTATCGCCCGCGCCATCGTCCACCGTCCGGCCTTGCTGCTGGCGGACGAACCTACCGGTAACCTCGATCCGCGCCTGGCCGCCGAGATCATGGGGGTGTTCGAGGACATCAACCGACTGGGCACCAGCGTGCTGATCGCCAGTCACGACCTGGCGCTGATCGCGCGCATGCGCCATCGCATGCTGACCTTGCAGCGCGGTCGTCTGATCGGTGACGGGGAGGCTGGCGTATGAGTGCAACACGCAGCCCCAAGGTTTCCGAACGCGTGGCCCCCAAGCCCGCCGACCCGCAACCGAAGAAGAAAAAACACGACGATGACGACGGGCCGGACTTCGGCACCCTGTTACGCGCGTGGATCGAAAGCCATCGCGCCAGCCTGCTGGACAGCCTGCGTCGCTTGGGCAAGCAACCGATCGGCAGCTTTTTCACCTGCCTGGTGATGGCCGTGGCCCTGAGCCTGCCGATGGGTTTGTCGCTGTTGCTCAATAATGTGGAGCGTCTGGGTGGTTCCTGGCAGCGCGCGGCGCAGATTTCGCTGTATCTGAATCTGGACGCCAGCGCCAAGGAGGGCGAAGCGCTGCGCGATGACATCAAGAATATGCCGGGCGTGGCGGATGCCGAGTACGTCAGCCGTGATCAGGCGCTTGAAGAGTTCCAGCAACAGTCCGGCCTGGGCGAGGCGCTCAAGGAGCTGCCGCAGAACCCGCTGCCGGGCGTTGTGCTGGTGACGCCGAACGAGGTCGACAAGACCGCCCTTGAAGCCCTGCGACAAAAACTCGCAGAACTGCCCAAGGTGCAACAAGCGCAACTTGATCTAGTCTGGGTAGAGCGCCTGGCCGCGATTCTCAAGCTGGGTGACCGGTTTGTGTTCGGTTTGACGGTGTTGTTGGTGTCTGCATTACTTTTGGTGATAGGTAATACCATTCGTCTTCATATTGAAAACCGTCGCACCGAGATAGAAGTGATTAAACTGGTCGGCGGCACGGACAGCTATGTGCGTCGGCCTTTTCTGTACATGGGCGCGCTTTATGGCTTCGGTGCAGGGATTTTGTCCTGGGGTGTGCTGGCGTTCGGGCTGAACTGGCTTAACGACGCGGTGGTCGGGCTTGCCGGGCTGTATGGCAGCGATTTCGCCCTGGCGGGCGTGCCGGTTGCCGATGGTCTGTCACTCTTGCTCGGCGCGGTATTGTTGGGGTATATCGGTGCGTGGATCGCGGTCGCACGGCATTTACGTGAGCTGGCACCGAAGTAGTTAATGTCAGATTAATGTGGTTTCGTTTGTATTGACCGTATCAGTGGTTTAGGGAACTTGTCCTACGGTTCCCGGTCAATTTTCGCAGTGCTGAACTGCACGAGTTATGTGAGTCGGAGGTTTTTTCGTATGACCACTTCTTTGCAACCTGCTTATGCCTTGGTCCCGGGTGCGAACCTGGAAGCCTATGTGCACACGGTCAACAGCATTCCATTGCTGACACCCGAGCAGGAGCGTGAACTGGCCGAGAGTCTCTACTATGAGCAGGATTTGGGGGCGGCTCGGCAGATGGTGCTCGCCCACCTGCGTTTTGTCGTACATATCGCCCGTAGCTATAGCGGCTACGGTCTGGCCCAGGCTGATCTGATCCAAGAAGGTAACGTCGGCCTGATGAAGGCGGTCAAGCGCTTCAACCCTGAAATGGGCGTGCGCCTGGTGTCGTTTGCCGTGCATTGGATCAAGGCGGAAATTCACGAGTTCATCCTGCGCAACTGGCGCATCGTGAAAGTCGCCACCACCAAGGCTCAGCGCAAGCTGTTCTTCAACCTGCGCAGCCAGAAAAAACGCCTGGCGTGGCTGAACAACGAGGAAGTCCACCGCGTGGCCGAAAGCCTCGGCGTGGAGCCCCGTGAAGTGCGCGAGATGGAAAGCCGTCTGACTGGCCATGACATGGCCTTTGACCCGGCCGCCGAAGCGGACGACGACAGCGCTTTCCAATCGCCGGCCAATTACTTGGAAGACCACCGGTACGACCCGGCGCGTCAGTTGGAAGATGCGGATTGGAGCGACAACTCCAATCACAACCTTCACGAAGCGCTGGAAGTGCTGGACGAGCGCAGCCGTGACATTCTTTACCAGCGCTGGCTGGCGGAAGAAAAAGCCACGCTGCACGACTTGGCGCAGAAGTACAACGTGTCGGCTGAGCGGATTCGCCAGCTTGAAAAAAGCGCGATGAACAAGCTGAAATTGTCCATCGCCGCTTAACAATGTAGGAGGGGGCTTGCCCCCGATGGCGGAGTGTCAGTCAACTTCTGTGTGACTGATCCACCGCCACCGGGGGCAAGCCCCCTCCCACATTTGTTCTGTGTTGAGTCAGTCGGACCAGGGAGCTTTGCGGGCGTTGTTCAGTTCCACCAGATAACCCTCTCCGCCCAACTGGCTCATCTGTTGTCGAATCCACGCCGCGCGCCGCGCCACGTACGCTGTTGGGTGACTGGCACTCCACACCCGAGGGTTGGGCAACACTGCCGCCAGATAACTGGCCTGCTGCCGCGATAACCCCTTGGCACTCACTCCAAAGTGATGGCGCGCCGCCGCTTCAACGCCAAACACCCCGTCGTCCCATTCCACGCTGTTGAGGTACACCTCAAGAATCCGTTGCTTGGGCCACAGCACCTCGATCAGTCCGGTAAACCACGCTTCCAGGCCTTTGCGCAGGTAACTACGGCCGGCCCAAAGGAACAGATTCTTCGACACCTGCTGGCTCAATGTGCTGGCGCCGCGTATCGAGCCGCCGCGCTCGTTGTGCGCTAATGCCGCTTGGATCGCGCCGAAATCAAAACCCCAGTGCTGTGGGAAACGTTGATCTTCGCCGGCCATCACCGCTACCTTGAGTTCGTCGGAGATCTCGTCCCATGGCACCCAGGTGCGCTGTAAGTCGATGGGTTCGCCATCGAACCACGACTCGATCTTGCGCTCCACCATCAGCGCAGTGAACGGCGGTGGGACGACACGGAACAGCAGCACCAGCAACACACTGCCAATGGCAAACCATTTCACGACTTTGAGTAAGCGACTGAAGAGGACACGCAGCATAGAGATGGCTTGGCCGAACCCGTTGAGCGGGCCATTATACAGACCCTGCCCGATGAGTCTGACTGGAGTTCCCATGCTGCGTAGTTTTCTGATGTTGGCTGCCTTTTTTGGCTTCACGGGCGTTGCCCTTGGCGCCTTCGCCGCCCATGGCCTGAAAAACCGCCTGAGCGCCGATTATCTGGCGATCTTCCACACTGGCGTAACCTACCAGCTGGTGCATACCCTGGCGCTGTTCGGCGTTGCTTTGCTGGCAGCTCACATTCCCGGTCGGCTGCTGACCTGGGCGGGCGTATCGTTTGTCGTCGGCATCCTGCTGTTCTCCGGCAGCTTGTATGTGCTGACCATGACCGGTATCAGCAAGCTCGGCATCATCACCCCCTTTGGTGGCCTGGCTTTCCTGCTTGGCTGGTTCTTTCTGGGCCTGGCTGCCTGGCGCATGCAACTGACCACTTGACGCTTGGAGCTGACCTTTGGTGGCCAATCGAGCTAGAATGCGGGCCCCTTAAAACGATGGCGGCCCGTGGCATGCGCATTCAGTTGAACGGCGAATCCTTTGAACTGCCCGACGGTGAAACCGTTGCGGCCCTGCTGACCCGCCTGGAGTTGACCGGGCGTCGCGTCGCAGTGGAACTCAACCAGGACATCGTCCCGCGTAGCCAGCACGAGGGCACCACGTTGAGCGACGGCGACCAGGTCGAAGTGGTTCACGCCATTGGCGGCGGCTAGTCGCCCCCTTGGCGCGATGGCGCCGTCCCGGATTCTGCAGAACCTCACCCCATTACGAGGATTTCCCATGAGCATCGTTCGTAACGACAAGCCCTTCGTCCTGGCCGGCCGCACCTACCAGTCCCGTCTGCTGGTCGGCACCGGCAAGTACCGCGACATGGAAGAAACACGCCTGGCCATCGAAGCCTCCGGTGCCGAAATCGTGACCTTCGCCGTACGCCGTACCAACCTCGGCCAGATCGAGGGCGAGCCGAACCTGCTCGAAGTGCTGTCGCCGGACCGCTACACCTTCTTGCCGAACACCGCCGGTTGCTACGACGCCGTCGAAGCCGTGCGCACCTGTCGCTTGGCCCGTGAGCTGCTCGATGGTCATAACCTGGTCAAGCTGGAAGTGCTGGCCGACCAGAAAACCCTGTTCCCCAACGTGATCGAAACCCTCAAGGCCGCCGAAACCCTGGTCAAGGAAGGTTTCGACGTGATGGTCTACACCAGCGATGACCCGATCATCGCGCGCCAATTGGCCGAGATCGGCTGTATCGCGGTGATGCCGCTGGCCGGCCTGATCGGTTCAGGCCTGGGGATCTGCAATCCCTACAACCTGCAGATCATCCTCGAAGAAGCCACGATCCCGGTATTGGTGGATGCGGGCGTTGGCACCGCCTCCGACGCGACCATTGCCATGGAATTGGGTTGCGACGCGGTGCTGATGAATTCGGCCATCGCCCATGCCCAGCAACCGATCATGATGGCCGAAGCCATGAACCACGCCATCGTCGCGGGCCGCCTGGCCTACCTCGCCGGGCGCATGCCGAAAAAACTCTATGCCAGCGCCTCTTCGCCGCTGGATGGTCTGATCAAGTAAGAGCCATTGATGACTGAATCACACGAAACGCCGAACACACCCGAAGCCGACGACGCGTCCAAGCACCGCCGCATCAAGAGTTTTGTGATGCGCGCCGGTCGCATGACCGAAGGCCAGCAAAAGGGCCTGGAGCAAGGTGCGCCGCTGTTCGTGCTGCCGCTTGCCGACGCGCCGGTGGACTATGACCAGGTGTTCGGCCGTTCGGCCCCGCGTTCCCTGGAGATCGGCTTCGGCATGGGGCATTCCTTGCTGGAAATGGCCGCCGCTGCGCCGGACCAGGATTTCATCGGCGTGGAAGTGCACCGTCCGGGTGTCGGCGCGCTGCTCAACGGCGTGCTAACCCAGGGCCTGACCAATCTTCGGGTGTACGACTGCGACGCGATCGAGGTGCTTAACCGCTGCATCGCCGACAATAGCCTCGACCGCTTGATGCTGTTCTTCCCCGATCCATGGCACAAAGCCCGTCACCACAAACGCCGCATCGTGCAGGCTTCCTTCGCGGAGCTGGTACGCAGCAAGCTGAAAGTGGGCGGCATCCTGCACATGGCCACCGACTGGGAGCCCTACGCGGAGTACATGCTGGAAGTGATGAACGTCGCCCCCGGCTACCGCAACCTGGCCGAAGACGGCAAATGCGTACCACGCCCGGCCGAACGCCCGATTACCAAGTTCGAACGCCGTGGCGAGCGGTTGGGGCATGGAGTTTGGGATTTGAAGTTCGAGAAGTTGGCGTAACTCACCACTGACTTGCAAGGCAACTCAATGTGGGAGGGGGCAAGCCCCTCCCACATTTTTTTGTGTTGGATTTGAGATCAGCGGCGATCCGCGACGACCCCAATCAACACCAGCACCACCACCAGCACCGGCGCCAGGCTGTAGTTGTTGAACTGGCTCAACCCGCGCACGATCCACGGGGTGGCGTAGATCAGCGCGGCGCCGCTGCCGATCATGCAGACCAGCGCCATCAAGGGCACGCGCAAGGCGCCGGCGATGCTGCCCAGGCGGGCTTCGACCCAGCCTTTGATGTCGGCGCCGAACAGCACCAGCAAGCAGCCGACCAGTGCCAGGGAGATTTCCGACAGGTTGCTGCGGCTCCAGCGGGATACGGTGGCGAGCAGGTCGAGTACCAAATCCATTCGAATTCCTTAGAGCGTCAGCTCAAAAACTTCTGCAACAGGTCATTGAGAAAGAGTTGCCCGCGGTCGGTCGCCGCCA
The DNA here is from genome assembly GCF_042610415.1 of Pseudomonas sp. MD330_10. Classification (NCBI taxonomy): domain Bacteria; kingdom Pseudomonadati; phylum Pseudomonadota; class Gammaproteobacteria; order Pseudomonadales; family Pseudomonadaceae; genus Pseudomonas; species Pseudomonas sp. MD330_10. The sequence continues at coordinate 538,025 of NZ_JBHGZU010000001.1, forward strand.
GGCGTGACGGTTCGACCTGCATTAAGCCGCTTTGTTCTGCGTCGCGGCGCCCTTCGTCGAGGCTGGCCAGGTCCAGGCCTGTGCGCTCTGCGTAGAGCCTGGCGTCGACACCATCGGTGAGGCGCAGGGCGTTCATCAGGAACTCGAATGGCAGTTCTTCGTTGGTCAGCTCCTTCGCGCCGGCCTGGAAGTTTTTGGCCGGGTTGAGGTAGTCCTTCGGTGCGCGGGTTTTCCAGGTGCGCACGATGCGCCCATTCGGGTGGCTGAGCTTACCGTGGGCCCCGGCGCCGATGCCGATAAAGTCGCCAAAGCTCCAGTAGTTGAGGTTATGCCGCGCCGGGCGCCCCGGTTGGGCATAGGCCGACACTTCATATTGCGCGTAACCGTGTTCAGCCAGCAGGGCCTGGCCGGCTTCCTGGATATCCCACAACGTGTCATCTTCCGGCAGCGCCGGCGGCTGGTTCCAGAACACCGTATTGGGTTCCAGGGTCAGTTGGTACCACGACAAGTGCGTCGGTTTGAGCGCGATGGCCTGGCGCAGGTCGCTCAGGGCGTCATCCAGGGACTGATCGGGCAAGCCGTGCATCAGGTCCAGGTTGAAGTTATCGAAACCGGCCTGCCGCGCCATGCCGGCAGCGCGGATGGCCTCGTCGCCGTTGTGGATGCGGCCCAGGGCTTCGAGTTTGTCCTGCTGGAAACTCTGAATGCCGATGGACAAGCGGTTGATCCCCAGCTTGCGATAGGCCACGAACTTCTCTTGCTCGAAGGTGCCGGGGTTGGCCTCCAGGGTGATCTCGATATCCTCGGCGAACGGGATGCGCGCTTGCACGCCCTCCAGCAGACGGCCCAGTGCCGGCGCGCTGAACAGGCTTGGAGTGCCGCCGCCGAAAAAGATCGAGCTCAATTCTCGGCCATAGACCGCGTGCAGATCCTGGTCGAGATCGGCCAACAGGGCATCCACATATGCCTCTTCCGGCAACGCCGGGCCGGCGGTGTGGGAGTTGAAGTCGCAATAGGGGCACTTGCGCACGCACCACGGGATATGGATGTATAGCGCCAGGGGCGGCAGCACCGGCAGGGCCGCCCGAGGAGTTTGCGCGCCGCCGTGGATCAGCGGCTGCGCAGAGGTGTTCTGGGTCATTTCAGGCCCAGGCGCTGGCGCAGCAACGCCATGGCGCGGGCGCGATGGCTGATCTGGTTTTTGTCGGCCGGGCTCAGTTCGGCGCTGGAAACATTGCGCTCCGGCACCCAAAACAGCGGGTCATAGCCAAACCCATGCTCGCCACTGGCCGCGTGCAGGATGCGCCCGTGCCACAAGCCTTCGCAGAGGATCGGCAACGGGTCATCGGCGTGCCGTACCAGCGCCAGAACGCAGACGAATTGCGCGCCGCGCTCGGCATCCGGTACGTCCTTAAGGGCATCGAGCAGCTTGGCGTTGTTGGCCGCGTCGCCCTTGCCGTCGGCATAGCGCGCCGAGTAGATGCCCGGGGCACCGCCGAGGAAGTCCACGGCCAGGCCCGAGTCATCCGCCAGCGCCGGTAGGCCGGAGATGCGCGCCGCATTGCGGGCCTTGAGGATGGCGTTCTCGACGAACGACAGGCCGGTTTCTTCCGGCTCCACCTGGCTGAATTCACCAATCGAGCGCAGTTGCACGGATTTACCGAGCATCGCCTGCAGTTCTTTGAGTTTGCCGGCGTTATGGCTGGCCAGTACCAGTTGATTAAGGTTCATCATTCGGCCGGAAACAGTTCTTGGTTGAATTGGAAGCTATGCGCTTTGCCGCCGGTTTCAACGTTGATGGTGAAGGTCTTGTATTCCCGCTGGGTCACTGAGTACGGCGCGAGATAGTTGATGCCACCTTTTTCGTTGATCTGCTTGAAGGTGAGGATTTCGCTCTTGCCGCCCAAATCCTTGATGGTGCCCGTCACTTGCGCGGCCACCGGGGTGACGCCCTTGATCACCGTGACGTTGATCAGACCTTTCTCTTTGCTGCGGACCACGCCGATGTTCTGGGCGGTTTCCGGTTGCAGGAAGCTGGAGGTGAAGGTGTTGTAGTGGACGGTGATATCACCGAAGTCTTTCTTGCGATTAGCGTCGATAGCGTCTGCGGCCATGGCGCTGGCGCCCAGGCACGCGGTCAATAGAAATACAGCCAGGCGGCTCATGAGCGTCCCTCTTGAAAGTGATTAGACGGCAATTTTGTGGTCGGCCAGACCGGGGCTGCTGACCCGGTAGATGCCAATTTCGCCCAACAGGTTGGGCCATAGTTTACTCGCCCAGCCGTGACGGTGCTGTTGGTCGACGGCGAGGCGGTTGATCACCTTGGCTTCCCGCTCGCCGCACAGGGCTTCGAAGTCTTCGAAGGTGCAGAAGTGGATGTTCGGCGTGTTGTACCAGGTGTAGGGCAGGAAATCCGAAACTGGCATGCGGCCCTTGGTGGCCAGGTACCAGCGGCAGCGCCAGTGCCCGAAATTGGGGAAGGTGATGATGCACTGACGGCCCACGCGCAGCATTTCGTCGAGGATGCGGTCCGGGTAATGCACGGCTTGCAGGGCCTGGGTCATCACCACGATGTCGAAGCTGTTGCTGGCAAAGTTGCCCAGGCCCTTGTCCAGGTCCTGCTCGATCACGTTGATGCCTTTGGCCACGCACTCGGCGATGTTGTCCGGGTCGTTTTCCAGGCCGTAACCGGTGACTTGCTTGTTGTCCCGCAGCCAGCTCAGCAGTTCGCCATCACCGCAGCCCAGGTCGAGCACGCGGCTGCCGGCGGGTATCCAGTCTTGGATGATTTCCAGGTCGGCTCTCATGGCGTTCTCACACAGTTATGCGGTTCATGTAGTTGCTAAAGGCCTGCAGGTAGCGCGGGATCGGGATCAGGAAGGCATCGTGGCCTTGCGGAGCATCGATCTCCAGGTAGCAGACGTCCTTGCGCGCGGCCATCAGGGCGTCCACCAGCTCGCGGGAGCGGGCCGGCGAGAAACGCCAGTCAGTGGTGAACGACATCACACAGAACTTGGCCTTGGCGGCTTCGAAGGTTCTCGCCAGGTCGTCATCAAATTGGGCGGCCGGGTCGAAGTAGTCCAAGGCCTTGGTCATCAACAGGTAGGTGTTGGCGTCGAAACGCCCGGAAAACTCCTCGCCCTGATAACGCAGGTAGCTTTCCACCTGGAACTCGACGCTGTGAAAGTCGTAGTTGAGCTTCTCGCTCTTGAGCCCACGGCCGAATTTCTCGCCCATGGAGTCATCGGACAGGTAAGTGATGTGGCCGACCATGCGCGCCAGCATCAGGCCGCGCTTGGGAATCACGCCGGCTTCCTGGAACGAGCCGCCGTGAAACTCGGGGTCAGTGAGGATGGCTTGGCGCGCCACTTCGTTGAAGGCGATGTTCTGCGCCGACAATTTGGGCGCCGAAGCGATAGCCAGGCAATGGCGCACGCGGTCCGGGTAGGTGATGGTCCATTGCAGCGCCTGCATGCCGCCCAGGCTGCCGCCGATCACCGCGGCCCATTGGCTGATGCCTAGCAGGTCGGCCAGGCGGGCCTGGCTGTGTACCCAGTCTTCCACGGTGAGCACCGGGAAATCGGCGCCAAATGGTTTGCCGGTTTCCGGGTTGAGGCTGCTGGGGCCGGTGGAGCCGTTGCAACCGCCGAGGTTGTTGAGGCTGACCACAAAGAACTTGTTGGTGTCGATGGGCTTGCCGGGGCCGATGCAACTGTCCCACCAGCCGGGCTTGCGCTCGTCGACGCTGTGGAAGCCCGCCGCATGATGATGGCCGGACAAGGCGTGGCAGATCAGCACGGCGTTGCTCGCCGTGGCGTTCAGTTGGCCGTAGGTTTCGTAGATCAGGTCATAGGCTGGCAGCGACCGGCCGCAGGCCAGGGCCAGCGGTTCGCTGAAGTGCGCCACTTGGGGCACCACCAGTCCAACAGAATCGGGGGGGAAGGCAGCTGGCATCGACCCTGCTCTCGTCTAAATGAGGCGTAAGTCTAAAGAGCGGGGACCCCAGCGGCAAGCAAAGGCCTGCATGGATGCAATCCAATGGCGCAGATACAAAAAGTGGGAGGGAGCAAGCTCCCTCCCACCGTTGCGGCGCGTCAGATCAGGCCAAACAGCTCTTTGGGCATGAACGCATAGAACGCCAGGCGCGGAATCACCCAACTCTGTACCAGTTGAATGGCAATAAAGGCGAAGATCGGCGAAATATCCAAGCCGCCCAGGTTAGGGATCAGGCGACGGAACGGCGCCAACACCGGCTCGGTGATCTGGTAGACCAGTTCGGCGCCTGGGCTGCGGCTGCCTGGGGCCACCCAGGACAGGATCACGCTGATGATCATCGACCAGAACAGAATCTTCAGGAACAGCGAGAAGATACCGATCAGCGCCCAAGGCAACAGCAGCACCGTAAAGGCCTGGTAGCCGTTCAGCGTCAGCACCACCACGAACAACAGGATTTGCAGCAGCAGCGCCAGCACCAGCGACGACATGTCCAGCCCGAACAGGCTCGGGATCACCCGACGCAGCGGCTTGAGCAGCGGCTGAGTGGCCTTGACCACGAACTGGCACAGCGGGTTGTAGAAGTTCGCCCGCACCAGTTGCAGGATAAAGCGCAACAACACGATCAGCAGATACAGGCTGCCCAGGGTCTGGATGATGAAGATGAGGGCGTCATTGAGTCCAAGCATCATTAATTCCTTCGTAAGGGACGATTATTTGCCCAGTTGCTCGGCCAGCTCGGCCGAACGGTGTGCCGCGGCACCCAGGGCTTTCTCCACCAAGGCTTCAAAGCCACCGGCCTGGAACGATTCGATGGCGGCCTGGGTGGTGCCACCCGGCGAGGTCACGCGGCGGCGCAACTCTGCGGCGTCCACATCGCTGGACACGGCCATATGCGCGGCGCCCAGGGCCGTCTGCTCGGCCAGTTGCTCGGCGACGTCCTTGGGCAGGCCCAGTTTCACGCCGGCGGCGGTCATGGATTCGATGAGTAGAAAGAAATACGCCGGGCCGCTGCCGGACACGGCGGTGACTGCGTCCAGTTGCTGCTCCTGCTCCAGCCACAGGGCAATGCCCACGGCGGACAGCAATTCCTGCGCCTGGTCGCGCTGTTCGGCGCTCACTTGGGCGGTGGCATACAGCCCACTCACGCCCTGGCGTACCAGCGCCGGGGTGTTGGGCATGCAACGTACGATCGGCTGTGCGCCAAGCCAGGCGTTCATGCTGGCGCAGGTGATGCCGGCGGCGATGGACACCACCAGCTGATGCGGCTGCAGATGGGGGCGCAGGCTTTCACACACCGCTTTCATGGCCTGCGGCTTGACCGCCAGTACGATCACGTCGACGCCACGGATGGCCTCGGCGTTATCGGCGAAGGTTTCGATGCCGTGCTCGGCGCTGACGCGGGCACGGGTGTCGGCGCCCGGATCGCTGGCGCGGATCTGCGCCGGCTCCAGCCCCTTGGCCCGTAGACCGCCGATCAGACTGGCCGCCATGTTACCGGCGCCGATAAAGGCAATACGCGTGTTACTCATGACAGGTCCTTACTCAGAGGGAAGTCAGCCATTTCATGGCTGGCCGTAGTCGCGGGCGCCAAACAGGGCAGTACCGATCCGCACCCAGGTGGCGCCTTGGGCGATGGCCGATTCAAGATCGTGGCTCATGCCCATGGAAAGTGTGTCGAGCGGCAGATTCAGGCTGGCTTGCAGGTCGCGCACCGTGGCGAACGCGGCGTCTTGCGCGGCGCGATCATCGGTCGGCTCCGGAATAGCCATCAGGCCACGCAACGTCAGGCGCGGTAGAGCGCTGATGGCGTTGGCCAGCGCCGGCAAGTCGGCGGGCGTACAGCCGGATTTGCTGGCCTCGCCGCTGACGTTGACCTGAATACAAATGTTCAGGGGCGGCAGCTCGGCTGGGCGTTGTTCGGACAGGCGTTGTGCAATTTTCAGACGGTCCACGGAATGCACCCAAGCGAAGTGCTCGGCGATCGCACGAGTCTTGTTCGATTGAATGGGGCCGATGAAGTGCCAACTCAAGGGCAGGTCGGTCAATTCGACCTGTTTGCTCAACGCCTCTTGCAGGTAATTCTCGCCAAAGTCACGCAGGCCGGCGGCGTAAGCTTCGCGCACGGCTTGAGCGGGTTTGGTCTTGCTCACGGCCAGCAAGTGGACGCTGTCGGGGTCACGTTGCACGGCCTCGGCCGCGGCGCGGATGCGCTGGCTAACCAGGCCAATGTTGTCTGCTATCGTCGACATTCAAGTTGCGCCCGTGGATATGGAGTCCGCGGCATTCTACTGGAAATGGAAAGCCCTATGGATATCACTCAATTGCTGGAGGCCAGCGTGCGCCGTGGCGCCTCCGACCTGCATTTATCGGCCGGCCTGGCGCCGATGCTACGTGTGGATGGAGAGGTTTGGCCGATGGACTGGCCGGCAATCTCTGCGCCCCAAGTGGCCGATCTGCTGAGCCCTTTGCTGAACAACTATCAGCAAAAGGATTTCGAAACATCTCTTGAAACGGATTTTGCGTTCGAATTGCCCGGCGTGGCGCGATTCCGCGTCAATGTGTTCCAACAGGACCGTGGCATGGGGGCCGTGTTTCGCACCATTCCCAACGAGGTGCTGAGTTTGGAGAGACTGGGCCTGGGCGATGTATTCCAACGTATCGCCCAGTTGCCGCGCGGTCTGGTGCTGGTGACCGGGCCTACCGGTTCAGGCAAGTCCACCACCCTGGCGGCGATGATCGACCACCTCAACCAGCACCGTCGCCAGCACATCCTGACCCTGGAAGACCCCATCGAATTTATCCACACGCCAAAAACCGCCCTGATCAATCAACGGCAGGTGCACCGTGATACCCACAGTTTTTCGGTCGCGTTGCGCTCGGCCTTGCGGGAAGACCCGGATGTCATCCTGGTGGGGGAGCTGCGCGACCTGGAAACCATCCGCCTGGCATTGACCGCCGCCGAGACCGGGCACCTGGTGTTCGGCACCTTGCACACCACGTCGGCGGCGAAGACTGTGGATCGGCTGGTGGATGTCTTTCCCGCAGGGGAAAAGGCCATGGTGCGCTCGATGCTGTCGGAGTCGCTGCAAGCGGTGGTATCGCAAGTGTTAGTGAAAAAACTCGGCGGCGGGCGTGTGGCGGCTCATGAAATCATGCTGGGTACGCCAGCCATTCGTAATTTGATCCGCGAGGACAAGGTGGCGCAGATGGTCTCCGCGATGCAGACCGGCGCGGCGTTGGGAATGAAGACACTGGATATGAGTTTGAAGGCGCTGGTTGCCCAGGGCGTGATCAGTCGGGACGAGGCGCGGGAGAAGGCGAGGGCGCCTGGGGATATCTGACGGTTTGTGAGTGACACAAAACAAATGTGGAAAGGGGCGAAAAGCCCCTTTCCACATTTAGTACTGCATTTCAGCTCAGGATCAGCGTTGCACGATCCGCAGGTTGTTGTTCTGCTCTTTCGGCAGAACCCGCTTGGCAATCACGTAGTTCTTGTCCCAGAACGGCTTTTTCAGCGTGTCGATGCTCACCGACTTGCCACGCCGTGGCGCGTGGATGAAACGGTCATTGCCCAGGTAGATGGCAACGTGGTTGACCTGACGGCTCTTCAACTTGAAGAACAGCAGATCGCCCGGTTTCAGGTCTTTGCGGTCGACCTTCAAACCGCGGCCGGCAGCCATGGCGTTGGAGGTGCGTGGCAAATCCACCGCTTTTACATCGTTAAAGGCATATTTCACCAAACCACTGCAGTCGAACCCTTTACTTGGGCTGCTGCCGCCCCAACGATAAGGAGTACCGAGCACATTCACCGCGCGGCTGAGCACGTTGCTGCTCTGCTTGGTGTTGACGGCCATCAGGCCTGGCGTCGTTTTACCGTGGGCCTTGCTCAGTTGAGTCGGACGGCTGACGGTCGGCTTGGCCGCCTTGGCGGTGCTCGGTGTGCTGTGGACTTTAGGGGTGAAACCGTTGACGTTGGGAAGTCGTTGCTCACGATTGGTGGCGTGGGCGGCCAGTGGCATTAATAGGCAAATGGTTAGCCATGTCTTGAAAAATGGTCGCATTAGGCGTGGCTCTTATGGGTTTGCGCGCAACTTTATAACAGCTTTTTGTGTCGTTCTCAGGCCGTTTGTCGACTGAACCTTGGGGTCAAATTCAGGAAAAACGCGACGAATCGCCGCAATTGTCCTACACAGGTCAGGTGGCATAAGGCTTTCAGGGAAGCGAAGATACCATTTGCCGTACGTCGGGCGCCTGTAAAAAAGTCACAAAGAAAGTGAAAAAATTTATCTATCGAGGCAAAAGAGGTACGCGATGAACACCTATCAACAGCTTGGTCCGCAGCAAGATACCCACAGCAAGGTGATTGGTTACCTGCTCTGGATTTTCGGTTTTACCGGTGCCCATCGCTTTTATTACGGCAAGCCCGTGACCGGCACGATCTGGTTTTTCACGTTTGGCTTGCTGGGTATCGGTTGGCTGATCGACCTGTTTCTGATCCCCGCCATGGACCGCGAAGCTGACCTGCGATTTACCGCCGGGCCCATCGAATACAACGTCGCATGGATACTGTTGGCATTTCTTGGCGTATTCGGCGTGCACCGCATGTACCAGGGCAAGTGGATCACCGGTTTGATCTACCTCCTGACCGGTGGTTTGTTCCTGGTGGGGGTGTTGTATGACTTCTGGACGTTGAATACACAGATATCCATCCGCAATGCCGAGCGCAATAACGGGCGCTGATCTCTCAAGCTGAAAAGGCGGGAGGGGCCAAGCTCCCTCCCACCCGTTTTCGCGACGACCTTAGGCTTGGTAGCTGATGCGCCCATCCACCAAGGTGTAGCGCACGCTCGCAGGCAGGCTATGGCCGATGAACGGGCAGTTCTCGCCCTTGGACAGCCACTGCTCGCCCACCACGGTGGAGCGGGCCGGATCAAACAGCACCAGGTCGGCCGCCGCCCCCACCGCCAACTTGCCCGCCGGCAGGCGCAATGCCTCGGCAGGCCCGCTGCTCAAGCGTGCCAGCAGCGTCGGCAAGTCCAGCAAGCCTTCTTCCACCAATGTCATCGCCAGTGGCAACAACAGCTCGACGCTGCTGATGCCGGGCTCGGTCGCGCCGAACGGTGCCAGTTTGGCATCGCGCTCGTGGGGTTGGTGATGGCTGGATATCGCCGAGACCACACCGGACTTCACCGCTGCGCGCAAACCGTCACGGTCGGCCAGGGTGCGCAGGGGCGGTTGTACGTGGTACAGGCTGGAGAAGTCGATCAGCGCCTCATCCGTCAGGATCAACTGATACAACGCCACATCCGCCGTCACCGGCAAACCGCGGGCCTGGGCCTGGGCGATCAGGGCCACGCCCCGGGCGCTGGTCAATTGGCTGAAATGCGCGCGCACGCCGCTTTGTTCCACCAGCAGCAGGTCACGGGCCAGGGCCACGGTCTCGGCGGTTTCGGGGATGCCCGGCAGGCCGAGGAAGCTGGCCACGGCGCCTTCATGGGCCAGGCCGCCTTCGGCCAGGTCGCGGTCCTGGGAGTGGAAGATCACCGTCAGGTCGAAGGTGGCCGCGTATTCCAAAGCGCGGCACAGGGTGCGGGTGCTGCGGAAACTTTCCAGGCCGTTGCCGAACGCCACGCAACCGGCATCGCGCAGGGCAATCAACTCAGCCAGTTGCTCGCCTTCCAAGCCTTTGCTCAGGGCGCCGATGGGGAATACTTTGCAATTGCCGGCTTCGCGGGCGCGGTCCAGGATCAGCTCGGTCACCGCCGAAGTGTCCAGGATCGGCTTGGTGTGCGGCGGGCAGCACAAGCTGGTCACGCCACCGGCGGCGGCGGCGCGGGTTTCGCTGGCGATGCTGCCTTTGCGGCTGTAACCGGGCTCGCGCAGGGCGACGTTCAGGTCCACCAGGCCAGGTGCGGCCACCAGGCCTTTGGCGTCGATAACCTGACCGGCACTGAAACCGCCAGGGGCGGCGCCGATGGCGATGATCTTGCCGGCTTCCACATGAAGATCGGTGATTTGATCCAGGCCGCTGGCCGGATCGATGACTCGGGCGCCGAGAATGCTGAGCTTCACTGGGCGTTCTCCTGCTCGAATTGACGTTGCGCGGTTTGCCCGCTCATGGCCATGGACAGTACCGCCATGCGCACGGCGATGCCGTAGGTGACTTGGTTGAGGATCACCGACTGGTTGCCGTCGGCCACCGCCGACTCAATCTCCACCCCGCGGTTGATTGGCCCCGGGTGCATCACAATGGCATCCGGCTTAGCGCCGGCCAGGCGCGTGGTGGTCAGGCCGAACAGGCGGTAGAACTCGCCTTCGCTCGGCAGCAGGCCGCCGGCCATGCGCTCGCGTTGCAGGCGCAGCATGATGACCACGTCCACATCCTTGAGGCCTGCGGTCATGTCGGTGTAGACCTTCACGCCGTACTGCTCGATACCGATGGGTAGCAGGGTTTTTGGCGCGATTACGCGGATATCCGGGCAACCCAGAGCTTTCAGGGCCAGCATGTTCGAGCGTGCCACCCGCGAGTGCAGGATGTCGCCGACGATGGCCACCGAGAGATTTTCAAAGCTGCCCTTGTGCCGACGGATGGTGAGCATGTCGAGCATGCCCTGGGTCGGGTGGGCGTGACGGCCGTCGCCGCCGTTGATGATCGCCACCTGCGGGCAGACGTGTTCGGCGATGAAGTGCGCGGCACCGGAGTCGCCGTGTCGCACCACGAACATGTCGGCGGCCATGGCTTCCAGGTTGCGCAGGGTGTCGAGCAGGGTTTCGCCCTTGCTCGCCGACGAGGTAGACACGTTCAGCGTGATCACGTCGGCCGATAGCCGCTGGGCCGCCAGTTCAAAGGTGGTGCGGGTGCGCGTGGAGTTCTCGAAGAACACATTGCAGATGGTTTTGCCGCGCAGCAACGGGACTTTCTTCACCGCCCGGCCGCCGACTTCGAGGAACGAATCGGCGGTTTCGAGGATTTCGGTGAGCAGTTCGCGGGGCAAACCATCGAGGGACAAGAAGTGTTGCAACTGGCCCTGAGCATTGAGCTGCAGCGGGCGCTTGGCATCTAGAGGCGTCATCGCGGGGACTCTTTACAAGGCGGTTTAAGGGGCGAGGTCTTGCAGTTCGAGTTCGAGCGGCGTGGGACCGGACAATTTTACCCGCTGATGGGCCGCCAAAGACAGGGTGGCGCCCACCACATCGGGGCTGATCGGCAGCTCGCCGGCATCCAGATCCAGCAGGCACACCAAGGTGATGCTGGCCGGGCGGCCGTAGTCGAACAATTCGTTCATGGCCGCGCGAATGGTGCGGCCGCTCATCAGCACGTCGTCGATCAGCACCAGGTGCTGGCCTTCGATCTCAAAGGGCAGGGCGGAGGGGCGCACTTGCGGGTGCAGGCCGTTCTGACTGAAGTCGTCGCGGTAGAAGGACACATCCAGCGTGCCGAGTGGCGCGTCGCTGCCCAGCGCTTCGAGCAACGCCTGGGCGACCCATACGCCACCGGTGCGGATGCCGATAAAACGCGGTTCGCGGATGCCGCGGTGTTCCAGGTGCGCCTTGAGGCGTATCGCCATCTGGCTGATCAGTTGGGAGGGATTGGGCAGGCTCATGGTGGCTCCTTCTAGGCCTTGCGCGTCGAGGTGGCGGCAGGGTTCGGGCTCAAACGTAAAAAGACGCGGCAAGCCGCGTCAGTCAGGATTCAAATAAAGCAGTGTTTTCATCCAGCCAACCCTGCAACAGCAAGGCGGCGGCGATGGCATCCACGGGATTGTCGCGGTAGCTGCCCTTCTGCCCGCCACGGTCTCTGCGTTCACCTTTGGCTTCGAAGGTGGTCAGGCGTTCGTCGTGGGTATAGAAGGGGATGTTGTAGCGGCCGTTAAGGCGGCGGGCGAATTTCTCCGCACGCAGGCACATATCGCTGGGCGTGCCGTCCATGTTCAAGGGCAGGCCGACCACCACGGCGTCGGGTTTCCATTCCTTGATCAGGGCTTCGACCTGATTCCAGTCCGGGATGCCGTTCTGGGCTTTGAGCGTGCACAGTTCGCGGGCCTGGCCGGTGATGACCTGGCCGACCGCCACGCCGATCTGCTTGGTGCCGTAGTCAAACCCGAGGATCAAGCGCAATGCCATTAGGCGTGCCCCGCCTGGCTGGTCAACAAGTTGAGGTTGACCCCCAGCTTGGCCGCCGCCGCGTCCAGGCGCAGTTCGCTGGCGGTGCCGAACAGAATCTCGGCGTCAAACGGGCAGGTCAGCCAGGCGTTGCTGGCCAGCTCGGCTTCCAGTTGCCCTGCCTCCCAGCCGGCATAGCCGAGGGTGATCACACTGTGCTCGGGCCCCACGCCATCGGCGATGGCGAACAATACGTCCTGGGAAGTGGACAGCGACACACCGTCCAGGTCCACCGTGGCCTGGAACGTCGGCCCGGTGGGGTGTAGCACGAAGCCGCGATCGGTCTGCACCGGGCCGCCAATGTAGATCGGCACGCCCTGGCAACGAGCAGGCGGGTCTACTTCGGGGCGCAATTGCTCAAGGATATCGGCCAGGTTCAGCTCTTGCGGGCGATTGACGACCAACCCCATGGCACCGTTGGCGGTGTGCTCGACGATGTAGGTCAAGGTATGCGCAAAGTTCGGGTCGGCCATATGGGGCATGGCGATCAGGAATTGGTGCTTGAGGTAGGTCGGGCTGACATTTTTCATGCCCGCTAGTGTGGCGGCGCAGGGGCGAACTGACAAGCCGGGTGTGAGCGCGATCAGTTGCTGGAAAGGCGATCGCCCCTGGCGAATTTCCAGGTGCGGATGATTTCCAGGCGGTCCACATCGTTCAAGTCCCCGGTAAAGGGCGCAAACGGTGCAGCCAGACGTACGATGCGTTGGGCGGCCTGGTCCAGCAGCGGCTGGCCGGAGGATTCCAGCACCTGCACCTCATACAGGGTGCCATCGCGGTTGATCGACACCAATAGGCGCAAATTGCCGTAGATCTGCTGGCGGCGGGCCTCTTCCGGGTAATTCAAGTTGCCGATGCGCTCGACCTTCTTGCGCCATTCGTCCTTATACCAGGCACCTTTGTCGCGCATGGTGGAGGCGGCATTCAGGCGGTAGATACGCGGGCGCTTGGCGTACAGCTGTTGTTCGTTGGCCAGTTCGGCTTCCAGGCTGGAGATTTGGTCGGACAACTGTGAGCTGTCGAACGTCGGCGCCGGTTTCACCGGTTCGGGCTGCGGCTCGGTCTTGGTCTTTTCGCGCGTGGTCGGGGCTTTCTGCGGCTTGGGGGCGACGGTGGTCACGGCCGCTTTGGGCGCAGCCTGTTTGACCTCGGGCTTGGGCGCTGGCGGCGGCGTGACTTTATTGACTTTGTTGTCCTGGAAAGGCGCCACTTCAGTGGTCTTGGGGATGGCTTTCTTGTCCAGCGTGCCGCTGCCTTGCTGGTTGTCCTGAGCAAGAAAATCGGCTTTCTCGGGTTTTTTTTCGCTTTTGAAGGTGGAGAGGGTGATTTCCAGGGTCTTGGTGATCTGCTTGGGCTCGACCATGGTGAAACCCACGCCGAGGAGGACGGCCAGGTGAATCAACGCCGCCAGGAACAGCGTGAAACCGAGCCGATCAGCCGGGCGCACGCCACTGTGGGAGAGTTCGGGGGGCAGATCGGACGGGAGTGTCATAACAAGAAAACCAACATCGCGCGTTTCACAGGTCGCGCATGATAACGCAATGTTGGTGTGTATCCGGCTGTTCTATGTCACTTGGCTTGTAGCTTGCGCTCAATGACAGCCATCAACATTTCGCCGATGTTCGTGCCAAATGCGTTGTCGATCTCGCGAATGCACGTCGGGCTGGTCACGTTGATTTCGGTGAGATGCTCGCCGATTACGTCCAGGCCGACAAACAGCAGACCTTTTTCCCTCAGGGTCGGGCCGACCTGGGCGGCGATCCAACGGTCCTTGTCCGACAGCGGCCGCGCCTCACCGCGCCCACCGGCGGCCAGGTTGCCACGGGTCTCGCCGGCGGCAGGAATGCGCGCCAGGCAGTAGTCCACCGGCTCGCCGTCGATCATCAGGATGCGCTTGTCGCCGTCCTTGATCGCCGGCAGGTATGCCTGGCCCATGATCTGCTGGCTACCCAGCACGGTCAGGGTTTCCAGGATCACCGACAGGTTGGGGTCACCGGCGCGGTGCCGGAAGATCGAAGTGCCGCCCATGCCGTCCAGGGGTTTGAGGATTACGTCGCCGTGCTTGGCGGCAAATTCACGCAGCACATCGGCGCGGCGGCTCACCACAGTGGGCGGCGTGCATTGTGGGAACAGGGTAGCGAACAGCTTTTCGTTGCAGTCGCGCAGGCTTTGCGGCTTGTTGACGATCAGCACGCCGTCGCGTTCGGCCTGCTCCAGCAGGTACGTGGAGTAGACGAATTCCATGTCGAACGGCGGGTCCTTGCGCATCAGGATCACGTCCAGGTCGCTCAGGGGGCTGTCGATTTCGTCTTGCAGTTCGAACCACTTTTCAGGGTTGGCGAACACCTGCAACGGGCGCATGCGTGCGCGGGCCTGGCCTTCACCCTGGTACAGGTCGCGCTGCTCCATATAGAACAGGGTCCAGCCGCGGGCCTGGGCGGCCAGGAGCATGGCCAGCGAGCTGTCCTTTTTATAGGAAATGCTGGCGATAGGGTCCATGACAATGCCGACGCGAACGCTCATGGGGGATTTCCTCTAGCAAATGGGGCGCATAAAAGTGGCGTCAGAGTGGCGCTGACGCTGTTGTGGGTCAAGGAAAAACCACCTGGCCAGTGCCTCGATAGATTGCTCCCCGAGACTGTGCTAAAAAGGCTGCCACGGCGCAGCAGCCCTTGAATTCCAAGGCTTGCGGCGTTCATCTTGGGCAATGTCAGGCAGTACACACCGAAAACCGATTCGCTGTGGCGATGGTAGAGCAGATATGGAACAGCATTCCAACGCCTTGAGAGTGATGGTGATCGACGATTCGAAAACGATCCGCCGCACCGCCGAGACGCTGTTGAAGAACGTGGGGTGCGATGTCATTACGGCCATCGACGGTTTCGATGCCCTGGCGCGGATCGTGGATCATCACCCGCACATCATCTTTGTC
Source organism: Pseudomonas sp. MD330_10 (assembly GCF_042610415.1). Classification (NCBI taxonomy): domain Bacteria; kingdom Pseudomonadati; phylum Pseudomonadota; class Gammaproteobacteria; order Pseudomonadales; family Pseudomonadaceae; genus Pseudomonas; species Pseudomonas sp. MD330_10. The sequence goes on from NZ_JBHGZU010000001.1 coordinate 553,113, forward strand.
GACATCATGATGCCGCGCCTGGATGGCTATCAGACCTGCGCGCTGGTGAAGAACAACCCGGCGTTCAAGGCGATCCCGGTGATCATGCTGTCGTCCAAGGACGGCCTGTTCGATAAGGCCAAGGGACGCATCGTGGGGGTCGATCAGTTTTTGACCAAGCCTTTCAGCAAGGAAGAACTGCTGGGTGCAATCAAGGCCTATGTGCCTGGGTTCGCCGCAGTGGAACAAGCACACTGACGCCGCCTCACAAGGGCCGGCGCCGACCAATGTAGCGGGGAAAAACCATGGCACGTGTTCTGATCGTCGACGATTCGCCGACCGAAATGTACAAACTCACCGGCATGCTGGAAAAGCACGGCCACGAAGTGCTCAAGGCCGAAAACGGCGCGGACGGCGTGGCCCTGGCCCGCCAGGAAAAACCCGACGCCGTGCTGATGGACATCGTGATGCCGGGCCTCAATGGCTTCCAGGCCACCCGTCAGCTGTCCAAAGAGCCGGAAACCAACGGCATCCCAATCATCATCATCACCACCAAAGATCAGGAAACCGACAAAATCTGGGGCGCGCGCCAGGGTGCCAAGGATTACCTGACCAAACCGGTGGACGAAGACACCCTGATCGCCACCCTGAACAAGGTGCTGGCCGGCTGACGGCACGCCATCATGACCGAGTCGCAAACCGCCTTCGAGCTGTTGCTGGACATCGACCGCCGCTGCCGCCTGCTGGCCGCCGACCTGCCCTCCCAGGAGGCCGGCTTGCAGCGCTGGAGCGGGATCGGCTTTCGGGTGGGCGCCCATTGGTTCGTGGCGCCAATGGGAGAAGTTGCCGAAGTTTTGCATGAGCCACGTTGCACTTTAATGCCCGGGGTCAAGACCTGGGTACGAGGTGTGGCTAACCTGCGCGGGCGTTTATTGCCGGTGATGGACCTTGGTGGGTTCCTTGGCGAGGCGCTGTCCAGGGCGCGCAAGCAACGGCGGGTGCTGGTGGTGGAATTCAATGACCTGTTTGTTGGGTTGCTGGTGGACGAGGTGGTGGGCATGCAGCATTTCGCACAGGACGCCTTATTGGCCAACGCCGCGCCGGGCGCGCCGTTTATTCAGGGGCATTTCGACGGCGACCCGTCGTGGCAAGTCTTCAGCCCGTTCGCCCTGGCCCAGACGCCAGGTTTCATGGATGTTGCCCCATGACCACCGCGACCACCGTCAAACCCCAGGCCGGCTCGCGTAGCCGCTCGCAGATCATCGTGCTGTTTATCGCGCTGATCGTGTTCATCATGCTGTTGTTCGCCAACTTCGCCTACCTCAATACCCAGTCCACCTACGACAAACAGTACATCGGCCACGCCGGTGAATTGCGCGTGCTGTCCCAACGTATCGCCAAGAACGCCACCGAGGCCGCCGCCGGCAAAGCCGCGGCGTTCAAGCTGCTGGGCGAGGCGCGCAACGACTTTGCCCAGCGCTGGGGCTACCTGAAAAAAGGCGACCCGCAAACCGGCCTGCCCGCCGCCCCCAGCGCCGTGCGCGCCGAAATGCGCGCGGTGCAGACCGATTGGGAAGCCCTGCTGAAGAACACCGACGCGATTCTGGCCAGCGAGCAGACGGTGCTGTCCCTGCATCAAGTGGCCGCGACTCTGGCCGAAACCGTGCCGCAATTGCAGATGGAGTCGGAAAAAGTCGTCGAAATCCTGTTGCAGCGCGGCGCACCCGCCAGCCAGGTGGCCGTGGCCCAGCGCCAATCGTTGCTGGCCGAACGTATCCTGGGCGCGGTCAATACCGTGCTGGCCGGCGACGAAACCGCCGTGCAAGCCGCCGACGCCTTTGGCCGTGACGCCAACCGCTTCGGCCAGGTGCTCAATGGCATGCTCAACGGCAACCCAGGACTGCGCATCACCCAGGTTGAAGACCGCGATGCCCGCGCGCGGCTGGCGGAAATCGCCGAGTTGTTCGAGTTCGTGTCCGGCTCGGTGGATGAAATCCTCGAAACCTCGCCGCAGTTGTTCCAGGTGCGCGCCTCGGCGAGCAATATCTTCAACCTGTCCCAGACCCTGCTCGATGAAGCCTCGCACCTGGCCACCGGTTTCGAGAACCTGGCCAGCGGGCGCAGCTTCGACACTATCGGCGGCTATGTGCTGGGCTTGCTGGCGCTGACCTCGATCATCCTGATCGGCCTGGTGATGGTGCGCGAGACCAATCGCCAACTGCACGAAACCGCCGAGAAGAACGAGCGCAATCAGAACGCGATCATGCGCCTGCTCGATGAAATCGAAGACCTCGCCGACGGCGATCTCACCGTGACGGCGTCGGTCACCGAGGACTTCACCGGCACCATCGCCGATTCCATCAACTATTCCGTGGATCAGTTGCGCGATCTGGTGGCCACCATCAACCTCACCGCCGGCCAAGTGGCCGGCGCGGTGCAGGAAACCCAGGCCACCGCCATGCACCTGGCCCAGGCGTCCGAGCACCAGGCCCAGCAGATCGCCGAGGCGTCCACCGCGATCAATCAGATGGCCCAGTCCATCGATCAGGTGTCGGCCAACGCCGCCGAATCCTCGGCCGTGGCCGAGCGCTCGGTGGAAATCGCCAACAAGGGCAATGAGGTGGTGCACAACACCATCCATGGCATGGACAACATTCGCGAACAGATCCAGGACACCGCCAAACGCATCAAGCGCCTGGGCGAATCGTCCCAGGAGATCGGCGATATCGTCAGCCTGATCGACGATATTGCCGACCAGACCAACATCCTCGCCCTGAATGCGGCGATCCAGGCCAGCATGGCCGGGGATGCCGGGCGTGGTTTCGCGGTGGTGGCCGATGAAGTGCAACGCCTGGCCGAGCGTTCGTCGGCCGCCACTCGGCAGATCGAGACCCTGGTGCGGGCGATCCAGGCCGACACCAACGAAGCCGTGATCTCCATGGAGCAGACCACCACCGAAGTGGTGCGCGGCGCGCGGTTGGCCCAGGACGCCGGGGTGGCGCTGGAGGAAATCGAAGGCGTGTCGAAAACCCTGGCGGCGCTGATCCAGAGCATCTCCAACGCGGCGCAACAGCAAACCTCGTCGGCGGGGCAGATCTCCCTGACCATGAATGTGATCCAGCAGATCACCACGCAGACCTCGTCGGGCTCCACCGCCACTGCCGAGAGCATCGGTAACCTGGCGAAGATGGCCAGCCAGTTACGCCGGTCGGTGTCGGGCTTCACCCTGCCGCCGCCCAAACAGGTCGACAGTTGATAGGTACAGGTTTCAAGAACACCAGCAACTCATGAATTCAAAGCGGAGCAGTTATGGTTGACCGGCACGACTACGTGGCCCTCGAATGGGTCAAGGGCGACATTGCCGAGACCCTGCAACACGCCCGCTCGGCGCTGGACGCTTATGTCGAAACCGCCGACGGCGATGTGATCGACGAATGCCTGGCCGGTATCCATCAGGTGCATGGCGCGCTGCAAATGGTCGAGTTCTACGGCGCGGCGCTGCTGGCCGAGGAGATCGAGGCCCTGGCCCTGGCCCTGCGCGACGGGCAGGTGGGGCAGCGCGATGAGAGCATCGGCCTGCTGCAACAAGCTCTCGGCCAATTGCCGCTGTACCTCGAACGCGTACACAGCGCCCGCCGCGACCTGCCGCTGGTGGTGCTGCCGCTGCTCAACGACCTGCGCAGTGCGCGCGGAGAAAGCCTGCTCTCGGAAACCAGCCTGTTCAGCCCGCAACTGCTGTCGATCGCACCTTTACCCGAAGACGCCCTGGCCCAGCGCGCCGGGCCCGATCTGCCGACCCAATTGCGCCAATGGCACCACCTGCTGCAACAGGCCTTGGTCGGGCTGCTGCGCGAAGATCACGGCCCGAGCAATCTGGAAGACATGGCGCGGGTGTTCGCGCGTCTCGAAGCGCTGTGCCAGGGCGCGCCACTGTTGCCGTTATGGCAAGTGACCTCGGCGCTGGTGGAGGGCATGCTCACTGGCGTGATTGCCAACAGCCCGGCGCTGCGCAGCCTGCTCAAGGCCAGCGACAAGCAACTCAAGCGCCTGCTGGCCCAGGGCATCAACGGCATCAACCAACCGGCACCGGATGAGTTGCTCAAAAGCCTGCTGTTCTATGTCGCCAAGGTCACCCGGCCGACGCCGCGCATGCAGAGCCTGAAAGAACGTTACGGCCTGGACGAAGCCTTGCCCGACAGCGCTGTGGTGGATGCCGAGCGCGCGCGCATGGCCGGGCCCGATCGCAATGCCATGGGGTCGGTACTCGGCGCTTTGTGCGAGGAATTGGTGCGGGTCAAGGAGCGTCTGGACCTGTTCGTGCGCAGCGACCGTCAGCACGCCAGTGACCTTGACGCGCTGCTGGCGCCGTTGCGACAGATCGCCGATACCCTGGCGGTGTTGGGCTTCGGCCAGCCGCGCAAAGTGATTATCGACCAGCTCGCCGTGGTGTTGAGCCTGGCCCAGGGGCATCGTGAACCGGACGATGCGGTGCTGATGGATGTGGCCGGCGCGTTGCTGTATGTCGAAGCCACGTTGGCCGGTATGGCCGGAACCGTTGAGCCGGAAAGCCGCGAAGAAAGCCGCTTGCCCACCACCGACCTGACCCAGATCCACCAGTTGGTGATCCGCGAATCCTGCCAGTGCCTGCGCCAGGCCAAAGAACTGGTGATTGATTGCCTCGAAGCCGACTGGGACCGCCAGCGCCTGGAATCCCTGCCGGAACTGCTGAGCCAGGTGCGCGGCGCGCTGGCCATGATCCCGCTGCCACGGGCGGCCAGCCTGATGCGCGGTTGCAGCGATTACGTGGATGCGCAGTTGATGGTCGACGAACAGCCGCCGAGCGAGACGCAGTTGGCGCACTTCGCCGACGTGATCAGCAGCCTGGAGTACTACCTCGAACGCATGCTCCAAGACCCGGATGCAGCCGGCGAACGGGTGCTGGAACTGGCCACCCAGGGCTTGGCTGCCCTTGGATACCTGCCGGAGGAAAAACCCTGGCGCCAGGCGCTGGTCGCACCGGACGGCGCACTCTCCACCGACACGGCCCCCAACCAATCCCAACTCGACGCATTGGCCAGCCCCACCTCGCGCCTCAACCCTCCCGCGTTGCAGCGCCCCGGCAGCCTGTTGCCGCCGCCCGCCGACGAAGCGCCTATCGACGACGAGCTGCGTGAGGTCTTCCTCGAAGAGACTGAGGAAGTCCTTGAGGTGCTGCACCGCTATTTGCCGAACAGCGCGGATAAAACCGCCCAAGGCGAGATGCGCCGCGCGTTCCACACCCTAAAAGGCAGCGGCCGCATGGTGCGCGCCCTGGTGCTGGCGGAGCTGGCCTGGGCGGTGGAGAACCTGCTCAACCGCGTACTGGAGCGCAGCGTGGCCCTGGGCCCCGAGGTGCAACAGGTGTTGGATGAAACCGTGGCACTGTTGCCGGAATTGATTGCCGATTTTGCCCAGGGCGCCCAACGCCAGCGCGATGAAGTCGACGCCCTGGCCGCCCGCGCCCATGGGTTGGCCAGCGGTGCCGCGGTGGCCTCCGCTGATGCCCATGACCCGATGCTGCTGGAGATTTTCCGCAACGAAGCCCAGAGCCATCTCGACAGCCTCAACCACTTCCTGGAGCAGGCCGCCGAGCATGTGCCGCTGCAAGTCAGCGATGAACTGCAACGCGCCCTGCACACCCTCAAGGGCAGTGCCTACATGGCCGGTGTGTCGCCCATCGCCGAACTGGCGCGGCCGCTCGACCACCTGACCCGCGAGTACAAGGCTCACCGCTTACCGCTGGATCTGGATGAAGTGGAACTGCTGCTGGAAGCCGAGGGCCTGTTCCAGCGAGGGTTGCGTCAGCTGGACAGCAACCCCCTGGCGCCGATCAAAGGCGCGGCGGACCTGATTGCTCGCACCCAACAGTTGCTCGAACGCCAGCTCCAGGCGCTGCTCGATGCGCCCAACACCGGCCTGCGCATCAAGCGCAATCCGCAACTGATCGCTGACTTCCTGGCCCAGGGCATGGATATCCTGCTCGACGCCGAAAACCTGCTGCGTCGCTGGCAGCAACACCCCGGCGAACGCCAGGAACTCACGGCCTTGCTGGATGAGTTGACCACCCTCGGCGAAGGCGCGCAGCACGCCGACCTGCATGCCATCGACGAACTCTGCGAAGCCTTGCTCGACCTGTACGGCGCTGTGGAAGAAAGCAGCCTGGCAGTCAGCGCACGGTTTTTCCAGGAGGCCGAACAGGCCCATGACGCGTTGATCAACATGCTCGACCAGCTCGCCGCCGGCCAGGAAATCAGCCCCGCACCGGCCCGGGTACACGCCTTGCGCGAGCTGCTGGACGAAGCCCTCGATCCGTCCGCCACCGGCCTGATTACCCACCAGGGCGACCGTGCGCCGAGCATCGCCGAACTGGGCGCGGCGACGCGGCAGTTGGATCACGCCACCACTGTGGACGACGAGATCGTCGAGATTTTCCTGGAAGAAGCGGTGGATATCCTCGATAGCGCCGGGCAGTCCCTCAAGCGCTGGTTGCTGGAACCCGAGAGCATGGCGCCGTTGTCGTCGTTGCAGCGTGACCTGCACACCCTCAAGGGCGGCGCACGCATGGCCGAGATAGAGCCGGTGGCTGAGCTGGCCCATGAATTGGAATGCCTTTACGAAGGTCTGGTCGACCGGCGCTATAGCTATTCCAACGAACTCTCGCACATATTGATGGCCAGCCATGAACGGCTCGCGCTGCAACTGGAAGAGCTGCACCAGCACAAGCCCTTGAGCGACAGTACGGAGCTGGTCGCCAAGGTCCGGGCGTTGCGTCATAACGGCACCCCCACGGCCCCGACGCCGGCGGTGGAAGCATCAAGCGCCGACCCGGAACTGCTGGAGATTTTCCTCGAAGAGGCTGCCGACATCCTCGATAGCTCCGGCGCCGCGCTGCTGCGCTGGCAGGCCGAGCCGAGCAGCCGCCAGGAAGTCGAAACCCTGCTGCGCGACCTGCACACCCTCAAGGGCGGCGCGCGCATGGTCGAGATCGGCCCGATTGGCGACTTGGCCCATGAACTGGAGTTTCTCTACGAAGGGTTGTCCGCTGGCCAACTGGTTGCGAGCCCGGAGCTGTTCGCGCTGCTGCAAGGCTGCCACGACCGCCTGGCGCAGATGATCGACGCGGTGGCCGACGGCTTGCCGGTGGGTTCGGTGGACAAACTGATCGAGCGCATCAAGAGCCTGGTGCACCCCAGCAACGAGTCGCCGACACCGGTGGCATTGCCGGCGGGCAAGGCCGAGGCCGCGGTGGACCCGGCCGCCGATACGGTGAAAATCTCGGCGGATCTGCTCGATGATCTGGTCAACCTGGCCGGCGAAACCTCGATCTTCCGCGGGCGCATCGAGCAACAGATCAACGATGCCGGCGTCGCCCTCAACGAGGTGGAAACCACCATCGAGCGCATGCGCGACCAATTGCGCCGCCTGGACACCGAAACCCAGGGCCGCATTCTCAGTCGCCAGCAGGTCGAGGCCGAGCGCCTGGGCTATGAAGACTTCGACCCGCTGGAAATGGACCGCCACTCGCAACTGCAACAGCTGTCCCGCGCGTTGTTCGAGTCGGCCTCGGACTTGCTCGACCTCAAGGAAACCCTGGAGCGGCGCAACCAGGATGCGCACAACCTGTTGCAGCAACAGGCACGCATCAATACCGAGTTGCAGGAAGGCCTGATGCGCACCCGTATGGTGCCGTTCGAACGCATGCTGCCACGGCTCAAACGCATCGTGCGGCAGGTGGCGAGTGAGTTGGGCAAAGATGTCGAGTTCATCGTCGGCAATGCCGAGGGCGAAATGGACCGCAACGTGCTGGAGCGCATGGTTGCGCCGTTGGAGCACATGTTGCGCAATGCCGTCGACCACGGCCTGGAATCTCGGGAGGTGCGCCTGGCTGCCGGTAAACCGCAGAAGGGCCGCATCACCCTGGACCTGACCCACGAAGGCGGCGATATCATTTTCGACATGCGCGACGACGGCGCCGGCGTGCCGCTGGACGCGGTGCGGCGCAAGGCGATCAAGCGCGGCCTGCTGGGCCCTCAGCAAGAGATCAGCGACCGCGATGTGTTGCAGTTCATCCTGCAACCGGGCTTTTCCACTGCGGAAAAAATCACCCAGATTTCCGGGCGCGGCGTGGGCATGGACGTGGTGCATGAAGAAGTGCGCCAGCTCGGCGGCTCGATGGTGATCGACTCGACGCCAGGGCAGGGCGTGCATTTCCGCATCCGCCTGCCGTTCACGGTGTCGGTCAATCGTGCCTTGATGGTGCAGTGCGCGGACGAGCAATACGCGATCCCGCTCAACACCATAGAGGGCCTGGTGCGTGTGCTGCCCCATGAGCTGGCGGGCCACTATCAGCAGGACCCGCCGTTCTACGAATATGCCGGCCAGCGCTATGAGCTGTTCTACTTGGGCGACCTGCTGCACACCGTCGCGCGGCCGAAACTGCTGGGCCAGTACCAGCCGGTGCCGGTGTTGCTGGTGCAGTGCAACGAGCGGCATGTGGCGGTGCATGTGGACGCCATGGCCGGAACGCGCGAGATTGTAGTCAAGGGCCTGGGCCCGCAATTTGCCGGGGTAAAAGGCGTGTCGGGGGCGACCATTCTGGGGGACGGTCGCGTGGTGCTGATCATCGACTTGCTGGCGCATATCCGCGCCCGGCCACCGGTGTTGCCGGCCCAGGCGAGCGATGCGCCGCTGATCCTCAACGACCCGTTGAAAAAACGCCCGCTGCTGGTGCTGGTGGTCGACGATTCGGTGACGGTGCGCAAAGTCACCAGCCGCCTGCTGGAACGCAACGGCATGAACGTGCTCACCGCCAAGGACGGCATCGACGCCCTGGCCGTGCTTGAAGAACACACCCCGGACCTGATGCTGCTGGACATCGAAATGCCCCGCATGGACGGCTTCGAAGTGGCGATCCAAGTGCGCAACGACCCACGGCTGATGCGCCTGCCGATCATCATGATCACCTCGCGCACCGGCCAGAAACACCGCGACCGCGCTATGGCCATCGGCGTCAACGACTACCTGGGCAAGCCGTACCAGGAGTCGGTGCTGTTGGAGAGCATCGCCTACTGGAGCAAGTCCCATGCTTGACCACCGCGCCAGCCAAGTCACCGGCTTGCTGCTGCCCCTGGCCGACCGGCATTTGATCCTGCCCAACGTCGCCATCGCCGAACTGATCGACTTCCAACGCGGCGAACCAGCCAGCGACGCCCCGCCCTGGTACTTGCGGCAAGTCACCTGGCGTGAGCGGCAAATCCCCCTGATCAGCTTTGAAGCTGCTTGCGGCGAAGCCCTTGTCGTCGGCGAACGCTCACGCATCGTGGTGCTGAATGCCCTGGGCGGGCGGCCAACCTTGAAGTTCATCGCCCTGGTGATCCAAGGCATCCCACGCTCGTACAAGCTCGACAGCGAGTTGAGCTACGTGGACGTGCCGCTCAGCCCGCTGGAGCTGGCAGCGGTGCAGGTGGGCGAACATGTGGCGAAGGTGCCGGATTTAATGGGGCTGGAAGCCTTGCTGGTCGAGTCAGGCCTGGCCTGAGCTGCGCATTTTCTGAGAAATGAAAGGCGTCCTGTGATGAGGGCCTTTTCCGGTTCAGAGACGCTGCAGCTGATGAAAATCAGCAATCAGCATACCCGCCAGATACACCATCAAAATCACCACGCCTGCGTCCAATAAACGCCAGACCTTCGCCGAACGAAATAGCCCCGTCAACCTCTGGCACCCTAACGCCAAAACTACAAACCACACCAGCGACGCGGTCATTGCTCCGCTGGCAAAGAGCGCTTGTTGGCTGACGGGCTTTGCCGCGCCAATAGAGCCAATTAGCACCACGGTATCCAGCCAAGCATACGGATTGGCAAATCCAAGTATCACCGCTGTGCGCAGCAATCCCCGTTGTGAGGTGAGGTTGCTTCGAGTGTCCGGCATCGATTGGTTACGCAGACAAGCCAATAACCGCTGCCAGCCGAACCACAATAGATAGGCCGCTCCCGACAGCAGCAGAAACGCCACGAAACCTGGCTCTCTGCCAAGTAACGAGCCCAAGCCCATGACCCCAAGAGCGATGAGGATGATGTCGGCGAACACGCATACCGCCACCACCCCCCAGACAGGGCTGCGACTGACACCCTGGCGAATAACCAGGGTGTCCTTCGGTCCAGGAGCGGCGAACAGTCCGATGCCCAGTAGCAGGCCTTCGAGATAAAAAGCGTTGAAGTCTGGAGTCATGAAGCGCTCAGCCGCCTGGGTATCAGATCAATTGAAGGGGGTGATTACCGAAGCTGGTATGGCGCGTGTTGGCGGCGTTTTTCAAGTCGATCGGCTGGTGGCGGAAAAAGCTTGTCAGTTCCTGCTCCGAATCAGGGTTGACGAAGTAAATGAGAGAGCTTCGCGGCATTGGTCTCCGAGGCGTCAGAACCGCGTGGTACATAGAGGGAATCGCACAATCCGAGAGCTCGGTCAGTAACGATCCGGCCAAGATTGCTACCTCGTTCTCCAAGAGGCGCACCGGCTCCAACGAGCTGCCTCGAACCAGAACGAGGCCATCACGAGTAGGCTTGATAAAGGACAACAGATGACCATCCTCGTGAGGATCCTGAGCAAACTGGCGCTGGCCCGACCCGGAATTAGCTCCATAGACACACAGTTGCAGATAGGACGCTGCACGCAAAGAGTTCAACGAAGTGGCTCCAAACTCCGCGCAAATTCCGTCCATCAATCCCTGGGCAAGCTCGCTGACCTGTTGTTCAAAAGCTGTGACGGCGGCAAAAAAATCACTTCGTGTGAATTCAAAGGCTCTTCGTTTTAATGAATGTGCAGGCCAGTAACAAAATCGCTCACATAGGTCTGGCTGCTCCTCAAGGCTCGAGTACTCAGTGCCAAAGGGGAAAAATCCATCGGTGTCTTTTTCGAAGGAAAACGAGGCTTTGGTGGCTGGTGATATTGCGGGGTATCCATCAACGATTTTTTTGTAATCCAGCAGCATCGCTTCTGATATTTGCAGGGTGCCGAAGCCTGTTTGAGCAATGGATTCACAGCACGCTTTAATGTGGTTCATGGCTATATCCAAAGGTAGATGTAAAGGAACGCAACAAACACTAGGTTCGCAAGCATGCGAGAAACTACGACACTGGATATGACCGGCTAAAAGGGTTCCATCCATGTCCTTCACAACATCGCCAGCGCCAGCAGGTGGCGAGTGTGCATGGTTCAAGACACGGGGCGGCGGACAGGTTGTCTTTTTTGGCGGACAAAGAAATGACGTTCACCTAAAAACGGGAACCGTACACTTCGTATGAATATAAGAACGCGAGATACCCTCAGGTCATTGGTTGCACGGCGCAGCCGCGAATTGGGCAAGCCGCTGACTGCGCTGGCCAAGGAAGCAGGAATTTCCAGAACCTACCTGTACGGTCTAGCGGCTGGAGCGTCCAGGGACCCGTCGGTACGCACGCTGATCAAGCTGGCGAAGGCATTGCAGGTTTCTCCCTTGCTGTTGTTTCGCTACTTCGCTGACCTGACAGGCGCGCCCGCTAATGCGTACTCAATGGCTACCACCAATCGGGCTGCAGGTATTGATGATCCGGATGACGTTGCGGTGTTCAATGCCGATGTCACGACGCCTGATCAAGCCGTCGTGTTGCCGGGGGAAGTTTTTCAGAAAACCTGGGAGATTCAGAACCTGGGGACACGACCCTGGCGCGGGCGACGACTGGTGCGTGTTGATAGGGAATATGTGATTGCCCGCCGCACCGATCCACAGGGTCAGTTGGAGGTTGTGATGGATATTCATTTGCGTAGCCTGCACAGCGAGCTCCCTATTGCCGATACGCTGCCGGGCCAGCCGGTGCATATCAGTGTGGAGTTTGCAGCACCCAAGGAGACCTGCACGGTGGCTTCAGTCTGGAGAATCGAGGATGAGCAGGGGAAACCTTGTTACGGACCTGCGTTCATTTTGCATGTAGTGGTTAACGTCATGGCGCGTTGAGCGTCCGGTAGGCTTTTTCCTTAGTCAATCCGCGCAAACCGCTCAATCATTGGCTGCTCCCGATGCTCGGCCTGCCACAAGTCGTAGGTACTTTGCATCGATGGCCATCGCCATGCGGTACTCACGCCGGCCCCAAAAAAGTCTTACTTTGCCCCTAACAGATGTAAGACGTAGATCGAAAAGTAGTGTGAAGCTTCTGTAAGTTCTTTTCCCGAGTTTTGGCTGATTTTTGAGTGCTAGCTTTTGACGCTCAACCCCATCAGCAAGGATTCGCAAATGGCTGTCCCTCCAATGCCCCCAGGCGTTTCGCTGCAAGACAATATCGCCCTGGCCAACAACCGCAGGATGCATTTGAAGCCAGGTTCGGCGTTCACCTATTCATGGTTTTATTCACAAGTCAGAGGGCGTGGCCCTTGGGATTACAAACAGAAAAGTCGCGAGTACGAGGCGTTCGGTAACTTTAACTATGGGGTTACCGGTACGGTGTTGGGGATTCCTGAAGGCGTGTTATTGAGAGCAGCCGGTGCTGCGCAAAAAGCGGCGGGGACATCTCGGCCGGAGTTTGGAGACTGGTGGGGTGATGCGCCTTATGGCGATGACCATAGCGACCAGCACTGGATCAAGGAGGGCATCGAATATGCCAGAGCTCAAGGGTATTAAGTGGCCGGTCCAGGTCTTGCTCAATGGGCTGCTGGTGTTGTGTCTCGGGTACTTGGGCGTTGGTTGGTTGATGAGTCCCGGTACACCGGAGTTGGATGAGGTGGTACTCAAGCATTCCTTGAGTAACGGCAACTCCCTTTATGGCGTGCGGGATAGTCAGGGTGGTGCGACGGTGGGCTTTTCCTACAGGTACTACGTGCATAAGGATCTGGATAATGATCACGAAATACTCACGTCATTGGTCTCGGCACATCCATTTCTAAAAACCAAAGAGCCTAATGTCCAAGTGACCCAGAAGGATGGAGTTCTCCATGTCATTGTTCGTGGGGAGGTTTATGAATACCGCAGCTATCCGCTTGAAGGCTTGGAGGCGGTGAGCATTGATATGAGGCTGTAGGCCTGGGGGCTTCGGATTTCTCCTGCAAGATTTTGGGCCGTGCACGAACTTGTCCCAAACAGACCTACTGAGCAAATGTAGAAGGGGCGTGCCCCGATAGCGGTGGGTCATAAGTGATGTATCAACTGACACTCTGCCATCGGGGGCAAGCCCCCTCTTACATTGAGATCATCTTTCGGCTCGGCTCAGCGTTCGTTGATGCTCCATTACTACAACTGTAATGATCCACCGCCCAGCTTGATTGATAGCCTCCTGAATCACGCCTAGGGTACAGCCCACGACGGCAAACCCGTGGAGCGACCATGACAACCAAAATAACCTCCGACTCGCGCTGGAGGCTGCGGCGTGACGAGAATGTGGCTCGATTGTGCCCGCAAATGCGCGCGGCGTCCTCGGAACGTCACATGGCACTTGCACTCTGATGCCCAAGGCCGGAGGCTTGCGGCCAGTCGTCAACGGTTACGGGAGGTCAGTGACACATGTACCACGGGGAACGATTCAACGCCTGGAGCCATTTGCTCGGTGCTGTCGCGGCGTGTATTGGCGCCGTATGGATGCTGGTGGTGGCCAGTCTGGATGGCAGCCCCTGGAAGATCGTCAGCGTGGCGATCTATGGTTTTACGCTGATGGTGCTGTACAGCGCGTCCACCGTGTACCACAGCGTGCAGGGGCGGCGAAAAGAGATCATGCAGAAGGTCGATCACTTTTCCATCTACCTGTTGATTGCCGGCAGTTACACGCCGTTTTGCCTGGTGACCCTGCGCGGGCCATGGGGCTGGACGCTGTTCGGGATTGTGTGGGGGCTGGCGGTGATCGGCATTTTGCAGGAGATCAAACCGCGTTCCGAGGCGCGCATTTTGTCCATCGTCATTTATGCGGTGATGGGCTGGATTGTGCTGGTGGCGGTCAAGCCGCTGATGGCCGCGCTGGGCACGGCGGGGTTTATCTGGCTGGCGGCGGGCGGCGTGCTGTACACCGTTGGCATCATCTTTTTTGCCCTGGAGCACCGCCTGCGGCACTCCCATGGGATCTGGCACTTGTTCGTGATCGGCGGCAGCGTGCTGCATTTCGTGGCGATCATGCACTACGTGCTATAGCCGCTGCAGCATCGCGTCGGCGCGCTGGCCGAAGATCTCCAGCAGCTTGGCCAGCGTGTGCGGTGGCGGTTCATCGGCGCGGGTCAGGGCGTAGAGGGTGATCGGCAGCGGTGGGGTCAGCGTGCGGATGCAGGTGGTGGCGGGGGAAGCGCCGAGGGCGGTGAAGGGGTCGATTACCGTTAAGCCGGCGCCGGACTCGACCATAGCCCGCGCCAGAGCGTAGGTCTGCACCGAGAGGGTCACGCGCGGCGGCGGCGTAACGCTTTCCAGATAGTTGTCGAGCCTGGCCGACAGTGGGTCGGCGCTGGACAGGCCAATCAGCGGCGCGCCGGCCAGGTCCGTCAGGGCCAATGGCATGCTCAGCGCCTCCTCGGGCCAATAACCCTTGGAGGCCAGCGCCACCAGCGCTCCGTTGGCCAGCACTTGGGTGGTCAATCCCGGATGGCCGGAGAAGTTGAGGGTCAACGCCAGGTCGATCTCGCGCATCAACAGTTTTTGCACCAGCTCGCGGCTATGGTCGCTGGACAGTTCGCAGGCAATGTCCGGGTAGTCGCGCTTCCATTCCAGAATCGCCGGCGGCAGCAGGGCCAGGGCCAATGCCGGAATCGCACCAATGCGCACGCTGTGCCCCGGTGCGCTGCGCAGGCTCTTGGCCAGGCGCCGCACGCCTTGCAGGCTCTCGGTGACTTTCTCGACTTCACGCTCCAGCGCCAAGGCTTCCGGAGTTGCCTGCAATTTACCGCGCACCCGCAGAAACAGCGGAAAGCCCAGCTGCATTTCGGCATGTTGCAGCACCTTGGTCACCGCCGGCTGCGACACATTCAGCAACTGCGCGGCGGCGCTGACGGAGCCGGTCTGGCGGATAGCCTGGAAGATTTCGATATGACGCAAGCGCATGGCACGTCCATAACCTTTGTTTATAGGCGACCTATCTTTATTCATTGTCGGTAGCGTGTCACCTGCCCCTACGCTTGGGCTCTCTCAATCAACGGCAGGGGCGAGCATGGCCAGGCAGGTTTGCGTTATCGGCGGTGGGGTGATCGGCTTGGCCAGTGCGTACGCGCTGGTGCGTGCCGGTCATGAGGTCACGGTGATCGACGCGCGCGAGCGCCTCGGCAGCGAAACCAGCTTTGCCAACGGTGGGCAATTGTCTTACCGCTACGTCGCGCCGCTGGCCGATGCCGGTGTGCCGCTGCAAGCGATTGGCTGGCTGCTGCGCGGCGATTCGCCATTGAAACTGCGCCCGCGCCTGGACCCCCAACAATGGCGCTGGATGGCGGCGTTTGTCGGCGCCTGCCGAGGCTCGGTGAATAAACGCAACGCCGCGCACCTGCTGCGTCTGGCGTCCCTGAGTCAAAACACCTTGCAGCAATGGCGCGTCGACGATCGTCTGGACGGCTTCGACTGGCGGCGCAACGGCAAGCTGGTGGCCTTTCGCAACGCGAATACCTTTGAGCATGCGCGCAGCAAGGTCACCGACATCCTGCAACAACAGGTGCTATCCGCCCTGGACTGCGCACGCCTGGAACCGACGCTGGCGGCAGGCGGTTTTGTCGGCGGTATCTACACGCCAAACGAGGAAGTCGCCGATTGCCATGCGTTCTGTCAGCGTCTGGCGGCGCGTCTGGAGGCATCGGGGCGTTGCACATTTATATTGGGGCGCAAGGTCACCGGTATTCGTCATGCCGAGGGTGCGGTGCAGGCGCTGGAGCTGGGCGAGGAGGTCATGCCGGTGGAGCACCTGGTGCTGGCCGCCGGGCACCGCAGCGCTGAATTGGCGTTGCCTGGCGTGTCGCTGCCGTTGTATCCGCTCAAGGGTTACAGCCTCAGTGTGCCGATTGGCGAGCAGCACCGCGCTCCTAACATCAGCATCACCGACTACGACCGCAAGATCGTCTACGCACGCATCGGCGAACAATTGCGGGTGGCGGCCATGGTGGATATCGTCGGTTTCGATGCCAGCCTTGAGCCTAAGCGCCTGGCGCTGATGAAACGCCAGGCGGTCGAGACTTTTCCTACAGCTGGTGACTATAGCCATGCGCTGGAATGGGCCGGCATGCGCCCGGCCACGCCGACCGGTGTGCCACTGATCGGCGCGAGCGTTTACCGCAACCTGTGGCTCAACCTGGGCCACGGCGCCCTCGGGTTTACCCTGGCCTGCGGCAGCGGCCAACTGCTCGCCGAACTGATCGGCCAGCACCAACCTTCCATCGATATGCAGGGCCTGTCGCCCCGCGCCGCGTGAGGACGCATCCATGACCCTCCAACGAATCAACACCAACGAACGCCTCAGCGGCGCTGTGACTTTCAATGAGCTGGTGTTTCTGTCGGGCCAGGTGCCGGGTGACGGCCAGGACGTGGCGACCCAGACCCGCGAAGTCCTGGCCAGGATCGACGCGCTGTTGGCCCAGGCCGGCAGCGACAAGGACCACTTGCTCAATGCGACCATCTATCTCAAGGACATCGACAGCGGTTTTGCGCCGATGAACGAAGTGTGGTCCGCGTGGCTGACACCGGGGATGGCGCCCACCCGGACCACCCTGCAAGCCCAGCTCGCACGGCCGAGCGTGCTGGTGGAAATCAGTGTGATTGCTGTACGTAAATAACCAAAAAACCAACGGAGCATAACAATGAAAAAAATCCTGTTGACCGGCTGCGCGGTGGGGCTGTTATGGGGCGCGCAGGCCGTGGCGAACGAAGCGGCCTTGAGCGGTACGCTGAGCAAGATCGCCAACGCCAAGTCGATTACCTTGGGTTATCGCGACGCCTCGGTACCGTTTTCGTACGTGGGCGACCATAGCGGCAAACCCATGGGCTATTCGGTGGACCTGGCGAACAAGATCGTCGAACGCATCCAGCAGAAAACCGGGGTGCCCAACCTCAACGTCAAATACAACCTGGTGACCTCCCAGACCCGCATCCCGCTGGTGCAGAACGGCACCGTCGACCTGGAATGCGGTTCCACCGGGGTGACCGCCGAGCGGCAGAAACAGGTGGCGTTTTCCTACGGGTTTATCTACGTGAAGGGCCAGTTGCTGACTGCCAAAGACAGCGGCATCAAGGGGTTTGCCGATCTGCAGGGCAAGAACGTGGTGACCACCGCCGGCACCACCAACGAGCGCTTCCTCAAAAGCTACAGTGCCGAGCACAAGGCCAATATCTTTGTGATCAGCGCCAAGGACCATGGCGAGGCATTCAAGATGCTTGAGACTGGCCGCGCGGCCGCGTTCTACATGGACGACGCGCTGCTCTACGGCGAACGCGCCAAGGCCAAGGACCCGCACAATTGGGTGGTGGTGGGCGAGGAGCAGTCGCGGGAAATCTACAGCTGCATGGTGCGCAAGGATGACCCGCAGTTTCTGGCGGTGGTCAACGAGACCCTCGGTGACCTGTACCGCAGCGGGGAAATCAACGGGATTTACCAGCGCTGGTTTGAACAGCCGATTCCGCCGAAGGGCTTGAACCTTGAGTTCCCGATGACCAGCGAGCTGAAGGCGATCATTGCCAAGCCGGTCAGCGACCCGGTGGAGTGATGTGCTGATGTGGTAACCCAATCTACTGTGGGAGCTGGCTTGCCTGCGATAGCATCACCCAAGTGTTACTGAAAGACCGAGGTGACTGCATCGCGGGCAAGCCCGGCTCCCACACAAGCCCGCTCCCACAGTTTTGATTGGGTTTACAAGGTAAGGGCGTTAGAAGTCGCCCCAGAGTTGTTGGGCCACGGCCAATGCAACAACGGGAGCGGTTTCGGTACGCAACACCCGCGGCCCAAGGCGGGCGGCGTGGTAGCCGGCGGCTTGGGCCGTTTCGACTTCATTGTCGGTCAGCCCACCTTCTGGCCCGATCAAAAACGCCAGGCTCGACGGCTTGGCATGGCTGATCATCGGTTCAGCCACCGGGTGCAGCACCAGCTTCAGGTCCGCCGCGGTTTGCTTCAACCAATCGGCCAGCAGCAGCGGCGGGTGAATCACCGGCACCGTCGAACGCCCGCATTGCTCGCACGCGCTGATCGCCACCTGGCGCCAGTGCAGCAGGCGCTTGTCGGCGCGTTCGTCCTTGAGGCGCACTTCGCAGCGTTCGCTGAAAATCGGCGTGATCGCGTTGACCCCAAGCTCAGTAGCTTTCTGGATCGCCCAATCCATCCGCTCGCCCCGGGACAGGCCCTGGCCGAGGTGGATGTGCAGCGGGGATTCGGCCTGGCCCGCGAAGCTCTCGCTCAGTTGCACGGTGACGCGCTTCTTGCCGACTTCCAGCAAGCTGCCGAGGAATTCCTGGCCCGAGCCGTCGAACAATTGCACGGCGTCGCCTTCGACCATGCGCAACACGCGGCTGATGTAATGCGCCTGGGCCTCGGGCAGTTCTACGTCGCCGAGGCTCAGCGGGGTGTCGGTGAAAAAGCGGGACAATCTCATTTCTGTTCTCTGGGAAATTCTGTGCAGGAGCAAGATAACGGTGGCGAGGGTGCCTAAAAAGGTGGGGAATCAACCCGGATCGCGAAAGCCTGGGTGGAAGTCCTGTGGCACCGCGACGCTGACGCTGCTGTTGGTGGCGATGTCGATGCCTTCGCTGGCCACTTCGGCCAGGAAGTCAATTTGCTCCGGCGTGATCACATAGGGCGGCAGGAAATACACCACGCTGCCCAACGGCCGCAGCAACGCGCCGCGCTCCAGTGCGTGTTCGAATACCTTCAGGCCACGGCGTTCCTGCCATGGGTAGGCGGTCTTGGTGGCTTTGTCCTGGACCATCTCGATGGCCAGCACCATGCCGGTCTGGCGCACTTCTGACACATGGGGGTGGTCCACCAGGTGCGCGGTGGCGGTGGCCATGCGCTGGGCCAGGGCCTTGTTGTTCTCGATGACGTTGTCTTCTTCGAAAATATCCAGGGTCGCCAAGGCCGCCGCGCACGCCAGCGGGTTGCCGGTGTAGCTGTGGGAATGCAGGAAGGCGCGCAGGGTCGGGTAGTCGTCGTAGAACGCGCTGTACACGTCCTCGGTGGTCACCACGGCGGCCAAGGGCAGATAGCCGCCGGTAAGGGCCTTGGACAGGCACAGGAAGTCCGGACGGATGCCGGCCTGTTCGCAGGCGAACATGCTGCCGGTGCGGCCGAAGCCTACGGCGATTTCGTCATGGATCAGGTGCACGCCGTAGCGGTCGCAGGCTTCGCGCAGCAGCTTGAGGTACACCGGGTGATACATGCGCATACCGCCGGCGCCCTGGATCAGCGGCTCGACGATCACCGCAGCGATCGTGGCATGGTGCTCGGCCAGGGTCTGTTCCATGGCCAGGAACATCGTGCGTGAGTGTTCTTCCCAGCTCATACCCTCGGGGCGCAGGTAGCAATCGGGGCTGGGTACTTTGATCGTGTCGAGCAGCAGCGCCTTATAGGTCTCGGTAAACAGCGGCACATCGCCCACCGACATAGCGGCGATGGTTTCGCCGTGGTAGCTGTTGGTGAGGGTCACAAAGCGCTTTTTGTTCGGCAGGCCGCGGTTGAGCCAATAGTGGAAGCTCATTTTCAGCGCGACTTCGATGCACGACGAACCGTTATCGGCATAGAAGCAACGGGTCAGGCCCTCGGGCGTCATCGCCACCAGGCGCTCGGACAGCTCGATCACCGGCTGGTGGCTGAAACCGGCGAGGATCACATGCTCCAGTTGATCGACCTGATCCTTGATGCGCTGGTTGATGCGCGGGTTGGCATGCCCGAACACGTTGACCCACCAGGAGCTGACGGCGTCGAGGTAGCGCTTGCCTTCGAAGTCTTCCAGCCACACGCCCTCGCCACGCTTGATGGGGATCAGCGGCAGTTGCTGGTGGTCTTTCATCTGGGTGCAGGGATGCCACAGCACCGCCAGGTCGCGTTGCATCCACTGGTTGTTCAGGCCCATCGTGTCTCTCCTCGAAGCGGTCCTGCGACCGGCGCAGGTGAAACAATCGCGCAAGCCTATGCAAAGCAGGGCGGTGTCACAACCCATGGCGTGTGAATTGGCAGTAAACACAGGACGGACTGTCACGTTTCTCAGGAATAGTCCTTAATCCTTGGTTAACTTATCGTGCCTAGGCTCTAGATCGCATTTCTCGATATTTCAAAGCGAAATTTTCCGCTTTAATTCGATAGTTAACACGCTAGTCTTGGGCGCAGCTCTTACGGGATTAAGTACATGCAGCTACGTAACTCACCGGCCCGATATGGCTGGGTCAGTATGGTTTTGCACTGGGGCGTGGCCCTGGTGGTGTTTGGTCTGTTCGCCCTGGGCCTGTGGATGGTGGGACTCGATTACTACAGTGCCTGGCGCAAAGATGCACCGGACCTGCACAAGAGCATCGGCATCACGCTGTTTGCGGTGATGCTGGTGCGGATCGTCTGGCGCTTGATCAGCCCGCCGCCACCGCCGCTGGCCAGTTACAGCCGCCTGACCCGTATCGGCGCGGCGTTTGGCCATATGTTCCTGTACGTCGGCCTGTTTGCGGTGATGATCGCCGGTTACCTGATTTCCACCGCAGACGGTGTCGGTATTCCGGTGTTTGGCCTGTTTGAAATTCCTGCCTTGGTTTCCGGTCTACCGGACCAGGCAGACAACGCGGGTCTGGTGCACTTTTACCTGGCCTGGGTATTGGTGGTCTTCGCCGGTTTGCACGGCGTGGCTGCGTTGAAACACCACTTTATCGATCGTGATGCGACCCTCACGCGAATGCTGGGGCGCAAAGCCTGATGTTCAACCTCGACTCACAAGGAATAGAAAGCATGTTGAAAAAGACACTCGCTGCACTGGCAATCGGTACTGCTTTACTGTCCGCAGGCCAGGTCATGGCGGCTGACTACAAGATCGACAAAGAAGGCCAGCACGCCTTCATCGACTGGAAAATCAGCCACCTGGGCTACAGCTTCATCCACGGTACCTTCAAGGATTGGGATGGCACGTTCAGCTGGGATTCGGCCAAGCCAGAAGCCAGCAAAATCGCAGTCGACGTGAAAACCGCCAGCCTGTGGTCCAACCACGCCGAGCGTGACAAGCACATCGCCAGCAAAGACTTCCTCGACGTTGCCAAGTTCGCTGACGCCAAGTTCGTGTCCACCGCCGTTAAATCCACCGGCGACAAAACTGCTGACGTGACCGGCGACCTGACCCTGCACGGCGTGACCAAGCCGGTGACCTTCAAGGCCACGTTCAACGGTGAGGGCAAAGACCCATGGGGCGGCGAGCGTGCCGGCTTCAACGCCAAGACCACGCTGAACCTGAACGACTTCGGCATCAAAGGCCCAGGCCCGTCCTCCCAGACCCTGGATCTGGATATCTCCCTGGAAGGCGTGAAGCAGAAGTAATTCTGCGTAGTTAAAAAACCGGATCTCAGGATCCGGTTTTTTGTATCTGGAATGCGCTCAGTGTGGGAGGGCGCTTGCTACTGGTGGCAGCTCGGTCTGCCTGTTGATACTGATACACAGCTATCGGGGGTAAGCCTCCTCCCATATTTAGTTTGTTGAGCCCAAAAAAATGCCCCGTCTCGAAAGAGCGGGGCATTTTTTATGCTGCGTAGAAACTCAGCGGTTGCGGGTCAGCAACGCTGGTTTTTCGCCACGAGGACGGCCGGGCAATTGATCCAATTGCTCTGGAGTCGGGAAACGATCGACCTTCGACTCCTTGTGGATAATCTTCGGAGCGGGGCCGCCACGCGGGTTCTGCACGGCTGGCTCGGAGGAACGTGGCTGGTCGTCACGGGCCGGGCGGCGATTACGCGAGTCTTCGCGACGGGCCTGGCCATCACGGGGAGCGCCGTTACGCGGGCCGTTGCGCTTGGCTGGCGGGGTGCCGGTGGTGCCGCCGCTGCTGTTACGCGGACCATTCTGACGGCCGCCCTGTGGCTGACCGCCGCGAGGAGCGCCTGCGCCTGCGCCCTGTGCCGGAGCACCTGGACGACGGCCACGGCCCTGGGCCGGCTTGGCCTGAGGTACGTAGTCAACGCGGTTACCGAAGTTATCCACATCGTCGTCGAGGAACTCGTCCGGAGCGCGGTCAGCGGCGGCGCGTGGCGGTTGGCTCGGCTGGCGCTGTTCGCGGGCCGGGGTGCCTTCGCGGGGCTTTTGCTCGCGGGCCGGGCGTTCGCCACGGCCGTTGCTGGCGGATTTTTCCTTGCCCTTGTCCTTGCCCTTGTCGCGACGACCGCCGCCACCGCCACCGCCGTTCGGGCCATCGCCCTTCGGACCGCGCGGGTTGCGTGGGTTACGCACATCGGGACGCTCGCGCGCTTCAGGCTTCTCGGCTTCTACGGTACTGGCATCGAAGCCCATCAGGTCGCCGTCGGCGATTTTCTGCTTGGTCATGCGCTCGATGCTTTTCAGCAGTTTTTCTTCGTCCGGCGCCACCAGGGAGATGGCTTCGCCGGAACGACCGGCACGGCCGGTACGGCCGATACGGTGCACGTAGTCTTCATCGACGTTCGGCAGCTCGAAGTTGACCACATGTGGCAATTGGTCGATATCCAGGCCGCGGGCGGCGATATCGGTGGCCACCAGGATACGCACGGTGCCGGCCTTGAAGTCGGCCAGGGCTTTGGTGCGCGCGTTCTGGCTCTTGTTGCCGTGGATGGCGACGGCGGTCAGGCCGTGCTTGTCCAGGTACTCGGCCAGGCGGTTGGCGCCATGCTTGGTGCGGGTGAACACCAGCACCTGTTCCCAGGCGCCAGCGGTGATCAGGTGGGCCAGCAGCGCGCGTTTGTGGCTGGCGGGCAGGCGGAACACGCGTTGTTCGATACGCTCGACCGTGGTGTTCGGCGGCGTGACTTCGATGCGCTCCGGGTTGTGCAGCAGCTTGCCGGCCAGGGCGGTGATGTCCTGGGAGAACGTTGCCGAGAACAGCAGGTTCTGACGTTTGGCCGGCAGGCGGGCGAGGACTTTCTTCACGTCATGGACGAAGCCCATGTCGAGCATACGGTCGGCTTCGTCCAGCACGAGGATTTCTACGTGGGACAAATCGACGCTGCCCTGGCCGCACAAATCGAGCAAACGACCGGGGCACGCCACCAGCACGTCGACACCACGGGACATGGCCTGAACCTGAGGGTTCATGCCGACGCCGCCGAAGATGCAGGCGCTGACGAACTTCAGGTCGCGGGCATACAGCTTGAAGCTGTCATGGACCTGGGCGGCGAGTTCGCGGGTAGGGGTCAGGACCAGTACGCGCGGTTGGCGCGGGCCGTGACGCTGGGATTTGTCCGGGTGACCGTTGGGGAACAACCGCTCCAGGATCGGGAGGGCGAAACCGCCGGTTTTACCAGTACCTGTCTGGGCTGCGACCATCAGGTCGCGACCTTGCAACACGGCGGGAATAGCCCGCTGTTGCACGGGAGTAGGCTCGGTATAGCCCGCTGCCTCGATGGCGCGGACTAAAGCCTCGGAGAGACCGAGGGAAGCAAAGGACATGAGTAATCCTGTTTTAGTTAGGGCTTGGCCCAAAGGGATAATCTTGCCGGGCGTGAATGGCGCTTAGGGGAGCGAAATCCCGTCCGGTCCTGCTGCGTCTGGCGAGCACTCCACCGGCTCGCGCGGGCTGCAAAGCTGCGCTGTAGCGGGGTTGGGTGCCTTTTTCAAGACCTCAGCGGCCGGGCGTAAGCCTGGCGGAAAGGCCGGAGTATAACAGAGCAATCACGGCGCGCTGCTTTCCTGCTGCTCAACGGTGCGTTCTGCAGCTGCAATACCGGGGATTCCGCCGTATCGGGCGCTCAAGGCGGCATAGCCAGGCTCTTGTTTGAAACGCTTTAATTCGGCGGCAAAACGCTGCACCAGCAGGTCCATGCCCGCGCCACGGCGTACGGCCAGAAACTGCGGTTGGCGGCTGACCACCAGCGGCGCCTGGCTGACCTTGCCCTCCAGGCCCAATGTCTTGATCAGATGCTGGCCGACCCGGCGATCAGTGATCAGTAGATCGATACGCCCCAGCAGCAATTTGCCGAAGTTCGCCTCGTGGCTCGGCGCCGATTCGCGATTGAACAGCGCCGAATCGCTGAATTCAGCCCCGTACAGGTAACCCGGCGAGGTGCCCACTGTCAGCCCGCGCAGGTCATCCAGATGCTGCGCCGGGTGGGGGCGCTCGTTGGCATAGAACAGCACGAAGTCCACGTCCGACAGCGGTTCGCTGGGGTACAGCAACTGGGCGTCGCGCGCCTGGCTGTGGAAAATATCCAGCGCGCCGTCGGCGTGGCCTTGGTCCAACATCGCCAGGCAGCGTTTCCAGGGCAGGAATTGCCACTGTACCTCGACCCCGAGACGCTGGAACACAATGACGGTGGTTTCATAGTCCAGCCCGTACATGGCGCCCTGGTCTTCATACACATAAGGTGCCCACGGCTCGGTGACAATGCGCAATTTCTCGCCATAAGCGGCCAGACTCAGGCAAGTGAAAAGCGCAGCGGTCAACAGCTTCAGAAGGGCGTGCATGCCCTGAGGTTACGATGCCACTGCGTTAAAGAGAAGCTCTGGCATGCGCATCCGGCGGATAGCGTTATTTGGCCGGAGACGTCATCAAGTGTTCGTAGATCGCGGTACGCCGCTCACCGAGAATCAAGCGGACGACGGGATTGGCAAACCAATGTTCCAATTGGTGAGCGTCGATCGGGTGTTTCTGTCGCTCTTCCTGGTTCTGTCGTGCCTTGTCCCACCAGACCGGGCCACATGCCTGGTCGAATTCATTCTCGTGCTCGTAGCAGCCGTAAAGGATTTCGCGAATGAACTGTTGCTGGTGCTTGGGCAGGACCAGCGTGATCATCTTGTACATCAGGCGCTGCATGCGTGGTGGTCGTGGCAGGTGGGCGGAGACCTGGCGGGTATCGGCCAGGGCTTGAGCGCTGGTGGGCGCCGACTGGTGCTTGGCGATCCAGGCTTTGACCTTGGCGCGAAACAGTTGCTTGCGGCTCCAGTAGTGATGGATCAGGTCCGGACACTCGCGCACCTTGACCGTACGGTAAGCGGCGATCGACAGGCAGAACTCTTCCAAGGTGTATGCGCCCTGGGCATGGGGGAACAGTTCATCCATCAAGGCGATGGAGTGATCCAGAATTGGGGCATCCTGCTGTGTCAGGCCCATGACCCCGGAGTTGAGCGTCATCATCTGATCGTCGGCCACGCCCATGTCGAGCAGACGCTGGTGCAGGGCGGTATAGAGGATGCTCTCGCGGTTTTCACCGTACTGGGTGTAGAAAGCGTTGCACAGCAGCGTGCCCGGCTGCACGCGCTCGAACAGTTCAAGGGGGGAGCGATGGAAGAAGGTGTCTGTGTCGATCAGCAGCGCCACCGCCGACTCTTCAAGCACCTGGCGCAACGCTACATGTTTGGTGCGGAAGTGATAACCGTGGGGCTCGCACCAGCGTTTACGCGTGGCCTCGTCCAGCGGGCGCACGCGTACGGGCAGCAGGCGATAGGGCTCGGGGTCGTCGCTGAATACCTGAATATCCACGGCATCGGGAGTTTCCTGCAGAAACGCCAGGGCACTGGCGATGCTGAACACGGCTTCCTGGTGGTAGGTCTGCGCACCGAAAACCAGATAGACCAACTGCGGGCGGGAAGTCGTAGGCACTGTATTCATGGACTGCGGGTTTCCGTGGACATGTAAAACGACAAAGGCCCTCGTCGAAACGAGGGCCTTGGTTCAGCCGGAAAGACTTCAGCGTGGCAGCTTGAGGTTGTTCCAGATGGCAAGGCTGGGTTCAGCCTGGTTCAGGGTATAGAAGTGCAACCCTGGTGCGCCACCTTGTAACAAACGCTCACACATCTCGGTGATAACCTGCTCGCCGAACGCCTGAATGCTCTTGACGTCGTCGCCATAGGCTTCCAGTTGCTTGCGAACCCAGCGTGGGATCTCTGCGCCGCAAGCGTCGGAGAAACGCGCCAATTTGCTGTAGTTAGTGATCGGCATGATGCCCGGCACGATTGGGATATCCACACCGAGAGCCCGTACACGCTCGACAAAGTAGAAGTAGCTGTCAGCGTTGAAGAAGTACTGGGTGATCGCACTGTTCGCGCCGGAGTTCGCCTTACGCACGAAATTCTGCAAATCGTCTTCGAAATTGCGCGCCTGGGGATGCATCTCCGGGTAAGCAGCTACTTCAATATGGAAGTGATCGCCGCTTTCTTCACGGATGAAGCTCACCAAGTCATTGGCGTGGCGCAGCTCACCGCTGGCCATGCCCATACCGGACGGCAAATCGCCACGCAGAGCGACGATGCGCTTGATCCCGGCGTCTTTGTACTGGGTCAGCAGGCCGCGCAGGTCGGCCTTGCTGTCGCCCACGCACGACAAGTGCGGTGCGGCGGGAATATTGACCTGGCTTTCCAGCTGCAACACGGTGTTGATCGTGCGGTCGCGGGTCGAGCCGCCGGCACCGTAGGTGCAGGAGAAAAAGTCGGGTTGGTAGCTGGCCAATTGCGCGGCAGTGGCCATCAGTTTTTCATGCCCAGCATCGGTCTTGGTCGGGAAGAACTCGAAGCTGTAGCGACGGTCTTGGGACATGGTCATACCCTTTGAAACTCATAAAGCCGAAGGTGAACGCTGCAAGAACGAGCTTGTTATGGCGCAGGAGATTGCTCTGCGACCACAGCAAGCCCGTCCTACAGACGGACCAGCCGGTTACTTAGTAGCGATAAGCGTGCGGCTTGAACGGACCTTCGACAGTCACGCCGATGTAATCGGCTTGGGTCTTGGTCAGCTTGGTCACCACGCCGCCGAAGCCGCGAACCATTTCCAGGGCCACTTCTTCGTCGAGTTTCTTAGGCAGTACTTCCACGGTCAGGCGCTCGGCTTTCTGGGCAGGCGACAGGTCGGCGTACTTTTGTTCGAACAGGAAGATCTGCGCCAGCACCTGGTTGGCGAAGGAGCCGTCCATGATGCGGCTTGGGTGGCCGGTGGCGTTGCCCAGGTTAACCAAGCGGCCTTCGGCCAGCAGGATCAGGTAATCGTCATTCTGTGGATCGAATTCCCCAGCGCCGGTACGGTGAACCTTGTGCACTTGAGGTTTTACTTCTTCCCATGCCCAGTTCTTGCGCATGAAAGCGGTGTCGATCTCATTGTCGAAGTGACCGATGTTGCACACCACGGCGCGCTTTTTCAGGGCCTTGAGCATGTTGGCATCGCAGACATTCACGTTACCGGTGGTGGTGACGATCAGGTCGATCTTGCCCAGCAGGGCTTTGTCGATGCTGGCTTCGCTGCCGTCGTTGACGCCGTCGATGAATGGCGAAACCACTTCGAAACCGTCCATGCAGGCCTGCATGGCGCAGATCGGATCGACTTCGGACACTTTAACGATCATGCCTTCCTGACGCAGGGACTGGGACGAACCCTTGCCCACGTCACCGTAGCCGATCACCAGGGCTTGCTTGCCTGACAGCAGGTGGTCGGTGCCGCGCTTGATGGCGTCGTTGAGGCTGTGACGGCAGCCGTACTTGTTGTCGTTCTTGCTCTTGGTCACCGAGTCGTTGACGTTGATGGCCGGGATTTTCAGCTCGCCCTTGGCCAGCATGTCCAGCAGGCGGTGTACGCCGGTGGTAGTTTCTTCGGTCACGCCATGGACGCGATCGAGGATCTGCGGGTATTTCTTGTGCAGCAACTCGGTCAGGTCGCCGCCGTCGTCGAGGATCATGTTGGCATCCCATGGCGCGCCATCCTTGAGGATGGTTTGCTCCAGGCACCACTCGTATTCCTCTTCGGTCTCGCCTTTCCAGGCGAACACCGGAATACCGGCAGCAGCGATAGCGGCGGCGGCCTGGTCTTGAGTCGAGAAGATGTTGCAGGACGACCAACGCACTTCGGCACCCAGGGCAACCAGGGTTTCGATCAGCACGGCGGTCTGAATGGTCATGTGGATGCAGCCGAGGATCTTCGCGCCTTTGAGCGGTTGCTCGGCGGCGTACTTGCGACGCAGGCCCATCAGGGCAGGCATTTCGGATTCGGCGATAAAGGTTTCGCGACGGCCCCAGGCAGCGAGGGACATAT
Source organism: Pseudomonas sp. MD330_10 (assembly GCF_042610415.1). Classification (NCBI taxonomy): domain Bacteria; kingdom Pseudomonadati; phylum Pseudomonadota; class Gammaproteobacteria; order Pseudomonadales; family Pseudomonadaceae; genus Pseudomonas; species Pseudomonas sp. MD330_10. Next base: position 581,254 of record NZ_JBHGZU010000001.1, read on the forward strand.
CGGCGACTTTGTAGTCGGTGAAATCTGCAGGCGTGTTGACAGCGCTCATGAAGAGCCTCCATTCGTAGTGTGCGAATGGGCGCCGTTGTGCGTTTAGTATCAGGCCAGGGCAACCAGGCCGGACAACGCCCCATCCGAGCCTGACAGGTTGAACCTGCTGCAGCGCCCCTCGGACAGGTGGCGGGAAAACGGTAACAATTGAAGATGACCGTTTTGAAACGGGTGGGATTATAGCTGCGCATTCCAGACTTCCCAAGCCTTTCCGTCACCGGCATGAAGATCGCTCATGGCCGCTATAGGCAATGGTTCATAGAGCTTGGGCCCGGCCTCTGCCATGATGTTGCCCATCATTCGGCAAGACGCTTTGGAGTGACCATGAACTTCCACACCCGCAAATGGGTTAAACCTGAAGACCTCAACCCCAACGGCACACTGTTCGGTGGCAGCCTGCTGCGCTGGATTGACGAAGAAGCCGCGATCTATGCGATTGTCCAGTTGGGCAACCAGCGGGTCGTCACCAAGTACATCTCCGAAATCAACTTTGTCAGCGCCTCGCGCCAGGGCGACATCATTGAGTTGGGTATCACCGCCACTGAATTCGGTCGCACCTCGATTACCCTGACCTGCGAAGTGCGCAACAAGATCACCCGCAAAAGCATCCTCACCGTGGAGAAAATGGTATTCGTCAATCTGGGCGAAGACGGGCTGCCGGCGCCCCATGGGCGGACCGAGATCAAGTACGTGAAGGATCAGTTCAAGGAAGACAGCCCGCCTGAATAACCTCAGCCCGGGTTGATTTGCATTGCCAAATTATTCCGGATGGACCTATCCCAGGCTCTCGCTTCACTCAGGGTTCACCCTGTAGAGAGAGTCGTGTATGAAAATATCCAGTTCTAATGCCATTTTTCAGCCTCAACGGTCTGAAAATGTCGATAAGGATGCAAAGGCATTTCTAGTCAAGCACGTAGGCGAGCGCAAGATGAGTCTTGCTCGCGCCAGCGATGGGCAGGTGGAAGTGACCTTGTCGCCGCCACCGCCTGCACATCTGGTGTTGAGTGGTGGTGGGGCAAAGGGTATTGCATTTCCGGGCATGGTCCAGGCGCTTGAAGACCACAAGGCAATGGGCGGGGTCAAAGTCATCTCCGGCTCTTCGGCTGGCGCTATCTCCGCTGCGCTGCTCGCCAGTGGCATGGATGCCAAGACATTCGAAAAACTATCGAACAGCCTCAACTTGCCTGAATTGCTGAGCAGCAAAGATTCTCTTACCGCAAAGTTACAGAAGGCCAGTGCTCAACTTGGCAAGTTGGCGGAGCGCTTACCCGGGCCGGCCGGAAACATCGCGCAATTACTGTTCACTCTGATTCCGCGCCTGCAGACCGAAGCGCAGCCTCTGGAGGATTTGATTGGCGATCAAGCGCGTAAGTCGCTGTTGGCGCAGATCGCAGGGGCATCTCGGGAAAACCGGCCAGATGAAGTCATGAAGATTTCCGACCGGCTCAGCGCAGGGGAAGGGCCGACTTTTAATGATCTTGCGGTGTTGAGCCGCCACATTCCGGCGGTCAAGCAGCTCAATATTACGGGTGTCGGCATGTTCGATGGCCGACCGCAGTTGGTGGTCTTCAATGCCAGCACCACCCCTGACATGGACATTGCCCGTGCGGCTCATATATCCGGCTCACTGCCTGGCCTATTCAAAAGCCCGAAGGAGCAAGGCCATCTGTTTCAGGAACATGCTGAACAAACGGCATTCCAGGATGGTGGGCTGCTGGTCAATACACCGTCTTCTGCGGTGATTGATCCGCCTTCTTCAGAGCCCTCTCTGAGCAAGACCGAGTCGTTGGTTGTCAAGTTCGAACCCGATAATCCGAAGCCTGCAACGAGCGGCGGTTTTTGGAGTGACGTGGTCGATAGGATCCTGGGAATTCCCCATGCGGCTGCCGAGGGGTATCAGGAAGATAAGCTCAAGGCCCAAGCGGATCAGACTGTCGTGTTACCGCTGAAGTCCGAAAAGGGCGATTTTCGCGGCCTGCTGGGTGGCACGGTTAATTTCACCATGACCGACGATCAGAAAATGCACCTGCAGGCGTCGGCGCGTGCAGCGGTAGGCGCGCACCTGGAAAGGCGTGCGCAGTTACGTGAGCGCTATCAATTTGAGTCATTGGACCAAGCTGTATTGGCCATGGACGATGACATGCTGGCGAGCGTTGAGCATGATCTGAAGAAGGATCCCGCCGCCAAGGATGTGCTGATGTTTCGTAATGGTGCAACGCAAGCGCTGCAAGCGCTGAATGTCGCCATTGCCGAAGCCAATCAGGCCGGTGACAAGCTGACGGTGACACCCAAGATCGCGAGGGCGTTGCGTAACTTGGATGCGCTGGCGCGAGGCCCTGAGTATGTCGAATGGTTGGGGCGGCGCCTCAACGCAGCCGATAAGCCTAATTTTCAGCAGCTCCTGCAAATGATGAGCAAAGCGTCAGTCGGCGATAACTCCGCGATGTCCAAGGTGATGAAAAGCGCGGTTGCACAGATGACAAGAAATGATCTGGCGGTAAAAGCCGAAAACTTTACGCGGGAAGTCATTTATCCGTCGCTCTATCGTCCGGGCCAGCCGGCATCCAACATCGAGCTGCTGCGACGTGCAGCCCGTGACTTGGCAGATGCGCAGACGCCACAGGCGTTCAATAACGTGCTCGACGGCATCGTCAAACATTACAAGGCGCGCAATAAACCCTGGAGTGTCCCGTTTCGCTCTACCACTGTGGAAGCGGCCAAAGCCTGGCGTCTACCGGTTTAGTTGCCTGGCCACTGAACAGCCACTGTCACGGCGTGTCGTAGCTACAGGCATCCCTTGGACTTTGGTAAATCATGGCCACACACGAAGACGGTAAAACTCCGAACCTGTCGCAGGAAGAGCAGCAGGATGTCGACGAGAACCAACCACCCCGCGCGGCGGTGCTGCACGAAATTATCCGCACCCAAGGCGATCAGGAACTGGAGCGCAGCGTCGCCGCCCTATGGTGGTCGGCGCTGGCCGCCGGCCTGACCATGGGGCTGTCGTTGATGGCCATGGGATTGCTCAATTCGCGCCTGCCCGACGGTGAAGCTTTCAAGGTCATCGCCAGCTTCGGCTATTGCGCAGGTTTCCTCGCGGTGATCCTGGCGCGCCAGCAATTGTTTACGGAAAACACCCTGACCGCCGTGCTGCCGGTGATGAGCAAGCCGACTTTGGCCAATGCCGGGCGCTTGTTGCGGCTGTGGTCGGTGGTGTTGGTGGGCAACCTGTGCGGCACCTTGCTGGTGGCCTACGTGATGCTGCACTTGCCTATTTTTGACACCAAGACCGATCAGGCCTTCCTGGAGATCGGCCGAAAGGTCATGGAAAACGACGCCGGCCAGATGTTCGCCAAGGGCATCATCTCGGGCTGGATGATTGCCACCATGGTGTGGATGATCCCGTCGATGGAAAGCGCCAAGATGTGGATCATCATTGTGATCACCTACCTGATGGCCCTGGGGGATTTCACGCACATCGTGGTGGGCTCTGCAGAGGTTTCGTACCTAGTGTTTGCCGGCGAACTGTCGTGGCATGACTTCTGGCTGGTGTTTGCCGGCCCAACCCTGGCCGGCAATATCATCGGTGGCAGCTTTATCTTTGCATTGATCAGCCATGCGCAGATTCGCAGCGAGAGCAGCCTGCCGAACAAAAAAGCTGCGGACCCGCGACATCCTCAGCGTATCGACAAGGATCAGTGAACCTCAGGCAATCGCGCGATAGAACCTTTCGGTGTGCCATGGCTCATAGCGGATACGTGCGGTTTTGCGTATGTAGTGCTAGAACTCTAATCGCTGCATAAAACGACAAAAGGAATAAGTCATGACAGTCGCTTTCTGGTGTGTATTGATCGCCATTTTTCTGCCGTACTTGTGCACGGGGGTGGCCAAGTTCAGTGGGGGCAAATTCGGGTTGCGCCACAACCACGACCCGCGGGCTTTTCTGGAGGGCCTGGACGGTGTGGCCAAGCGTGCCCACAGCGCGCAGCTCAACGGTTTTGAGGTCACCCCGGCATTCGCGGCGGCGGTGATTATCGCCCATCTGGCGGGTACGGCCGAATTGGTGACCATCAACGTGCTAGCGGTGCTGTTTATCACCAGCCGTCTGCTGTACATCATTTGCTACCTGGCGGACTGGGCGATCCTGCGTTCGCTGGTGTGGGCGGTGGGAATGGCGTTGATCGCGAGTTTCTTCTTCGTCTCGATCTGAGGCGCGGCGCCGCTGCCCAATGTGGGAGAGGTGTGTTCCCTCCCTCATTGGGCTTTCAGCGTTGGTCAGGTGCCGGTGGGCGCGTCCGGCACTTGCGGCAACGTTGCGCCCTTGGGCCATAGCATCCAGATCTGGCCCTGCTGTTTCATATTCCCCGCTAACTCACCCGCCGCATCGCCGGTGCCCCAAAACAGGTCCGCACGCACTTCGCCAGTGATGGCGCCACCGGTGTCCTGGGCGGCGACCGGGCGGGCAATCGGCGAACCGTCTGGCTTGGTGGTCGACAGCCACAACAGGCTGCCCAACGGAATCACCTTACGATCCACCGCCACGCTGTAGCCGGCGGTCAGCGGCACATTCAGCGAGCCCCGTGGGCCTTCGTTGCTGTCGGGGCGGGCGCTGAAGAACACATAGCTGGGGTTGCTTGCCAACAGTTCCGGAATGCGTTGCGGGTGAGCCTTGGCCCAGGCGCTGATGGCACCCATGCTGACCTCTTCCTTCTTCAGTTCACCCTGTTCCACCAGCCAGCGGCCGATAGGGCGGTAGGGGTAGCCGTTCTGGTCGCCGTAACCCACGCGCAATTGGCGCCCGCCTTTGAGTTGGATGCGCCCCGAACCCTGGATCTGCAGGAATTGCAGGTCCATCGGGTCGGTGAGCCAGGCGATCGGCTTGGCGCTGGAGCCCTGGCCGTTGATCACACTGGCATCGTCATACGGTTTGAGCACGCGGCCTTCCAGGCGACCACGCAGGCGCTTGCCTTTGAGTTCGGGGTAAATGCTCTCCAGATTGACGATGATCAGATCATCCGGCACCCCGTAGACCGGCACGTGAGCAGTGGCGGTCTTGGTCAGGCTGCCGGGGTAGACCGGCTCGTAATAGCCGGTGATCAAGCCGTTGGGAGTGTTGTCCGCCGAGCGCAGGCCGAAAACGTCCAGGCGCTCCTTGAGAAAACCGCGCACTGCTGGCGCATCGGCCGGGACCGTAGCCGCTGCGGCGCAGGTCGCGCCCCAGACCGGGTCGGCCTTGAGGCGTTGGCAGGCGCTACGCCAGGCTTCGAAACCGGCCATTAAGTCGTTGTCGGACACCACCGGCAAGGCTTCCCACGGAGTATTCACGTAGGTGGCGACGGCGTGAGGTTTGACGGTTTCATCTTTGCCGACTTCTTTGCCTGTGTCCTTGCCAGCGTCGCAGCCGGCCAGCAGCGCGATGAGGGGTAGAGCCCACGCCAGACGGCGGCTCCAGGGTTTCAATGTGATAGTCATCCAAGCAATTCCTGAAGCGATCACCCACGCCGAAGCGGCGCTGGGCAACCCTTATTATTAATAGGACTATTGGTCTTTGCGGACGGGGCGAGGATACTGGCCGCCGTTTCCGTGACCTTGAAGCCATCATGACTTTTAAAAGACTGACTGTTGTATTGCTGGCCTGCCTGACTTTGTCCGCCTGCGGCGGAGTGGATCCGAATTCGCCTCTGGGTCAGCGCAAGGCGATCTTCAAACAGATGCTCAAGACCAGCGAAGACCTGGGCGGCATGTTGCGTGGGCGTATTCCGTTCGACGGCGCGAAGTTCGCCGAAGGCGCGGCCAAACTCGATACGTTGGCCCACGAGCCGTGGCAGCACTTTCCGAGCGTGCGTGAAGAAGATCACACCAGCGCCAAAGACGACGTGTGGCAAAAGCAGGCGCAGTTCCAGCAACTGGCGCGCGACCTGGAAGCGGCCACCGGTGAATTGGTGATCGCCAGCCAGGTTCAGCCTTACAAGGCCAATAACCTCGGGCCTGCGGTGCAGAAAGTCGAAGATGCCTGCAGTGCCTGCCATAAACAATTCCGGGACCATTGATCGGTGTTACTGGTCGAGTTCTTCCACTGCGTTCTGCAACTCTTTGCGTGACTCGGCCAGCTTGTCTTTGCGCTTGTTGATCTTGTCTGGGTCGCCCTTTTTCATGGCCTTGTCGAGGTCGGCCTGACGACGGCTGACTTCATGCTTGGCGTCGAGCACCTTGTTCTCCCGCTCTTTTTTCAGGGTGGCGTCGTTGCAATGGGCGGTGACTTCGCTCAGGGCTTTTTCCAGGCCGGCTTGCTGTTCGCTGTTGCCGTGGGCCTTGGCTTGCTCGATCTGGGTGCTGATGGCTTGGCGCTTGGCGGCGCAGCCGGTGAGGGGTTCTGCATCATCGGCCGCCAGCAACGGCGTGGTCATCAGGCTTGCGACAATCGATAAGGCAAATGGGGCTAAACATTTCATAGGGAACTCCTGGATCGCAAATGGCAGGGTGAATTCTGCCGACTGTTAAAGCGGTGTCTGGCCGGTTCAGAACCCGTCTATCCCGGCCGCATGTAGTGTTTCCGCCAAGACCCGCACCTGCGGGTCGTGAAAAAAAGCGCTCAATTGCGCCGCTCGACCCGGCCCGATGCCATCTTCGGCCATCCAGGCTTGGGTGTCGCGGGCGACCAGCGTGTGCCAGTCACCCTTGAGGTTGTTGCGTGCCACAGGCGGGACGCCCAAGGCTTTGAGCCATTGCGCAAAGGGCCGTTGTCGAGCGCGGTGGAGGCTGTCGAGGACCCGCGTGCGGCTTTGCTCACCAAAGCCCTCAATGTTAGCAAGCTGCGCCGCATCCAGGGTTAACCAATCGAGAAAGCCTGCGATTAGACCGGCCTGGATCAATACGTTCCAGGTCTCGCGGCCCATATGAGGTAGCGCCAGGCCCTGGTTGCCGCTAAGCCAGGTCAGGCGCGCGAGCAATTGCTCTTCGCAGCCTGGGTCCAGTTGCCAGCAACTCAAAGCGTGAAAGTCCTTTGGATCGGGGACGGCCAAGGCGACTCGGTTGGGGTTGCGCAGGATGACCTGGTCCAACCGTGGAATGATCTGGCCCGCGAGGGTGATGGACACTTGGTCGCCGGGGCGAATATCCAAGGTTTGCCAGCGCTTCAAGGAGCCAGCGCTGACCCGTTTGATCTGCCGGTCGTCCAGCCGCACCGGTTCCAGCTCCAGGAGGGGAGTGATCCGCCCGGTGCGACCGATCTTGAACCGCACCTGGCGCACCAGGGCCAGCGCCTTGGTGGCCGGATATTTCCAGGCTACGGCCCAGTATGGCGTGCTGACCTGCCAGCGTTCGGCGGGTGCGCGCGACGCCTGGTGCAACACGACCCCATCACTGGCAAAGGGCAGCGCATGGTTGTACCAATAGGTGCGCCAGTGCGCGGCTTCGTCGAGGCTTTGAACGGGGTGACTGTAGCGCTGGCTGTCCGTGAAGCCCCAGCGCGCCAGGGTCGCCAGACGCTCGCTGAACCCAGAAGGGGTATCGGGCCAGGCCCAGACGAACAGGCCAATACCTGCGGCGTCGGCGTCGCTCAACTGGCGGCGGTTCATCAGCCCGGCCACTTTGCTGCGAGCATTGAGCCCGCCCTGTAGCGATTGCACATGGGCGTCCAGTCGCCAATAGAGTTCGCCTTGCAACACCAGGTCGATGGGGTCTGGCAACTGTTGGACAATTCCGGGAATCTTGCGCGCAGACGCCGACCAGTCCTGGCCAAGCACTCCATCGCCACGGCTGATCACCTGCGCCAGCCGACCTTTGCGATAAACCAGGGTCACCGCGACGCCATCTACCTTGGGTTGAACCCACACGTCCTGCCGCGTCGCCAGCCAGGCCACGACTGCTTGTTCGTCCAAGAGTTTTTCCAGGCCGGTGTGGGCGACCGGGTGGCGCAAGGTGCCTCGTGAACTGGCCAGCGGCCGGTCAGGTGGAGCAGTGGGGGAAGGAAAGCATTGGCGCCAATGAGCCAGACGTTGGCGGGCTTGATCGTAGAGCTCGTCGCTGACGGGAGATTGGCCGAGGCGGTGGTAACGGTCGTCCCACACGCGTACCTGTTCGGCCAGGGCATCGACCTGATGACGGGCTTCGTCGGGGCAGCTCTCGGCCAAGGCCCCAAAGGTTAACGCGCTGAGTAAAAGAGCAATCAAAAAACGCATCGTGAGCATCCTTGCTCGGAAGGGGCGCCCAGCCTAAATGATCCGTTTGCCCACAAAAAAGCCCCGACAGTGCGGGGCTTTTTACCGGGTGTTTCTGTTTTACTTGAACAGACCGCCCAGCGCTTTCACCGCGTCGTTCTTATCCGCTTTGGCCGCCTGGTTTTGCTGCTTGGCGTCGGCCTTGGCCTGGGACTCAGCCAATTTGTTGCAACCTTTGTTGACCTGTTCCAGTGCGGCTTCAAACGCACGCACTTTCAACACGTCGTTCTGGGCGTTGGCCGCATCGATCTTGGCCTGCAGGTCGTTGGCTTGCTTCTGGCAGTCGCCGGCATTGCCGCCACCTGTATGTGCGCCCAGGACGCTGCTCAGTGCGCTCAGATCGGCGGTGTGGGCCGGCAAGGCGAACAAGCTGAGCAGAAGGGCGGCGGGGGCGAGCGTGGAGATGCGCATGAAAAACCTCAATGTTCGATTGCCGCGCCGGGTAATCCCGGACTGGCGCAAGGCAATATCCAAATAGGGTGGGTGCCCGAGAGGGCGCGGATTCTAGAGAGCCATTATTTTGCCTGCAAGGTTGGGAGCCAAAAAATGTGAACGCCCGCCCGATTCATCGGGCAATAAAAAGCCCTGCCGGGTGGACCGGGCAGGGCTGTTTGAGTAGCGCGACTGTTACAGGCCGGCGGCGGTACGCAGGTCGTTGGCGCGGTCGGTTTTTTCCCAGGTGAAGGTGGTGAAGGTGTCGTCGCCGACAGTCTTCTGCTCAGGCGTACGACCGAAGTGGCCGTAGGCTGCGGTCTCCTGGTACATCGGGTGCAGCAGGTCGAGCATGGTGGTGATTGCGTAGGGGCGCAGGTCGAAGACTTCACGCACCAGTTTGACGATCTTGTCATCGCTGATCTTGCCGGTGCCGAAGGTGTTCAGCGAGATCGACGTAGGCTGAGCCACGCCGATAGCGTAGGAAACCTGAATTTCGCAACGTTCGGCGAGGCCGGCGGCCACGATATTCTTGGCCACGTAACGGCCGGCGTAGGCGGCCGAACGGTCCACCTTGGACGGGTCTTTGCCGGAGAACGCACCACCGCCGTGGCGGGCCATACCGCCGTAGCTGTCGACGATGATCTTGCGACCGGTCAGGCCGCAGTCGCCCACTGGGCCGCCGATGATGAACTGGCCAGTCGGATTGATGTGGAACTGGGTGTCCTTGCTCAGCAGTTCGGCCGGCAGTACATGCTTGACGATCAGTTCCATCACGCCTTCGCGCAGGTCGGCGTAGGACACGTCCGGGTTGTGCTGAGTCGACAGCACCACCGCGTCGATGCCGACGACTTTGCCGCCTTCGTAACGGCAGGTTACCTGGGACTTGGCGTCCGGACGCAGCCACGGCAGCAGGCCGGATTTACGGGCTTCGGCCTGGCGCTTGACCAACTGGTGGGAGAAGGTGATCGGGGCCGGCATCAGCACGTCGGTTTCGTTGCTGGCGTAGCCGAACATCAGGCCCTGGTCGCCTGCGCCTTGGTCTTCCGGTTTGGCGCGGTCGACACCCTGGTTGATGTCGGGCGACTGCTTGCCAATGATGTTCATCACGCCGCAGGTGGCGCCGTCGAAGCCGACGTCGGAGCTGTTGTATCCGATGTCGGTGATCACGTCGCGGACCAGTTGCTCCAGGTCGACCCAGGCGGAGGTGGTCACTTCGCCGGCGATGATCGCTACACCGGTTTTCACCAGGGTCTCGCACGCCACGCGGGCGAACTTGTCTTCAGCGATGATGGCGTCCAGCACCGCATCAGAAATCTGGTCGGCGATTTTGTCCGGATGCCCTTCAGACACGGACTCGGAGGTGAAAAGGGAGTATTCGCTCATCTCGATGTTTTCCTGATATTTACCGATGGTGAGTGTCGCCAGCCGGTCGCTGAAAGTGGCGGACCTGGATCTGGAAACCATTACGTAAACCTACATAGAGGCTTTCCCCGGGAACGAGTCCCGCAGCGGTGGCCCAACGGGCCAGATCGTCCTGTTCAAAACCCAACCAGAGATCACCGCAGGCCTCCCTGGCCCAACTCTGGTTGTGGCTGCATAAATCCGTCACCAGCAGGCTGCCGCCGGGGTGCAGTAACCCGGCCATTTGCTTGAGGGCGTCGGCGGGGGCGGCGAAATGGTGCAAGACCATGTTCAGCACCACGCAGTCGGCCCGCAGGCTGCTGTCTTTCAAGGCGTCGGCCAACTGCAGGTTGACGTTGCCCAAGGCTTCTCGCTCGCAGAGCTGGCGCGCCAGCTCCAGCATCGCCGGGCTGTTGTCCAGCGCCGTGACTTGCTGAAAGCGGCGTGCCAGCTCCGGCAGAAAACCGCCGTCGCCGGGGCCGACTTCCAGCGCCGTGGCCTCTTCACTGAAGCTCAGCTTGTCCAACAACGCCAGTACGCTGTCGCGGTACTGCGGTAAACCGGCGATCAAATCCTGCTGGGCGCGAAACTTCTCGGCGACCCGTGCGAAAAAGTCCTGACTGGCCGCGGCACGTTGCCCGTGGACCTGACCGATACGTGCCTGGACATCGTTCGGCAGGCTCAGGTTGTCCACTTCCTCCAGTAGGGCGGCGTGCAGTTTGCCGCCGAGCAGTTCGGTGTGGGGCAGGGCGCGGCGGTAAAAAATCGCATTGCCTTCGCGGCGGGTGGCGACCAATTCGGCTTGGGACAGCACCTTTAAGTGATGGCTCATGCCCGATTGGCCGATGGCGAAAATCTGCGCCAGCTCCAGCACCCCGAAAGAATCGTTGGTCAGGGCCCGTAAAACATTCAGGCGCAAGGGGTCGCCGGCGGCTTTGCACAAAGCGGCCAGCTCTTCACCATCGTCGGGACGCAGGGAGGGCACAGATAGGTTCATAAGGCCAGCAGTCTAGTGGTGGGGCAGGGCGCTCGCAAGGTCAATATCAAAAAGTTTTGATATTGATCGATAAGTGGCGGTTATAAGCAGTCGCTATAACCTTTAGACGAACACGTGAAAGGTTTCCGCAGACGATTGCCGCGCAAACCACAGGAAAAACCGCCTCAAGTGACTATCTGTCATTGCCCGCAGGCGGTGGCTGAGGGAAAATGCCGGTCCTTTTTTCCGTTTCTTTCTATATCCGCAGGAGAACAGCGATGCCCAGCCGTCGTGAGCGTGCCAACGCCATTCGTGCCCTCAGCATGGATGCCGTGCAAAAAGCCAACAGCGGCCATCCCGGTGCCCCGATGGGCATGGCGGATATCGCCGAAGTGCTTTGGCGTGACTACCTGAAACACAACCCGAGTAACCCATCGTTCGCCGACCGTGACCGCTTCGTGCTGTCCAACGGCCATGGCTCGATGCTGATCTATTCGCTGCTGCACCTGACCGGCTACGACGTCACCATCGACGACCTCAAGAGCTTCCGCCAGTTGCACAGCCGCACGCCGGGCCACCCGGAATTCGGCTACACCCCAGGCGTCGAGACCACCACCGGGCCGCTGGGCCAAGGCCTGGCCAACGCCGTGGGTTTCGCCCTGGCTGAAAAAGTGCTGGGCGCGCAGTTCAACCGCCCTGGACACGACATCGTCGATCACCACACCTATGTGTTCCTGGGTGATGGCTGCATGATGGAAGGCATTTCCCACGAAGTCGCATCCCTGGCCGGCACCCTGGGCCTGGGCAAGCTGATCGCCTTCTACGATGACAACGGCATCTCCATCGACGGCGAAGTCGAAGGCTGGTTCACCGATGACACCCCGAAGCGTTTCGAAGCCTACAACTGGCAGGTGATCCGCAACGTCGACGGTCACGATCCGGAAGAGATCAAAACCGCGATCGACACCGCCCGCAAGAGCGCGCAGCCGACCCTGATCTGCTGCAAGACCACCATCGGTTTCGGCTCGCCGAACAAGCAAGGCAAGGAAGACTGCCACGGCGCTCCACTGGGTGACGCGGAAATCGCCCTGACCCGCGAAGCGCTGAAGTGGAACCACGGCCCGTTCGAAATCCCGGCTGACATCTACGCCGAATGGGATGCCAAGGAAAAAGGCCTGGCCACCGAAGCCGAGTGGGACCAGCGCTTCGCTGCCTACTCCGCCGAATTCCCGGAGCTGGCCAACGAGCTGGTCCGCCGCCTGGCCGGTGATCTGCCTGCTGACTTCTCGGAAAAGGCATCTGCCTACATCGCCGAAGTCGCTGCCAAGGGCGAGACCATCGCCAGCCGTAAAGCCAGCCAGAACACCCTGAACGCCTTTGGCCCGTTGCTGCCTGAGTTCCTCGGCGGCTCGGCCGACCTGGCCGGCTCCAACCTGACCCTGTGGAAAGGCTGCAAAGGTGTCACGGCCGAAGATGCCAGCGGCAACTACATGTACTACGGCGTGCGCGAGTTCGGCATGAGCGCCATCATGAACGGCGTGTCCTTGCACGGTGGTCTGGTGCCTTACGGCGCAACCTTCCTGATGTTCATGGAATACGCCCGCAACGCCGTGCGCATGGCCGCGCTGATGAAGAAGCGCGTGATCCATGTGTACACCCACGACTCCATCGGTCTGGGCGAAGACGGCCCGACGCACCAGCCGGTCGAACAATTGACCAGCCTGCGTACAACGCCGAACCTGGATTGCTGGCGCCCAGCCGACGCGGTGGAATCCGCCGTGGCCTGGAAGCACGCCATCGAGCGTAAGGACGGCCCTACAGCGCTGATCTTCTCCCGTCAGAACCTGCAGCATCAGGCGCGCACCGACGCGCAGATCGCCGACATCAGCCGCGGCGGTTACGTGCTCAAGGACTGCGTGGGCGAGCCGGAGCTGATCCTGATCTCCACCGGTTCCGAAGTGGGCTTGACCGTTCAGGCGTACGACAAGCTGACTGAGCAGGGCCGTAACGTGCGCGTTGTATCCATGCCGTGCACCAGCGTGTTCGAAGCACAGGACGCCGGCTACAAGCAATCGGTGCTGCCGTTGCAGGTCAGTGCGCGTATCGCCATCGAGGCGGCACACGCCGACTACTGGTACAAGTACGTGGGCCTGGAAGGCCGCGTGATCGGCATGACCACCTACGGTGAGTCGGCGCCGGCGCCAGCCTTGTTCGAAGAGTTTGGCTTCACCCTGGAAAACATCCTGGGTCAGGCTGAAGAGCTGCTGGAAGACTAAGTCAGTCTGCGTTGTCTGTACTGGCGCTATCGCGGGCAAGCCCGCTCCTACATTGGATCGCGATCTGAAGGTGGGAGCGGGCTTGCCCGCGATGGCGTCGGAACATTCAACACTGAGCGAACTATTGATCGAGAGCCCCATGCCCCAACCGCGTCCCTACAAAGTTGCACTCAACGGCTACGGCCGCATTGGTCGTTGCGTCTTGCGTGCTCTGTTCGAGCGAGGGGCGGCAGCCGGGTTCGAGATTGTTGCCATCAACGATTTGGCCGACATGGCCAGCATCGAATACCTGACACGCTTTGACTCCACCCATGGCCGATTCCCCGGCGAAGTGCGGGTCGACGGCGATTGTCTGCATATCAATGGCAACTGCGTGAAAGTCCTGCGCAGTGCCACCCCCGAGGGCATCGACTGGGCGGCGCTGGACGTCGACCTGGTGTTGGAATGCTCCGGTGCCTACAACACCCGCGCCGATGGCCAGCGGTTTCTCGACGCCGGCGCGCCGCGTGTGCTGTTTTCCCAGCCGATGGCCAGCGAGGCGGATGTCGACGCCACCATCGTCTATGGCATCAACCAGGATTGCCTGACTGGCGATGAGCGGTTGGTGTCCAATGCGTCCTGTACCACCAACTGCAGCGTGCCGTTGTTGCGCCTGCTGGATCAGGCGATCGGCCTGGATTATGTGTCGATCACCACGATCCACTCGGCCATGAACGACCAGCCGGTGATCGACGCTTACCACCACGAAGACCTGCGCCGCACGCGGTCGGCGTTCCAGTCAGTGATTCCGGTGTCTACCGGCCTGGCGCGCGGCATCGAACGCTTGCTGCCGGAACTTGCCGGGCGAATCCAGGCCAAAGCCGTACGTGTGCCGACGGTGAACGTGTCCTGCCTGGATATCACCATGCAAACCGTCAGCGACACCGATGCCGTGGAGGTCAACCGGATCCTGCGCGAGGCCGCCACCGGCGGTCCGCTCAAAGGTTTACTGGCCTACACCGAGTTGCCCCACGCCAGTTGCGATTTCAACCATGACCCGCATTCGGCGATTGTCGATGCCAGCCAGACCCGCGTTTCCGGCCCCAGGCTGGTGAACATCCTGGCCTGGTTCGATAACGAATGGGGTTTTGCCAACCGAATGCTGGATGTTGCGGAACATTATCTGCACATCGCCTCTAAACAACCTCAACAGTAATTCAGGAACTGCGACCCATGACCGTGTTGAAGATGACCGACCTCGATCTGCAGGGTAAGCGCGTACTGATTCGCGAAGACCTCAACGTCCCAGTCAAGGACGGTGTTGTCACCAGCGATGCGCGAATCCTGGCCTCGCTGCCGACCATCAAGCTGGCCCTGGAAAAAGGTGCGGCCGTGATGGTCTGCTCCCACCTGGGTCGTCCGACCGAAGGTGAGTTCTCCGCCGAAAACAGCCTCAAGCCGGTAGCCGATTACCTGAGCAAGGCCCTGGGCCGTGAAGTGCCGTTGGTGGCTGACTACCTGGGCGGCGTTGACGTGAAGGCCGGCGATATCGTGCTGTTCGAAAACGTGCGCTTCAACAAAGGCGAGAAAAAGAACAGCGACGAACTGGCCCAGCAATATGCTGCGCTGTGCGATGTGTTCGTCATGGACGCCTTCGGCACCGCTCACCGTGCCGAAGGTTCGACCCACGGCGTGGCCAAGTTCGCCAAGGTTGCGGCTGCCGGCCCTCTGTTGGCCGCTGAGCTGGAAGCCCTGGGCAAGGCCCTGGGAGCGCCGGCACAGCCGATGGCCGCCATCGTGGCGGGCTCCAAGGTGTCCACCAAGTTGGACGTACTTAACAGCCTCAGCCAGATCTGCAATCAGTTGATCGTCGGCGGCGGCATCGCCAACACTTTCCTGGCCGCAGCTGGCCACCCGGTGGGCAAGTCCCTGTACGAGCCGGATCTGCTCGACACCGCCCGCGCCATCGCCGCCAAAGTCAGCGTGCCGTTGCCGGTGGATGTGGTCGTGGCCAAGGAATTCGCCGAAAGCGCCGAAGCTACCGTCAAGCTGATCGCTGACGTAGCCGCCGATGACATGATTCTGGATATCGGCCCGCAAACCGCGGCTAACTTCGCTGAGTTGTTGAAGGCTTCCAAGACCATTCTGTGGAACGGTCCGGTCGGCGTGTTCGAGTTCGACCAGTTCGGCAACGGCACTAAGGTGCTGGCCAAGGCCATCGCCGACAGCTCGGCATTCTCCATCGCCGGTGGCGGCGACACCCTGGCGGCCATCGATAAATATGGCGTGGCTGACCAAATCTCCTACATTTCTACCGGTGGTGGCGCATTCCTCGAATTCGTCGAAGGCAAAGTGCTGCCTGC
Source organism: Pseudomonas sp. MD330_10 (assembly GCF_042610415.1). Lineage (NCBI taxonomy): Bacteria > Pseudomonadati > Pseudomonadota > Gammaproteobacteria > Pseudomonadales > Pseudomonadaceae > Pseudomonas > Pseudomonas sp. MD330_10. The sequence continues at coordinate 596,954 of NZ_JBHGZU010000001.1, forward strand.
CGTTGAAGTGCTGGAAACCCGAGCCAAGGTTTAAGGCTCGTGATCCGGAAAAGGAGCATTCCTATGATCAAGTCATTGGCACTGGTGTTCGCGGCGGGCCTGCTGGCCGGCTGCGGCAGCGCGCCCACTGCGGCGTCGACGCCCGAACAGCCTGCGGCGCAGCAGAAACAGAGCTGCTACCAGGCTGACTGGCAGGCCGAAACCATGCCGGTGATCAACAAGCGCATCGGCAATGAACGGCTGGAGAAATACGACTCCGCGCCCAACGGTCAGGAACAGGGTTGCCCTTGACGGGTCTGATCAACTAACCGACAGCAGTGGCGGCCTTTGGGCCGCCGTTCGAGGATTGGCAATGAAAGGCGTTTTCGCCCTGGCGGCACTGGCTCTGTTGGCCGGTTGCAGCAGCATCAACATGTTCAATAAGGCAGACCCTGCCGATAAGTGGACCACCTGGACCTGCGACAGCAAGGCCGAGGTCAACTGGCGCTTTGCCAATGCGGCGCGCAGCGAGGTGGATGTGCGCCTCGGCGGTTCCGACCAGGTCTACCGCCTTAAACAGGAGGTTGCCGCCTCGGGCGTGCTCTACAGCAACGACCAACTGGCGTTTCACACCAAAGGTGAGGAAGGCCTGGTTTACTGGGTCGCCACCGACGATTTGATCGGGCGTGGCTGCAAGGCCCAATAAGATTTCAAATTTGGTGAGATCCAATGTGGGAGGGGGCTTGCCCCCGATAGCGGTTTTTCAGCACACCCATGTGCTGGCTGATCCACTGTCATCGGGGGCAAGCCCCCTCCCACATTAAATCCGGCTCCAAAGTGGCATAGGTTGTGGGTCGGACACAGCAATAACGATTCAGCAGGCGAGGCCCATAACACCTGGCCTGCAATAACTTGAATAGCAGCCGCCGCTACGGCAGGCTTGCACGATTAACGACCCTCGACCGGGAGAGACAACACAATGGCACTTATCAGCATGCGTCAAATGCTGGACCACGCAGCCGAGTTCGGCTATGGCGTCCCAGCCTTTAACGTCAACAACCTTGAGCAGATGCGCGCCATCATGGAAGCCGCTGACAAGACCGACTCCCCAGTGATCGTCCAGGCTTCGGCCGGTGCCCGCAAATACGCCGGCGCGCCGTTCCTGCGTCACCTGATCCTGGCCGCGATCGAAGAATTCCCGCACATCCCGGTGTGCATGCACCAGGACCACGGCACCAGCCCTGACGTGTGCCAGCGCTCCATCCAACTGGGCTTCAGCTCGGTCATGATGGACGGCTCCCTCGGCGAAGACGGCAAGACCCCAACCGACTACGAATACAACGTCCGCGTTACCCAGCAAACCGTGGCCATGGCCCACGCTTGCGGTGTTTCGGTGGAAGGCGAGCTGGGCTGCCTGGGTTCCCTGGAAACCGGCATGGCTGGTGAAGAAGACGGCATCGGCGCCGAAGGCGTGCTGGATCACAGCCAAATGCTGACCGACCCGGAAGAAGCCGCTGACTTCGTGAAAAAGACTCAGGTCGACGCCCTGGCCATCGCCATCGGCACCAGCCACGGCGCCTACAAGTTCACCAAGCCGCCGACCGGCGACGTACTGGCCATCGACCGTATCAAGGAAATCCACAAGCGCATCCCTAACACCCATCTGGTGATGCACGGTTCTTCCTCGGTACCGCAGGAGTGGCTGGCGATCATCAACCAGTACGGCGGCGACATCAAAGAAACCTACGGCGTACCGGTTGAAGAAATCGTCGAAGGCATCAAGTACGGCGTGCGCAAAGTCAACATCGACACCGACCTGCGCCTGGCCTCCACCGGCGCAATGCGTCGCCTGATGGCCACCAACCCGAGCGAATTCGACCCGCGCAAATTCTTCGGCGCCACCGTCACCGCGATGCGTGATGTGTGTATCGCTCGTTACGAAGCATTTGGTACTGCGGGCAATGCGTCGAAGATCAAGCCGATCTCGTTGGAAGCCATGTACCAGCGTTACTTGAAAGGTGAGTTGAACGCTAAGGTGAACTAAGCCTCAGGCGTTTAAAAAGAAGCCCGCAGTGATGCGGGCTTTTTCTTGTTGAGATTTGGCTAGGTGGGTTCGCAAGACAGGAGATTCACGGAATGAACTTTTTGATTCTGCACTAGCTGACAGGTGTGTGCGCTTGTTTTTTTTGCAAGTATAAATAGACCATAACGGACGCCGACGCAGTTAGAAATGCCATGCCTGCTGCCACAATAAAAGGTGCTGGGCGACCACCCGCGATTATTAGCATTGTTCCTAAAGAGGGGCCCGTTATCACGCAAAGTATTTGAATGCTTCTAAATGATAGGGATATTCTTCCAATATTTTCTGTAGGACATAATTGCTGAAGAATTATATTTGAAGATATTATGAGTGTCTCATAGCCGAAGCCATTCAAAAACCAAACCATTGGATAGAAGTAGGCTCTCCCCGGTGTTTGGAAAAATACTAAAATTGCGGTCAGGGTTAATGCTGTAGAGAAAATAAGTAATGCGCCTGACCGAAGAAGAATTTCATCGAAGTTTCTCAATTTAAATTTCATCATCAATGCGGCACTTATTGCACCTCCGGCCGTCGCTGATACGATTATTGAAAAATTGACTGGATGTAAACCTTCATAGGCCAGAAAAGACGCCAAATGTGGGTCATAAATACCTAAAGCCAGCGATGTAAGCAGGGAGTACAAAAAGCCTATGCGTAGTTGAAAAGGTAAGGCGTTGAATATAGATAGTCCTCTTATTATATCGAGATAAAGTGGTAAGGCTTTGATGGAGCTTGCCTTAATTTGCGTTCGGAGTGATAGGCAAATAGACCTCAGGAGTGGAAAGGTTAATAAAACTGCGGTAGCTGAGAAAAAGAATAAATCTTTAGGCGACAATACTGCCGTTAACACGCCTGCAAGTAACGGTGCAAGAATTTTTGACGATTGATCAAATAAACTTACGTGACTGAAAAAAGATTTGTGCTCATCAGCATGTATCAATTGCCGAACAAGAATGGTTATTGACGGAAGGTAAAATAAGGTTGACATGCCTTTGAATATGACGAAAAGAAAAAAGCTTTTAAGGTCTGGAGACACTGCCAGCCCTAAAGTAGACAGTATGCGGAGTGAAGCGCCGGATACTAGTGTTTTCCTTACATCATATCGATCTATCAGCGATCCTATAATCGGACCTAGAAACAACATAGGCGCACCCAGGCAAAAAGCCAGGAACGCTATCGAAGAAGGAGAGGCATGCCATAGATAAACGGGAACCGTGAAGATTAAAAAAATATCGAGCCACAGTGAGAAACTGGATAGCGCTTGCACGCAAATAATTTTACTTGACGTTTTCATTATGACGGTCTGGATGCAGAAAAAGCTTATCTTCAAATACGAAGCCATCCAGTTCATTTTCACTGGCGAATCGATACAAGTCGCTTAGTCTATTTATAAAGCCGCATCCGTTGAAATTTAAAGAGGTGTTACAAAGTACGCCGACTCCTGATACGGCATGATAGGTGCTGAGTAATTGGTGCATACGAATATTCTGTAATTTATTGACTGATTGCGGACGCGCTGAGTTATCGACGTGTGTCACCGCCGGTATGCTAGCTGAGATAACTTTGCGAAATTCCAGCATGAAGGGTGAGGGGGCAGGGGGATAGAAGTATTCAGCCATACATTCTTCTAAACATATCGGAGCTATAGGGCGAAACCCTTCGCGTTTCTTGATTTTGTTTAATCTAACGAGATTTTCTCTGTCTTAATTGAGAAGTGAGGGTCTGGTATGCATCGTTTGACTGATTGATGAGCGTAGGTTCTATAATTACACGATTCATATATAGTTCCTCAGTGTTATTGCATTCGCAGATTGGCGATGCACTCAAACCGTATGAAGGTTTATTTTGATTGTCAATGTGTATTTTTTCAGCTGTATTAATTTTAGCTAAGTCCTTGTTTATTTTTTGTATGAGCTTGTCGGGTTATTCTGATTGATATTTCCTACATTTCGCGCTACCGCTGATTTTTGAAAATATTAAGTAAAACACAGTTATGTAATATTTGGTTGCATATGTGCGAAAGATTTGATTGTCGTTGTGATTCAAATATTCTTCTTTGCGGCTTAATTTCGAGAGTTTGATCGGAGAAACCGAGTACGACGCAGGGAATATCTACGTTAATATTGACCAGTATGGGGGGGAGCCCTAGCGGCCATGAACGTAATATGGGGTGTATATCACGTGTTATAACGCGTTTGTACTGGGGTAATAAAACCTCAGGAATTCAGCCGATTTTTTAGGGTACGCTGTGCAGCACTTAGCAGAATCCAGACTCGCGCTTAAATCCCAAGCAATAGGCATAAAAAACCGAGCCCCTATCAGGCTCATTAATGGGGGCGGTGTGCTGATCTATTATTCGGTTATCTATGGGTTTGTGGTTATTTGGAATTTATCTATAAGACTGTCAAAGTTTACAGTGTCATCGATTGCGTTTTGTCCTCATTATTGGGCTATCAATCCAGTAAAGGAATACGCGGTCATGACACTTTCAAGTGCTTGAAAATGGGTGCAATACTCGGTGCTTTTATGCTTATAGGGCAGGTATACGGAGTGGAGTTGAATTGCCCTGAGGTTTCGACCATCAAGACTGTCAGTCGCCAGTTTGCGGATCAGAGCGGTGTTTGGAAGGGTGAGTAATACATGGAAGACAGTTCTATTACAGCCGCATTTAAGTTCCAAAGTGCAGCCATCAAACAAGGTACAGATAGTGAGACCAGCCACGCTTATTACTATGTGGCTTGTAATTACGTCGGCGCAGGAAGTGACGACTACTTGAGAATGGCCCAGAGTTTCGTTTCGTCTCCCGTGGCACAGGGCTCTAATTGGAATGAGAACAACGAATGTATCCAGAGCAGTGTTTCTAAATGCGCCTTTAACGTAATGAATTCAAAAGGACCTGCTCCGATTAAATTGCCTGTGCAATAAGCAGGTGAAAAGCCCCTCGCAAATGTGGGGGCCGAGCAAAGCCGGCTCCCACAGAAACCTTCACTCGTGATCAATATCCAACTTGTCGAACGTCACCTTCGCTCCTTCCTTGCTATCCCCGCTGTTGTCCTGCACATAAGCGCCGGCCTTGAAGTACAGCGGCTTGGCGCCCCAGGCGGCGCCGATGCGCTCGTTCCATTCGCCATCGGCGGCATAGACGCTCAGCAGTCCGGCTTTGTTGAGGTTGATCACGTAGGTGAAGCTCTTTTCCAGCGGTACGTTGGAGGCCACGGTGATCACGCGGCTCTCCTCTTCGTCCGGACGCATGCGCACTTTGGCGACGATGTTGCCGGTCTGGGTTTTTTCCTTGAATTGATACTCAAGTTTGATCAGCGGTTTCTGGCTCTCATACGCGTGGATTTGGCCAATCACGATTTTGCCAGTGGAAGGCACCTGGTTGACGGTGAGGGTGGCGCGTAGGAAGTTGTCGGCGTCGGGGTAGGTCCAGTTGCGCAGGCGGCCATCGGCGTAGGTTTCGCGCAGTTCGCTGCGGGGGTAGATGGCGTTCTCGGTGCGGGTACCGGTGACGGGTGTCCAGAATTGCACATTGCTGCCTTCGGCCTGGAAATATTGGTCGTTGAAGCCGCTGAGCAGTTTCGGGGTTTCGATGGTCGCGGGGGGCGAGCCGATCGGAATGCTCAGGTTCCAAGTAGAGAGGTCGATCATGGCATTGGCCTTTTACGGGGGGTGAAAGCTCTGGCACGGGGCCTTAAACGTTCTTTATAGGCGGTGGCTGTCCAATTGTTAAACAATCGATGGCAGTTTATTGGCGTCAACGGAATGTCAAAATGCCATGTTTCCCATGAATCGGGGGCTGTAGAGGTTGACCGTTAGTCGGCTGCCCGAACTTTGGCGCAATGATGGCATCCACTTCCCTTCTGATTTTTCAGAACCGGAGCTAGAGTGAAGCCTCAGTGTTTATCCGGGTTTTATCTCAGAAGTGACCGGAGCGGCAATCTAAGGATGAGACGTAGCATGGAATGCGCTCCACACCACGGCGATGGCAGTTCGGTTCTTCTGGTGGTCGACGACTACCCCGAAAACCTGATCAGCATGCGCGCCCTTCTGCAACGTGAGGATTGGCACGTGGTGACCGCTGCGTCCGGCGTGGAAGCCTTGGAGTTGCTGCTGCAGCATGACGTCGATTTGGTATTGCTGGACGTGATGATGCCGGGCATGGACGGTTTTGAAGTCGCCCGCCTGATGCGCGGCAGTCAACGTACGCGCATGACCCCGATCATTTTTCTGAGTGCCAATGCGCAATCGCCTGCTTCCGTCTTGGAAGGCTATGCCAGCGGCGCCATCGATTACCTGTTCAAGCCTTTCGACCCACATATTCTCAAACCCAAGGTCCAGGCGTTGTTGGAGCACCAGCGCAATCGCCGGGCTTTGCAGCGCTTGAGCCACGACCTGGAGTCGGCCCGCGCCTTCAATGCCTCGGTGCTCGACAACGCTGCCGAAGGCATCCTGGTGGTCAGCGAGGAGGGCGTGATTCAGTACGCCAACCCGGCGATCTCGCGCTTGCTCAACGCCACGCACAATGAGCTGCAGGGCCAGCCGTTTCTGAGTTTTCTGCAAAAGCCTCATTTGCCTAGTTGGCAGGATTCGCAGATGTATGCCGGTTACCAAACGGGCCAGACCTGGCGCCTGCATGACGCCCTGCTGCGCACCGGTCGCGGTCAGCAGGTGCCGGTGGCGTTATCCTGCGCGCCGCTGCCGTCCGAGCAGAAGGCGATGGTGGTGACGGTGCTGGACATGTCCGAGGTGCGCCACCTGCACCAGCAGTTGGAGTTTCAAGCGGTCACTGACCCACTCACCGGTTTGCTTAATCGCCGTGGGTTCTATCAAGCCGTGGAAAACAGCCTGTTGCGCGGCGAGCGGGGGGAGCAGTCGCTGGTGCTGCTGTACCTGGACCTCGATGGCTTCAAGAGGGTCAACGATTCCCTGGGCCATGATGCAGGGGATCGGGTGCTGCGCTGGGTCTCGGAACAACTGCAAGGTTGCCTGCGTTCCTACGACATCATCGGACGCATGGGCGGTGATGAATTTACCGCGTTGGTGGAGCTGGAGTTTCCGGAGCAGGCGGCAAAAATTTCGGAAAAATTGATCGAACGGGTGTCTGTCTGTCAGCAAGTCGACGGTTTGGATGTGATGCTCGGCGTGAGTATCGGCATCGCCACGTTTCCGGACTGCGGCGCGGATTTGAATGGTCTGCTGCGGGCGGCCGATATCGCCATGTACGAAGCCAAACGCGCAGGGCGTCAGCAATATCGCTATTTCGACCAGGAAATGAACGGGCGCGCCCGCTCACGCTTGATGCTCGAAGACAGCGTGCGCACGGCAATCGAAAATAAAGAGTTCACCCTGGTCTACCAGCCGCAGGTGTCGTTGGAGGATGGGCGCCTGCGTGGCGTGGAAGCGTTGTTGCGCTGGCAACATCCCAGTGTGGGTGACGTGCCGCCGGGGTTGTTCCTGCCGTTGCTGGAGGAAGCGCGGCTGATCAGCCAATTGAGCGCGTGGATTTACCAGCAGGTCGCCGCCCAGCGTCATGCCTGGCACAGCACTTTCGATGAAGAGCTGGTGCTGAGCGTGAGCCTGAGCAGCAGCCAGTTCAATATGCCCAACCTGGCCAACCAGCTGCAGCAGATGCTGGAGTGCTACGGTTTGAACGGGCGTCAGTTGGAGGTGGAGATCGGCGAAGATTGCCTGATGAGTAACCGCGAGGAGGCCATCAAGCAACTCAAGTTGTTGCGTCGCATTGGTGTGCGTATCGCCTTGGATGACTTTGGTTCCGGGCAGTGTTCCCTGGCCCATCTGCGCGATCTGGAGTTCGACACCCTCAAGCTCGATCCGAAATTAGTGGCGCGCCTGCCAGGCTCGGCGCGCGATGCGGCCATGGCCCGCAGCATCATTGAGTTGTGTGCGCATTTTGAAGTGCTGGTGGTGGCCGAGGGCGTGGAAACCCAAGAGCAGGCCCACTGGCTCAGGGCACACGGCTGTCCGTTCGTTCAAGGGGCATGGGCGGCATTGCCGTTGATGGCCGAGGAAATGGTCGACTGGTCCCGCACCCGCGTGAGTTGAATTGGTTACACTGACGCCCTTCGAATCCCGCCGCGCACGCCATGACTACGCTGAAATACCTCCAGGCCTACCCTGTCACTCTTCAGGAGCAAGTGCGCCAGATGATCGCCAAGGACCAATTGGGCGCCTATCTGGAACAGCGTTATCCCGAGCGCCATGGGGTGCAGAGCGACAAGGCCTTGTACGCCTACGCGCTGGCCTTGAAGCAAGAACACCTGCGCAACGCGCCGGCCATCGATAAAGTGCTGTTCGATAACCGCTTGGACCTGACGCACCGAGCCCTGGGCCTGCACACGACCATTTCCAGGGTGCAGGGCGGCAACCTCAAAGCCAAGAAAGAGATCCGCATCGCCGCCTTGTTCAAAGAGGCCGCGCCGGAATTTCTGCGCATGATCGTGGTGCATGAGCTGGCGCACTTCAAAGAATCGGACCACAACAAGGCGTTCTACAAACTCTGCCAATACATGATGCCGGAATACCATCAGGTGGAATTCGACCTGCGGGTATACCTCACGTATCGCGACCTGCTGGGCAAACCCTGACCGCACAAGGCCAATGACCATGGATGTGAGCAAAACCAAAAGCAGCTTCTACCGCCGCCTCTATGTGGCCTACCTGATCGACAGCGGCCAGGCCAGCAACGTACCGGCGCTGACGGAGATGACCGGCATGCCTCGGCGCACGGCCCAGGACACCATTGCCGCGCTGGCCGACCTGGATATCGTGTGTGAGTTCGAACAAGAAGACGGCGCCCGCAACCATGCCGGGTGTTATCGAATTCGCGACTGGGGCGCGATCGATCGGCGCTGGATCGAAGCCAATCTGACCTCGATCAAGCGCGTGCTGGGTTATCCCTGAGTTCTTGGTTGATTCCCTGGCATCATCGGGGGCAAGCCCCTTCCCACAGTTGGCCGCAGTGCTCTGGATGGCTTTCTCAGGCGCGCCGCATGCCGATATGAGGAATGTCGTCCTCCAGGTATTCCTCTCCCGCTACCACGAAGCCATAACGGCCGTAATAGCCCTGCAAATGCGCTTGGGCTGAGAGAAATATCGGCGTATCAGGCCAGATATCGTCAATCTGCTTGAGAGTCTCTTCCATCATCCGGTGCGCCAACCCGGTGCCCCGTGCCGCTGGGGCAATAATCACTCGGCCGACCACCACGTCACCGCCTTGGGTATCGGGGTCCAGCAGCCGAAGGTAGGCCACCAGCTCGTCATTCTGCCAGCCCATCAGGTGATGGGTGTCGCCGATCAAGTCCTGCCCGTCGACGTCCTGATAGATGCATTTCTGCTCCACTACGAAGACTTCGTTGCGTAACCGCAGGATGGCGTAGAGCTGATCTTTGCCCAGGTCATTGTGGTGTTTGCAGACCCAATCAACTGTCATGGTGTGTTCTCGCATAAATGTCTGTTCTTGATAGTAAGCGCGACGGGCAGCTCTGTCTAAATGGTCTATTGTGGTGAATGAAATCAATTAGCCATCACTGAGTGCCCTGTTGCCCCGTTTCTTTGTGTAATCTGGGCTACTGTTAACACCTCAGGTATGGCCTGAGCTAAGCTCGCCAAGGATTTTGAGCATGCCGCGATTTTCTCGTGCCTTTGCTTTAATTGGAGTGTTGTTGCTGGCTCAGCCGGCGTTTGCACAGCGTCTGCGCCTGGTCGCGGATGCCTGGCCACCCTTTACCGATGCGACTTTGATCAATGGTGGGCTGGCCACTGACATTGTCACCACGGCCCTAGCGCGCGCAGGTTATGCCAGTGACTTTGAACAAGTGCCCTGGGCCCGGGCGTTGATGGGCGTGGGCGATGGGCGCTATGACGTGCTGATCAACGCCTGGTACGACGACGCCCGCACGCAACTGGGCGAATTCTCCAACGAATACCTGCTCAACCGCGTGCGTTTTATCAAGCGCCGCGACGACCCTATCGACTATCAGACCCTGGAACAACTGCACGACTACCCGATTGCCGTGGTGCGCGGTTATGCCTATTCGGCGGCCTTCGACGGGGACACCCAACTGCAGAAAGTGCCGGTGCATAACTTCGCCATGGCCGTACGCATGCTGGCGGCGCAGCGGGTGCGGCTGACGGTGGAGGATGAGTATGTGGCGCGCTATTACCTGTCCCGCGAATCGCCCCGGGTGCGCAACGCCATAGAGTTTCTGCCCAAACCGCTGAGCGAAAACAGCCTGCACATCCTGGTTAGCCTGAAAAATCCTCAGCATGCGCAGATTGTGGCGAGCTTTGACCGGGAGATTGCCAGTATGAAGGTGGATGGCAGTTATGCGCGGTTGATGAAGGCCCATGGTATGTAGTGCCTGTGCGGGCCTTATCGGGGGCAAGCCCTTTCCACAGGTGGACCGTGTTAATCCGATCAGGGGTGGAGGGGGCTTGCCCCCCGATAGCGACCTAAGCCGCTTCGGTGTCCTTGATCAAATGCGCCGCCAGTGTGCGCAACGGCCCCAGCTGTCGGCAGATCAGCGCCAGCTGCGTTTGCACCAAGCGCTGCCCCTCGTCGATCTCATCCGGCATCTGCTCCAGCTCGGCGGCCAGGGCTTCTTCGGCATCGCTCTGGATCGCAATCGGTTGTTTGTTGGCCAGCCCCGTGGCGATTTCGTCAATGCTGGCTGCCAGGCTATGGCCGGCGCCGTTGATCAGGTGTTCGCGCACGTCGGCCGGCAGTGCGGTGTCGCGGTGTGCGCCCAACCCCGACAAATAGCTGAGCAAAGTGTGTGATAGCACCAGGAAGCGAAAGCCCACGTCGGCTTCTTTGCGAAAGTGCCCCGGCTCCATCAGCATGTTGGCCAAGGTGGTGGACAGCGCCGCATCGGCGTTGTGCGCATTGCGCCTGGCCAGGCGATAGGCCAGGTCGTCGCTCTTGCCGGCGGCGTACTGCTGCATGATTTGCCGCAGGTAGATACTGTTGCAGGTCAGGGTGTTGGCCAGCACTTTGTTCAGGCGCCGGCCCTGCCAGTCCGGCAGAAACAGGAACACCGCCAGCCCCGCGATCAGGCTGCCGATCAACGTATCGAACAGCCGAGGCAGGAACAGCCCGTAGCCATCGCCCACTTGGTTGAAGCAGAACAGCACCATCAGCGTGATCGCCGCCGTGGCCAGGGTGTAGCGGGTGGTGCGATTGATAAAGAACACCAGGCCGGCAGCGATGGCGAACATCGATTGCACCAGCGGGCTGGGGAACAGATCGAACAGCGCCCAGGCCACGGTCAGGCCAATGGCGGTGCCGACGATCCGTTGGCCCAGTTTGCGCCGGGTGGCGCCGTAGTTGGGTTGGCACACGAACAGCGTCGTGAGGATGATCCAATAACCCTGGGATGCGTGAATCGCATGCAAGGTGCCGTAGCCGATGGTCAGCGCCAACGACAGGCGCAACGCATGGCGGAACAGCAATGACGTCGGCGTCAGCTGCGTGCGCAGCCGTGTCCACATTTCCTTGAGGTTACGCGGCGCGCGATCGAGCAGATTGCTGTCGGTGGCGTCGGCCAGGGCGTCGGGGTTGCTGGCGTCGCCGAGCAGGCGGTCGAGGGTCGACAGGTTGGCCGCCAGGGCGCGCAACGAGCGCAGTAGGCCGCGCCAGGCCGGGTTGCTCTGGATGCGCAGGTGTTCCAGAGAAGCGTTCAGGTCACCGAGGGCTTCGGCAAAACTGTCGTCGTAGACAAACGGCTGGCGCAACTGGATCGACTCAGCGAGGGCCTGGCAGGCCTTGCCTTGCTGGCGCAACAGGCGCTGGCAGCGGAACAGCACGTCGCTGTGGAAAAACGCCTCGGCCAGGGCGTTGTAGGGATAGTGCGAAGAACTGGCGCGTTCGTGGATGTCCTGGGCCAGAAAGTACAGCTTCAGGTAGCGGCTGACCTTCGAACCCGGGCGACCGTTACCCACGCGGTGCAGGATGATTTCCTTCGCCGCATTCAGCGCTGCGACTACGCGACCGTTCTGCTGAGCCAGTTCCAGACGACGGGCTTCTACATCCAGTTGGCGGATCGGTTCAAACAGCGACGACTTGAGCTTGAGGTAACGCCCCAACTCGCGAAACAAACGCGCCAGGCTCTGTTGCACCGGCTGGTTGGAAAACAGCACCTGCCACAACACTGACAACGCGCCATACCAGGCAGCGCCGGCCACCAACAGCAGCGGTTCGTGCCAGAAGTCCGACACCGCCCCTCCGCGCTGATCCACACCGATCATGGTGTAGACCGACAGAATCAGCGTCGCCGAGGCAATCGCACCGTAGCGCTCGCCAAGGGCGCCGAGCATGGTCAGGCAGAAACTCGCCAGCGCCAGGGCAATCGCAAACAGCCAGGGGTAGGGGAACAACAGTTCCACCGACAGCGCGGCGATGCTGAAACACACCAGCGTCACCGCCAGGGCATTGAGGCGGCCTTGCCAGCTGTCATCGGTCTCGGCCAGAGCGCTGGCGATAATCCCCAGGAACAGCGGGATCAGCAGGGTCATTTCATCCTGATACCAGCACAGCGCCATGCTGCCGGTGAGGGCGATAAACACCCGAACGCTGTAGCTGAATTTATCCAGCGCCCATAGGCGCCGCATGGACTGCTTGAACGAGGTCGATGACATGAAGGCTGGAGTCTTCCGGGACGATGCCGCTAAATTGAGGCAGTAAGGACGCCACGGCAAGCGTGGTGATCACATCTCACCGCAAATTATTTCACAGGCACACTGCAAATCAGAACGTGGGAGGGGGCTTCGTCAGACGTATTGCGCGGCGGCGTAGCCCGATGCCCAGGCCCATTGGAAGTTAAACCCGCCCAAGTGGCCGGTCACGTCCAGCACTTCGCCAATAAAGTACAGCCCTGGGCTTTTCAGTGATTCCATGGTCTTGGACGAGACTTCCCGCGTGTCCACGCCGCCCAGCGTCACTTCGGCGGTGCGATAGCCCTCGGTGCCGGCGGGCACGAACTGCCAGCTCGACAACTTCTGCGCGATGTCGGCGACTTCGGCATGGGTGTATTGCTTCATCGGCTTGGACGCGAACCAAGTGTCTGCCAGCAGGTTGGCCATCTTTTTGGTGAAGATCTCACCGAGCAGGGTCTTCAACTCGCTGTTCGGTCGCTCGACCTGTTGCTGTTGCAGCCAGGTGTGGGCGTCGTGCTCGGGCAGCAGGTTGATTTCGACCGTGTCGCCCGGCTCCCAGTACGAGGAAATCTGCAGGATCGCCGGCCCGCTCAGGCCGCGATGGGTAAACAGCAGATTCTCGCGAAAACTCTGGCCGTTGCAGCTGGCCACGCAATCCACGGAGGTGCCGGACAACTCGGTGCACAGCGCCTTGAGCTGATCGGTGATGGTAAACGGCACCAATCCTGCGCGGGTTGGCAGCAGTTCATGGCCGAACTGCTTGGCCACCTGATAGCCGAACCCGGTGGCGCCCAGGGTCGGGATCGACAGGCCGCCGGTGGCGATCACCAGGGATTCACAGCGCAGCTCACCGAGGGTGGTTTGCAACTGATAGCCGCTGTCGAGCTTAGCGATTTCCTGGATGGAGGTGTCCAGGTGCAGGCTTACACCGGTCTGGATGCACTCATCGAGCAACATTCCGAGGATGTCGCTGGATTTGTTATCACAGAACAGTTGGCCGAGTTTCTTCTCGTGGTACGGCACGCCGTGCTTGGCCACCAGCCCGATGAAGTCCCATTGGGTGTAACGGGCCAAGGCCGACTTGCAGAAGTGCGCGTTGTGGGACAGGAAGTTAGCCGGCTCGGTGTACATATTGGTGAAGTTGCAGCGGCCACCGCCGGACATCAGGATCTTTTTGCCGGCTTTGTTTGCATGGTCGATCAACATCACCTTGCGCCCACGACCAGCGGCGGTCAGTGCGCACATCAAGCCTGCGGCGCCGGCGCCAATGATCACAACTTCGGTCGAGCGCACAGCAATGTCCTCATAAAAATACGGGTCTGAATGCAATCAAAACTGTGGGAGGGGGCAAAACCCTTCCCACATTGGATCTTCATATAGGTCGCAGATCGGGTTACAGGATGCGCACGCGCAACGAGCGGCCCTTGATCTTGCCGTCGTTCAAGCGCTGCAGTGCTTGCTTAGCGATGCCCCGTTCCACGGCCACGAACGCCTGGAAGTCGAAGATCGCGATCTTGCCAACCTGGGCGCCGGGGATGCCGGCTTCGCCGGTCAATGCACCGAGGATGTCACCTGGGCGCACTTTGTCTTTACGGCCAGCGGCAATGCACAGGGTGCTCATCTGCGGCAACAACGGACCGCCGCTTTGCGGCTTGAGGTTGTCCAGTTGGTCCCAGTTCAGCGGCGACTTTTGCAGCTGCTCGATGGCCTGGGCACGGTGGGCCTCGGACGGCGCCACCAGGCTGATGGCGATGCCGGTCTCACCGGCGCGGCCGGTGCGGCCGACGCGGTGGATGTGGATTTCCGAGTCGCGGGCCAGTTCGACGTTGATCACCATGTCCAGCGAGTCGATGTCCAGGCCACGGGCGGCCACGTCGGTGGCCACCAGCACCGAGGTGCTGCGGTTGGCGAACATCGCCAGTACCTGATCGCGGTCGCGCTGTTCCAGGTCGCCGTGCAGGCCGACGGCGGAGATGCCCTTGGCCGTCAGGTGGTCGACGGTTTCCTGCACTTGCTGCTTGGTAAAGCAGAACGCCACGCACGAGGCCGGACGGAAATGCGCCAGCACCTTGGTCACCGCGTCCATGCGTTCTTCCGGGGAGATCTCATAGAAACGCTGCTCGATCTGCTCGTCGGAATGGAACGCTTCGGCCTTCACCTGCTGTGGCGCGCGCATGAACTTGGAGGCCAACTGCTTGATGCTCACCGGGTAGGTGGCCGAGAACAGCAGGGTCTGACGGCGTGGCGGGGTCTTGCTGATGATGTCTTCGATGGCGTCATAGAAACCCATGTCGAGCATGCGGTCGGCTTCATCGAGGATCAGCGTGTTCAAGCCGTCCAGCACCAGCGAACCCTTGCGCAGGTGTTGCTGGATACGGCCCGGGGTGCCGACGATCACGTGGGCGCCATGTTCCAGCGAAGCGATCTGCGGGCCGAGGGACACACCGCCGCACAGGGTCAGCACCTTGATGTTGTCTTCGGCGCGGGCCAGGCGGCGGATTTCCTTGGCCACCTGGTCGGCCAGCTCGCGGGTCGGGCACATCACCAGGGCCTGGCAACCGAAGTAGCGCGGGTTGATCGGGTTCAGCAGGCCGATGCCGAAGGCGGCGGTCTTGCCGCTGCCGGTCTTGGCCTGGGCAATCAGGTCCAGCCCCTTGAGGATCACCGGCAAGCTTTGTGCCTGGATCTGCGTCATCTCGACGTAACCCAGCGAGTCGAGGTTAGCCAGCATGGCGGCGGACAGCGGCAAGGTATTAAAAGCGGTGGCGATGGTGGTCACGGGGCGGGCTCTGCAAAAACAAAATGTCGCGCAGTGTACCAGTCTCGTGGGATTTTCCCCGCAAGTTCTAGACGAGCCGCCCGTCAGTGCTCGATGTCGTGCTCGCGGCTGCCCAGCCGTTTGCCGTCTTTTGGCGACAGTTGCAGGAAAATCGCCGCCGCCAACATCGCCATGACGCCCACGGTGAGGAAGGTCAACTGGAACGCGCCGAGCACGGTATTGACCCCGTCATTGCCGGCTTCGGCGGTGAACCCGCCCAGCAATGCGCCGGCGCAGGCCACGCCGAGGCTCAGGGACAATTGCGCCACCACCGACAGCAGGCTGTTGCCGCTGCTGGCCTGGGCGTCGTCGAGGTCGATCAAGGTCACGGTGTTCATCGCGGTAAATTGCAGGGAGTTGATTGCCCCCAGCACCGCCAGCATGCCCAGCAGCAGCGGGTAGGGCGTCTGCTCGCTGACCAGGCCCATGCTCGCCAGCATGATGCCCAGCGCCAGGGTGTTGCCGGTCAGCACCACGCGGTAGCCCAGGCGTTCGATCAGCGGCCGCGCCACGGACTTGGCGAACATCGCCGCCGCCGCCAACGGCAGCATGCTCATGCCGGCCTCCGACGGCGAATACCCCAGCGCCACCTGCAACAGCAGCGGCACCAGAAACGGCAACGCGCCGCTGCCCAGGCGGGCGAACAGGTTACCCAGGATGCCCACGGCAAAGGTGCGGGTCTTGAACAGCACCGGCGAAAACAGCGGGTTATCGATATGCCCGGCGCGCAGCCAGTACGCCGCCAGGCACGCCAGCCCGCCGAACAGCAGCAACATCACCCGCAGGTGCGGCAGGTGCAGTTCGCCCAGGCCCTCCATGGCGATGGTGATCAGCACCATCGCCGCGCCGAACAGCACAAAGCCCATTCCGTCAAAGCGCGTGCGTTCACTGCCGCGCAGGTCCGGGATGAACTTCCACACGGCGTAGCACCCGATCATGCCCACCGGCAGGTTGATCAGAAAGATCCAGTGCCAGGTCAGGTATTGCACCATCCAGCCGCCCATGGTCGGGCCAAGCAGCGGGCCGAGCAGGCCAGGGATGGTGATGAAGCCCATGATCCGCACCAGCTCGGAGCGCGGGTAGGCGCGCAATACCACCAGGCGTCCCACCGGCAGCATCAGCGCGCCGCCCAGACCCTGCACGACCCGAGCCCCCACCAGCATGGTCAGGCTGCTGGACAGCGCGCACAGCAGCGAGCCGATGCTGAACAGCATGATTGCGCCAAAGAAGATCTTCTTGGTGCCGAAACGGTCGGCGATCCAGCCCGATGCTGGGATCAGCAAGGCGACCGTAAGCATGTAGGCGATCACCACCCCCTGCATGCGCAACGGGTTTTCCGCCAGGTCCCTGGCCATGGCCGGCAGAGCGGTGTTGAGAATCGTCCCATCGAGCGACTGCATAAAGAAGGCAATCGCCACCACCCAGGGGAGCCAGCGGGCGGTCTTGGCATCGAGAGGGGCGCGATCGGGCATGGGGGACCTTTTTGTTAGCCGGCTATGTGTCGGCGATTATGCGCCATCCATCGCGCCTTTTCCCACTGGCGGTTGGTCTAAGTCCGACAACACCGCGTGCTCGCCCACCAGGAAATCCAACAGCGCGCGATGCACCGCCAGGGCGGCCTCGCGGGATTCCAGATCCAACAGGTGACCGGTGTGTTGCGCCACCGCAAAACTGCTGCGCCCCACGTATTGCTTGAACAATTGAGCGTCGGCGGCGGGGGTGTATTCGTCCAGCGCGCCGTTGAGGAAATGCACCGGCGTTTCGATTTGCCGCAGCGCCGGCAGGTAATTGCCGTCGCCCAATGCCAGCACCTGGTGGATATGAAAGCGCGCTTGCCGGTATTCGGTGGTGGCCATGTTCGACAGGTGCCGATGGTTATTGCGCTTGAGACGCGGCGACAGGTATTTGCCTACGGTTTCGTTGAGCAAATGGCCGACGGCGGATTTGTCATCGGCCTCGATCAGCACGCGTACGCGGTCCACGTAGTCGAGCATGGCTCGGTTGAGGTTGGGTGCCAGGGCCATCACCACCGAGCTTTTGATGGAGGGCGGGTTGTGCGCCAGGGTGAGCAGGGTGGAAATGCCGCCCCAGGAAGCCGACACCAGATGGTTGACCTCGAAACGCTCCACCAGCGCCCGCAGGATCTGCACCTCGTCGTCCTTGGTGACCAGGTCAAGGTCGCCGTTGTGTTCGCGTGAATAGCCGGAGAACGGCAGGTCGAACAGCAGCACATTGAAGTGTTCGGCCAGGCATTTGCTGGTACGCGCGAAAGACCGCGTGGTGGAGAGCGCCCCATTGACCAGCAGGACGGTGTTCTTGTGTGGATCGTTTCCCAGTCGCTCTACGTGGACGTTGTAGTGCTTGTACAGCCGTTCAATGACAAAACTTCCATGGTTCATGTCAACGCTCCAGCTTGTCCTTCCCCGGACAAGGTCATGCTTTGCGTGCGGGCACGCGGGTAGGGTGGCGGGATGCCACTAACCCTTATAACGAGGTTTTTTGCAGGCGACAACAGGCTGCCCGCGCGCACGGTGCGCAAGAGAAATGACCGTAGGAATGGGTAAAGCCGAGCTGTCTGAAACCAGCACAAGACAATGTGCGAGGGTGCTTGCCCCCGATAGCGATGTGTCAGTTAATGAGCACTTGGTTGAACACCGCTATCGGGAGCAAGCTCCTTCCCACAGGGAGAGTTTTTACAACGTCAGGGTCAGGCGTTTTATCAGCGCCCCCGGTAACAGATTGGAGGCTGTGTTGCGCTGACCGTAGGTACTGGGTGACAGCAGTAACTCCCGCTCGGCGGTCAGTGCTTCCAGCTGCGAACCGAGCAAGCTGTACACACTGTCATCAAAACGCATGGTGCTGACCGGCGCCTTGATCTCGCCGTCCTCCACCCAGAACGTGGCGAAGCGCGTCATGCCGGTCAGGCGCGCGGCCGGCAGGTCGGAGTAGTTCAGGTACCACAGGTTGCTGATATACAGCCCGGTGCCCAACTGCTTGAGGATGTCGGCTTGGGCCAGGTCGCCGGCCGCCATTTGCAGGGCGCTGGGGGATTCGTCGCCACTGGCGCCATTGGCGCTCAGGCCGTATTCGGCGGCGCTGCGCGAATTGACCAGTTGACCGCTCGCCTGGCCGGCGTCGATCAGCGTTACATCGCTGCGCGGGTAGCCTTCGCTGGAGAACGCCTGGCTCAGGGAGCCGCTGATCCGTTCCTGCACCGTCACCTGCTTATTGAGGTGTTGCTCGCCGGCATACAGACGTTGCAGCGAACTGCCTTTGCTGGCGATGGCCTGGGCGGAAAAACCGCCCCAGGTGATGATGCCGATGATTTCTTCAAGCGCTGCCGGTGCCAGGTAAGCGCGGTATTGACCCGGTGCCAGGGTGTGCAGCGGCCGGCCGAGGAAGTCGAGCTGGTCGCGAGCCTGCTGCAAGCGCCGTGCGAACTCGGCGCTGTCCCAGGTGTGCCCGGCGTAGCTGGCTTTGACCGCTTCGCCATTGGCATGGAACAGGCTGAAATCGAAATTGAAGCTATTGGCCTGGTGCCAGCCGAATGCGCCGTCGGAACTGGCAAAGCCACGGCTGATTGGGCCGGCGGCATAGAAGCCCACCAGGTCCAGCGCGTCTGCGGCCTGGCTGACTTCGGCCAACACCTGGGCCAGTTCCGGCAAGGGTTGGGCCTGTTCGTTGTGGCTGTGCCAGGCATCGTGGTTGAGCAACAGGTAGGGATCCGGTGGCAGCAGCGGCAAGGTTTCGCGCAACTGCTGCAGGCCTTCGGCCAAACGCTGGCGATCCAGTTCCGAATCGCCGGCCAGGGTGATGCTCAGGTCGGCGTGACGCCCGTCACTGATCAACTTGAGGTTCACGCTGGCCTGCTGCACCTGCCCGGCCTGGCGCACTTTGGCGTGGTTGAAACGCACGAACTCCGACGCTTCGGCGGCATAGCCCAGGTGAAACTGTTCCTTGTCGGTGATGGCTTGGGTGAGCCACTGCACCAATGCCTTGAAATCATTCATCAGGCATCTCCTCCGAAAACGTCGACGTTGCTGAACACGCAGGCCGGCGAGGCATGGCCGACACGGATCACCTGGTTGGGCTCGCCCTTGCCGCAGTTGGGCGTGCCCAGCACCTGGAAGGTACTGGCGTCGCCCACCGCGCTGAGGTTGCGCCAGAACTGCGCGGAAATCGCGCGGTAGTTGGGGTTCTTCACCACGCCTTTGAGTTCGCCGTTTTCGATCAACTGGCCCCATTCGCAGCCGAACTGGAACTTGTTGCGCGCGTCATCAATAGACCACGAGCGGTTGGTCGACATCAGGATGCCGCTTTCGATACCGCCGATCATTTGCGCCAGGCTCTGGTCGCCGGCCTCGATATTCAGGTTGGCCATGCGGTCGATCGGCGGGCGGTTCCAACTGCTGGCCCGGCTGTTGGCCACACCGTCCATGCCGGCGCGAAATTGCGACAACGCACCGCCCAACGGCTTGAGCAGCAAGCCTTCGCGGATCAGGAACTGCTTGCTGGCGGCGCTGCCATCGTCGTCATGGCTGTAGCTGGCGAGCTGTTCGGGGATGTTCGGGTCGAACGTTACGTTGAGCAGGCGGGAGCCGTATTGCAGGTGGCCGAAGTCGCTGGCCTTGACGAAACTGGTGCCGGCGTAATTGCGTTCATCGCCGAGGATGCGGTCCAGCTCCAGCGGATGGCCGATGGATTCGTGGATCTGCAGGATCATCTGGTCGGGCATCAGCAGCAGGTCGCGCGGACCCTGGGGCGTGTTGGGCGCCAGCAACAGTTGCAGGGCTTCGTCGGCCACCCGTGGTGCGGCGCCTACCAGGCCGAAGCGGCGGATCACGTCATAGCCGCCTTGCTGGCCGAAGTTGGTACCGCCCAGGGTGCGGGTCTGGCTGTCGGTGCTGTCGTAGGCGGTGACACTCACGCCGGGGAACACAAAACGTTGGGCCTGACGCAACTCGGCGCCAGCGCTGTTGAGGTAGATTTGCTCGACCTGGGTCAGGCCAAGGCTGACGTCCCAGCTGACCAGGCGCTCGTCTTTCGGCACGGCGGCAGACTCGTCGCCCAGCAATTGATAGCAGTCGCTCAAGGCAGGAAAGGGCTGGTTGAGTTCGGGCGACAGATAGTCGGCCACGTCGCTGGACACCTGCTGATCGCGCAGGTCGAGCAGCGCATGGGGCTTGATCCGCAGCGCCTGCTGTTCGGCGCGTTCGAGGGCGGCTTGCAGGCCGGCCAGGGAAATATCGTGGGTCGCGGCGTAAGCCTCCACACCGTTGAGACGCACGGTGAGCATGACGCCCTCGTCATGGTTCAGGTGCGGCGGTTCGGCGACATTCTTGCGCACCGACAGGTATTGGCCGGACTCGCGTACGTAGCGCAGGGAGAAGAAGTCGGCGGTGGTGCGCAGGGCACTGAAATGTTTTTTGAGTGTGGCGTGGTGGTCGAACATGGGGCCTTCCTTGTGGGCGGCTCGGTGCGGGCAGGCAACAGAGTAGCTTATCAAGGAGGCGTTTTGCATTGGCGGGTCGGGCGCTATCGGGGGCAAGCCCCCTCCCACACAAGGTCAAAATGTGGGAGGGGGCTTGCCCCCGATGAAGGCACCGCGGTGTATCAGTTACTGCGCAGTCGGCCCCACTTCACGCAACGGCTTACCACGTACCGGCGCGTCGCCCGCTACGTAGTAGTCGGCGGTGCTGCGTGGCAGCGGCTGGCGGCCACGGATCTTGTCGGCGATTTTCTCGGCGATCATGATCGTCGGCGCATTCAGGTTGCCGGTGGTGATGATCGGCATGATCGACGCATCGACTACGCGCAGACCCTGCATGCCATGCACGCGGCCTTCGCCGTCCACCACCGCCATCTCGTCGGTGCCCATCTTGCACGAGCAGGACGGGTGGAACGCGGTCTCGGCGTGTTCGCGGATGAACTTGTCGAGCTGCTCGTCGGTTTGCACGTCGATGCCCGGGCTGATTTCGCGGCCACGGAAAGGGTCCAGCGCCGGCTGTTGCATGATTTCCCGGGTCAGGCGGATGCCGTCGCGGAATTCCTGCCAGTCCTGTTCGGTGGCCATGTAGTTGAAGAGGATGCTCGGGTAGTCCCGTGGGTTCTTCGATTTCAGCTGCACACGGCCACGGCTCGGCGAACGCATGGAACCCATGTGCGCCTGGAAACCGTGCTCTTTCACACCGTTGCTGCCGTTGTAGTTAATCGCCACCGGCAGGAAGTGATACTGGATGTTCGGCCATTCGAACTCTTCACGGGTACGGATAAAACCGCCCGCTTCGAACTGGTTGCTGGCGCCGATGCCGGTGCCGTTGAACAGCCACTCGGCACCGATGGCCGGCTGGTTGTACCAGAGCAGCGACGGGTACAGCGACACTGGCTGAGTGCAGGCGTATTGCAGGTACAGCTCAAGGTGGTCCTGCAGGTTTTCGCCGACGCCGGGCAGGTCGTGGACCACCGGGATATCCAGGCTTTCCAGCAATTTGGCCGGGCCAACACCGGAGCGTTGCAGCAGTTGCGGCGAAGCGATTGCGCCACTGCACACTAGCACTTCTTTGCGCGCGCGGGCTTCAACGCGTTCTTCGGCGGCACCGATCAGGTAACGCACGCCCACGGCGCGCTTGCCTTCGAACAAGACTTTGTCGGTCAGCGCGTGGGTGACGATGGTCAGCGTGGAGCGCTTCTTGGCGGTGTCCAGGTAACCGCGCGCGGTGCTGGCGCGCCGGCCGTTCGGCGTGACAGTGCGGTCCATCGGGCCGAAACCTTCCTGCTGATAGCCGTTGAGGTCTTCGGTGCGCGGGTAACCGGCCTGCACGCCGGCTTCGACCATGGCGTGGAACAGCGGGTTATTGCCGGCCTTGGGCGTGGTTACGCTGACCGGACCGTCGCCACCGTGGTAGTCGTTGGGGCCGATGTCGCGGGTTTCGGCCTTGCGGAAGTACGGCAGGCAATCGAGGTAGGTCCAGTTTTCCAGACCCGGCAGCTTCGCCCAGTTGTCGTAGTCCATGGCGTTGCCACGGATGTAGCACATGCCGTTGATCAGCGACGAACCACCCAGGCCCTTGCCGCGACCGCATTCCATGCGGCGGCCGTCCATGTGCGGCTCTGGATCGGTCTCGTAGGCCCAGTTGTAGCGACGGCCTTGCAGCGGGAACGCCAGGGCGGCTGGCATCTGGGTACGGAAATCCAGACGATAGTCGGGGCCGCCGGCTTCCAGCAGCAGGACGGTGACGCCTTCGTCTTCGGTCAGGCGGGTCGCCAGGGTGTTACCGGCGGAGCCGGCACCCACAATGATGTAGTCGTATTCTTGGGACATTGAATGCACCCTCTTTGAAGTGTGGTCAGCAGGTCGGGCCTCATCGGGGGCAAGCCCCCTCCCACAGGGGAATGCATTCCAAAGGTGGGAGGGGGCTTGCCTCCGATGGCGGCCTCAAAGGCAACGCAAGGCTCGGGTGTTAGAACACCGAGGCGTAATCGCCCAGCTCAACCTGTACCGATTTGATGCGGGTGAAGTTGTTCAGCGAGCTGATGCCGTTCTCACGGCCCACACCCGATTGCTTGTAGCCGCCCACCGGCATCTTCGCGTCGGACTCGCCCCAGGCGTTGATCCAGCAGATGCCCGCTTCCAGTTGATGAATCACGCGGTGGGCGCGGTTCAGGTCCTTGGTCACCAGACCCGCGGCCAGGCCGAAGTCGGTGTCGTTGGCGCGGCGGATCACTTCTTCTTCGGTCTCGTAGGTGAGGATGCTCATCACTGGGCCGAAGATTTCTTCACGCACGATGGTCATGTCGTCGGTGCAGTCGGTGAACACGGTCGGTGCCACGAATGCGCCTTTGGCGAAGTCGCCATCGGTCAGGCGATCGCCGCCGCACAGCAGGCGTGCGCCTTGCTCTTTGCCCTTGGCGATGTAGCCCAACACGCTTTCCATATGGGCGAAGCTGACCAGCGGGCCGAAGTTGGTGTTCTCGTCTTCCGGGTTGCCGATGCGGATGCGCGCCACGCGCTCGACGATCTTGGCTTCGAACGCCGCTTGCAGGTGCTTGGGCACGAACACGCGAGTGCCGTTGGTGCAGACCTGACCGGAGCTATAGAAGTTGGCCATCATGGCGGTGTCGGCGGCGCGATCCAGGTCGGCGTCGTCGAAGATGATCAGCGGGGACTTGCCGCCCAGTTCCATGGTCACGTCTTTGAGCGAGGAGCTCGACGCGCTGGCCATGACTTTCTTGCCGGTGTCGGTGCCGCCGGTGAACGAGACTTTCTCGATGCGCGGGTGCTCGGTCAACCAGGTGCCGACTTCGCGGCCACTGCCGGTCAGGACGTTGAACACACCGGCGGGAACACCGGCTTCGGTGTAGATTTCGGCCAGTTTCAGGGTGGTCAGCGAGGTGACTTCGCTCGGCTTGAAGATCATCGCGTTGCCGGCGGCCAGGGCCGGGGCGGATTTCCACAGGGCGATCTGGATCGGGTAGTTCCACGCACCGATACCGGCGACTACGCCCAGCGGTTCGCGGCGGGTGTAGACGAATGAAGTGTCGCGCAGCGGGATCTGCTCGCCTTCGATGGCCGGCACCAGGCCTGCGTAGTATTCCAGCACGTCGGCGCCGGTAACGATGTCGACGTACTTGGTTTCGGAGAAGGCTTTACCGGTGTCCAGGGTTTCCAGGGCGGCCAGCTCATCGTTGCGCTCGCGCAGGATGTCGACGGCACGGCGCAGGATGCGCGAACGCTCCATGGCAGTCATGGCGGCCCAGATTTTCTGGCCTTTTTCAGCGCTGACCACGGCACGTTCAACGTCTTCTTTCGTTGCACGTTGCACTTGGGCGAGAACTTCACCGTTAGCCGGGTTGATGGCTTCGAAAGTGGCATCGCTGCCAGCGTCGCTGTAGCCGCCGTCAATGTAGAGTTTTTGCAGGTCGAAACGGGCCATAAAGTCCTCGCAAGTGCATAAGTGGTTGGCGTTACCCGCCGACAGTGGGCCATGAGGGTGTGGCATCACTGCGCGGCGGACGTTCAGGGGTTGAGCATTTATAAGGGCTCTAACTCACCTGCTTGGCCAATTGGAAATCCATGTATTCGTAAGCGATGCGTTGCGCCTGCTCCGTGTCGAAAGCGTCTCCCGACAGGGCGCCGCGCAACCACAAACCGTCGATCAACGCCGCCAGGCCGCGAGCCGCGCTGCGGGCTTCGGGCAGCGGCAGCGCTCGGCGGAACTGGCAGCACAGGTTGGAATACAGACGTTGATCGTTGATCCGCTGCAACCTGTGCAATGACGGGTGATGCATGCTGGCGGCCCAGAAGGCCAGCCAGGTTTTCATTGCCGGGCCATTGACCTGGCTGGCGTCGAAGTTGCCTCCGATGATCACCTGAATGTGCGCCCGTGGGCTGTCATCCTTCAGCGCAAGCCTGCGCTCGTAGACGTTCTCGATCAGCACATTCATCAAGTACCGCATCGTTGCGGCGATCAGGCCGTTCTTGTCCTGAAAGTAGTGACTGATGATGCCGTTCGATACACCGGCCAGACGGGCGATCAGCGCAATGCTGGCGTCTGCCATCCCCACTTGATCGATGGCCGTCAACGTGGCTTCGATCAACTGTTGGCGGCGTATGGGTTGCATACCGACCTTGGGCATGTAGCACGTCTCCTTAGGCCTGCCGGCGGGCGATCACGTCCATCGGCTTGAAGGCCAGTCTATTTTGTTTTGATTGAACGTTCAATCAACAAAGAATAAGCTCTGCGACAAATCGTCGCTGCTGGCAGGTTTTCAGCCCGTTCTGACAGCGACATCTGACACCTGGAACATCCCTGGAAGGGCCCGCTCAAGGGCCTGCCGCCGCTTTCGCGGGGGCGGGGATTTTCGGGGTGTCTTTATAACACCCGTCCGTCGACTGCCGAAAAATCGATGTCCCGGGATAACCGTTGCCTTGTGTTTCTCTCTCGCACTGCCCGGAGCATCTGCGCCATGAGTTCTGCCTCTCTTATAAAGACCCCGCCGGAAAAGGTCCGGGTCAACGGTTGGGTGTTTTACACCTCCACCGCGCTGATTCTGTTGTTGACCGCTGTCCTGATCGCCGCCCCGCAGGAGGCCGGGCGCATGCTTGGGGTCGCCCAGGCGTGGCTGTCCAAAAGCTTTGGCTGGTACTACATGGTAGTCATCGCTGCTTACCTGGTGTTTGTGGTGGGGCTGGCGTTTTCGTCCTACGGCAAATTGAAACTGGGCAGCAAGGACGACACCCCGGACTTCAGCTACGGCGCCTGGGCCGGCATGTTGTTCTCCTCGGGGATCGGCATTTCGCTGCTGTACTTCGGCGCCTCGGAGCCGCTGGACCATTACTTCAACCCGCCCGAAGGCGTGGCCGGCAGCAACCTGGCCGCGCGCCAGGCGCTGCAACTGACCTTTCTGCACTGGGGCCTGCACGGCTGGGCGATCTACGCCCTCGTCGGTCTGGCCGTGGCGTACTTCGCCTACCGGCATAACCAGCCGCTGGCCTTGCGCTCGGCGTTGTACCCGCTGGTGGGCGAGCGCTGGGTGAAGGGCGCGGCCGGCCATGCGGTGGACGGTTTCGGCATGTTCGTGACCCTGCTGGGCCTGGTGACCAACCTGGGGATCGGCGCGATGCAGGTGTCGTCCGGCCTGGAAAACCTGTTCGGCATGCAGCACAGCAACACCAACCTGCTGATCGTGATCATCGTGATGAGCACCGTGGCGACCATCGCCGCCGTGTCGGGGGTGGAGAACGGTATCCGTCGTTTGTCCAACCTCAACATCGTGCTGTTCAGCGGTTTGCTGATCTTTGTGTTGTTGTTCGGCCCGACCCTGCACCTGCTCAACGGCTTCGTGCAGAACATCGGCGATTACATGAACGGCCTGGTGTTGAAAACCTTCGACCTGTACGTCTACGAAGGCGACGGTGCCAAGACCGAACGCTGGATGGGCCTGTGGACTCTGTTCTACTGGGCCTGGTGGATTTCCTGGGCGCCATTCGTAGGCATGTTCATCGCGCGGATTTCCCGTGGCCGTACGGTGCGTGAATTGGTGGCGGGCGTGCTGCTGATTCCGCTGGGCTTTACCCTGGCGTGGCTGTCGATCTTCGGCAACTCGGCCCTGGACCTGGTGCTGAACCATGGCGCGGTGGAGTTGGGCAAGACGGCGTTGGAACAGCCGTCCATGGCGATCTACCAATTGCTGGAGCATTACCCAGCGTCGAAAGTCGTGATTGGTGTGTCGATCTTCGTCGGCTTTGTGCTGTTCCTGACCCCGGCGGATTCCGGCGCGGTGATGATGGCCAACCTGTCGTGCAAAGGCGGCAATGTGGATGAAGATGCGCCGCACTGGCTGCGGATCTTCTGGTCGGCGGTGATCACCCTGGTGACCATCGGCCTGCTGTTCGCCGGTAACTTCGAAGCCATGCAAACCATGGTGGTGCTGGCGGGGCTGCCGTTCTCGGTGGTGTTGATTTTCTTTATGTTCGGCTTGCACAAGGCCATGCGTCAGGACGTGGCGATCGAACAGGAGCAGGCGCAACTGGCCGAACGCGGGCGTCGTGGCTTCAGCGAGCGTTTGACCGCACTGGATTTGCAACCGAGCCAGGCCACGGTGCAGCGCTTTATGGACAAGCACGTCACGCCGGCGTTGGAAGAAGCGGCGACTGCGTTGCGTGAACAAGGTTTGCAAGTGCAGACACTGTTGGGCAAGTCCAAGCGCTGCATCGGTGTGCGCATCGAGATGGAAGAGGGCAATCCGTTCGTTTATGAAGTGAGCCTGGATGCTTACTCGTCGGCGCCCAACGATGTGCCCGAAGAAGAGCGCACGCGCTATTACCGTGCCGAGGTCTACCTGCACAACGGGCCTCAGGAATACGACCTGATGGGCTTCACCCCGGAGCAAATCACCCGGGATGTGCTCGATCAGTTTGAAAGCCATCGGCAGCTCCTTGGCCGTGTCTATAGCTGATGCGTTGAAAGCCCGGTGGTGTCACTGACCCCACTGGGGCAAAAAATGTGGGAGGGGGCTTGCCCCCGATTGCAGTGTGTCAGTCAGTCCATCTGTTACTGATCCACCGCTATCGGGGGCAAGCCCCCTCCCACCGTTGTTTTGCAGTGTGTGCTAGCCCAGGTTTTTGCCCAGCAGGGCATGGTAGAGCTCACTATCACCGAGGATCCCCACCACCTGGTTGTTGTCATGCAACACCAGCTTGTTACCCGTCTGATAACGAATCTGCAGCGCATCACGCATGCCGATATTCGAATCCACCAGGGTCGGTACGCGGCCCAGACCTTCCACCGGTTGCCCCGGTGCCCAGTTCTGCAGGTTCATCACCGCACCGTTCTGGCGGGCGCCCTGGATAGTGTTGCCTTCGGCCAGGTCCAGCCACGAGTCGCCGCTCGGGTCCAGGCACACCGAACCGTTGACGCGCTTGCAGTTGTCCAGGGTGCGCATCAGGCTGCGGCCGCACAGCACGTTCAGCGGGTTGGTGTGAGCGACGAAGGTGCGCACATAGTCGTCCGCCGGGTTCAGCACGATCTCTTCCGGCACGCTGTACTGGATGATCTTGCCGTCCTTCATGATCGCAATACGGCTGCCCAGTTTGAGCGCCTCGTCCAGGTCATGGCTGACGAATACGATGGTCTTGCTCAGCTTGCGTTGCAGTTCCAGCAACTCGTCCTGCAGGCCTTGGCGGATCAGCGGGTCGAGGGCAGAGAAAGGTTCGTCCATCAGCAGGATGTCGGCGTCCATCGCCAGGGCGCGGGCCAGGCCGACGCGCTGCTGCATGCCGCCGGACAACTCGTCGGGCTTCTTGTTACGCCACTGGGCCAGGCCCACCAGTTCGAGCTTTTCGTCCACCAGCTTGCGCCGTTCTTTCTCCGGACGGCCCTGCATTTCCAGGCCGAAGCTGATGTTCTCGCGCACCGTCAGCCAGGGCATCAGGGCGAACTTCTGGAACACCATGGCGATGCGTTTGGTACGCATCATTTTCAGCTCTGCGTCGGTGCAGGAAGCAATGTCGATCTGCCGACCTTCATGCTCCACGAACAGCTGCCCGCGGCTGACGGTATTGAGGCCGTTGATGCAGCGCAGCAGGCTGGATTTGCCGGAGCCCGACAGGCCCATCAGCACGCAGATCTCGCCTTTTTCGATATCCAGGCTGGCCTTTTCAACGCCGACAATCTGCCCGGTCTTTTTCAGAATCTCGTTACGGCTCATGCCCTGGTCCAGCAGCTTGAGCGCTTCGCGTGGGTCTTTGGAGAAGATCACGTCGACTTTGTCGAATCGGATAATGCTCATGCATCACCCCCTACTTTGGCATCGGGTTGTTTGCAGATGCGGTCGAGCATGATGGCCAGCAATACGATCGCCAGGCCCGCTTCAAAGCCCAGGGCGATGTCGGCGGTGTTGAGTGCGTTGACCACCGGCTTACCGAGGCCGTCGGCACCCACCAGGGCCGCGATCACCACCATCGACAACGACAGCATGATGCATTGGGTAATGCCGGCGGCAATGCTCGGCATGGCGTGTGGCAGTTCAATGCGCGAGAGCAATTGACGGCGCGAGCAGCCGAAGGCTTTGCCGGCGTCCATCAACTCTTGCGGTACATCACGGATGCCCAGGTAAGTCAGACGGATCGGCGCGGCAATCGCGAACACCACCGTGGAAATCAGCCCAGGCACCACACCCAGCCCGAAGAGGGTCAGGGTAGGGATGAGGTAGACGAAGGTCGGTACGGTCTGCATCAGATCGAGCACCGGCCGCATCATGGTGTAGAACAACGGTTTGTGCGCGGCAACAATGCCCAGCGGCACACCGATGACCACGCAGACCAGGGTGGCGAACAGCACCTGCGCGAGGGTTTCCATGGTTTCCTGCCAGTACCCCAGGTTGAGGATCAGCAGGAAGGAGGCGATGACAAAAACCGTCAGGCCCCATTTACGTTGAATAAAGTGAGCCAGCAGCGCAATCAGACCGATCAATGCCAGCGGATTGAACCAGGTCAGCGCAAACGTCACGCCGTGGATCATCGTTTCCAGTGTCGATGCGATTGCGTCGAAGTAGTTGGCGCCGTGTTGGGTCAACCATTCGACGAAGGCAGCGATGTACTGGCCTAGTGGGATTTTCTGTTCAGTCAGCATGGTAGTGAATGTCCACATGCGAAGGGGAAAACATCCCGGGGCAGCGCACCGCCCCGGGGTCAGCGGGTGTTATTTGGCGAGGTAGGCTTTGACGGCCTCAAGGCCGGGTTTGCCGTCGACGGTGGTAACGCCGGCGAGCCAGGTGTCGAGCACTTGCGGGTTTTTCTGCAGCCAGGCTTTGGCGGCGGCGTCGGGCTTCATCTTGTCGTCCAGGACATTGCCCATCAGCGTGCTTTCCATGTTCAGGGTGAACACCAGGTTTTTCAGCAACTGGCCCACGTTGCTGCATTCCTGGGTGTAACCCTTGCGCACGTTGGTGTAGATGGTGGCTTGGCCGTAGTTGGGGCCGAACGAATCGTCACCGCCGGTCAGGTACTTCATCTTGAAGCGGGTGTTCATCGGGTGCGGTTCCCAGCCGAGGAACACGATGGCCTGGTCGCGCTTGGCGGCACGGTCCACTTGGGACAGCATGCCGGCTTCGCTGGACTCGACCACTTTGAAGCCTGCGTCTTTCAGGCCGAACGCGTTTTTGTCGATCAGGGTCTGGATGGTGCGGTTGCCGTCGTTACCCGGTTCGATCCCGTAGATCTTGCCACCCAGCTCTTCCTTGAATTTGGCGATATCTGCGAAGTCTTTCAGGCCCTTGTTGTACAGCGCCTCGGGCACCGCCAGGGTGTACTTGGCGTTTTCCAGGTTGGCGCGCACGGTTTCCACGGTGCCGGCATCACGGTATGGCTTGATGTCGTTTTCCATGGTCGGCATCCAGTTGCCGAGGAACACGTCCATGTTCTTGCCGTCGGCCAGGGACTTGTAGGTCACGGGTACCGAAATCATCGTGGTTTTGGTCTTGTAGCCCAGGGCCTTGAGGATTTCGCTGGTGGTCGCGGTGGTGACGGTGATGTCGGTCCAGCCGACATCGGAGAAGTTGACGGTCTTGCACTGTTCCGGTTCTGCCGCGTGCGCCAGGACTGGCAGACTCAGCATGGCGGCCAACAACAACGAGGGTGAAGCTTTCATGGGGCTAGACTCCTGTGTTTTTTCTGACGGCATCTGCCGCGCTTTATTCAGTGTTGCGGTTGGAGCGTGCGATGACAGCTCTGGCACGGTGCCTTGCAAACGAGTCGGAACTGATCATGTACCAGTGAAAATCTGACGCCTACAGGGGGCGTCGTATCCAGTACAGGCAGGGTCGTATCCAGTGTTGGTGACGTCGTTTACAGGTTTTTCCCAGGGCAAAACTGCTGTTTTTGCCCGTCTGCACCGTTAAAAACGGCCAAAACAGGCGATCACGCGCAAGCGACGCTGGTGAGCATGGTTACGTCGGTGTGAGACGCCGTGGCAGCGAATAAAACCTTGATGATGCCGCCATCTGGGCGATCTGAGCGTAGCACCTCGTTCAAGCCCGGCCCGTGCTTATCGAGGAGTTTCACGTCAATGGCTATCAGCGTTTTCGACCTGTTCAAGATCGGCATCGGGCCTTCGAGTTCGCACACCGTCGGCCCCATGCGCGCCGCAGCGTTGTTCGTTCAAGCACTGCGTGAACGTGAGTGGTTGGAACGGGTGCGGCGTGTTGAAGTTCAGCTGTACGGTTCGTTGTCGGCCACCGGCATCGGCCATGGCAGCGACACGGCCACCATCATGGGCTTGATGGGCGAATGGCCCGACGCGATCGACCCCTCGCAGATCGCCGGTCGCATCAGCACCCTGCGCGAAACCGACACCCTGCTGCTCGACGGGCGCTTGCCGGTGCCCTTCGTATGGGCCCGGGACATGCGTCTGCTGGACGAAAACCTGCCGTTCCACCCCAACGCTATGACACTGGTGGCGTACGGCGATGACGGTGAGTTGCACCGCGACACTTACTACTCGGTAGGCGGCGGTTTTGTGGTGGATGAAGCTCAGGCGCAAAGCGGTGTGGCGGACATGGACCGCACTGAGTTGCCTTACGATTTTTCCAGCGCCGTTGAGCTGTTGCAGCTGTGCAACACTCACCAGTTGCGCGTCGCTGAGTTGATGATGGCTAATGAAAAGGTGTGGCGTTCCGAAGAAGAAATCCGCAGCGGCCTGATGAAGCTTTGGCACGCCATGCAAGATTGCGTGGAGCAGGGCCTCAAACATGAAGGCATCTTGCCCGGCGGCCTCAACGTACGCCGCCGCGCCGCCAAGTTGCACCGTAGCCTGCAGGAATTGAACAAGCCCAATGTGATCGGCTCAACCTTGAGCGCCATGGAATGGGTCAACCTGTTTGCCCTGGCCGTCAATGAAGAAAACGCCGCCGGTGGGCGCATGGTCACTGCCCCCACCAACGGTGCGGCAGGGATCATCCCGGCGGTGCTG
Organism: Pseudomonas sp. MD330_10; assembly: GCF_042610415.1. Classification (NCBI taxonomy): domain Bacteria; kingdom Pseudomonadati; phylum Pseudomonadota; class Gammaproteobacteria; order Pseudomonadales; family Pseudomonadaceae; genus Pseudomonas; species Pseudomonas sp. MD330_10. Next base: position 628,977 of record NZ_JBHGZU010000001.1, read on the forward strand.
CACTACTTTATGAAGTTCAGCGAAGAGGTCACCGAAGCCAACGTGGTCGACTACCTGCTCGGTGCGGCGGCGGTGGGGATTCTGTGCAAGAAGAACGCCTCCATCTCCGGTGCCGAAGTGGGCTGTCAGGGCGAGGTGGGTTCTGCCTGCGCAATGGCGGCGGCCGGCCTGGCGGAAATCCTCGGCGCCACGCCAGAGCAATTGTGCAACGCCGCCGAAATCGGCCTGGAACACAACCTCGGCCTGACCTGCGACCCAGTGGGCGGGTTGGTGCAGGTGCCGTGCATCGAGCGCAACGCGATTGCAGCGGTCAAGGCGATCAACGCGGCGCAAATGGCCCTGCGCGGCGACGGCCAGCACTTTATTTCCCTGGACCGGGTGATCCGCACCATGCGCGATACCGGTGCGGATATGCATGACAAGTACAAAGAAACGTCGCGGGGTGGGTTGGCGGTAAGCGCGGTCGAGTGTTAAGACCCAGCCGCCTGCATCGGGGGCAAGCCCCCTCCCACTCTTGACCGTGTTCACAAATCAGAATGTGGGAGAGTGGGCAAGCTCCTACCCACCCTTGACTGTGTTTACAAATCAGAATGTGGGAGAGGGCAAGCTCCTGCCCACCCTTGCCTATGTTCACAAACTGGAATGTGGGAAGAGGGCAAGTTCCTTCACAGCCTGTGACTGTGTTCACCAATTTAAATGTGGGAGGGGGCTTGCCCCCGATAGCGGCAGTTCAAACAAAACTGCTCATAAAGTGAACACCAGCATCCCAACGCGCCACCTTTTAGCGCGTCGCAAACAGATAAGTAGCTCACGAACGATTTCCCCTCCGACCACCCGTCCCCCGTGCGTGTGGTGACAGACTTTTCCTACGCGCTGAAAGCGCCTTCCCACAAGTGCTACCGAACTGCTCACACCCCTTGAGGGGCGCCCCTTCTACGCCCTTTCCTGGGCATATTCCGTACTCCACGCAAGGGCTATATAGACGCGTCAGCAGGTCGTTTTCAGGATTTATTGAATAGGTATTCAAGTTTAGGCACGGCAATTGCTCTATCCATTCAAAGCCTCTCACCTTGTCCGGATGAAGAGCGCCATAACAAGAGCCTCGCCTGAGGCCATCACCCGCTTTGTGTGAGGAGATACCGCGATGACGTCGTTCAACTCAGGGGCCCAACCCCAGAACCGTGCGCCTCAATCCATCGGCTTTTTGCTGCTGGACAATTTCACGCTGATTTCCCTGGCGTCCGCAGTGGAACCGCTGCGCATGGCCAACCAGCTGTCCGGCCGTGAGCTGTACCGCTGGACCACACTGAGCGTCGACGGCAATCAGGTCTGGGCCAGCGACGGCTTGCAAATCACCCCTGACGCGGCCATGCACAAAGCCCCGGTGCTGGACACCGTGATCGTGTGCGGCGGCGTGGGCATCCAGCGCACCGTTACCCGTGAACATGTTTCATGGCTGCAAAGCCAAGCGCGCCAGTCCCGTCGCCTCGGCGCGGTGTGCACCGGCAGTTGGGCGCTGGCGTGTGCCGGCCTGCTGGACGGTTTCGATTGCAGCGTGCACTGGGAATGCCTGGCGTCGATGCAGGAAGCCTTCCCCCGCGTGTCCATGAGCACGCGCCTGTTTACCCTCGACCGCAACCGCTTCACCAGTTCCGGCGGCACCGCGCCGTTGGACATGATGCTGCACCTGATCAGCCGCGATCACGGCCGTGAACTGTCGGCGGCGATCTCCGAGATGTTCGTGTACGAACGCATCCGCAACGAACAAGACCACCAGCGCGTTCCGCTCAAGCACATGCTCGGCACCAACCAGCCGAAGCTGCAGGAAATCGTCGCGCTGATGGAAGCCAACCTGGAAGAACCCATCGACCTGGACGAACTGGCGGTCTACGTCGCCGTATCCCGGCGTCAACTGGAGCGGCTGTTCCAGAAGTACCTGCACTGTTCGCCGTCGCGTTACTACCTCAAGTTGCGTCTGATCCGTGCGCGGCAGTTGCTCAAGCAAACACCGATGTCGATCATCGAAGTAGCCTCGGTGTGCGGGTTCGTTTCCACGCCGCACTTCTCCAAGTGCTACCGCGAATACTTCGGCATCCCGCCACGGGATGAGCGCGTCGGCTCCAACACCACCCAGCAGGTGGCGATGATGCCGATTCCGCAGGCGCTGGTGTTGTCACCGTTGTCGGGGCCGATGTCGGCATTGAGCCAGGCGCGCAGTGAGTCGACGTTTGCCAGTGTTAGGCTCTAGACCGAGGCGTCTGTATCGGGGGCATGCCCCCTCCCACATTTTGATTTGTGAACACAGTCAAAGGTGGGAGGGGGCTTGCCCCCGATAGCCATCTGTCAGGCCCCGGAGTTCTGCTTGAACTGCATCAACGCCGGCAACAACTGCTTGTCGATAGCTTGACGCACCGCCGGCAAAATCGTCGCGCTGCCGCCGTACATCCGCTCGACCATGCCCTTGAGCGCCTTGGCCCGTGCTTCGCTCAAACCGCGTACCGCGCACTCACACGCCTGCTCGGCGCTGGCGCCGCTGGATACTTCGAAACCCAGCGAGCGCAACTGGCTCAGCAGGTCATCCTGGTCAATCAAATCCGCGTGCATCATGACGTTTATCCTGGTTAGGGGAGCGGGGATCTGCCTGGATTCTGGTAGCCCCCGGGGCCATCGGCAAGGGCGTGTGGCCCGGATGGCTTAGATGGCTATGAACAGGTCGTTTTCGGGCCACTTGCCGGCTGCACTAATCGGCACACTGGCCTCAGCAAGCAGCTTGAAGGTTTGGTCACCCTCGAAATGCATCGCTCTCACAAGGCCTCCTCTGCCCCGATCCTGTCACGGCTGGATCGGGGCTTTTTTTGCGCTATTTCTTCGGTGGTAAACCGATCACGCGTCCCAGCAGCGCCGGGGGCGGCAGGTCGGCTTGCTCGGTGCGGATGGCCGCGATTTTCTCCAGCGTCGCCTGGGTAAACGGCGCCGCGTGCGGCCCGGCCAGGTCGACGTGCAGCAGCATCTGTTCGTTGCCGGCCAGTGCCTGCTCATCCCCAACCCGATGCAGGCTGTGATACAGGTGCAGGCGCTTGGCGTCATGGGCGATCAGTTGGGTCTGCACTTGTACCTCGGCGCCGAGTTTCACTTCATGCAGGTAGTTCAGGTGCAACTCCAAAGTGAACAGCGAATGGCCGCTGGCTGCGCGGTTTTCACTGTCCAGGCCGAGGGTGTCCATCAACGCGTCGGTGGCGTAGCTGAAGATCAGCAGGTAGAACGCGTCGCGCAGGTGGCCGTTGTAGTCCACCCAATCGGGCTGGATCTGTGTGGTGTAGGTGGTCAGTGCGGGCATTGTCTGCATTCCATTATTCGGCGAAGGTCATGCCGTGCTTGGCTTTGGTGGTTTTCACCGCTTCGAGCACCGCCAGCAGGCAATCATCACGATAGCGCTCCAGCGCCGAAATGCTGTGGGTGCCCAGTTGAGCGCTGGTGCCATCGACCACGTCGTCGATCAACTTATCCGTCAGCTCCGGCGCCGGCAGGTAGGTCCACGGCAACTGCAACGCCGGGCCGAACTGGGCCATGAAGTGGCGCATGCCAGCATCGCCGCCGGCCAGGGTGTAGGTGAGGAAAGTGCCCATGAACGACCAGCGCAAACCAGCGCCAAAACGAATTGCGTCGTCGATTTCGCCAGTGGTTGCCACGCCGTCGTTCACCAGATGCAGCGCCTCGCGCCATAAGGCTTCCAGCAAGCGGTCGGCGATAAAACCGGGGACTTCCTTGCGCACATGCAAGGGGCGCATGCCGAGGGATTCATACACTGTGATCGCCGCCTGCACCGCTTCAGGCGCGGTGTGCTTGCCGCCGACCACTTCCACCAGCGGCAGCAGGTAGACCGGGTTGAAAGGGTGGCCGACCACGCAGCGTTCCGGGTGGGTCGAGCTCTCGTAGAACTCACTCGGCAACAGCCCTGAGGTGCTCGAACCAATCAGCGCATCGGGCTTGGCCGCCGCACTGATCTGGCTATGCAGTTGCAGTTTCAGCTCCAGGCGTTCCGGGGCGCTCTCCTGGATAAAATCAGCGTCTTTTACGCAGTCTTCGATGGTGGTCACAAAGCGCAAGCGGTCCTGGGACGCGCCGGGAGCCAGGCCATTTTTTTCCAGGGCTCCCCAGGCATTGGCCACGCGTTTGCGCAACGCGGCTTCGGCGCCGGGCGCTGGGTCCCAGGCCACCACATCCAGCCCATGGGCCAGGGCACGGGCCACCCAGCCGCTGCCGATAACGCCGCTGCCGAGGGCGGCGAAGGTTTTGATTTCAGTGATAAAGCGCATGGCGACGTCCTAAAGAGTTCAGTGATCCCTTGTGGAAGGGGCGGTGCGACGATTCGACTTGCCGCCGATGACGCTGAGTCAGCGATATCTTCGGTACTGATCCACCGCTATCGGTGGCAAGCCCTCTCCCACATATTTGATGAGGTTTTGGCGGGGGCTAGCCGCGCTTGGTGAGGCCCATCTTGATGCGACCCTCCGCCGGGGTCATGACCCGCGCACCCAGGCGGCTGAGGATTTCGCCGGCGCGTTCGACCAGTTGGCCATTGGTGGCGAGCACGCCTTTGTCCAGCCACAGGTTGTCTTCCAAACCGACTCGCACGTTGCCGCCCAGCAACACCGCCTGTGCGGCCATCGGCATTTGCATGCGGCCGATGCCGAAGCCGGCCCACACTGCACCTGCCGGCAGGTTGTCGACCATGGCCTTCATGGTGGTGGTGTCGGCCGGCGCGCCCCAAGGGATGCCCAGGCACAGTTGGAACAGCGGGTCGTCAAGCAGGCCTTCTTTGATCATCTGCTTGGCGAACCACAGGTGGCCGGTGTCGAAAATTTCCAGCTCGGCCTTTACGCCCAGTTCCTGGATACGTTTGGCGCCGGCACGCAGTTGTGCCGGGGTGGACACGTAAATGGTGTCGCCATCGCCGAAGTTCAGGGTGCCGCAGTCCAGGGTGCAGATTTCCGGCAATAACTCTTCGACATGGGCCAGGCGCGTCAGCGGCCCGACCAGGTCGGTATTGGGGCCGAATTCCATCGGGTTTTCGCCGCTGCCGATCTCCAGGTCGCCGCCCATGCCGGCGGTAAGGTTGACGATGATGTCGATGTCAGCCTCGCGGATGCGCTCCATCACTTCGCGGTACAGGGCCACGTCGCGGCTGAATTTGCCGGTGTCGGGGTCGCGCACATGGCAGTGCACGACGGTAGCGCCGGCCTTGGCGGCTTCTACGGCGGCGGCCGCGATCTGTTTGGGGGTGACCGGCACGTGTGGGCTCTTGGCGGTCGTGTCGCCAGCACCGGTGAGTGCGCAGGTGATGATGACGTCGTGGTTCATGGGGCAGGTTCCTTACAGGCGTGGGATGCCGTTCGCGGTCGGTAATGACCGCGAAACGGTGGTTCGAAAAAGCTTATTTGCTGGTGAGTTGCAGGTTGGCCGCCGCCGGTTTGCCGTCGAAGGTGGTCACACCTTCCAGCCAGCGCGCCTGGTCCTGCGGGTGGTCCTTGAGCCACTGCCGGGCCGATTCCAGGGCGTCTTTGTGGTCAAGCAACGGCTGCATCATGCGGCTCTCATCGGCAGCGGTGAAGGTCAGGTTGGTCAGCAGTTTGTGCACGTTGGGGCACTGTTCGGCGTAGTTTGGCGACGTCACCGTCCATACCGTGGCCATGCCTTCGTTCGGGCCCAGGGCGTCGTCACTGCCGGTGAGGTAGGTCATGGCAATGTTGACGTTCATCGGATGCGGCGCCCAGCCAAAGAACACCACGGCTTCCTTGCGGCGCACCGCGCGGTCGACGGCGGCGAGCATGCCGGCCTCGCTGGATTCCACCAACTGGAACTTGCCGAGGCCGAACTGGTTCTTGGCGATCATCGCCTTGATCTGGGTGTTGGCACCGGAGCCGGGTTCGATGCCGTAGATCTTGCCGCCCAGTTCCTTCTCGAACTTGGCGATGTCGGCAAAGGTTTTCAGGCCTTTCTCGGCCAGGTAGCTCGGCACCGCGAGGGTGGCACGGGCGTCTTCCAGGCTGGGCTTGTCGAGGACTTTGACCTGCTTGGCGTCAACGAATGGGGTGATGGTCTGGGTCATCAACGGGTTCCAGTAGCCGAGGAACAGGTCCAGGCGCTGGTCGCGGATGCCGGCGAAGATGATTTGCTGGGAAGCGCTGGTTTGCTTGGTGGTGTAGCCGAGGCCATCGAGCAGCACTTGGGTCATGGCGCTGGTGGCGATCACATCGGTCCAGTTCACCACGCCCATGCGCACGTTCTTGCAAGAGGCGGCATCGGCCGCGAGAACGCTGGTGCTCAAGATGGCGCTGGCGCTGAGTGCGAACACGCAGCGGCGGATCAGTCGGTTCATGGTGGAGCCCTCGGCAGGTCGTTGTTGTGGTTGCCGGTGTCTTTGTGCACCGTGACGCCACGTTACGCAGCTTGTAGGGCGACAAAACGCACGGCGGCGACCGACTCTTGCACTGCAGCGACCTGACCCCTTGAATCCACCTCTGAACGGGAGTATCACAGTGCCACGCTGGCCGTCCGATGAGAGCGCCACCATGTCCCAGGATGTCTACTTTTTGCTGATGCCGGGTTTCTCGGCGATGGGCTTTATCTCGGCCCTTGAGCCGCTACGGGTGGCCAACCGTTTTCGCGGCGAGCTGTACCGCTGGCATGTACTGAGCGCCGACGGCGGTGCGGTACTGGCGAGCAACGGCATGTCAGTCAACGCCGACGCCGCGTTGGAACCGCTGAAAAAGGGCACCACCCTGCTGGTGGTCGCCGGTTTCGAGCCTCTGCAGTTCGCCACACCCGCACTGGAACAGTGGCTGCGCCGTCTCGATCACGATGGCGTGACGCTGGGCGGTATCGACACCGGCGCTTGTGTGTTGGCCCAAGCCGGTCTGCTCGACGGCCATCGCGTGACCCTGCACTGGGAAGCCATCGACGCCTTCAAGGAGTCCTATCCGCACCTGGCGGTGACCCAGGAACTGTTCGAAATCGACCGCCGCCGCATCACCTGCGCCGGTGGCACCGCCTCCATCGACCTGATGCTCGACCTGATCGCCCAGGCCCACGGCGCCGACCTGGCGATTCAGGTGTCCGAACAGTTCGTGCTCGGCCGCATTCGCCCACGCAAAGACCACCAGCGCATGCAGATCGCCACGCGCTACGGCATCAACAATCAGAAACTGGTGCAAGTGATCGGCGAGATGGAACAGCACACCGAACCGCCCCTGAGCACCCTCGCCTTGGCTGAGGCGATCAAAGTCACCCGGCGCCAGTTGGAGCGCCTGTTCCGCCTGCATCTGAACGACACACCGAGCAATTTCTACCTGGGCCTGCGCCTGGAAAAAGCCCGGCAACTCCTGCGCCAAAGCGGTTTGAGCGTGCTGGAAGTGAGCATTGCCTGCGGGTTTGAATCGCCGTCGTATTTCACGCGTAGTTACCGCGCGCGGTTTGCCAAATGCCCCAGGGAGGATCGGCGACGGGAGCCGGTTTGACGGGCAATTATAGTTGATTATACTCACGGCTATAATTTATAGCCGTTTCAATAATTTGGTATAAGCCATGTCCAAGCTCAGCGGTTTTGTGTTCCGCCGTCCCGCGCTGGCCAGCAGCATTGCCGATGGCCTGGTTGGCGCCGGCCTTCAGGATTTCACCTCTGGCCTGTTCCTCGCCGCGCCACGTCGCACTGGTAAAAGTACGTTCTTGCGCGAAGACCTGATCCCGGAGTGCCAACTGCGCGGTTGGCTCACCGTGTATGTGGATCTGTGGGCCGACAAAGAAAAAGATCCCGCGGAGTTGATCGCCAGCGCCATTGCCGCCGCGCTTGCGCCCTACGAAAAAGGCATTCGCAAGCTGGCCAAGAACCTTGGGATCGAAAGGTTGAGTTTTCTGCGGACCCTGTCCTGGGACTTCAGCAAGCCGCAATTGCCGGTGGGCGCGACCTTGACCCAAGCATTGGAGTTGCTCCACCACGCGGCGGAAAAACCCGTCGTGCTGGTGATCGATGAAGCCCAGCATGCCTTGACCAGCGATTCGGGGATCAACGCCATGTTCGCGCTCAAGGCCGCCCGGGATCAGCTCAACCAAGGGCGTGACGAGGAGGGCAGCGGCCTGCATTTAGTCTTTACCGGTTCCAACCGCGACAAGCTGGCCTATCTGGTGTTGGGGAAAAGCCAGCCGTTTTTTGGCTCCAGCATCACGCCGTTTCCACTGCTGGGCAAAGCCTTCACCCAGGCCTACACCGCACACCTCAACGCGAACCTGGCCCCGACCAACCAATTCAACCCGGCCGATATCGATGAAGCCTTCGAGTTGGTCGGCCGCCGACCCGAGATGCTGCGTACGATCATCGGTGAAGTAGCGCTGGAGTTGGGTGAGGCCAGCAACTTGGGCCAGTTGCTGCACAGTCGCGCCGAACTGCTGCGCGCAGGTGTGTGGACCGAATTCGAAAGCGCCTGGAACGCCCTGACCATCCCGCAACGCGCCGTCTTGCAGGTGATGGTGGAACGCTCGCTGAACAACGAACCTTTCGCGCCGTTTACCGACAGCACCCTCACCGCAGTCAGCAAGGCGTTGGAGGACATGGGCAGTGACGTAGTGCCGGGCACCCAGACCATCCAGGCCTGCATCGATGCCCTGCGCGACAAGGAACTGGTGTGGAAATCGGGTCGGGGCGGGTATGCCCTGGAGGACAAGTCGTTCGGGGATTGGCTGCTGTACAAGCGCCATACCCCCCACTAAAAACAGCACACATCCAATGTGGGAGGGGGCTTGCCCCCGATGACGGACTGTCAGTTGATACCGCTTTGGCTGACCCACCGCTATCGGGGGCAAGCCCCCTCCCACATTGGATTTTTCGGCGGGGCTTATTTCTTCAGCAGTGCCGAGCACGCCGCCTTGAACGCCTCATGCTGATACTTGTTCAGCGTCGCCGGCAGTTCAAAGTTGTGTTTCTTGTTCTGCGCATTGATGGTCTGGGGCGACAGCAGCGTCACCTCCACACCGTCGAGCAACTGAAACACTCCCTCGATCTTGAACGTCGTCGGCCCACCGGCGAATTCACCTTTTTTGCTGCGTTTCTTGATGGCGATGCGGGTGATGGCATTGTCCTGCACAAACGCCTTCACCTGCGCGGCGAAGGCTTTGACATTCGCCGCCTCGTCGTCATCTTCCAGAGCGATTTTTTTGGTGGCCAGGGCGACATGGGTCAGCGCCTGGTTGTCGAGGGAAGCGACTGCGATGATGGCTTCGCTGCCTTTGATTTCGATGCCGCAGAGGGTCATGAATGGCCTTGGTCAGATTAAAAAGTGGCGGCGATTGTCGCTTATTCCTGCTCGATCGACTCCAAAAACTCCGACCGTTCATCACTCATCCGCGCCAGGCAGTCGTTCTGCGCAATCGCGTAGTCCTTGGTGCCGGGCTTGGCGGGGAAAGTGTCCACGGCGCAGTCGGCATCCCGCAGTTTTTCCCACTTCTGCTGGGCGTCCTTCAGACGAGCGGTAATGTCGGCCAGTTGGGTCTTGTTGCTGCCGTAGGTCGAACCCATGCGTTCGAGCAGGCTTTGGTAGTTGTCCTTGAGCAATTGCTCGGCGGTGGTCTTGTTATAGGTGGCGCATTCCAGGGTTTGTTTGTCGTTCTCGATACCGTCGCAGGGCGTGCTGTCGGTGTCTTCGGCTGCGTGGACGCCGGTTGCGATGAGTGCCAAAGCCAGGAAAATCGATTTCATTGCGCCGTCTCATATCAGTGGATGGCCGAATTCTGGCTCAAGCGTAAGACAAAGAACAGCCACCCGTCTGACGCGTCTGCATAGCCTTTGTCGCGGATTGACGCTTTCGGCAATTCCCCTGTCGTTTTTGCACCGGGTCCGTTCAGCCCCTGGGCATATGCTGGCCCCAAAGCGCCGGCAGACGATTCGGCGCATGAATCGCCAATAAGGGGACGCCTGATGAGCCCAGCCGAATTGCACGCCGACAGCATCGTTATCGACGGGCTGATTATTGCCAAGTGGAACCGCGACCTGTTCGAGGACATGCGCAAAGGTGGCCTCACTGCCGCCAACTGCACCGTGTCGGTGTGGGAAGGCTTCCAGGCCACGATCAATAACATCGTGGCCAGCCAGACCCTGATCCGTGAGAACAGCGACCTGGTGATCCCGGTAAAAACCACCGCCGATATCCGCAAAGCCAAAGAACAAGGCAAGACCGGCATCATCTTTGGCTTTCAGAACGCCCATGCGTTCGAAGACCAGCTCGGCTACGTGGAGATCTTCAAGCAGCTCGGCGTGGGCGTGGTGCAGATGTGCTACAACACCCAGAACCTGGTGGGCACCGGGTGCTACGAGCGCGATGGCGGGCTGTCGGGCTTCGGCCGTGAGATCGTCGGCGAGATGAACCGCGTCGGCATCATGTGCGACCTGTCCCACGTCGGCTCCAAGACCAGCGAAGAAGTCATCCTCGAATCGAAAAAGCCGGTGTGCTACTCCCATTGCCTCCCGTCCGGCCTGAAAGAGCACCCGCGCAACAAGTCCGATGAAGAATTGAAGTTCATCGCCGACCATGGCGGTTTCGTCGGCGTGACCATGTTCGCGCCGTTCCTGGCCAAGGGCATCGACTCGACCATCGACGACTACGCCGAAGCCATCGAATACACCATGAACATCGTCGGCGAAGACGCCATTGGCATCGGCACCGACTTCACCCAGGGCCATGGCCAGGATTTCTTTGAAATGCTGACCCACGACAAAGGCTACGCCCGCCGCCTGACCAGCTTCGGCAAGATCATTAACCCGCTGGGCATCCGCACCGTGGGCGAGTTCCCCAACCTCACCGAGACCCTGCTCAAGCGCGGCCACAGCGAGCGCGTGGTGCGCAAGATCATGGGCGAAAACTGGGTCAACGTCCTTAAAGACGTGTGGGGCGAATAAGCCGCCGTTCTCCTCATCCTTAACCCGTCGCCCTCCGCGCGACGGGCATCAACACGAATTTTCTGGAGTTAAGTTTCCATGGCCAAGATCGCCCCGCAATTGCCTATCGAAGTCGACAGCGAAACCGGTGTCTGGACCTCCGACGCCTTGCCGATGCTGTATGTGCCGCGTCATTTCTTCGTCAACAACCACATGGGCATCGAAGAAGTGCTGGGCGCCGAAGCCTATGCCGAGATCCTCTACAAAGCCGGCTACAAATCCGCCTGGCATTGGTGCGAAAAAGAAGCCGAATGCCATGGCCTGGAAGGCGTCGCGGTGTTCGAGCACTACATGAAGCGCCTGTCGCAACGCGGCTGGGGCCTGTTCAAGATCCAAGACATCGACCTCGACAAGGGCACCGCCAGCGTCAAGCTGGAACATTCGGCGTTCGTCTACGTGTACGGCAAGGTCGGGCGCAAGGTCGATTACATGTTCACCGGCTGGTTCGCCGGGGCCATGGATCAGATTCTGCAAGCGCGCGGCAGCAGCCTGCGCACCGTCGCCGAGCAAGTCTACGGCGGCTCCGAAGAAGGCCACGACGACGGCCTGTTCATCGTCAAGCCGTTGTAAGTCGAGGAACCCTGCCATGGCTTTCGAAGCAATGTTCGCGCCGATCCAGATCGGCAAACTGACCATCCGCAACCGCGTGCTCAGCACCGCCCACGCCGAGGTGTACGCCACCGACGGCGGTATGACCACCGACCGCTATGTGAAGTACTACGAAGAGAAAGCCAAGGGCGGCATCGGCCTGGCGATCTGCGGTGGCTCCTCGGTGGTGGCCATCGATAGTCCCCAGGAATGGTGGAGTTCGGTGAACCTGTCCACCGACCGCATCATCCCGCACTTCCAGAACCTGGCCGACGCCATGCACAAGCATGGCGCCAAGATCATGATCCAGATTACCCACATGGGCCGTCGCTCGCGTTGGGACGGCTTTAACTGGCCGACCCTGATGTCGCCGTCCGGTGTGCGCGAGCCGGTGCACCGTGCGACGTGCAAGACCATCGAGCCGGAAGAAATCTGGCGCGTGATCGGCAACTACGCCCAGGCCGCGCGCCGCGCCAAGGCCGGTGGCCTGGACGGCGTGGAACTGTCCGCCGTGCACCAGCACATGATCGACCAGTTCTGGAGCCCACGGGTCAACAAACGTACCGACGAATGGGGCGGCAGCTTCGAAGGCCGCATGAAGTTCGGCCTGGAAGTGTTGAAAGCCGTGCGCGCCGAAGTGGGTGACGACTTCTGTGTGGGCATGCGCCTGTGTGGCGACGAGTTCCACCCGGACGGTTTGTCCCACGAAGACATGAAGCATATCGCCAAGTACTACGACGACACTGGCATGCTGGATTTCATCGGCGTGGTGGGTTCGGGTTGCGACACCCACAACACCCTGGCCAACGTGATCCCCAACATGAGCTACCCGCCGGAGCCGTTTTTGCATTTGGCCGCCGGGATCAAGGAAGTGGTCAAGGTGCCGGTGCTGCACGCGCAGAACATCAAGGACCCCAACCAGGCCACGCGCATCCTCGAAGGCGGCTATGTGGACATGGTCGGCATGACCCGTGCGCACATCGCCGATCCGCACCTGATCGCCAAGATCAAGATGGGCCAGATCGACCAGATCAAGCAGTGCGTCGGCGCCAACTACTGCATCGACCGCCAGTACCAGGGCCTGGATGTGCTGTGCATCCAGAACGCCGCGACCTCCCGTGAATACATGGGCGTGCCGCACATCATCGAGAAATCCACCGGGCCGAAACGCAAGGTGGTGGTGGTCGGTGCCGGCCCGGCCGGGATGGAAGCGGCGCGCGTAGCCGCCGAACGTGGCCACGACGTAACCCTGTTGGAGAAAAAAGAGTTTATCGGTGGGCAGATCACCACGGCTTCCAAAGCCCCGCAGCGCGATCAGATCGCCGGTATCACCCGCTGGTACCAACTGGAGTTGGCGCGCCTGAAAGTCGACCTGCGCCTGGGCGTGGCCGCCGATGCCGACACCATCCTGGACCTGCGTCCAGACGTGGTAGTGCTGGCCGTCGGCGGTCATCCGTACATCGAGCAGAACGAACATTGGGGCGCCGCCGAAGGCTTGGTGGTCAGCAGTTGGGATGTGCTCGACGGCAAAGTCGCGCCGGGTAAGAACGTGCTGGTGTACGACACCATCTGCGAATTCACCGGTATGTCGGTGGCGGATTTCCTCGCGGACAAAGGCAGCCAGGTGGAAATCGTCACCGACGACATCAAGCCTGGCGTGGCCATCGGCGGTACGTCGTTCCCGACTTACTACCGCAGCATGTACCCCAAGGAAGTGATCATGACCGGCGACATGATGCTGGAAAAGGTCTACCGCGAGGGCGACAAGCTGGTGGCGGTGCTGGAGAACGAATACACCGGCGCCAAAGAGGAGCGGGTGGTCGATCAGGTGGTGGTCGAGAACGGCGTGCGTCCGGACGAAGCCATTTACTACGGGCTCAAGGAAGGTTCGCGCAACAAAGGCCAGATCGACGTGGAAGCCTTGTTCGCGATCAAACCGCAACCGTGCCTGAGCGAAGCGGGCGAGGGCTACTTGCTGTTCCGCATCGGTGACTGTGTGGCCCAGCGTAATACCCACGCTGCCATCTACGACGCCCTGCGCTTGTGCAAAGACTTTTGATGAGGTGAACGCGGTCAAATGTGGGAGGGGGCTTGCCCCCGATAGCGGTGGTTCAGCGACAACTGTACCAACTGACAGTCCGCCATCGGGAGCAAGCCCCCTCCCACATTCGGGCCAGTTTCACAGTAGACCTGTGCGGTCTGTGGGAGCTTCACCATGTTGAACACCTTGCTGCCTATTCTCTTGTTTGCCGCCCTCGGCCTCGCCGTCCTCGGCGCCCTGCGCCGGGTAAACATGTGGCGCCGTGGCCGCGCGTCCAAGGTCGACCTGCTGGGCGGCCTGCTGGCCATGCCCAAGCGCTACATGGTCGACCTGCACCATGTGGTCGCCCGCGACAAATACATCGCCAACACCCACGTCGCCACGGCGCTGGGCTTTGTGCTGTCGGCGCTGCTGGCGATCCTGGTGCACGGCTTCGGCCTGCAGAACCGGATCCTCGGCTACGCCTTGCTGCTGGCGTCGGTGCTGATGTTTGTCGGCGCCACCTTCGTGTACCTGCGTCGGCGCAACCCGCCGTCGCGCCTGTCCAAAGGCCCGTGGATGCGCTTGCCGAAAAGCCTGATGGCGTTCTCGGTGAGTTTCTTCCTGGTGACCCTGCCGGTGGCGGGCATCCTGCCCGCGGACTTTGGCGGTTGGCTGCTGGCCGCGCTGCTCAGCGTGGGCGTGCTGTGGGGCGTGAGCGAGATGTTCTTCGGCATGACCTGGGGCGGCCCGATGAAACACGCCTTCGCCGGTGCCCTGCACCTGGCCTGGCACCGCCGCGCCGAGCGCTTCGGCGGCGGCCGTTCCACCGGGTTGAAACCGTTGGACCTGAGCGATAAAGCCGCGCCCCTGGGCGTGGAAAAGCCCAAGGATTTCACCTGGAACCAACTGCTCGGTTTCGACGCCTGCGTGCAGTGCGGCAAGTGTGAGGCCGCGTGCCCGGCGTTCGCCGCCGGCCAGCCGCTGAACCCGAAAAAGCTGATCCAGGACATGGTGGTCGGCCTGGCGGGCGGCACCGATGCCAAGTTCGCCGGCAGCCCATATCCGGGCAAAGCCATTGGCGAGCACGGCGGCAATCCGCATCAGCCGATCGTCAACGGCCTGGTGGACGCCGAGACCCTATGGTCCTGCACCACCTGCCGCGCCTGCGTGGAAGAGTGCCCGATGATGATCGAGCATGTGGACGCCATCGTCGACATGCGCCGCCACCTCACCCTGGAAAAAGGCGCGACGCCGAATAAGGGCGCCGAAGTCCTGGAGAATTTGATCGCCACCGACAACCCCGGCGGCTTCGCTCCGGGCGGTCGCCTGAACTGGGCGGCGGACTTGAACCTGCCATTGCTCAGCGAAAAAGGCAGCACCGACGTGCTGTTCTGGGTCGGCGACGGCGCTTTCGACATGCGCAACCAACGTACCCTGCGTGCATTCGTCAAAGTGCTGAAAGCGGCCAAGGTCGACTTCGCCGTGCTGGGCCTCGAAGAACGCGACAGCGGCGACGTGGCGCGGCGCCTGGGCGATGAAGCGACCTTCCAACTGCTGGCCTCGCGCAATATCCAGACCCTGGCCAAGTACAGTTTCAAACGCATCGTCACCTGTGACCCCCACAGCTTCCATGTGCTGAAAAACGAGTACGGCGCCTTCAACGGCAACTACCGCGTGCAACACCACAGCACCTTCATGGCCGAGCTGATTGGCGAAGGCGCTCTGAACCTGGGCCAGCACAAAGGCGACAGCGTGACCTACCACGACCCGTGCTACCTGGGCCGTTACAACGGTGAGTACGAAGCGCCGCGCCAAGTGCTGCGGGCGTTGGGTATCGAGGTCAAGGAGATGCAGCGGTCCGGTTTCCGCTCACGGTGCTGCGGCGGCGGTGGCGGTGCGCCGATCACTGACATTCCCGGCAAGCAACGGATCCCGGATATGCGCATGGAAGACATCCGCGAAACCGGCGCCGAGCTGGTGGCCGTTGGCTGCCCGCAATGCACCGCGATGCTCGAAGGGGTGGTCGAACCGCGCCCATTGATCAAGGACATCGCCGAACTGGTGGCCGACGCCTTGCTTGAGGAGGCTCAACCGGCCAAGTCACCGACCAAGCGTGAACCTGCGGAGGTGCACTGATGAGCGACATAATCCGCCGCGACCCACGGGCCGAATGGATCGCCCGTAACCGCCTGCACCCGCTGCATGCGGCGATGCAGCCGGTGCAGCACAGCTGGATGGGGCCCAATGGCGTCATCCGCAAGAACGTGCATGGCATCGGTTTTATCGGCCCCAACGGCATCAAACGCATTGACCGCAGCGGCGCCCAGCAAGGTGGCGCCAGTAAACGTACCGCAGCCGCCGAAGTGCAATTGCCGCTGCATCAAGTCGCTGCGCCGGCGTTCTACATCAACGTGGTGCCGGACATGGTCGGTGGCCGCCTGAGTAGCCATGACCGCGACCTGCTTGGCCTGGCTCGGCAGCTGGCCGGCGGCGACGGCGCGGTGTTGGCGGTGGTGTTTGGCGAACACAAGGAAAGTGCGTTTGCCACGGCCGGCGTTGATCGCCTGCTGGTGCTCGACGGCGCCGAGTTCGACGGCTATTCGCCGGAACAACGGGTGCAAGGTCTGCGGGCTGTGGATAACCAATTCAATCCACGCCACTGGCTGCTGCCTGACAGCCGCAGCGGTGGCGGCGAGCTGGGCCGGCGTTTTGCCGCCAGCCTCAAGGAGCGCCCGGCCACGCGGGTGTGGCAGATCAAAGACAACACCTGCACCGGCCGCGCCGGTGCGGGCCAAGAGGATTTGGCGCGGCCGCTGCCACGCCTGATTCTGGCCGCCGCCGAATGTGCCGACCCGGTCAGCGAAACCCGCCATGAAGTGTTGCCCGTGGAGTTATCCACAACCCTGGCGCGCAGCTTGCCGCGTATCGAGGATCTCGGCGCGGTGGCGGTGGACCCGGCGGCCATTCCCATGGCCGAAGCGGAATTTATTTTCTCCGGCGGCAACGGCGTGAAGGACTGGGCCCTGTTCCACCAGACCGCCGCCGCACTGGGCGCCACCGAAGGCGCCTCGCGGGTGGCGGTGGACGATGGCTTTATGGCGCGTGATCGCCAGGTCGGCGCCAGCGGCACCTGGGTCACCGCGCGGGTGTATGTGGCCGTGGGGATTTCCGGGGCGATCCAACACCTGCAAGGCATCGGTGCCTGCGACAAGGTGGTGGCGATCAACCTCGACCCGGGTTGCGACATGATCAAGCGGGCCGACCTGTCGGTGATCGGCGAAAGCGCCGCGATACTGCACGCCTTGATCGATGCGGTCGAGGCCTACCGCAACGGCGCCAAGCGCGACGCGGCTTGAGGATATGAGCATGAGCACGAATGTAATCAGCCTGGTGTCCATCGGCGCCCACCCGACTTCCGGTCGCCCGCGCCGCGCCGAGCAGGACGCCCGCGCGGTCGAGCTGGGTTTGCAGCTGGCTGGGGATAAGTTGCAGGTGCTGCATGCCGGCAACATCGCCGAGCCGACCCTGCGCAGCTATCTGGGCATGGGTTTGCCGCAACTGCATGTGCTGGAGCAACCGGCCACCGCCGACGCACTGCCGGTACTCAGCGAGTACCTGCGTGATGCCGGAGCCCAGGTGGTGCTTACCGGCAGCCAGGCGGAAACCGGCGAAGGCTCGGGAATGCTGCCGTTTTTGCTCGCCGAGCAATTGGGTTGGCCGCTGATTGTGGGGCTGGCACAGGTGGAGTCCATCGACGGCGGCGTGGCCCATGTGCTGCAAGCCTTGCCTCGGGGCCAGCGGCGGCGCTTGAAGGTGCGTCTGCCGTTTCTGGCCACGGTGGACAATGCCGCGCCCAAACCACGACAGAGCGCCTATGGCCCGGGCCAGCGCGGGGAACTGGCGGCCCATGAGGTCGAGGTCGAAGACGATGCGCTGTTGGTGGGCGCCACCCTGCAACCGGCCAAGCCCCGACCCAAGCGGCTCAAGGTGATCAAGGCCAAGAGCGGCGCCGACCGCATGAAAGCGGCCACGGCCAAGGCCAGTGGCGGCGGTGGGCAGGTACTCAAAGGCGTCAGCGCTGAAGAAGGCGCCCAAGCCATCCTCAAGTTGCTGATCGAGGAAGGCGTCGTACGCTGACCCACCCGTACTGCAAAACCAATGTGGAAGGGGGGCTTGCCCCCGATTGCCGTGTGTCAGCCTGAGTATTTTTAACTGAACCACCGCTATCGGGAGCAAGCCCCCTCCCACAGTTTGATCTTCTTCAAGGTCTGAGATTAAAGGGCGGCTGGCTCGGGCTTCGGCACCAGATCCGGTAACCCGGCCCAAGCGGCTCAAGGTGATCAATGTGGGAGGGGGCTTGCCCCCGATTGCCGTGTGTCAGGCTCAGTATTTTTAACTGAATCACTGAAGTGCGCCCCAAAAGTTGGACACCTATCCAACTCTTGGGGCTTTTTCATGAGCAAGTACACGACGCAGTTCAAG